>NC_019966.1:5171932-5818424 GCF_000328565.1 Mycobacterium sp. JS623 | reverse complement strand
AAGAAAAGCTGGCGAGGCGTTACCGGCGGGCCTGGCTGGTGTATTACGGCATGGTCCTGCGCCGGGTCGCGGCCCGCGACGAGTCGATGGCGAAGATCGCGCGGGCCGTGCAGTGGCAAGTCGACCATTTCGCCGAGGTCCCGGTGCTCGTAGTCGCCTGCCTGCACCTCAGCCTCCGTGAGGGACGTGTGCCGTTCGCGCTCATGCCCCATGCGGCACTGTCGGGATACTGGGGTTCGATCTATCCCAGCGTGCAGAACCTCCTGCTCGCCGCTCGGGCCATGGGGTTAGGTGCCTCGCTGATCACCCTACCGCTGTGGCGCCAAGGACCGGCCCGCAGAATCCTCAAACTGCCGCTGTCCGTTACTCCTTGCTGCATCGTGCCCCTTGGGTGGCCACGCGGCAATTACGGGCCGACAAGCCGCAGACCGGTGCAACAGGTGACACACCTCGATGCGTACGGCAACCGCGCTTGGGAGGACTCATGAGGCCGACAGCCGGATGGTCATTGCCAAACGCAGTGAGGCTGGCAGAGTTTCAGCTGACCCGCGACGCTGCGACCAAGCATCCTCCATCAGTGGCCGCAGTTTGCCCTACCCATGCCCCTGTTGCTGGAATCGTCTATCTCTCGGAGGGCGGCGGCCGCAGGAGTACATCAATCGCGCGACTTTCACTGGGCCGCAACTGTTTTATGACGAAAGGATTGTGATGAACCGCAAATTGTCGCCAAGCTTAGCCACACCACAATGCGGTGCAGAAGGATTCGGGCCTGAAGTCATATTTCAGACCCCAGAACCGAGGGGCGCCAGGCATGCGGTCGGACGACCGAAACACCGGGGTCGGCATCGTCCTGTCAGTGGTGATCGCCGGTATAGGAACAAGCGTCGTCGTCAGGCCCCCAGCGAAAGCCTCTCGCACCGAAAAGTGCAGCGCTTCTGCGCGACAACGGGTGTGGTGGCACTCGTGGGGGCAACCGTGGTCACCGGTCTTCCGGCCAAGGCATCACAGGAGATGCGGGTCGCCAACGCAAACATACGGCTAACCGCGGACTCGTCCTCCATCGCAAACATTCCGATCAATCTCATCTATGCACTCGCAAATGTTCCTTACAACGAGGTGCAGGCTTTCGACGAGTTGGCGCGGGCCTTGTTGTTCACCGGCAATTGGTTCGTCGGTAGCTCGACGAACATCTGGGGATCGGACCCCGCGGACCCAGGGCACTACCAGTCGGTCATTGACTTACTGGTGCCGTTCCCGGCGTTGTCCGGGCCCGCCGGCCATCAGCTATCCATGCTGGCTGCCGCCGAGCTACCAGTGAATGCCGCATGCGGCGCACTGACATGCCCGCCGCTCGTTCCGTTGCAGCCGATCACCGGGATCACGGCAATCGACAAGACCATTTGGAGCGCAGCGATATTGCTGGGCTATCCCTTCCCGCTCCTCAACAACTTCTTCCAGGTACCCCTCTCGCAACTTATGGCCGGGTACACCTTCGGTGACATCGTCGATCCCGCTGGCCCGGTCCAAAGCGGATACGGTTTCGAAGGCACGATTCCCGGTCCCAACGGCGAACCGTTGATGCCCTGGTCCGGAACCACCTTCACGCTGAATCCGCTGGCGCCGTGGATGAATTTTTTCAATAGCCTGACCGCGACACCTCCGGACCCCGCTGACGGCATCAAACTCGCATCCGCATCCGAGATCAGCCAGACCCTCGCGGCTGTCCTGGCCGGCCTCGTCATCGATTTCAATCCGTTTGTCCCTGGGAGCCCTCTCTGCCCCGGCGAGTGCGCTTTGCCTGCCTCACTGACGACCGAGGGGATCGTCAAGAGCATTCTCGCCGGATCGCCGGGGAATCCCCTTATAGAGCAATGGCTGACGGACACGGCGAACGGAACGGCCAACGGCCCGACGCAAGAGCAAATCGACTCCGCCATAGCACTGCTGCAACCGGAATTAGCAGCTTTCAAGTTCGACCCCGGCACAACGGCCGCGATCAATGCGGCGCTCAACCTCATCAATCCCGTACTTCCGATCATCGCCGGGCACAGTGGACTGCTGGGCGCCTACGACGGCCCCGCACTGCTGTCCGATATCGTACGGCTGCTGGGCTTCGGCGCTGCGTCGAGCGCCGTCGAACCGCAGATCGCGTCCACTGCAACACCGCTATCGGACAACGTATCTCAGAAGGCGGCGTCGCCAACGAGCGGTGCGCTGGATGGCACGAAGGCGATGGTTGCGAACCTGAAACCGGCGACCGGCGCGTCGGGCGGACATGACGATTCTACCGGCACCGAGGTTACTCTCGACTCAGCGTCGACGACGACGGATCCTCAACCGACTGGCGAGCTAGATCCCACCGAAGGTGAGCCCGCGGAAAATCCCAAACCAACGACGTCGGCCGACCGAACTGTCGACGGCAATAAGGTTCAACCGCATCGAGTCGGCGGCCTTGATACGCCCAGAGGGCTGTCCGGGGCCGTGAATTCCGTGATGTCTGTTGTCAATTCAACTATTTCGTCCGTCACGGGTGTGCTGAAGGGCGCCAGTGGCCAATCCGGCGACGCGAAGGACAGCCCGACCTCCGCCGGCACCGAGAAGCGCGGTGGCGTTGACCACCAAGCCAACTAGAGGACGGCTGTGCCCATGACGACTCCTCAGTTCGACGCGGCAATAGTGGGAGCCGGTTTCGGTGGAATCGGAGCGGCGATCCAACTCAACCGGTTGGGCTATACCAACATCGTGATCCTCGAGCGCGAGGACGATTTGGGTGGCACTTGGTATGTCAACCGGTACCCCGGCCTCACCGTAGACGTCCCCTCGACCACCTACTCCTACTGGTTTGAGCCGAACCCGTATTGGTCTCGGCTCTATGCGCCGGGATCAGAACTGAAGCGCTACGCCGATCACGTGGCCGACAAGTACCACGTACGCCGGTTTATGCGGTTCGACACCGTGGTGGACGGCGCGCGGTGGAACGATGCGGACGAACTCTGGCAGGTGGAGATCAACGGCGGTCAAACATTGACCGCCCGCTTCTTGATCGCTGCAACAGGATTTCTCTGCCAGCCCCGCAATCCGGACATTCCGGGTATCGATACGTTCACCGGCCGGATCATCCACACAGCCAAATGGGATGAAACATATCAATTTACGGGGAAGCGGGTGGCAATCATCGGAACGGGTTCCACCGCCGTGCAGGTCGTCCCTGAGTTGGCGAAACGAGCTTCGGAGCTGATTGTCTATCAGCGCACTCCGACATGGGTGATGCCGAAGATCGACGTCGTCTTTCTGCCCGCTGTGCAACGACTCTTTGCCCGGGTACCGCTTGCCCAGCGCATCGTGAAGTGGTGCACCGACACGTCTATGGAATTCATGATGGTGCTCACTATGTGGAAATTCCGCTACTTCAAGAAGGTCAACGTCATCGCCGGCCAGATCGCGACGCTCCTTCGGTTTGTCACGGTCCGCGACAGGCAGTTACGCGACAAGCTCAATCCAGACTATGACTTCGGTTGCAAGCGACCAACTATGTCGAACACTTACTACCACACGTTCACCAAGCCGCATGTGCACTTGGAAACCGCGGGTATCGCGGCCATCGAGCCAGACGGCATCGTGAATATCAGTGGTACGAAAAAGGTCATCGACACGCTGGTTCTTGCAACGGGTTTCGACGTCTGGGACGCCAACCTGCCGGCAATTGAGGTGATCGGACGCCATGGACGCAATCTCGGGAAGTGGTGGCGCGAAAACACGTTCCAGGCTTACCAGGGCGTCGCGGTGCCAGGCTTCCCGAACTTCTTGACGCTAGCTGGCCCCTACGCATGGGTGGGGCTGTCGTGGTTCAACACAGTGGAATATGAGATGAGACACATGAACCGTCTGTTCAGTGAAGTGCAGAGGCGGGGAGGCCGCACCTTCGAAGTCACCGAACAGGCGAACACTCGATTCCATGATCGGATGACCCGACTCCTCGAAAGCTCGGTCTTTCGCCTCGGCAACTGTGCGACATCACGGTCCTACTGGTTCAGCCCTACGGGGGAAGCACCGCTCTTTCGGCCGACCTCGGTACGTAGTGCCGTGGCAGAACAGGATCGATTCCCGTTAAGTGACTATGCGATTGCGTGACACCGCCACCCAACCCGAACGCACCTTGCTCGAAGTAGTCGGCAAGGGGAGTGTGAGCACATCCCACCCTGCGCCCTTGCTCTTCGTTCACGGGGCCTGGCATGCCGCGTGGTGCTGGAATGAGCACTTCCTCGACTTCTTCTCCAGCAAGGGTTATCACGCTGTGGCTCTGAGCCTTCGCGGCCACGGAAGCAGCTCGGCCCCGAGGCCTCTGCGTGCTTGTTCGATCGCAGACTTCGTCAACGACGTCAGCTGCGTTGCAGACAGCCTGCCAAGTAGGCCGGTGGTGATCGGCCATTCCATGGGCGGCCTCATCGTGCAGAAGTATTTGGAGTCACACGAGGCTCCCGCGGCTGTTCTGATGGCGTCGATGCCTCCCAACGGGTACCTCGGATCAGCCGTCCGCTGGATGAAAAGGCACCCATGGCATTTCGCGAAGATGATAATCACCGGGAAGTCGCTGTCCTGTGTCAACACCCCGGAATTGGCCCGCGAGAGATTCTTCTGTGCGCACACACCGGACGCACATGTCCTCGCGTATGCCGCGCGACTCCAAGAAGCCAGCGCGCGCGCCGGCGTCGACGGCCTGTTCGTTCTCCCGCGGCCCAAACGCGTGACCACGAAGCTGTTGGTCTTAGGGGCCGGCGACGATGGCGCAGTCACACGCAGAGAAGTTCTCGCAACGGCGCGCGCATATCGCAGTCGAGCAGAGTTCTTCCCCCACATGGGACATGACATGATGCTCGAACCGGGATGGGCCGCCGTTGCCAACAGGATCCACGGGTGGCTGGAAACTCAAGCCCTATGAAGCAAACCCGCAGTCCTGATCCGATGAACGCCAAGCCGATTGCTCTGGTGACCGGGGCGACTGGTGGCATCGGTAATGCCACCTGTCGCCGACTTCAACGCAGCGGGTATCAGGTCTTCGCAACGGGTCGAAATCTCGAGGCTCTCGCTGACCTCAAGTCACATGGGTTGCAGGTGCGTCCCCTCGATGTCACCGATGAAGGCGCCGTCTGCCGACTTGTCGAAGAAATCGATACCGAGCACGGCGGTGTTGATGTTTTGGTCAACAACGCCGGGCTCGGGTTCGCGAGCCCACTCGAGCAGGCCGCGTTGAGCGATCTGCGGAGCGTATTAGAGACGAATGTGGTTGCCGTGCTGCACCTCTCGCAGGCGGTCTTGCCCGGCATGCGCGCCCGGCGAGCGGGAACGATAGTCAACATCGGTAGTACCGGCGGAAGATTTACGACTCCTTGTGCGGGGGCGTACCACATCAGCAAATACGGCATCGAGGCGCTTTCACTTGCCTTACGGGCCGAAGTGAAGCAGTTCGGTGTTCGGGTGGTACTGATCGAGCCGACCGGCGTGCGAACGAAATTCGCCGACGCTCAGCTGACCGCTACTCGCTTGAGTGACGTTAACGATCCGTATGGCGAGTTCAAACGGCGTTACGCGGAGCTCACCGGCTCGATGGCCCAGATGCCCGTGGTGTCGATCAAGCCCGATACGGTGGCGCGCGCTGTGGCGCGTGCGGTCGACGCCAAACACCCAAAGCCCCGCTATATCGTCGGCCTGTCCGGAAAGGCCTCCGTACTGGTGCGAAATCTTGTAAGTGACCGGATGTGGGATCGACTACTGCAAGGACCTTTGGGCCTATAACGATTGGGATGCAACATGTTTGACCGGGTAAAGCGCGATCGCAAGCCTGCTGGAAGCGCAACGTCGGACGGCCGTGCCCGGGATACTCGCCGGATGGCTGCAACCGCCCGTACGGACGCGATCAACCGCATCGGCACCACACCGCTTTACAAGAAGTTCTTGGGCAAGTACTGGTACCCCTTCGTGACCCGCCGACTGAAGCCCGAGGACGTGCTCTTTTTGAATCTGGGCTACGAAGAGGATCCGCCCATGGGTTTGCCTCTAGGAGCGTCAGATGAACCGAACCGCTTCTGGATTCAGCTCTATCACCGCACGGCGACTCAGGTCGACATCAGCGGCACGCGGGTACTGGAGGTCAGCTGTGGCCACGGGGGTGGAGCGTCGTATCTGGTGCGCAGCTTGCAACCGGCCTCGTATACGGCGCTGGACTTCAACCCGGATGGCATCGCATATTGCCGGAAGAGGCACGACTTGCCCGGACTCGAATTTGTCCATGGCGACGCCGAAGCGTTGCCGTTCCCGGACGACTCGTACGACGTGGTGATCAACGTCGAAGCTTCGCACGCATATCCGCGGTTTTCCCGCTTCCTCGCCGAGGTAGCCCGCGTGCTGCGGCCGGGAGGGCAGTTCCTCTATGCCGATCTGCGCGTCCGCGAGGAGTTTCACGCGTGGGAGGCGGCAATTTTCGACGCCCCGTTGCTGATGCTTGCGGAAAGAGAGATCAATGCCGAAGTGCTGCGCGGAATGGAACGGAACGAGCAGCGGTCTTTGGACCTGATCGGCCGCTGCCTGCCGTCGGTGTTGCGGCCGTTCGGCCGACTGTTCGCCGGTGTACCAGGTTCGAGAATGTATCGCGACATGCAGCGCGGGAAGATCTCGTATCGCATGTATCACTTCGTCAAGGAATGAGTGGGTCGACGTGGCAACACAGACAAGAGATCCGGTACGACTTCCGCCGACGCTGCGGTTGCCGAAGGTAATCCAAGGCGTCGCGTTTGTGGCTGCGACGCACGGAATGTTCGCCGCCCTGAGCCGACGGTACGGCAGTGCGGTCACGCTCAACTTGCCGGTGTTCGGCCAGACGGTCGTCATCAGCGATCCGGCGTTGGTCAAGGATCTTTTCGGCACGTCCGGAGAACTGGTGGAGCGCCCCACGATCCTCGGCGAATTCTTCGGTCCCGGTTCGACCTTCAGCCTCACTGGTGAGCAGCTCGTCGAACGGCGCAGGGTGGTGTTTCCACCCTTCAACGGCAAGCGGGTGGACAGATACGAGGAAGTCGTCGAAGAAGAGGTCTTGCGGGAAATCGCCACCTGGCCGCAGGGCCGCGAATTCAGAACGCTGGAGCCGATGCAACGCATCACGCTCGGCGCGATCCTGCGCGCCGTCTTCGGCGCCGGAGGGCCCGCGCTGGACCAACTGCGCGTCCTGCTGCCACCCGCACTCGCGGTTGGCGGCCGTCTGATGCTGCTTCCGCGGATTGCGCAACGCGACTTTGGTCGGTGGAGCCCGGGCGGTCGTTTCTCGGTCTACCGCCGTCAGATCGACGCTGTCATCGACTCCCTGATTGCGGAGGCTCGCGCCGACCGTGCACTCGACAAGCGCGAGGATGTGCTTGCGCTGCTGCTGCAGGCGCGTTACGACAACGGTGACCCCATTCCAGATGGACACATCGCCGACGAATTACTCACCATGGTGACTGCCGGCCACGAGACGACCGCTTCTGAACTGTCCTGGGCGGTGGAGCGGCTGTGTCGCCATCCCCGGCTGCTGGCCCGCCTCGCCGACGAAGTTGACGCCGGCGGATCCGAGCTAAGACAGGCGACGATCTCAGAAGTTCAGCGCACCCGCCCGGTGATCGACGGCTTGGCGCGGCGCACTAAGACGCGAATGCGACTGGGGGAGTGGGTTATACCGGAGGACACCATTCTGATCTTCAGCATTCGTTTGGCTCATCTCTCCGAGCAGAGCTTCGCCGATGCAGCGTCGTTCAACCCAGACAGATTCCTTGAGGCGGGCCCAAAACCTGTCGCGTTCATGCCCTACGGCGGCGGTGTGAATCGGTGTATTGGAGCCGCGTTCGCCAATATGGAAATGGACGTCACCTTACGCGTCCTATTGCGCGACTTGCATTTCGAGCCAACCGATGCGCCGGCCGAGCGGCGCCACAGCCGCGGCGTGGCAACCGCGCCGGCACGGGGTGGGCGGGCAGTGATTCGTCGGCGCACCCGCGTGGCCGACCACACAGTCGAGGGTGAATCCTCCCGCACCACGACTCGACCGGTGTCGAAGCACTGAGCGTTGACGCCATCGTCGTCGACCCGGGCGCCGGTGCAACATAGACCCGATGTTGGTCACGAACGGTGTTGCAGCGTGGAGTCAGGCATGTTGTCCCGGATCGTCGACATCTCGTACTAGCGCTCGCGGAGCCGCCGCGACCGACCCCTCGGCCACAGCTTGCATCCATCCTGTTGTACTATTGAAAACGATATTCATTAACGTTAACAGGATCGATGAGGGGCATGTCAGCGCATTGTCAGGTCACCGGCCGAAGCCCTAGCTTCGGCAACACCGTCTCGCACTCACACCGACGCACCCGCAGGCGGTGGAATCCCAACATTCAGAACAAGACGTACTTCCTGCCGTCTGAGGGGCGCCGCATCAAGCTGCGGGTCAGCGCGAAGGGCATCAAGGTCATCGACCGTGACGGCATTGAGGCGGTTGTGGCCCGGCTGCGGCGGCGTGGAGAGAAGATCTGATGGCCCGCAACGAGATTCGTCCCATTGGCAAGCTGCGATCGACGGCGGGTACGGGCTATACCTACGTCACTCGAAAGAATCGGCGCAACGATCCCGACCGGTTGGTGGTGCGCAAATACGATCCCGTCGCGCGGTGCCACGTCGACTTTCGTGAGGAACGCTGATGGGGCTAGCGACCGCGCACCGCCAGGTGCGTGCTTCGAACGGTGTGGAGGTCGACGAGGGCATTCGGGATCTGCTCGAGGCATTGTGGCGTCGCGGTATGGTCACCGAGTTCTCGTGTCAGGGCCACGACGGCGAGCTTGCCCATATCTGCTTCGCCTGCGCCTACGACGCTCATCGGTTCACACAATGCCCCGGCGATTTTCTAATCACGCTCGGTGAGTATCGCGCTTGGGTAGACTTCCCGGCACACCTGATCGGTGAACTCACGCGCTATTGGAGTAGCTGATGGCCAAGAAGTCCCGAATGCGACGGCCGCCGCTGCCAGAGCTCAAGCGGCAGAAGAAGAATCCGCTCAAGGCACTCGGCGTCACCACAATCGATTACAAGGACACGCACCTGCTGCGCACCTTCATTTCCGAGCGCGGCAAGATTCGGTCGCGGCGTGTGACGGGCCTGACGCCGCAGCAGCAGCGTCAGGTCGCGATCGCGGTCAAGAACGCCCGCGAGATGGCCTTGTTGCCGTTCGTCGAGACTAAGTAAACGGCTTCAATTCGATGCCGTCGGCGATGAGCCGATCGCGAACGGCATTGGCAATCTGAACTGCTCCGGGGGAATCACCATGCACGCAAACGGATTCCACCGTGATCGGGATCATCGACCCGTCGGCGGCGGCCACCCGGCCCGCGGTCACCATCGAGGCCACCCGGTCAGCGATTTCATCGACGTCATGCAGCACGGCGTTGGGCAGACGCCGCGAAACCAGTTGTCCGTCAGAGCGATACGCGCGGTCGGCGAACGCCTCGGGCACCGTGCGCAGCCCCAATTCCTGCGCCGCCGCTAAGAACGCCGAGCCCGCCAATCCGAGTACAGGCAGTCCGGGGTCAACGGCGTGCACAGCATGGGCGACCGCACGGGCTTGGTCATGGTTGGTGACAATCGTGTTGTACAGCGCGCCATGGGGTTTGACATAGCTGACCGTCGAGCCCGCGGCGTGGGCGAGCGCCTGCAGCGCGCCGATCTGGTAAATGACGTCGGAGGTCAGGTCCTCGGGCGCCGCGTCGATGAAGCGGCGGCCGAACCCGGCCAGGTCGCGATAGCTGACCTGTGCGCCGATCCGCACGCCGCGTTCGGCGGCCGCCCGGCAGGTTCGCGCGAGCGTGGTGGCATCCCCCGCGTGAAAGCCGCACGCCACGTTGGCGCTTGTGACCACATCGAGCATCGCGTCGTCGTCGCCGAGCCGCCAAACCCCGAAGCTCTCGCCCAGATCGGCGTTGAGGTCTATTTCCCTGGGGAGCGCTTCAGCCACGGCTGCCAGCCTATGCCGGTGCGGGCGCGGTCCAGCCGTTCTCCGAAACGAATTCGCTCAGGGGACGACCAAACGTCCAGTGGTCGATCTCCAGCTGCGGCCGGGGCGGAAAATTGGGCACCGGTCCCAGGCACAGGATCGCGACGGGCTCCGCACCATCGGGCATCGCCAGCAGCGCGCCGAGCCGGACGGGATCAAAGATCGACACCCACCCCAATCCGAGTCCTTCGGCGCGTGCGGCCAGCCACAGATTCTGGATCGCGCAGGACACCGACGCCAAGTCCATCTGCGGCAGGGTGCGCCTACCGAACACATGGTCCTGACGGCCGTCGGCCAGCGCCACGACGAACAGTTCGGCGCATTCGAGGATGCCCTCGACCTTGAGCGTGAGGAATTGGTCGCCGCGGCGCCCCAACGCCTCGGCGGTGCGCATCCGCTCCTCATCGACGAGTGCATGGATTCGCCCCCGCAGGTCCGCGTCGGTGATCCTGATGAACCGCCACGGCTGCATCAGCCCGACGCTGGGCGCGGCGTGTGCGGCCTGCAGCAGCCTGGCGAGCACGTCCTCAGGCACTTCCGCGCCGGGCACGAATCTGCGCATATCGCGCCGCTCGGCGATGGCGCGGTAGACGGCCGTTCGCTCCGTCGCGCTGAAGGCGTGCTCGCTCACGCGGGACAGCATAGGTGGCACCATCGATGCGGTGAGCCGCGACGATGTGTTGATCACCGCAACCGAATTGGCCCAGCGGATGGGCGTCGGTGAGCCGTTGACGATTCTGGATGTCCGCTGGCAGTTGACCGAGCCCGACGGCCGGCCCGCCTACGAGCAGGGCCACCTGCCCGGGGCGGTCTACGTGTCGCTCGAGGATGAGCTGACCGATCACGGTGTGAGCGGGCGCGGGCGTCATCCGCTGCCCTCGGGGCGCAGTGTCCAGGCCGCGGCCCGGCGGTGGGGCATCCGCGACGGAGTGCCTGTCGTCGTCTACGACGACTGGAACCGCGCAGGCTCGGCGAGGGCGTGGTGGGTGTTGACGGCCGCGGGCGTACCGAATGTGCGCATCCTCGACGGCGGACTGAGCGCGTGGAGCGGGCCTTTCGAGACCGGGGCCGTGGCACCGGAACCCGGCGACGTGACGGTGCCGCACGACGACTTGTACGCCGGCGCACTGCCGACCTTGACCGCCGAGCAGGCGGCCAAAGCCGCCGTCCTGCTCGATGCGCGGGCACCCGAGCGATTCCGCGGTGAAGTAGAGCCCGTCGACCCCGTTGCCGGCCACATCCCTGGCGCCAGAAATGTACCGAGCACAGGATTACTGACCCCGGCCGGCACGTTCGCGCTCGACCGGCTGCCCGCTATCGATGGGTCGGTCGGGGCCTATTGCGGATCGGGCGTCACGGCATCGGTGGTTATTGCGGCGCTGGCCGCCAACGGCGTCGACGCGGCACTGTATCCGGGGTCATGGTCCGAATGGTGTTCGGACCCAACGCATCCCGTCGAGACCGGCTAACCCTCGAGTTCCTGGCCGTCATAAGCGCCCTTCTCCCACGCCTCGCGGATCGCGAACTTCTGGATCTTTCCGGAGCCGGTGAGGCGGAAGCCATCGACGGCGTACCACTTCGTCGGTGTCTTCTGTGGCGAGATATGCGCTCGCATGTGCGAACGCAGCTCGGCGATTGTGGGTAGTGCGGTCGGATCGTGTGGTCGGATGAATGCGCCGACGACTTCGCCCCAGTGGTCGTCGGGTAGGCCGACAACCGCGGCCTCGGCGACGGTGGGGTGACGGTAGAGGATTTCTTCTATCTCGGCGGGGAAGAGATTCTCGCCGCCGCGGATGATCATGTCCTTGCACCGGCCGACGATTCGGCAATATCCGCGATGGTCCATCACGCCGAGGTCACCTGTGCGCACCCAGCCGTCAGGAGTCACCGCCTTGGCCGTCGCCTCCGGCATTTCAAAGTAGCCGAGCATGGTGAAGTACCCGCGGGCCCAGAGTTCGCCGGGCGTGCCGATCGGCACCGTTTCCAGCGTCGTGGGGTCGACGATGCGGATCTCGGTGTGCGCCAGCGGTTTCCCGACAGTCAACCCCTTGTCCTCGGCGCTGTCAGACGGACACGTGTGGGTGAGGACGGGCGAACACTCGGTCTGGCCGTAGATGATCGTGAAGTCGACGCCAAACGTGTCTTCAACGTGTCGGACCAGCGCCTCGGGTACTTGGGTACCTCCGGCTACAGCCGACTTCCACGACGACAGGTCGCGGCGTGACGCATCGGGGTGCTCCATGGCCGCAATCAACATCGTCGGCACGCCGCCCGCATACCAGAGCTTTTCGTGCTCGATCAGCTGCAGGAAAAGCCCCGGGTCGAAAAGCGGCATCAGCACGGCCTTCGCGCGGCGGTCGAGCGCCCCAAGTACGCCCATCACACACCCGGCCGTGTGGAACAGCGGCATCGGGATGAGCATGCCGGCACCGTCGGGTATTTCGACCCGATCACCCCACAGTCGGGCATTGTTGACGATCGCGCCGTGGCGGAGCATGACCCCTTTGGGGAAACCAGTTGTGCCACTTGTGTATTGAATCTGCGCGGGGTTGTCGGTATCGACTATCGGCAGCGCGACGTCGGATGCTCCGGCCGTCAGTTCGTCGAGATGATCAAGCCGAAAGACGTGGCGTAGCTCGGGCAGTTCGGGCCGGATGACCTCGATGTGCCCGGTCAGCGGATTGCCTCTGACCTCGGGAACCAGCAACAATCCGGCAGCCTTGGACTGTCCGAGAATGTATTTCGCCTCGGCGGCCTGCAGGCTCGGGTTCACCGTTACGAGGGTAAAACCGGCGAGCGCAGCGCCGTATTCGACGATCACCCATTCCGGAAGGTTGTGTGCCCACACCGCGACGTGTTCGCCAGGCTCGAAGTGATCCAGGAGCCAACGCGCACAGCGTTCCGCATCGCCGAGCAGTTGGGAATAGGTCCACTGACGCCGGTCCGGCGTTGGCAGCCCCTCGATGAGTGCGATCCGGTCAGGCACCTGTGCGGCAATCTCACGCAGCCGGCTGCCGACAGTTGCGTCCTCGAGCAGCGCAGGACCGCTGCCGTCGGGAATCCAATGTGACGTGGTCAAAGCACTCATCTGTCGCCCCCCGGTGCCAGGTGACCAACAGCTTAGCCGGATGCAGGCTGCCGGTCGCGACTTCCGATCGCCCAGCACACCAAGAAGATTGCGAACGAAATAGTTGTGACGAACACTGACACCGGAACACCGGGCGCAAGCGACAGCACAATCCCCCCGACGGCGGCGATCTCTGCGAAGACCACCGACGCGACGATCGTCGCAACCGGCGAGACGAACACCCGCACCGCGGCCGCGGCCGGAGTGATCAACAACGACATCACCAGCAGCGCACCGACGATCTGCACGCCTTGTGCCGCGGTCACCCCGACGAGCGCCGCGAACACAATGCCCAACGCCCGCACCGGAACTCCCCGGCCCGCGGCCACCTCCGGATCGACCGTTGCGAACAACAACGGGCGGTAGGAAACCGCAAGCACCGCGACGACGAGCACCACGATGACGCTCAACAGTGCCAACCCGGAATATCCGACGCCGACGATCTGACCGGTCAGCAGCGCGAAGCTGGTGCCCGTTCGGCCCGGATACAGATGGATGAACAACACCGCAAGGCCGAGCCCGAAGGCGAGTACGACCCCGATGGCCGAGTCCCGTTCACGCGCACGCTGCCCGAGGATGCCGAACAGTATGGCGGCCAGCCCACACCCGACCAAGGCACCGAGCCCGACGTTGAAACCGGCCAGCAGCGCGAAAGACGCTCCGGTGAGCGACAATTCACTGGATCCATGCACAGCGAATGACATCTGCCGCATCACTATGAACGGCCCGATCAACCCGGACACCAGCGCGAGCAACGCAGCGGCCAGCAGCGCCTGCTGAACGAAATCGCGGCCAAGCAGATCCGCTGTGACGTCGAACGAGAACAGCTTTGACAACATGTCGGTGAGTCGTTCAGTCATGGCCATGTCCGCTCGCATGACCCGAGTAATCCTCTTGGCCAACCACGACGTAACGGGCACCGACCTTCAGCACCTCGATGTCGGCGCGATAGAGCTCCGACAGCGTCGCCGAGGTCATCACCTTCTCGACGGTGCCAACGCGGAACCGTCCGTCGACCAGGTACAGCACCCGATCCACATATGGCAGAACGGGATTCACCTCGTGCGTGACGAATAGCACCGCGGTGTGGGCCTCGCGGCGGCGCTGATCGATCAGGGCGGACGCCAGCCGGGCGTTGGCCGGGTCGAGGTTGAGCAGCGGCTCGTCGCACAGCAACAACACCGGATCGCTCGCCAATGCCTGCGCGATTCGGATCCGCTGGAGCTCACCGCCAGACATCACGCCGACCGGAATGTCGGCCAGGTGCACGCCGTTGACTTGATTCAACGCGCGCTGCACGGCGACATGTTTGGCCGCGCGGTCGCCGGGCCGCAGGCTGACCACGCCCCAACGATGGCCGTCGTAACCCAGCCCGACGAGGTCTTGCCCGCGCATCGACAACCCACGCTCCACCGAGCGGTGTTGCGGGACGTATCCAATGCGTTCGCTGCCCGCACGCACCGGCTGCTGCGCGACCGCTACCTTGCCTGCGGTCAAAGCCATTTGGCCGAGCAGCACCTTGAGCAGCGAGGTCTTACCGGTTCCGTTGGGGCCAAGCACGGCGACGAACTCACCGGCGCGCACGGTCAGGTCGAGGTGGTCCCACAGCACGCGGTCGCCGAATGCCAGCCGGGCGCCGGTCAGTTCGGCGATGACGTCAGCAGCCACAGACAGAACTTATCGGTTCGCCTGCGGCGCCTTGTCCAGCTGGTTCGCCATCTGGTCCACGGTCTGCCGCTGCCAGGTCAGGTAGTCGGTGTCGGCGGGAAGCGTCTCCGTCACTGTGATGACAGGCACCGAGGCTTGGTTGGCGGCGTCCTCGAGCTGCTTCGTGACGTCGGTCTGGGTTTGGGTGTTGTAGACCAGCGCCGACACCTGGCGCGTCTTGATCAGGTCGAGCATGGCGGCAAGGTCGGCAGGCGACGGATCACTGTCGCCTTCGATGGCCTTGGTGAAGCCCTCGGGCGTCTTGTCGGTGATTCCAGAATTGGTCAGCAGGTAGTGCGCGACGGGCTCGGTCGCGACCACGGTCGCTCCGGGATGCGCAGCTCCGATCGCCCGCTCCGCGGCGGCGATGGTGTCGGCCTGGTCGGCGAACTTGGCGGCGTTGGCCTTGTAGTCGTTGGCGTGCTCGGCGTCGGCCTGCGACAGCTTGTCGGCGATCTGATTGGCGACTGACTTGACGGTCTCCAGGTCGTAGAACACATGCTCATTCGCCGGCTGCGGAACAGAAGCCGGCAGCAGCGAGTAGGCGTCGACGGCCGTCACGTCCTTGTGGCCGGACAGCACGTCGTCGACCCAGTGGTCGTAGCCGCCGCCGTTGTAGACGACCAGCGTCGCGTCCGTGATGGCGGCGGCGTCGGAGGGGGTGGCCTCGAAGGAGTGCGGGTCGTCGGCGGGGTTGGAGATGATCGACTTGACCGACGCGTGGTCACCGGCGACGGCGCTGGCCACGCTGCCCCACACGTTCGTCGAGGCCACCACCGACGCCGTTCCGTGTTGATGGTTGGACGCGGCCTTGTTGTCATGGCTGCAGCCGACCGCACCGGCGATCAGTGCCGTGCCCAAAGTCAGACCCACCGCTGCCTTGATCGCGCGCATTGCCTGCTCCTAATACAAATGAAAACCGTTTCCAATTACTCTAGCGCACGTCTACCGGGCTTTATCAACTCGATCCGCTAACCTCGGGGAGCATGTCGAGGAGTCCCACGCCCAGGCGGCGTGCGACGCTGGCCTCGTTGGCGGCCGAGCTCAAGGTCTCGCGGACCACCATCTCCAATGCGTACAACCGGCCGGATCAACTGTCACCCGACCTTCGCGAGCGTGTGCTGGCCACCGCCAAGCGGCTGGGATACCCGGGACCGGACCCGGTCGCTCGATCACTGCGCACCCGTAAGGCCGGCGCGGTCGGCCTGATGATCACCGAGCCGTTGAATTATTCGTTCTCCGATCCTGCCGCGCTGGATTTCGTTGCCGGACTTGCCGAATCGTGCGAGGAGGCGGGACAGGGCCTGCTTCTGGTTGCCATCGGGCCGAACCGCAGCGTCGGCGACGGGTCGGCGGCTGTGCTGGCAGCGGGCGTCGACGGCTTCGTCGTCTACTCGGCCTCGGACGACGACCCGTACCTGTCCGTCGTGCAGCAGCGGCATCTGCCTGTGGTGGTCGTCGATCAGCCCAAAGATGTTCCTGGCACCTCTCGGGTCAGCATCGACGACCGCGCGGCGATGCGAAAATTGGCGGAATATGTTGTGGGACTGGGCCATCGGGAGATCGGTCTGCTGACCATGCGGCTCGGCCGCGACTGGCCGCTCGGCGGGCCCAGGCCCACGGTCGCGGATCCTGATCGCGTGCAGACACCGCACTTTCATGTGCAGCGTGAGCGCATCCACGGCGTCTACGACGCGATGCGGGGGGTTGGGCTGGATCCCACGTCGCTGACCGTGGTGGAGAGTCATGAGCACCTCCCGACGTCGGGTGGCGCGGCGGCCGAGGTGGCGCTGGACGCGAATCCGCGAATCACCGCGCTGATGTGCACTGCTGACGTGCTCGCGTTGTCTGCGATGGACTACCTGCGCGCGCGGGGGATCTACGTGCCGGGCCAGATGACGGTCACCGGATTCGACGGCATCCCGGACGCAGTGCGCCGCGGCCTGACGACGGTCGTGCAGCCGAGCATGGAGAAGGGCCGCCGCGCAGGCCGGCTGCTGCACAACCCGCCGCGCGACGGCCTGCCGGTAGTGGATGTGCTGCCAACCGAAGTGGTGCGCGGCCGCACCGCAGGCCCCCCCGCTTGAGCGATTTCGGCGCGCCTACGCCCGCTCAGAGTCTGCTACCGCGCCGAAAACCCTAAGTGTCGAGAAGTTGCGCGCAGCGCAGCAGCCCGATGTGGCTGTAGGCCTGTGGGTGGTTGCCCAGCGCGCGCTCGGCGACCGGGTCGTACTCCTCGGACAACAAACCCGTCGGACCCGCCGCTGCGACCAGCCGGTCGAACAGCGCCTCGGCCTGCGAGCGCTGATCCGTCAGCAGGTATGCCTCGAGCAGCCAGGCAGCGCATAGATGGAAGCCGCCCTCGGTGCCCGGCAGCCCGTCGTCACGGTGGTATCGGTAAACGGTTGCACCGCTACGCAATTCGGCTTCGGTGGCGACGACCGTGGCGGCGAATCGCTCGTCGGAGGGGTCGATCAACCCCGACAGCCCGATGTGCAGCGTGGCGGCGTCGAGGTCGGTGCCGTCGTACGCGGCGGTGAACGAGCGCACCTCGTCGTTCCAGCCGCGTTCGCGGACCTGCGCTGAGATCGCATCGCGTAGCGTGGCCCAACCGGGCGGGGCTTCGCGACCGAACTCCCTGGCCAGCTTCAGCGCACGGTCCACCGTCAACCAGCACATCACCTTGGAGTAGACGTGATGCCGAGGATTGCCGCGAATTTCCCAGATGCCGTGATCCGGCTCCACCCAACGGCTTTCGACGGCGAACACCATCTCGCTGACCAGGTTCCAGTCAGCATCCGTCAGCGCAGCCGAAACACCGTCGGCTACCCGGCGATGACTCAGATCGCAGATCAGCTGCACCACAGGACCGAATACGTCGAGCTGCACCTGAACGTTGGCAGCGTTGCCGACCCGCACAGGCCGCGAACCCGCATACCCAGGCAGCGAGTCGATGACCGCCTCAGGGCCGAGGATCGCTCCGGACAGCGCATACAGCGGATGCAGCCGCTCGGGCCCGTGCATCGTCTCGATCACCCCGTGCAGCCAGTTCAGATAGCCCTCCGCCTCGACGGTCGAGCCAAGCGACACCATCGCCGAGGCGGTCATCGCCGCGTCGCGGATCCAGCAGTAGCGGTAATCCCAGTTGCGAACGCCACCGATCTCCTCTGGCAGCGATGTGGTGGCCGCTGCCATGATCGCGCCGGTATCGGCATGTACCAAGCCCCGAAGCGTCAAGGCCGACCGCTTCATCAGCTCCGGTTTCAGCGACGGCAGCGAAAGGCGCGAAACCCAATCGCTCCAATAGCCCTCCGCGCGTGCGCGCCGTGACGCATCGTCGACCGGAGCTTCGGCCAAATCCTCTGTACCGCAGCGCAATTCCAGCACAACCGGACCTTGGGACGGGTCGATGACGGCCTGCGCAGTCTGGTGAATGCCGTCGGGAACGATCTCCCACTGCACGCCTGGTGAGCGCAACACCATCGGGTCGTTGGTCGCGAACACCCGTAGGCCACCGTCGTCGACGCGCAGATGCACCGGGGCCTGGGCGAACTCGGGCCGCGGCGCGAACTCGACAACCGCCGGGGCTTGGCCGCTGATCACCCGGATCAGGTCGGTGCGGCCTGCGCCGACGTCGTGTGACAGGTAATCGGTGACAAGCAAACTGGCCCAACGGGTTTCGACGGTCATCGTGCCGGTCACGTAGCGCTGTGAGAGCGGCAGCGCCTCGCGCTGAGGGCCGATCGAGAAGTGTCCTGCTGTCGCATCGCCGAGCAGTCGGGAGAACACGGCGGCCGAATCGGCCTGCGGATGGCACATCCACACCACGTCGGCGTCGGGCGTCAGCAGGGCGACTGTGCGCGAGTTGGACAGCATCGTCAGCCGCTCGATCGGCGTGGTGTGTCCGCCGAGCAACCAGGTTCGACGCGCGTCGAGCAGGCATTCCAGCACCGTCGCAACATCTTCCGGCGATTCGATGCGATAGCCCGCCAACGTGTCACCGTCGCCGACCTTGATGCCGACGTCGGGTCCGTGCAACCGGCGGAACGCCTTCTCGTCGGTGACGTCGTCGCCGATGAACACCGCGGCCGACGCGCCGTTCTGGTGCCGCAAGATGTCGAGCGCCTGGCCCTTGTCGGTCTGGATGACCGCGAACTCGAGAACAGCCTTGCCCTCGGTGATCTGCGCATCCCAGTGCTGCGACGCGGCGCGCGCCTTCTTCAGCGCCTCATTTGCGTCGGTGGAATCGGCGTTGCGCACGTGCAGCGCCACACTGGCCGGCTTGATTTCGACAGCGACGCCCGGATACTCCGCCGCGATCGCGCTCAACGCGTCCTTGATCTTACCCAGCAGGGTCTTGGCGGCATCGTCGATCGCGTGCACGAAGCCGGTGTCGAACTCAGAGCCGTGGGAGCCGACCAGATGAACCTCGGCGGGCATCCGCGACAGCGTCGCGAGGTCGCGCAGTGCACGACCGGAGATCAGTGCAGCCGTCGTCGACGGCAACGCCGCAAGCGAGCGCAGCGCCGCTGCTGATTCCATCAGGGGACGCGCATCGTCGGGATTCGCGACGATCGGGGCCATGGTGCCGTCGTAGTCGCACGCCACCAGGAGCCGCGGAACCCGGGCGGCTGTGGTGAGCGCGCGTTGCAGTTCGATTGGTAGCGGTGACGCCACCCGCTAAATCTTAGGGTGCTCGCCGTCGCCGATGAGTAGTCGTACGGCAAGATCCAGCCGCTTGCTGACGTCGGTTGCCGATGCGCGCCGGGTGAGCCAGGCCAGCAGATTGGACAACCAGACGTCGGAGATCACGCGCGCAATGTGGTACTGGTCCTCGGTCGGCTCGCCGTCGCTCATCGCCCGGGCGAACATCGAGTCCATCAGCTTGCCGACATGATCAACCTCACCGGCGGCAGAGGCGTCGGCGAACACGAATGCCCGGGTCATCGCCTCGGTCAGCAGCGGATTGCGCTGCATCGCGCGGTTGAGCTTGCCGACCATCAGGTTGAGCCGCTGATACGGCGTGCCGCCCGACATTGCCGCGCGGTCGGTCTTGGCGTCGATGCGCTCGAACTCCCTGCCCAGCGCGGACACGAGCAGGTGCACCTTCGAAGGGAAATAGCGGTACAGCGTGCCGACCGCTACGTCGGCGCGTTCGGCGACAGCGCGCATCTGAACGGCCTCGTAACCGCCCTTCGACGCGATGGCCAGGGTGGCGTCCAGGATGCGCTTGCGGCGCTCGCGTTGGGCTTCGGAACCGAGCTCGGACTCCGCCAATACCGCCACATTCATCACCTGGCGCGGCCGAGAATCCGACCCTGAACCCGAGTTGGGCTGTGCTGGTGACGACATGTGGTCGGCTGCTCCTTCATCGTGCGTACTCGCCGAAAACGATACGCATGTGCGGCTCCATTTTCTCACCTCGGCGCCGCTGCGGCATCGACGTGTCCTGCTCTAATGGCGGTCGACTTGACGGTCAAACGCTGGCACTATTAGAACACGTTCTAGTGGGAAGCACGCTGTTCTCACCCAAACGGTAGGAGTCTACGGTGTCGGCCACCATCACTGATGAGCAGTTTGCCGCGCGCGAACTGGTCCGAAGCTGGGCATCCAGCTCGGGCGCGGTCGCGGCCGCGCGTGCCGTCGAGCGCGGCGACGCCGACGCTTGGCGTACCGCGTACCAGGGCGTGGCCGACCTGGGACTCTTCGGCGTCGCGCTGCCCGAGGAGCATGGTGGCGCCGACGGCACCGCCGAGGATCTGTTGGCGATGGTCGATGAGGCGGCTGCCGCGATGGTGCCAGGTCCCGTTGCCACGACGGCCTTGGCCACGCTCGTCCTCGGTGGCTCACACGTCGAGTTACTCGAAGCCCTGGCATCGGGGCAGCGGACGGCAGGTGTCGCGCTTTCGGCAGACCTCCGATTCGGCGACGGGCGGGCCAGCGGGACGGCGGAGTGGGTGCTGGGGGCCGATCCACAGGGCGTGCTGCTGCTGCCCGCAGGGCATACGTGGCTGCTCGTCGACGCGGCGGCCGACGGCGTGACGCTGGAGTCTTTGAAGGCCACCGACTTCTCCCGCCCGCTGGCGCGGGTGGTGCTCGACTCCGCTCCCGCGGTAGCGCTGGACGTTTCCGCCCAGCGTGTCGAGGACCTGGCAGCGACGGTGCTGGCCGCCGAGGCGGCGGGCGTGGCCCGTTGGACGCTGCAGACGGCCACCGAGTATGCGAAGGTGCGCGAGCAGTTCGGCAAGCCGATCGGCAGTTTCCAAGCCATCAAGCACATGTGCGCCGAGATGCTGCTGCGGTCTGAACAGATTTCGGTGGCGGCCAGCGACGCGGCCGCCGCTGTCGCCCATCCTGATGAGCGCCAACTCTCTGTCGCTGCTGCTGTAGCCGCGGCGACCGCCATCGAAGCCGCGAAAGCCAACGCCAAGGACTGCATCCAGGTGCTCGGCGGAATCGGCATCACCTTCGAACACGACGCGCATCTGTATCTGCGTCGCGCATACGGGATTTCACAGTTCCTCGGTGGCCTGTCGCGATGGCTGCGACGGGTCGCCGCGCTGACGGCTGACGGTGTGCGTCGCGAACTGCACATCGATCTGGACTCGGTGGCCGATCTACAGCCCGAAATCGCTTCTGCCGTAGCCGAAGTCGCTGCACAGCCAGTCGAGAAGCAGAGGGTTGCCCTGGCCGAGGCCGGGCTGCTGGCGCCGCACTGGCCGCGTCCGTACGGCAGGGAAGCGAGCCCGGCCGAACAACTGCTGATCGATCAGGAGATGGCCAGGGCCGGCGTGACCCGTCCCGATCTGGTGATCGGATGGTGGGCCGCGCCGACGATCCTCGAACACGGCAGCCCCGAGCAGATCGAGCGCTTCGTTCCTCCCACTCTGACGGGCGAGCTGTTCTGGTGCCAGCTGTTCAGCGAGCCGGGCGCGGGCTCCGACCTGGCGTCGCTGCGAATGAAAGCCGTTCGCGCCGAAGGCGGTTGGAAGCTCACAGGGCAGAAAGTCTGGACTTCGCGGGCGGATTGGGCGCAGTTCGGTGTGTGCTTGGCACGCACCGATCCCGATGCCCCGAAGCACAAAGGAATCACGTACTTCCTGATCGACATGAAGTCGCCGGGCATCGACATCAGGCCGCTGCGCGAGATCACCGGCGACAACCTCTTCAACGAAGTGTTCTTCGACGAGGTGTTCGTGCCCGACGAGATGGTCGTCGGTCAGGTCAACGACGGCTGGCGACTGGCCCGCACGACGCTGGCCAACGAACGCGTCGCGATGGCGCACGGCACCGCGCTCGGTAATCCGATGGAAGAACTGCTTCGCACCGTTTCCGAACTCGACCTCGATCCCGCCGTTGCCGATCAGTTGGGCGAGCTGATCCGGTCGGCGCAGGTCGGTTCGCTTCTGGATCAGAAGATCGCCCAGTTGATCCTCGGCGGTCAGGACCCCGGCCCACAAGCTAGCGCCCGCAAGCTGATTGGCGTGCGTTACCGGCAGACGCTCTCCGAGTTCCGGATGGAACTCTCCGAAGGCACAGGCATTGTGGAGAACACGGAAGTGCACGACTTCCTCAACACCCGCTGCCTGACCATTGCGGGCGGCACCGAGCAGATCCTGCTGACGATGGCCGGTGAGCGGCTACTGGGGCTGCCCCGCTGACTGCAGTCTGCGTCCGTAGCACCAGATCCGCCAGAACCTGTGTGTTTCCTGTGTGCAAGTGCATGATGGGTTGAGTCCGACGGCTCGGATGTCGCTCCAATCGGCGAAGGAGCACGAGATGCTGGTCAACTCATGCCTGCGGCGCCTCGCGGTAGCCATCGCGTCGGTGGCACTCTTCGCGGCCGCTCCATTGTTGTTGACCGGGAGTTCTTCGGCCGTCGCCGATCCAGGCCTGACTGTCCCGCGGCACATTTCGCCCAGCCCACTGCACCAGCGTCCAGACCGTGACGGCGACGGCTTGTTCGACGACGACGAAACCGATGTCTACGGCACCGATCCGAACAATCCCGACAGCGATGGCGACGGCGTCGACGATGGCCAAGAGGTTTACGACGGGACCGATCCCGCGGTCCCGGCCAAGGCACCTGTGCAGTGCCCGGATGGGGCTACGCCGTTGGGTGGGTTCTGCCCGACTCCGACAGCACCGAAGCCGACGCCTACCTCTGTGCAGTGCCCGGACGGAGCTACTTCGGTCGGTGGGTTCTGCCCGACGCCGACAGCACCGAAGCCGACTCCTACCTCTGTGCAGTGTCCGGACGGAGCTACTTCGGTCGGTGGGTTCTGCCCGACGCCGACAGCACCGAAGCCGACTCCTACCTCTGTGCAGTGTCCGGACGGAGCTACTTCGGTCGGTGGGTTCTGCCCGACGCCGACGCCGAAACCCTAGCGCTTCCTCCGTAACAGTCTGAGCAGTGTCGAAGTACGACTGCCGCTCGCGAATCAGACTGGGGCGCGAAACTGCGGCCAGATCGTTCTAACCTGTGTTTCCGCGATCTGCCCGCAGTTTCGAGAGGAGCCTTTCTAACTGAACGTGGTCTGCGCACACGCGTCCGGCGAGGTGATGTTCACGCCGGCGTAGACGACCTGAATGTGGGCGCAGACGATCACGTCGGCTGTCAGCATCGGCTGGCCTGTGTGCCAATCGGTGGGTTGGATCTGGCCGGTGATGAAGTACTTCTCGGGCGGCCCGCCGCCGAAGTAGATCGTGGTGATCTCGCGCGTGCCGCCTGCCTTGAAGACCCTGGTGTTCTCGGCGACGACCTGGGTCTCCAGGTAGTTGTACTTGTTCATCGAGCGCACCGTGGTGGTCTGCCGTGCCCAGAGGTCCCCTGGGAACCCTTCGACCCCGTCGCCGTCGCGGCGTTGCGCCTGCGTCGTGAAGTAGCACTGCTTGTCAGGTAGTGGACAGTTCAGCGTGGTGTGCATCTCCAAAGCGGTGCCGTCGGGCAGCGGGATGGAGGAGTCGCCATTGTTGGTCGCGGCCGACGAAACCGCTGGCATCCAGAGCGCAACCGTCGTCACGCCCGCGCAGAACGACCCGACAAGACTGCTCAACCGCTTCGTCACGTTGCTTCCCTCCGGGGCCGGCTCGGCGGCGACATCCAACTTCGGTGCGGCGAATGGTAGCCCGCGCTCACTCGTCGTAGGTGACTTCGACGGAATCCGACCGCGGATGGGCCTGGCAACCCAGGATCAAGCCCTCGTCGAGATCCTGCTGCTCGAGCACATCGTTGACCTCCATCTCCACCTCGCCGCTCTTCTTCAGTACCGCGCACGCACCGCAGTGCCCCTCGCGGCAGGAGAACGGGGCGTCGAGACCCTTGTCCAGCAGGACGTCGAGCAGCTTCGCGTTACGCGGCCACCGCACCTCGTGGCGCTGGCCGTCGAGCATGACGATGGCCGTCGCCGGTCCCTCGTCGCTGTCGTCCTCCTCGATGACTACCGCCGCGAAGGGGTCGGACTCCAGCGACTTGAACACCTCGATGTGGATCTTGTCCGCGGCCGCGCCAGAGTTCTGCAGCGCCTCCTCGGCCGCTGCCATGAACGGCCCTGGGCCGCAGATGTAGGCGTCGCGGCCGATATACGGCGCGGCAAGGCCGGCCAGCGCCGCCGCGCTCGGCAGCCCCTGGACGGTCTCCAGCCAGTGCACAACCGTCAACCGGTCCGGGTACTTGGCCGCCAGCTCGCGCAGCGCACTGCCGAAAATCACCGACTTCTCATCGCGATTGGCGTAGATCAACACCACCTTGCCGCTGCCCTCGGCGAGCGCGGATTTGAGGATGGCCATCATCGGGGTGATGCCGCTGCCGGCCGCCATCAGCAAGAAGTCCTGATCCAGCGTCTTGGGCACGAACGTGCCCGACGGCGCCAGCACGTGGATCTTCATGCCGGCATGCGCGTGGTCGCACAACCAGTTCGACGCATACCCGTCCACAGTGCGTTTGACGGTGACGGTCAACGGGTCGCCGGTGAACGGGGAGCTGCACAGCGAGTAGCAGCGGGCCACCGAACCCGTGCGGTCGCTTGGCACCCGCAGCGTCAAGAACTGCCCCGGCGAGTACCGCAGCCGATCGGCGGGGATGTCGACACCGTCAGGCACGGCGAACACCAGTGACCGCGCATCGTCGGTCTCCTCGACGACATCGGCCACTTGCAGCTCGAGCACGTGGCTACCAAGCGGCTCGTCGGTCACTAGCGGCGCCCTTCCTAGTCAAAGATCCGGTTATAACTAGAACAGGTTACAGAAATGCATGTGTCCAGGTCCAGCCGCCGCAGATACACCCTGCTCGACACAAATCGTAACGTGTTCTAATCTTCTTCCAGGTCCGTACTCTCGGGAGGCAAAGCAGTGACGTCCATTGAACAGGGTGACGTGCAGTCGGTCCTAGCCGGCATCGACGACCTGTTACCGCTGATCGCCAAGAGAGCCCAGGCGACCGAAGATCTGCGTCGACTGCCCGACGAAACCGTTTCCGAGCTCGTTGAGGTGGGCTTCTTCAAGCTGCTCCAGCCCGAGCAGTGGGGCGGCCTGCAGTGCGACCCGACGGTGTTCTACGAAGCCGTGCGGCGCATCGCGACGGCCTGTGGTTCCACCGGGTGGGTCAGCTCGATCATCGGCGTGCACAACTGGCACCTCGCGCTGTTCGACCAGCAGGCCCAGGAAGAGGTCTGGGGCGACGATCCGTCGGTGCGCATCTCCTCCTCGTACGCGCCGATGGGTGCGGGCACCGTGGTTGAGGGTGGCTACTTGGTCAACGGCTCGTGGAACTGGTCCTCGGGCTGCGACCACGCCACGTGGGCGTTCCTCGGCGGCCCGGTCATCAAGGATGGTCGGCCGGTCGACTTCGGTAGCTTCCTGATTCCGCGCACCGAGTACCGCATCGACGACGTCTGGCACGTCGTGGGTCTGCGCGGCACTGGCAGCAACACGGTCGTCGTCAAGGACGTGTTCGTGCCGCGGCACCGCTTCTTGTCGTACAAGTCGATGAACGACCGCACCGCGGGCGGCCTCCAGACCAACACCGCACCGGTCTACAAGATGCCTTGGGGCACAGTGCATCCGACGACCATCTCGGCGCCGATCGTCGGCATGGCGTATGGCGCCTACGACGCCCACGTCGAGCACCAGGGCAAGCGGGTGCGCGCCGCATTCGCGGGGGAGAAGGCCAAGGACGATCCATTCGCCAAGGTCCGGATCGCCGAGGCGGCCAGCGACATCGACGCCGCGTGGCGTCAGCTGATCGGCAACGTCGGTGACGAGTACGCACTGCTCAAGGCGGACAAGGAAATTCCGTTCGAACTGCGCGCCCGCGCCCGTCGTGATCAGGTGCGCGCCACCGGCCGCGCCATTTCGTCGATCGACCGGCTCTTCGAGGCGTCCGGTGCCACCGCGTTGAACAACGACGCTCCGGTGCAGCGGTTCTGGCGCGATGCGCACGCCGGTCGGGTGCACGCGGCCAATGACCCCGAACGCGCGTACCTGATCTTCGGGAACAACGAGTTTGGGCTGCCACCGCAGGACACGATGGTCTGATGACATCGTTCGCCGCCGAAACCGCTCAACAGCAAGAGATCACCTTCGAGTCGACCTCCCGCTACGCGCAGGTTCGCGACGATATGCGGCTGCATTATCACGAGGCCGGCGTTGGCAACGACAAGACGGTCGTGCTGCTACACGGGGGTGGACCTGGTGCCTCGAGTTGGTCCAACTTCGGGCGCAACATCAGCGTGCTGGCACAGCATTTCCACGTGCTCGCCGTCGATCAGCCCGGCTACGGCCACTCCGACAAGCACACCGAGCACGAGCAGTACAACCGCTACAGCGCCACAGCGCTGCTGAATTTGTTCGATCACCTCGGCATCGAAAGTGCTGACCTGATTGGCAATTCGCTCGGCGGCGGCACCGCGGTACGGTTCGCGTTGGACAACGGCAGGCGCGCGGGCCGGCTGGTGCTGATGGGCCCGGGCGGGCTTTCGGTGAACCTGTTCGCACCCGACCCGACCGAGGGCGTCAAGCTACTTGGCAAGTTCTCCTCCGAGCCCACCCGCGAGAACCTCGAAGCGTTCCTGCGAATCATGGTGTACGACCAGAAGCTGATCACGCCCGAGCTGGTTGACGAACGCTTTGCGATCGCCAGCACACCGGAATCGCTGGCCGCGACGCGCGCGATGGGAAAGTCGTTCGCCGGCCCCGACTTCGAACTCGGCATGATGTGGCGCGAGGTGTACAAGCTGCGCCAGCGGGTACTGCTGATCTGGGGTCGGGAGGACCGGGTGAATCCGCTCGACGGCGCGCTGGTTGCCCTCAAGCAGATCCCCAAGGTCCAGTTGCACGTGTTCGGCCAGTGCGGACACTGGGCACAGCTGGAGAAGTTCGACGAGTTCAACAAGCTGACTGTGGATTTTCTGGGAGGCGGGTCATGAGTATCCGGTCACTTGGCTACCTGCGGATCGAGTCGACGGACGTCGCGGCGTGGCGTGAATACGGCCTCAAGGTGCTCGGCATGGTCGAAGGCAAGGGGCAGACCGAGGGCGCGCTCTACTTGCGGATGGACGAATTTCCGGCGCGGCTGGTGATCATCCCAGGCGAGAGCGACCGCCTGCTGGAGTCCGGTTGGGAATGCGCGAATGCCGAAGGGTTGCAAGAGATTCGCAACCGACTGGATCTCGAAGGCACGCCTTACAAAGAGGCCACCGCGGCCGAACTGGCTGACCGCCGCGTCGACGAGATGATCCGATTCCAGGATCCGTCCGGCAACTCCCTCGAGGTTTTCCATGGCGCTGCGCTGGAGCACCGCCGCGTCGTCAGCCCCTACGGACACAAGTTCGTCACCGAGGAGCAAGGCCTTGGCCACGTCGTACTGACCACTCGCGACGACATGGAGTCGTTGCATTTCTACCGCGATGTGCTGGGGTTCCGGCTGCGTGATTCGATGCGGCTGCCACCGCAGCTGGTTGGCAGACCTGCAGACGGGCCGCCCGCATGGTTGCGATTCTTCGGCATCAATCCCCGCCACCACAGCCTCGCGTTCATGCCGGGTGAGACACCCAGCGGCATAGTTCATTTGATGGTCGAGGTCGAGAATGCCGACGATGTCGGGCTGTGCCTGGACCGAGCGCTGCGCCGCAAGGTACCGATGTCGGCCACGCTAGGCCGCCACGTCAACGACAAGATGCTGTCGTTCTACATGAAGACTCCCGGCGGCTTCGATGTCGAATTCGGTTGCGAAGGGCTCGAAGTCGAAGACACTGACTGGGTGGCCCGCGAAAGCACCGCGGTCAGCCTGTGGGGTCACGACTTCAGCGTCGGCTTCAAGAGCTAGCTGACCAGCGCTCGCGCGAGGAATATCGAATTGATTAAGGAACCGCTCGACCCTCGCACATTCCGAAATGTGCTGGGGCAGTTCTGCACCGGCATCACCGTGATCACCACCATGCACGATGGCGCTCCGATCGGCTTCGCCTGCCAGTCATTTGCGGCGTTGTCGTTGGACCCCCCGCTGGTGCTGTTCTGCCCGACCAAGGTGTCGCGGTCATGGCAGGCGATTGAGACCAGCGGGCACTTCTGCGTCAACGTGCTGCATGAGAAGCAGAAGGACGTCTCGGCGCGGTTCGGCTCCAAGGAACCCGACAAGTTCACCGGACTCGATTGGCGCCCTTCGAAACTCGGTTCGCCGATCATCGACGGGACGCTGGCACACATTGATTGCACCGTGCATTCGGTGCATGACGGCGGCGATCACTACGTCGTCTTCGGCGCGGTGCACTCGTTATCGGATGTGCCGCACAAGAAGCCGCGGCCGCTGCTGTTCTATCGCGGCGAGTACACCGGGATTGAGCCCGACAAGAACACTCCGGCTCAATGGCGCGACGATCTCGAGGCGTTTCTCACCGCGACCACCGACGACACCTGGCTTTAGATACAGCCCGCCGCACACGGGTCGGCCACCGGAAGCGAATCCGGCGGCGGGACGTTCGGATCGACCGGCTGCAATTGGGTGACGTCGATGTCATGATCCAAATCGGGTGCGACCGGGATGAACTTGCAGAAGTAACTGATCGCCAGCTCGCACGGGCTGTCGTTGGGATCGGCATTCGCCGGGCCGGCTAGGAGCATACCTGCAGCGAGCGCTGCCACCGCGGCGACCGCCGTCCTCATCAGCATCGGCTCACCTTACGCTGGATCGCTGCGACCGGGGCGGCGTCTACGCCCCACGGGTCAAAGTCCCAGCTTCTGTTCGACGAACTCCACGATGGCCGCAACCACTTCGCGATGCACAGTCTCGTTGAGGATGTCGTGATGTGCGCCGGGAAATTCCAGGAGCTGCAGCGGCTCTATCTGCTCGGCGTAGGCGCGCACCGGGTCGATGGGCGCGATTGGATCGTTGACTCCGTGCACCGCAAGGGTCGGCACCGCAAGCTTGGGCAGCTCCGCCCCAAACCTGTCCCACGCCCTGTCGAGTTCACGCGCCAGCGGTTTGCCGTCCGCGTCGACGAACGCCAGCGGATCGTTTTCGAGCGAGTCGAGATAGAACGGATCGCCGGACAGCCAGCCGGGGTCCAGGTCGAAAGATGTGTCTGCGTCCAGCATTTCAGGTATGGGGACCAGTGGGGCACCGGAGATGATGCCCGCCTGGTAGCGCTCCGAGTGATCTAGTAGTCGGAACAGAGCGACGACCGCGCCGAATGAATGCCCTTGCGCGATCAGCGGCAATCCGGGCTGCTCGCGCTCGGCGAGCTCGGTCAGTGCCCCGCCCAGCGCGGAGCTGTCCTCGATCGAACCGAAGTCACCGCGGTCGCCGGGGCTGAGCCCGTGGCCGAATTGATCGACGGCCCACAGATCGATGCCGGCAGAATTGAGCGCGAAGCCGTAGCGGTGGTAGACGCCGGTGTGCTCACCGAAGCCGTGCAAGAAGATGATGGCGGCGCGGGGCTCGGCGGCAGCCCAGTGCCGGTAGTAAGCGGGGCCCTTGGGGTGCTCGATGAACGGCATCCCTTGACTGCACCAAGCTGCGGCTCGAACCGCAAGGCTTCGGATCACGCCGTTAGCGATTTCGGCGTGGAGTCAGGCGCCGAGCGCGCCGCGCCGACCGTAACAAATCACGTCAGACTAGTCACTGACCCCGGCCGAGCAGGACGTCGCGCTGTTGGTGCACGCGATCGCGAATCGCGTCTACGACAGCCGAGACCTCGGGCCTGCGTAGGGTCTCGGCGCGGGTGACCAGCCAGTAGGTCAACTGGATGGCCACCGTGTCGGGCAGGACACGCACTAGGTCGTCGTGGCGGTCGGCCATGAAGCAGGGCAACAGGCCGATGCCTGCGTTGGCCCGGGTCGCTTCAACGTGCACGAAAACGTTTGTGGACGTCACCGATTCGCGCATCGCGGGGGCAAAGCTTGTCGCGATATCGAGATCGTCGACCTGCAACATCGAGTCGATGAAGTAAACCAACGGATAGCGGGTGAGGTCTGCGATGCTCGTTGGTGTGCCGTGCTCGGCGAGGTAGGTTTGCGATCCGTAGAGCCCGAGACAGTAGTTGCCAAGCCGAATCGCCTTGGCGCGATGCACCTTTGGCTCTCCAACGACGATCTCGACGTCGAGGCCGGACCGCTGCTGGGTGGCCCGCCGGGTAGCGGCGACGATCTCGACCGCCACCTTGGGATGCCTGCGCTGTACCTCAGCGGCGGCAGGTGCTGCGATGTACGCGCTGAACCCGTCTGTCGCCGAGATTCGCACCACGCCTTCCAAGGTGCGCACACCGCCAGGGTCGACGGTGAGGGAGCGGACCGCGGACTCGACGGCCTCTGCTGCGGACAGCGCCTCGCGGCCGAGGTCGGTGAGCTCCCATCCGCCCGCGACGCGTGCGAGAACGCGGCCCCCGATCGACTGTTCCAGTGCGGCGATGCGGCGCGAGATCGTCGTGTGGTTGAGACCCAGCTCCTCGGCCGCGGTGTTGTAGCGCCCGGATCGGCCCACGGCCAATAGCACCAACAGATCGTCGGCGCTCGGCCGGCGACCAGGCGAGGGCAGGGGCATGTCAGCCATATCTGCATTTTTGCAGATACCTCCTGCAGATTTGACCATTGCATCGGCCCGGTATCTGCATGAATACTCACGGCAGATCTGTGTCCGCCATCACATATGAGGCAGGAGTGTGCGATGAGTGTCCGCGACGACACACGGCAGGTAAGCGATCAAGCCGGGTCGATCACCACAGGGCTGAAGCGCGTGGTGGCGGCCTCGATGGCCGGCACCGTCGTCGAATGGTACGAGTTCTTCCTCTACGGCACCGCCGCCACGTTGGTGTTCAGTAAGGTGTTCTTCGCCAAGGGGGACAGCGACCTCGACGCGATCCTCGCCGCGTTCCTCACCTACGCAGTGGGCTTTGCCGCGCGCCCGATCGGCGGCGTGGTCTTCGGCCACTTCGGTGACAAGTACGGGCGTAAGAAACTGCTGCAGTTCAGCCTGCTGCTCGTCGGCGCCGTGACGTTCCTGATGGGCTGTCTGCCCACGTTCGGCCAGGTCGGCTACTTGGCGCCGGCGCTGCTCGTCGTGCTGCGGTTTCTTCAGGGCTTCGCCGTCGGCGGCGAGTGGGGCGGTGCGGTGCTGCTGGTCGCCGAACACAGTCCCAATCGGAGTCGTGCGTTCTGGGCCAGCTGGCCGCAGGCCGCAGTGCCGGTTGGCAACATGCTGGCCACGGTCGTGCTTCTCGTGCTGACGACGACGCTCACCGATGACGCGTTCCTGTCGTGGGGCTGGCGGGTCGCGTTCTGGCTGTCGGCCGTCGTCGTACTGATCGGCTACTACATCCGCACCAAGGTCACCGACGCACCGATCTTCGTCGCCGCCCAGCAAGAGGCCGAACGGGTCAAAGCCGTCTCGTATGGCGTGTTCGAAGTGTTAAAGCGCTATCCCCGTGGCGTTTTCACTGCAATGGGTCTACGATTCGCCGAGAACATCATGTACTACCTGGTGGTCACCTTCTCGATCACCTACCTCAAGGTTCAGGTCCACGCCGACACCAGCGACATCCTGTGGTGGCTGCTGGCCGCTCATGCTGTTCACTTCGTTGCAATTCCTTTGGTGGGCAAGCTGTCCGACCGGGTCGGCCGTCGGCCGGTGTACTTCGTCGGTGCGCTCGCCGCCGGAACCTGGGGCTTCTTCGCGTTCCCGATGATGAATAGCGCCAACTACCTCGTCATCATGGGCGCGATCATCATCGGGTTGATGATCCACGCGATCATGTACGCGCCACAGCCCGCGATCATGGCCGAGATGTTCCCCACCCGCATGCGGTATTCCGGTGTGTCCCTTGGCTATCAGGTCACGTCGATCGTCGCGGGCTCGCTCGCCCCGATCATCGCGGTCAAACTGCTCGAAATCTACGGCTCCTCGCTGCCGATCGCGCTCTACTTGGCCGGCGCCGCGGTCATCACCCTTGTCGCGGTGTACTTCACCCGCGAGACCAAGGGCATCGATCTGGCTGCGGTGGATCGCGCCGACCGCGAGGACCTCGCCAAGGTGGCCGGCGCATGACCGATCTCGACGGTCGCACGGCGTTGGTCACCGGCGGCGCGAGCGGGATCGGGGCGGCCTGCGCCAGGGAGCTCGCTACCCGCGGCGCCACGGTCACCGTCGCCGACGTCGACGCTGCCGGTGCCAAGGATCTGGCCCACGCTATCGGCGGGCAAACCTGGGCGGTGGACCTTCTCGACGTCGCATCGCTGGAGAACGTGCAGCTGGACAGTGACATTCTGGTGAACAACGCCGGAGTGCAAAGCATCAATGCGATCGCCGACTTCCCGCCCGACAAGTTCCGCATGATGCTGGCGTTGATGGTCGAGGCGCCTTTCCTGTTGATCCGGGCGGCGCTTCCGCACATGTACCGGCAGAAGTTCGGCCGCATCATTAACATCTCCTCGGTGCACGGCATTCGCGCCTCCGAGTTCAAGGTCGCCTACGTCACCGCCAAACATGCGCTCGAGGGCCTGTCCAAGGTGACCGCGCTCGAGGGCGGCCCGCATGACGTGACGAGCAACTGTGTGAACCCCGGATATGTCCGTACCCCCCTGGTGACCAAGCAGATCGCCGACCAGGCCCGCACGCACAACATCCCCGAGGACCAGGTGGTGGCCGAAATCCTGCTGAAGGAGAGCGCGATCAAGCGGCTGGTTGAACCGGAAGAGGTTGCCGCCCTTGTCGGTTGGCTGGCCTCACCGGCCGCCGGCATGGTGACCGGAGCGTCGTACACGATGGACGGTGGGTGGAGCGCCCGATGACACCTGCTGTCGATGTTCCTCAGTGGCAGCCTACGGACAGCGATATCGCTGACGCGCGGGTGACCGACTTCGCGGAATTCGTGCACAACCGTACCGGCCCGGCATTGCCGGACTACCAGTCGCTGTGGCAATGGTCGGTCGACGACCCCGCGACATTCTGGGGCGCGCTGTGGGAGTACTTCGAGCTCGGCGACCCGCCCGATCGCATACTCGACAACGACGAGATGCCGGGTGCGCGGTGGTTTCCCGGTGTACAGCTGAACTACGTCGACCAGATCGTGCGCAACGTACGCACCGACCGGGCCGCCATTTTGCACGTCAGCGAGGATGGAGCTGTCAACGAACTGTCGTGGCGTGAATTGCTCTCTCGGGTAGCCGCATTCGCGCAGACGCTGCACTCGCACGGTGTCCAGCCGGGCGATCGCGTCGTCGGATATCTGCCGAACATTCCCGAGGCGGTCATCGCGTTTCTCGCAACCGCGAGCATCGGGGCGATCTGGAGTGCATGCGGCCAGGACTATTCCGCCAAGGCAGCGCTGGATCGACTTGGCCAGTTGGAGCCCATCGTCCTCGTCACGTCCGAAGGATATCGATACGGCGGTAAGGACCACGACAAGCGCGCAGACGTCGCCGCGCTGCAGGGTGGCCTGCCGACACTGCGCGCCACCGTCCTGGCATCGGAGCTGACCGCGCAAAGCGACACTGAACTCGAGACGGTTCCTGTCGATTTCGATCATCCGCTGTGGATCCTGTTCTCCTCGGGGACCACCGGACTGCCGAAAGGCATCATGCACGGGCACGGCGGCGTCGTGCTAGAACACCTGAAAGCGATTGCACTGCAATCGGATATCGGTGCCGACGACACCTTCTTCTGGTACACCAGCCCGAGCTGGATGATGTGGAACTTCCAGGTCGCCGGGCTGTTGGTCGGTGCGACGATCGTCTGCTACGAGGGCAGCCCGAACCATCCAAAGCCGGACGCATTGTGGGACATTGCGGCTCGCGTTCGCGCGACGGTGCTGGGCACCAGCCCGGGATACGTACTGGGTTGTGCGAAGGCCGGCGCCGTGCCGCGCACCGAACACGACCTGTCGGCGTTGCGGACCGTCGGCATCACCGGTTCGTCGCTGCCGCCGTCGTCGTCGCTGTGGCTGCGAGACAATGTTGGTGACCGCGTTCAGGTGGCCTCGATCAGCGGCGGCACCGACGTCGTGTCGGCCTTCATCGGCGGGGTGCGCACCGTGCCCGTGTGGCCGGGGGAACTGTCCGCGCCATACCTGGGCGTCGCGCTGGACGCGTGGGACGAATCGGGCAAGCCCGTACGTGGCGAGGTCGGCGAGCTCGTCATCACCAAGCCGATGCCGTCGATGCCGATTTCGTTCTGGAACGACGAGGACGGATCCCGTTACCGCAGCGCCTATTTCGAGATGTTTCCGGGAGTCTGGCGACACGGCGACTGGATCACGATCACCGATCACGACAGCATCATCGTGCACGGACGCTCCGACTCGACGCTGAATCGCCACGGCATCCGCATGGGCAGCGCCGACATCTACCAGGCTGTTGAGCGGCTGCCGGAGATCGCCGAGGCGTTGGTGATCGGCGCCGAGCAACCCGACGGCGGATATTGGATGCCGCTCTTCGTGGTGCTCACCGAAGACGCCGAGCTGACCGACGAGCTGCGCGACCGCATCAAGCGGACCATTCGCGACGAGGTTTCACCGCGGCACGTGCCCGACGAAATCATCGTCGCCCCAGGCGTTCCGCACACGCGCACGGGCAAGAAGCTCGAGGTGCCGATCAAGAAGCTGTTCCAGGGTGCTGACGCGGCGAAGGTTGTGGAGAAGAGCGCCGTCGATGATCCCGCGCTGCTGGACTGGTACGCCAACATGAAGCGCTAGGCGATCGCTCACACCCGCCGCGGGTGCTGTTGCAGTGATCCCCAGAATCCAGCGATTGCAGCCGCGATTTCGTCGACATTCACTTGCAGCGGTCCGAGATGCCCTGTGCCACTGACGGCTACGACGCGGCAATCCGACATCGTCGTGGCGGCCGCTTCGGCGTCGGTGGGCCGCCAGCGCTGGTCACGAAGGTCGCCGGTGATGAATAGGGTCGGAACGGTGACGGCAGGAAGTTTGTCGTTAAGCGATCGCCAGGTGTGCATGTATCGGATCGTGCGCCGTATCGATTCACGGTCCGCCTGCACGAAGGTGTTGATCATCTCTGCAGACCGCTCTGGTTGTGCTGCAATCGCTCGTGCTGAACCAGATCGAACCGCTAGAGCCAGGACCCGATACGGCGCAGCGCTTCTTCGATATCCGATGTCGGGCCTGCGAACGACAGCCGGACAAACGACCCGCCGCGCACGGTGTCAAAGTCGATGCCGGGCGCGATGGCAACGCCGGTGTCGTTCAACAGCTTCGAACAGAATGACAGCGAGTCTGTCGTGAGATGCGAGACGTCGGCGTAGACGTAGAACGCACCGTCGGTCGGGGCCAGCCGGTCAATGCCGATCGAACGCAATCCGTCGAGCAGCAGCTGGCGGTTGGCCGCGTAGTGATGCAGAAGCGCGTCGGCCTCGGCAATCGACTCCGGCGTGAACGCCGCGACCGCGGCGTACTGCGGCAGCACCGGCGGACAGATGGTGAAGTTTCCGGTCAGACAGTCGATCGCGCGCTGCAATTCCTTCGGCACCAGCAGCCAGCCCAGCCGCCACCCGGTCATCGCGAAGTACTTCGAAAAGCTGTTGACCACTACGGCATTTTGCGATGTCTGCCATGCGCAGCTGGTCGCAGGTGCACCTTCATACACCAGTCCGTGGTAGACCTCGTCGCTGATCAGCCGCGCGCCGGTCGACTCGCACCATGACGCAATCGCCGCCAGCTCCTCGGGCGGGATCACAGTGCCTGTCGGGTTGGCCGGGCTTGCCACGATCACGCCCTGCACCGGAGGATCCAGTTCGGCGAGCATCTGCGCCGTCGGTTGGAAGCGGCTCTCGGGCCCGCAGGGCATCTCGACGACCTCACAACCGAGCGCCGAGAGGATGTTGCGGTAGCAGGGGTAACCGGGGCTGGAGATGGCCACCCGATCGCCGACGTCGAAGCACGCGAGAAACGCCAGCAGGAAACCACCGCTGGAGCCGGTGGTGATCACCACGTCATTGGGGTCAACTACGAGGCCGTGCCGTTCCATATATGAGCTCGCGATTGCGGTGCGCAATTCGGGGATGCCCAAGGCGACCGAGTAACCGAGCGGCCCGCTGTCCAACGCCTCCTTCGCGGTCTCCCGCACCGCCTTGGGTGCGCCCGCGCTTGGCTGGCCGGCAGACAGGTTGACCAGGTCGCCGTGCGTGCGTTTGCGCTCCGCGGCGGCGAGCCAGACGTCCATCACATAGAACGGCGGTATCCCTGCCCGCAGCGCAACGCGATCACTCATCACTGCAGGCTAACAACGGCGATATGGGAGGGTTTTACGCATGGCGCAGGAGCACTTCGCGATCAACAGGGCATGGTGGGATGAACGCGCACCAGCACATGCGAGTTCGCCGGATTACGCGGTGGCCGAAATCATCGCAGACCCGACTCGGCTGTCGGACGTCGTCCGGTTCGACATACCCCGCCTCGGTGACATCAAGGGGCAGCGGGGAATCCATCTGCAATGCCATATCGGTACGGACACGATCTCTTTGCAGCGCCTCGGCGCCGTGATGACGGGCCTCGACTTCTCGGCGGAATCGATAGCGATCGCCCGGCGCATCGCCGCCGACGCCCGCGCCGATGTCACCTTCGTCGAAGCCGACGTCTATGACGCGCCCACCGTCGTGGGCGGCGGGTTCGGCTTTGTGTTCACCGGCATCGGAGCACTCTGCTGGCTACCCGATGTCCGGCGATGGGCAAGGACGGTCGCAGAATTACTGCGCCCCGGTGGCAGGCTGTTCTTGCGCGAGCTCCATCCGATGATGCTGGCCTTCGATGAACAGCGAACGGACGAATGGGTATTGCGCTACTCGTATTTCGAGCAGCCAGAACCGGGCCTCTTCGACGCGCCGGGAACATACGTCCACACCGATGCCGAGTTCGGCCACAACCAGGTCAGCGACTGGAGCCACGGGATCGGAGACGTCATCACCGCGATCCTCGAGGCGGGCTTGGAGCTCACCATGTTCGTCGAGCACGACTCCGCGCCGAACGAGACGCTTCCGGGTCGCATGCATCGAGACGACGGCGAATGGCGCCTCATCGAGCACCCGGAGCGGCTCCCGCTGAGCTACACGCTGCAGGCCGTCAAGCGCTAGAACACTTCTGATTCGAGCCGACGCAGGTGCTCCCGCGGCGGTCCGAGCAGCTGCGCGCTGCCGTGCGCGCGCTTGAAGTACAGCTGGATGTCGTGCTCCCAGGTGATCGCGATCCCGCCGTGCATCTGGACGGCTTCCGCGGCCACTTTCGTAAACGCCTCGCTGGCCGACACCCGCGCCAGCGCAGCCGAGGTCGCCGACGGCTCGGCGACCGCGTCGTTGACGACCGCGCGCGCGGACTGCACCGCCACATACAGGTCGGCCATCCGGTGCTTGAGCGCCTGGAAACTGCCGATCGGGCGGCCGAACTGAACGCGGTCCTTGGTGTATTCGACGGTCAGATCCAGACACTTCGCGGCCGCGCCCATCTGTTCGGCGGCCAGCAGGATCGCGGCGGTGTCGGCGAGCCCGGGGTCGGTACCGATGTCGGTCGTCTCGGTGGGTTCGACGCGCGCGAGTCGACGCGTCTTGTCCATGGCCTCGACGCGATGAGCGGTGAAAGTCGACCATCGGCGCAACGTCGTACCGTCCGCAGCGATCACGATGTCGGCGGTATCGCCGTTGACCACATAGTCGGGGTCGAAGACGACTGTGCCGATCGACGTGCCCTCGGCCAACCGTTCCAGCACGTCGGTGTCCGGCTCGTCAGATGCCAATAGCGCGAGCTCGGCGAGCGTGGTGCCGAACAGCGGAGTGGGCACCAAGGCCTTGCCGAGCTCCTCGAGCACCACGGCGGCATCCGCAAGCTCACCGCCGGCTCCGCCCAACTCCTCCGGCACGACAAGCGCAGCCGCACCGACTTGCTCGCACAACAACTTCCACAGCGACTCGTCGTAGCCGCGTTCAGATGCCATCGCGGCCCGCACGGCCGCCGGCGACGCGTGCTTGTCGACCAAAGCCGCGACGGTCTCCCGCAGCAGTTCCCGTTCTTCTGTCACTAGAGGGCCTCCAAAACTCTGCGCCGGTGCGCGGTCGGGTCGCCCCACGCCGACCGCAGGGCCTGCACCCGCAGCAGCCACAGTGAAAGGTCATGTTCCTGCGTAAACCCGATTGCCCCATGCGTTTGCAGCGCTGACCGTGCCGCAAGCAATGCCGCATCAGACGCGGCCGCCTTGGCAGCGCTGACATCGCGCGCGGTGGCGTCTGAATAGTCGGCCAGCGAGAGCGCCGCTCCGTACACCAACGGCCGCGCCAACTCGAGCGCAATGTGCACGTCGGCCAGCTTGTGCTTGATCGCCTGGTAGGTGCCGATCACCGTGCCGAACTGGCTGCGCTGCTTGGCGTATTCGACCGAAGCGTCGAGCAGCGCCTGGCCCGCACCGACAAGCTCTGCGGCCGTGGCGAGTGCACCGAATTCGTAGGCCCGCGCGACATCGGCAGACTGCGCGTCACCGGAGGTGCTGACGTCGAACAGCTTTCGGCTCGGGTCGACGGACTCGTGCTGCTCACCGCGACTGCCGTCACGTACCTGACCGTCAGCGGCGACCAGAATGAGCCCCGCCGCATCCGCATCCACGGCCCGGGGCGCCTGCGGCGGCAGCGCGACGGTAGCGATCAGTTCACCCGACGCCAGCGCAGCCGACCGCTCGTCGTCGGCCAGTAAAACCGGTGCTACCGCAATGGATTCAGCGACTGGACCAGGCACACACCAGCGGCCCAGCCGCTCAACGGCGACTACAAGGTCAACGGGATGCGCCTCGATGCCGTCGTAGCGCTCTGGCACAGTCAGCGCGGTCACGCCGAGGTCAGCCAGCTGCGCCCACACCTTGCGGCCTGGCGCGGTGTCGCCCGCGGCCCAGGCGCGCACCGCGGCGGGCAGATCGGCAGCGGCCAGCGCAGCGTCGATACTGGCCGCGAAGTCGCGCTGCTGGTCATCCAAATCGAATCTCATAGTTTACTTTCGGGGTAGTCCCAGCAGGCGTTCGGCGATGATGTTGCGCTGAATCTCGTTGGTGCCCGCGTAGATCGGACCGCCGAGTGCGAACAGCAGGCCATCGGTCCACGCGTCCACGAGCTCGCCGTCGGCACCCCGCATGTCCAGCGCGGTCTGGTGTAGCGCGACATCGAGCTCCGACCAGAAGACCTTCGTCACCGACGACTCGGCTCCGAGCTCACCACCCGCGGCCACTCGCGTCACCGTTCCGAAGGTGTGCAGGCGGTACGCCTGCGCTTTGATCCACGCATCGGCCACCCGGTCGGTGAACGCCGGATCGGGGTTCGCCTTCCATTGCTGGACAAGCCGTTCGGCCGGTGCCAGGAAGCGGGCCGGGCTGCGCAGCGACATGCCGCGCTCGTTGCTCGACGTGCTCATTGCTGCGCGCCAGCCCTCGTGCACCTCGCCGATCACGTCATTGTCGGGGACGAACACGTCGTCGAGGAAGATCTCACCGAACCCAGTGTCGCCGCCCAGCTGTGCGATGGGTCGGACCGTGATGCCGTCGGCTTTCAGATCGAACATGAAATAGGTCAGACCGCGGTGACGCTCGGCCGACAGGTCCGAACGGAACAGTCCGAATGCCCGCTCGCCGAACGGCGCCCGCGAACTCCAGATCTTCTGGCCGTTCAACAGCCAGCCACCGTCCGTCTTCGTCGCGGTCGAGCGCAGTGATGCCAGATCGCTGCCCGACTCCGGCTCAGACCACGCCTGCGCCCAGATCTCCTCGCCGCTGGCCATTTTCGGCAGCACACGATCGAGCTGTTCCTCGGTGCCGTGCGCGAACAACGTCGGCGCGAGCATCGATGTGCCGTTGGCGCTGGCCCGACCCGGGGCGCCCGCGCGGAAGTATTCCTCTTCGTATACGACCCACTGCAAGAGAGTGGCGTCGCGGCCGCCGTACTTGTCGGGCCACGTGATCACCGACAGCCCGGCATCGAAAAGCACCTTGTCCCACCGCCGATGCTGTTCGAAGCCCTCCGCGGTGTCATACGACTTGGTCGGGAACGAGTCTCTGTTGGATGCAAGGAATTCGCGCACCTCGGCCTGGAACGCCAGTGTCGCGTCGTCGAAATCCAGATCCATTACGCTCTTTCCCTCTGCGTCTTCTCTCTCAGAACCGGTTTGACCACCTTGCCGCCAGGGTTCCGTGGAAGCACATCGAGGAACTCCACCGATTGCGGCGTTTTGAACTTCGCCAAATGCTCACGCGTGTAGGCGATGACCGTGTCCTCGTCAAGCATCGCACCCGGTTTCACCACGACAAAGGCCTTGCCGACCTCGCCGAGGCGGTCGTTCGGCACTCCGATCACCGCGGACTCCGCGACGCCGTCCAGCCTGGCCAGCACCTGTTCGACCTCGGCGGGGTAGACGTTGAATCCTCCGCTGATGTACATGTCCTTGAGTCGATCCGTGATGCTGAGATTGCCTGCGGCGTCGAGCTTTCCAACGTCACCGGTATGCAACCAACCGTCAGCATCGATCGCGGCCGCCGTCGCCTCCGGGTCGTCGAGGTAGCCCAGCATGACGTTCGGTCCGCGCAGCAGCACCTCATCGTGCTCGCCGATGCGAAGTTCAAAGTCCGCAATCGGGCGGCCGCATGTAGTGGCGACGGTGACAGGGTCGTCATCGGCGCCGCACATGGTGCCGAACCCGTTGGCCTCGGTCAGGCCGTAGGCGGTCAGCACGATGTCGAAGTCCAACTCGCTCTGCATGCGCTCGATCAGAACCACGGGTACTACGGCTGCGCCCGTCACCGCGAACCTCAGCGAGGTCAGGTCGTAGTCGCCGCGCTTGGGGTGGTCGAGCAGCACCTGGTAGATGGTCGGCGGTCCGGGCAGCACAGTGATCCGGTGCTCCTGCACCGCCTGCATCGCGGCTTCGGGGTCGAACGTCAGCTGTGGAAGCAGGGTCGCCCCGGTCTGCAGGCACGCCAGGATGCCGGCCTTGTAGCCGAAGTTATGGAAGAACGGGTTGATGCAGAGGTAGCGGTCATCGCTGGTGATCTGGCCGCACTCCGCCCACGCCGCCGAACCGGCGAGCGACTGCCGATGCGCACACAGCGCGCCCTTGCTGCGGCCGGTGGTGCCGGAGGTGAACAGGATGTCGGAGACGTCGTCGGGCGTCACCGCGGCGGCCCTGGCGTCGGCCGCATCGACGTTCGCGCCGTGCGCCATGAACTCGTCCCAGGTTCCGTCGTCCTTGTCGACCGGCACCCGCACGATGTGGCGCAGCGCGGGCAGAGCGTCGCGGTCTAACGACGCGGATTTGTCGGCGCCGAGGAACTCGCCCGACGCGAACAACAGCGGAGCACCGGTGCGCGTCAGGATGTCGGTGGCTTCGCTGGCGGTGTAGCGGGTGTTCAACGGCACGAGCACGCCGCCGGCATAGGTCGTGGCCAGGCATGCCACCACCCAGTGCCAGGTGTTCGGCGACCAGATCGCGACCCGGTCCCCGGCGCCGACGCCCAGCTCGATCATGGCCGCTGCGGCCCGGCGAACCTCGTCGCGCAACTGCGCGTAGGTCAGCCGCCGATCCGGGGTGACCAGCGCGTCATGCTCGGAGAACTGGTCGGCTTTCCGGTCCAGGACCTGCGGAATGGTCCTACGGTCGTCCCCTGCCCTGCGGTCGTGGGCCCACGCCATTGATGCTCCTCTAACAAAGCAAGTGCTTGGTAGGTTAGCCTACAAGGGTGATAGAGGTCGAGGAGTTCCGGGCCGAGGTCCGCGACTGGCTGGCCGACAACCTCGTCGGCGAATTCGCCGCGCTCAAGGGCCTCGGCGCACCGGGGCGCGAGGACGAAGCCTTTGCGGAACGACGGGCATGGAACCAGCACCTCGCTGCGGCGGGTCTGACCTGCCTTGGCTGGCCGGTCGAACATGGCGGGCGCGGCTTGTCCGTTGCCCACCGCGTCGCGTTCTACGAGGAATACGCCCGCGCCGACGCGCCGCACAAGGTCAACCATTTCGGCGAGGAACTGCTCGGCCCGACGCTGATCGCGTTCGGTACCGAGGAGCAGAAGAAGCGCTTCCTACCGAAGATCCTCGACGTCACCGAGCTGTGGTGTCAGGGCTACTCGGAGCCCGGCGCAGGCAGTGACCTTGCCAACGTGTCGACAACCGCGGAGCTCGACGGCGACCAGTGGGTGATCAACGGCCAGAAGGTGTGGACGTCGATGGCCCACCTGTCGCAGTGGTGCTTCGTGGTGGCCCGCACCGAAAAGGGTTCCAAGCGACACGCAGGCCTGTCGTATCTGCTTGTGCCGCTTGATCAACCGGGTGTCGAAATCCGACCGATCGTTCAGTTGACGGGAACAGCGGACTTCAACGAGGTGTTCTTCGATGACGCCCGCACCGACGCCGATCTGGTGGTCGGCGATCCCGGTGACGGCTGGCGGGTCGCGATGGGAACGCTGACGTTTGAGCGTGGCGTGTCGACGCTGGGCCAGCAGATCCGTTATGCGCGTGAACTTTCCAACCTGGTGGACCTGGCCAAGCGCACCGGTGCCGACGATGATCCGCTGATTCGTGAACGGTTGACGCGGTCGTGGGTGGGCCTGCAGACGATGCGCTCGTATGCGTTGGCGACCATGGACGTTGAGCAGCCGGGACAAGATAACGTGTCGAAGCTGTTGTGGGCCAACTGGCATCGCGATCTTGGTGAGCTGGCGATGGACATCGTCGGCAAGGCAGGTCTGGTGGCCAAGGACGGCGAGTTCGATGTCTGGCAGCACCTGTACCTGTTCACCCGCGCGGACACCATCTACGGCGGTTCGAACGAGATCCAACGCAACATCATCGCCGAGCGGGTGCTCGGCCTACCGCGTGAGGTGAAGGGCTAGTGACACTGGCGGAACCGCCGAAAGAGATTGACGGACACGGCCTTCTGGCCGGCAAGGTGGTCGTGGTGACGGCCGCGGCAGGTACGGGTATCGGGTCCGCCGTTGCGCGTCGCGCGCTGGCCGAAGGCGCCGACGTCGTCGTCTCCGACCACCACGAACGCCGACTTGGCGAGACCCGCGACCAGCTGACCGAACTCGGGCTTGGCCGTGTCGAAAGCGTGGTGTGTGACGTGACATCGACTGCACAGGTCGACGCGCTGATCTCATCGACCACTGCGCGGATGGGCCGGCTCGACGTGCTGGTCAACAACGCGGGCCTGGGCGGCACCACCCCCGTCGTCGATATGACCGACGAGGAATGGGACCGGGTACTCAACGTGACCCTCACGTCGACGATGCGGGCAACCCGCGCGGCGCTGCGGTATTTCCGCGACGCCGATCACGGCGGCGTGATCGTCAACAACGCCAGCGTATTGGGCTGGCGGGCGCAGCACTCGCAGTCGCACTATGCCGCGGCCAAAGCGGGCGTGATGGCGTTGACCCGGTGCAGCGCAATCGAAGCCGTCGACTACGGCGTGCGCATCAACGCGGTGTCGCCGAGCATCGCCCGGCACAAGTTCCTCGAGAAGACCAGCTCCGCAGACCTGCTCGATCGGCTCTCGGAGGGCGAGGCGTTCGGCCGCGCGGCGGAGCCGTGGGAGATCGCAGCCACCATCGCATTCCTGGCCAGCGACTACTCCAGTTACCTGACTGGCGAGGTCATCTCGGTGTCGAGTCAACGGGCATGATTTCCCAGCCGGTCAGTCGTCGTGACGAGCTTCTGCAGCTCGCCGCGACGATGTTCGCCGAGCGTGGCCTGCGTGCGACCACTGTGCGCGACATCGCCGATTCGGCGGGGATCTTGTCCGGCAGCCTGTATCACCACTTCAAGTCCAAGGAGCAGATGGTTGAGGAGGTCCTTCGGGACTTCCTGGACTGGCTGTTCGAGCGGTATGCCGAGATCGTCGCCCGCGAATCCGATCCGCTGGAGCGTGTGAAGGGTCTCTTCATGACCTCGTTCGAGGCCATCGAACACCGGCATGCGCAGGTCGTCATCTATCAGGACGAGGCCAAGCGACTGTCGTCGCTTCCACAGTTCGAGTTCGTGGAGACCCGCAACCGCGAGCAGCGCAGGATGTGGGTGGACGTACTCAAGCAGGGCGTCGCCGAGGGGCGCTTCCGGCCCGACATCGATGTCGATTTGGTCTACCGCTTCATCCGCGATACCACCTGGGTTTCGGTTCGCTGGTATCAACCGGGCGGACCCCTGACGGCCGAACAAGTCGGCCAGCAATATCTGAGCATCGTGCTTGGCGGCATTACGAGAGAGAAGGACTGAAATGGCTGAGGCGTACGTCATCGAAGCTGTGCGCACCGCCGTAGGCAAGCGCAATGGATCGCTTGCCGGCGTGCATCCCGTCGACCTTGGCGCTGCCGGGTGGCGCGGACTGTTCGACCGGGTGGACGTCGATCCCGGCGCGGTTGACGACGTGATCGCCGGCTGCGTCGACGCTATTGGGCCGCAGGCGGGCAACATCGCCCGGCTGTCGTGGCTGGCCGCCGGATACCCGGAGGAGGTGCCGGGCGTCACTGTGGATCGCCAGTGCGGGTCTAGCCAGCAGGCGATTTCCTTTGGCGCGCAGGCCATCATGTCCGGCACCGCCGACTTGATCGTGGCGGGCGGCATGCAGAACATGAGCCAGATCCCGATCAGCTCGGCGATGATCGTCGGCGAGCAGTTCGGATTCACTTCTCCCACAAACGAATCCAAGAGCTGGCTGCACCGCTACGGCGATCAGGAGATCTCGCAGTTCCGTGGTGCGGAGCTGATCGCAGAGAAGTGGGAGATCTCGCGCGAAGAGATGGAGGAGTTCTCCCTGGCCAGCCATCAGCGCGCGCAGGAAGCGATCCGGGCTGGGTACTTCGAGAACGAGATCATCCCGGTGGACGGCTTTGTGACCGACGAGGGCCCGCGCGACACGTCGCTGGAGAAGATGGCGGGGCTCAAGACACTGGTCGACGGCGGCCGGTTGACTGCGGCGATGGCCAGCCAGATTTCCGATGGCGCCAGCGCGACGCTGCTTGCTTCCGAGCAGGCAGTCAAGGACCACGGCCTGAAGCCACGCGCGCGTATCCACCACATCAGCGCCCGCGGTGCCGATCCGGTGTTCATGCTGACCGGGCCGATTCCCGCGACGCGCTACGCGCTGGAGAAGACCGGGCTGACGATGGACGACATCGACACCGTCGAGATCAACGAGGCGTTTGCGCCCGTCGTGATGGCGTGGATGAAGGAACTCAAGGTCGACCACGCGAAGGTCAACCCCAGCGGTGGCGCAATTGCGCTCGGCCACCCACTCGGTGCAACGGGTGCCAAGCTGTTCGCGACCATGCTGAGTACGTTGGAGCGCACCGGCGGTCGCTACGGTCTGCAGACGATGTGCGAGGGCGGCGGCACCGCCAACGTCACCATCATCGAGCGGCTGTAGTTCCTCTGCCGAGCGCCCGTGTCTGTACGCGACACGCCGCAGTTTTGTGTACAAACGCGGTCGCTCGCGCGAGATCGAGCATGCTGTCAGTGGTCGTGGATGACCACGCCTCGGATGTTGCGGCCGGCCAGCATGTCGTCGTAGGCCTCGTTGATGTCGTTGAGTTTGTATTCGGCCGTGACCGTTTCGTCGAGCAGTAGCTTGCCCTCCCGGTACAGGCTGAGCAGCCGCGCGATGTCCGCGCGCGGGTTCGCCTCGCCATACAGGCTTCCCAGTAGTCGCTTCTGAAAGAGCGTGAACAGCCCCATCGGGAGAGTCGGCGTGACGTCGGTCAGCGGTGCCAACGCCGTCAGCACGACGGCGCCACCCTTGCGGACGATGTCCAGCGCTGAATTGATCATCGGTCCTTCGACCACCCCGACCGTGATCAGCGCCGAATCCGCCATCACGCCTCGGGTGAGCTCGGCGACCAACGCCGTGGCTTCCGGCATCGACGTCGCGAAGTGTGTTGCGCCGAACTGGAAAGCCTTGTCGCGCTTGGACTCCACGATGTCGACGACGATGATCTTCTCAGCCCCGGCAAGTCGCGCGCCTTGGATCGCGCCGCTGCCGATTCCCCCGCACCCCATGACGACAACCGTGTCGCCGGGGCTGACCGCAGCCGTGTTGACCGCCGAGCCCCACCCGGTGGTGACGCCGCAGCCGAGCAGGCATGCCCGCGACAGCGGCAGGTCGTCGTCGATTTTGACCACCGAAGCCTCGGGCACCGTGCCGTACTGCGCGAACGTGCCGAGCAATGACGCCGCGCCGACGTCCTGGCCTCGCACATGCCTTCGATAGGTGCCGTCGATCTGGGTGCCGGCCAAGATGAGTGCGCCGAGGTCGCACAGGTTCTGATGCCCGGTCGCGCACCATCGGCAGCGTCCGCATGCCGGCAGGAACGATGCCACGACATGGTCGCCGGCTTTCAGGTCGCGTACACCCGGCCCGACCTCCTGGACTATCCCGGCGCCCTCATGGCCGCCGATGATCGGCATCGGCACTCCGGCGAGGTCCCCGGTGCGGACATGGTGATCGGAATGGCACAAGCCGGTGGCTTCGAACGAAACCAGGACCTCACCATCCTGGGGACCATCGAGTTCGACCTCCTCGATGCTCCAGTCCTGATTGACGTCCCAAAGGACGGCGGCGCTCATCTTCATGGTTATCCCCCAACGCCGAAGCGAATGTTGGGGCGAGTCTAGGAGCGCTGAGGTGGGCCGCGGGCGGTATTGGCCTGTTTCCGTGACGCTTACGGCACGGCGGCTACTCGACGAACGCGGCGGCCGCCTGCAGGTGCTTGACGGCGTCGCTGACGATCGTGTCGATCAACTCCGCGCACGACGGTAGATCGTCGAGAATGCCCGCAACCTGACCCGAGGCCAGCACGCCCGCGGTCGTGTTGCCTTCGACAAGGCCGGCTTTCAACAGCATCGGGGTGTTCGCAGCCATGACGACCTGCGACCACGTCAGCTCCTTGCCGTGGCGCATCTCGAGCCCGTCGCTGATCATCGACCGCCACGTCATGCCTGACATCTTCTTGAACTTCTGCGCATTGCGTACTGCAGCGCTGAAACCCCTTAGCCGCGAACCACTCTCGAGCTTCTCGACCAGGCCGGTACGCAGCACCCGGTGCGGCATACCGTCGACACGCGTGGACACCACGGTGCCGTCGAGCGCCGCTTCGAGGTATCGCTGCTTGACCGCGTCGGGCACCGTGGAATCGGAGGTCAGCAGGAAACGTGTGCCCATCGCCACGCCGGCGGCGCCATACGACAACGCCGCCGCCAAGCCCCGGCCATCGAAGAAACCGCCCGCCGCCACGACTGGAATGTCCACCGCGTCGAGCACCGACGGGAGCAAGAGTGTGGTCGCGATCGGGCCGGTGTGCCCGCCACCTTCGCCGCCCTGAACGATCACCGCGTCGGCGCCCCAGCCGGCGACCTTCTTTGCATGCTTGGCCAGGCCGACCGACGGAATCACCACCACGCCAGCGTCTTTGAGCTTGGCGATCAGGTCCGGCTTGGGCGCCAGGGCGAATGACGCGACTTTCACACCCTCGCGGATCAGCAGGTCGATGCGGTCTCCTGCATCGCCTGCGTCCGCGCGGATGTTGATGCCGAACGGCTTGTCCGTTGCTTCCTTGACCTTGGTCACTGCGGTTTGAAGCTCGTCCAGCGTCATCGTCGCCGACGCCAGGATACCGAGCCCACCGGCGTTGGCGGTCGCCGAGACCAACCGCGCACCCGCCACCCAGCCCATCCCGGTCTGCACCACCGGATGCTCGATGCCGATCAACTCGGTTAGCGGCGTACGCAGCTTGCTCATGCGCCGACCTCGTAAGCTGGGTTGGCGCATGCTGTTCTGAAAATTCGCTCGCAAGCTTTGCTCATCGTACTTCCTTGTCCCGCACCGACTTCGGATCGATCACTTCGCGGATCAGCTTCAGCTCGTCGGCGGTGGGAAGGCGCGTCGACTCGGCCTCGTCCAGCCCGTGCACCTCGAATGAGGTGTTCTCGGCCACCTGCTCGGCTTCCACACCGGGATGCAGTGACACCGCGCGCATCTGGTGATTCGGCCCGTTGAAATCGAACACGCCGAGGTTGCTCACCACCCGGAAGACGTTGACGAATCGATATGCCGGATTGTCGGCATCGACCTTGTCCCAGCCGATGCCGGACACCACGTCGACGGAATCGCCGAATACCCGCTTCGAGTGGTTGCCGACCCAGTAGCTCGTCGCGTGATTGATCGTGTTTCCCGGTGCGCCGCGGACCCCGAACATCTGTCGGGTCGGGTGCTGCAGCGGCCCAAATGCAGACAGGTTCTGGTTGCCGTAACGGTCAATCTGGTTGGCGCCCATCACGACATGGCGACGACCCCAGGCCAGTGTCTCGAAGACGCGGCCAAACGGCATCCAGCCTTCGATCGCCCCGACGACACCCAGGGCGGGCGTATCGGCGAGCAGTCGGGCCTCACCGTCGGTGAGCAGGATGTCGGGGGAAAACGTCAACCGGGCCAGCCGGGCGCCGATCGACACCATGTTCGCCATCGGGCTGACCATGATCTCGCCTGCATCGCGAAAAAGTTCCGCGCATGCGACAGCACAGATTTCGGCGCGGGTCGTCGACATCACTGAGCCTCTCCAAACTTGCGCACCGCGGCCTGGTAGTCAGCTTCGCTGCCAGACAGATACGTCCCGGCGAACTGTTGCCATGTTTCGTCGGAGGCCGCCGCCTCGGCATAGTGACGCTGAAACTTCTCGTCGCGGCGGTAATCCGGTTCGGCTGTGGTGAAGTGGGCGCCGTTGGGCGCCTCGACCACGGAGTCCACCATCATCCGGTTGATCAGCAGTGCCTGCGGCGGCACGGCCTTGACCAGTTCCTCGGTGGGCACCACCCTTTCCACCGACAAGTAGCGTCGGTCGGCGGCCATCAGGTACAGGTCGTCGAAGTACGGGTCGATACCGGTGTAGGCGGCATTGCCTTGCGCGTCACCGAGATTCATGTGCACGAACGCCGCGTCGAGCCGCAGCGCCGGCATCGCAACCAACTCCTCGAAGCCGCCATCGGTGGGGTAGGGCGACGTGACTGTCTTGAGTTCGTCACCCCAAAAGGCGCGCACGTCGCTGCCGAGGCCGGCGCGGATCGGCAGGAACGGCAGCCGCTGCGCCGCGGCCTGCAGCCCGCACCGCAACATGCCCTCGTCCATTTCCCGCGACTCGATCGATCCGCTGGTGCGGGCCTTGGAGAACCACGGGTCATAGAACGGCGGTGAATCCAGCGACACGAAGCCGTAGTAGATGCGTTTCACCTTGCCCGCCGAGCACAGCAGCCCGATGTCCGGTCCGCCGTACGTCACTACGGTCAGATCCTTCACCGAGGTGCGCAGCAGTGCCCGCATGAACGCCATCGGCTTGCGCCGTGACCCCCAGCCACCAATACCGATCGTCATACCGCTCTCAATCGATGAGACGGCCTCGTCAAGTGTCGTTCGTTTGTCGCTCATTGTCCCACCAGCCGTCCCCTGCGCTGCGCGCGTGGGCCCGTTGCTCGTACCCGCCGAATCATGCCTTCTTGCCCTTCGTGGTTCCCGCGAACGCGTCGCGGTGCTCGTCCGCCACACCGGCCAGGTTCAATTCGAACGTAAACCCTTGCTCCATACGGTAACTGGAGTTGACCTTCTGCACGTCGATCAGATTCAGCGCCTCCTTGGCTGCGCGGATCACCCTGGTGTCCTTGGCGGCGATGTCGCGTGCAACCCGCAGTGCGGCCTCGTCCAACTCCGCGCGGGGCACCACCTCGTGCACCGACCCGAAGTGGTGCAGCGTCGCTGCGTCGACGGTGGCCGCTGTGAAGAACAGCCTGCGCATCATGTGCTGAGGCACCAGCCTCGACAGGTGCGTGGCCGCGCCGAGTGCGCCCCGTTCCACCTCGGGCAGCCCGAATGTTGCATCGTCGGAGGCGACGATCACGTCGGCGTTGCCGACCAGACCGATGCCGCCGCCCACGCAGAAGCCGTTGACGGCCGCGACCACGGGCACCTCGCACTCGTACACCGCGCGGAACGCGTGGAAGCAGCCACGGTTGGCATCGATGAGCGCGGTGAAGCCCTCGGTGTTCTGCATCTCCTTGATGTCGACGCCCGCGTTGAAGCCGCGGCCTTCGGCGCGGAGGATCACCACGTGGGTGTCGCGGTCGCGGCCGGCGGCGGTGATGACATCGCCGAGTTCGAACCAGCCCTGTGAGGGGATCGCGTTGACCGGCGGGTAGTCGACTGTCACCGAGACGATGCCCGGTTCAGTGGTCGTCGAGGTGATTGGCATTGCACTTCCTGGGGGTCGGTACCTAAGCAAGCACTTGCTTGGTACGCTAGCACAGTGACCGGCGCCGCTGACATCAACCTCGGACTCAAGGACAGAGTGGTCCTCGTGACCGGCGGGGTCCGCGGCGTCGGCGCCGGAATCAGCGCCGTCTTCGCAGATCAAGGCGCCACCGTGGTGACGTGCGCGCGGCGTGAGGTCCAGGGCCTGCCCTACGCCTTCCACTCCTGCGACGTGCGAGACGACGACGCCGTCGCGGCGATGATCGCAACCATCGTCGAGCGGCACGGGCGCCTGGACGTGGTGGTCAACAACGCCGGTGGCTCGCCCTACGTGCTCACCGCGGATGCGAGTGCGAAGTTCAACCGAAAGATCATCGAGCTCAACCTGCTCGGGCCGTTGTCGGTGTCACAGCACGCCAATGCCGTCATGCAGACGCAGGAACGAGGCGGGTCGATCGTGAACGTCGCCAGTGTCAGCGGCCGTCGGCCTACACCGGGCACGGCGCCGTACGGCGCGGCCAAGGCGGGCGTCGAAAGCCTCACCAGCACACTGGCGGTCGAGTGGGCGCCGAAAGTGCGGGTCAACTCCGTCGTGGTGGGCATGGTCGAAACCGAACAGTCCGAGCTCTTTTACGGCGACGAGGAATCGATCGCGGCTATCTCGAAGAACGTTCCGCTCGGCAGGCTCGCCAAGCCCGCCGACGTCGGTTGGGCCGCAGCGTTTCTCGCGTCGGATGCCGCGTCGTATATCAGCGGTGCAAGCCTTGAGGTTCACGGCGGGGGCGAGCCGCCGCACTACCTGGCCACAACCAACGCAATCAGCTAAGGAGACATCGGATATGGGTTTGCTCGACGGCCGGGTGGTCATCGTGACAGGTGCAGGCGGCGGCATCGGCCGCGCCCATGCGCTGGCGTTTGCCGCCGAGGGTGCGCGCGTAGTGGTCAACGACATCGGTGTGGGCCTGGACGGTTCACCCGCGGGCGGCGGTAGCGCTGCGCAGGGTGTCGTCGACGAGATCACCGCTGCCGGAGGAGAAGCCGTCACCAGTGGGGCGAATGTCGCCGATTGGGAGCAGGCGCAAGGCCTGATTCAGACCGCGGTCGACACCTTCGGCGGCCTCGACGTTCTGGTGAACAACGCCGGCATTGTTCGCGACCGTATGTTCGCGAACACCAGTGAAGAAGAGTTCGACGCCGTCATCGCGGTGCATCTCAAGGGTCACTTCGCGACCATGCGTCACGCTGCTGCCTACTGGCGTGCGCAGTCCAAGGCGGGCAAGCCCGTTGATGCCCGCATCATCAACACCAGCTCCGGCGCCGGCCTGCAAGGCAGTGTGGGACAGGCGAATTACAGCGCAGCCAAGGCGGGCATCGCGGCTATGACGCTAGTCGCCGCTGCAGAGATGGGGCGCTACGGCGTCACCGTCAATGCGATCGCGCCGTCTGCTCGCACTCGGATGACCGAGACTGTGTTCGCCGAGATGATGGCGACCCAGGACAACGAGTTCGACGCGATGGCACCGGAAAACATTTCACCCCTCGTGGTTTGGCTCGGCAGCGTCGAGTCGGAGGATGTCACTGGCAGGATGTTCGAGGTCGAGGGCGGCATTGTCCGGGTGGCCGAAGGCTGGGCCCACGGACCACAGATCGACAAGGGCGCGCGGTGGGATCCCGCCGAACTCGGCCCTGTGGTCAGCGATTTGCTCGCCAAGGCGCGGCCGCCCGTTCCGGTCTACGGCGCGTAGCATTTTCGAATAGCCGCGAAAGTGCCCTTCTAGGCACTTTTACGTCTGCTCGCGCTGGTTACGGCTCGCAGATCACCAGCGGAATGACTCGATCGGTCGCCTCCCGGTACCCCCGATACGGCGGATAGATCCGGGTAAGTCTGGACCAGTACAGGTTTCGCTCTGCATCGGTGGCGTCACGAGCGATCAGGTCGAAATGCTCATGGCGAATCTGGACGTGCACCTCCGGATTCGCCTTGAGGTTGCGATACCACCCCGGGTTGCTGTCGCGGCCACCGAAGGATGCAGGCAGTACGACGCGACCGCCGTCGCGCAGATAGAGCGTTGGCGTGGTCCGTGGCTCGCCGGTCTTGCGACCTTTCGTGGTAATCAGGGCCGCCGGGAACCACAGCAGCCTGGCGCCGAGCCGGCCGTCGGTGCGGCGATACACCCAGATGTGTGCGCGGGCGAAGTATTTCAGCAGCAGCGCCAGGAACTTGGAATTACGAATCCTGCCCTCTGCCATGGCGACCTACTTCTTCAGACGACGGCTGCCGCCGTGCCAATCCTCTTGTTTACCAATCGATTCGGTGTCGACGCCAAAGCTCGCCAGCTGGGGCCGCTCGCGAAGGCTGCGCTTCATCTCGGCAAAGCCGGGGAAGCTCGCCAGCGCAATGACGTGGTCCCACAGCTCACCGGCCTCGTCGGCCGACGGCAGCCTGCTGATCACCGGGCCGAAGAACGCCGTCCCTCCCGGCGGTTGGAAGTGCAGGATCGGCGTGCCGACGTCGCGCCCCGTCAGTGCGAGCGCCTCCTCCGTCTCCGCGCGGATCTCCTCGTCCAGCGACGTATCCTCAAGCGCATCAACGAATTCAGCGGCCAGCCCGACCTCGCGGAGCAACGGCTCCAACATCCGGCGCGACCCTTGATCCGATGCCGACAACGGATCGACGTCACGTGACGTGTCGAAGATCCGGGCGCCCATCGCCTCGTAGAGTGGACCGACCGCGTCGCGTCCTTGCTCCCGACGCACCTGGGCAACGACTCGCAAAAGCCGCAGCCCAGCGGTATGCCCCTCCTCGTAACTTTCAGGGAAGTGTGTCGCATAGTCGATGTGTGCGTTGAGAATCCGCAACGAGATGAACCGCCAGTCCACGCGGTAGTCGCGCTGGGCCGCCACGGTGCGCACCCACTTGCTCGTCATCCAGGCGAACGGGCAGACCGGATCGAAGTAGAAGTGAAGATCGTAATCCGTTGTCACGGTTCGCAAACGACGAGCGGAATCACGCGATCGGTCCATGACTGGTAGTCGTTGTAGGTCGGGTACATCTCGACCGGCGTCGGCCAATACTTGGCGCGCTCTTCGTCCGTGGCGTCACGGGCGGTCAGGTCGAGGATCTCTTTCTTGATCTGGACCTGAACCTTGGGATTGGCCTTCAAGTTCAGATACCACATCGGGTGCTTGTCACTGCCGCCCTTGGACGCCGCGACGACGACGGTGTCGCCATCGCGATGGAAATACAGCGGGCTGATCCGCGGTTCGCCGCTCTTCCGCCCGATTGTCGTCAGCAGCGCGACGGGAATGCCCTGGAAGTTACCGCCAAAGCCCTCGCCGTCGCTGCGCTTGTACATATAAGTGTTGATCTTCGACATCCACTTGATGAACACGTCTGCTGCCGGGCGATCCATGAAGCGGGGGCGAGACTTTGGCATGGCCTGATCCTAAGACGTCAGGAACGGACGAACGACCGCCTTGATGTGATGGATTGTGCCGTCCTCCGCAGGGATGAGAAACGTCTCGTCGATGTGCGCGCCAACCCGTCGCCCGGCGATCGACGGCTTGGTCACCAAATCGAACTTGGCCCGTACCACGTCGCCGTCGACGGTGAACTCCGGAACGCTGGTACCCCGGATGATGCGATACTGCGGTCCACCATTCAGGCTGCGGCGCAAGTGATCACCGGAGAAGCCGGTCTTAACGCCGAACTCGATGCGGGTGCAGCCGGGCGCGAACGGAACCTTGTCGGCGTCATGACTGACCAGCGCCTCGATGTACGCGCGCGCCGCAGCGATCCGTTCGTCGTCCGACGCGGGCACTAGATTCGCTCGATGATCGTGCCGGTGGACAGCGCACCGCCCGCGCACATCGTGATCAGCGCGGTCGTCTGGTCGGTGCGCTCCAGTTCGTGCAGCGCGGTGGTGATCAGCCTGCTGCCGGTGCTGCCGACGGGGTGACCTAGGGCGATCGCGCCGCCGTTGACGTTGACCTTCTCCATGTCGGGGTCGTGCACCCGCGCCCACGACAGCACGACGGACGCAAACGCCTCGTTGATCTCGGTGATGTCGATGTCGCCCATCTTCATCCCGGCCTTCTCCAGCACCTTCGCCGTCGACTGCACCGGACCGTCGAGGTGGTAATACGGCTCCGCCCCGACCAGGGCTTGGCTGATGATCCGCGCCCGCGGCCGCAGACCGAGCGCCTTGGCCTTGTCCTCGTCCATCCACAGCACCGCTGCCGCGCCATCGGAGATCTGCGACGAGGTCCCGGCCGTGTGGATGCCGTCCTCGAGGACGGGCTTCAGCGACGACAGGCCCTCCAGCGTGGTCTCCCGCAGGCCCTGATCGCGTGTGACGACGTGCCGCTCCGAGGTGGGTTGCTTGTTCTCGTCGAGCACCGGCGCCTCGATGCCGCTGATCTCGCGGTCGAACCGGCCCTCGGCCCATGCCTGTTTGGCCTTGCGCTGCGAGTCGAAGCCGAACTGGTCGATCTCCTCGCGGGTGATACCCCGGCGCTTGGCGATCCGCTCGGCCGCGGTGAACTGGTCGGGCAGGTCGATGTCCCACGACGCGGGCCGCAGGATGCCGCGGTCGGGTCCGGCGTTGGCACCAAGGCCGACGCGGCTCATCGCCTCGATGCCGCACGCGATGCCGATGTCGATGGCACCCGCGGCTATTAGGCCGGCAACCAGGCCGTTGGCCTGCTGACCGCTGCCGCACTGGCAATCGACCGTCATCGCACCGACGTGCTCAGGTAGGCCGGCGACCAGCCAGCCCACCCGGGTGATGTTGTTGGACTGCTCGCCGAACTGCGTGACGCAGCCGCCGATGACCTGCTCGACCATATCTATTTCAAAACCAGAGTCGAGCCGTGCCTTCTCAACGAGTGCCTTCTGTGTGGCGCCCAGCAACTCGGTTGCGTGCAGGCCTGACAGCCATCCGTTCCGCTTGCCGATGGGGCTGCGGGTGGCTTCAACGATGACAGGGTTACCCATTCCGTCAGGCTAGAACACGTTTCATTACTCTGACAAGCGAGGATGGTGACCTGCCTTTTATCTGCGCAGAAGCCATGTTTTACTGGCACTAGAACACGTTGCAATTGAGGAGAGCTTTATATGCCCTGCCCCATCTCAGCCGACTTCGATTTTCTCGACGCCGAGCTCAATCGAGCGGGTCTGCCCGTCGCCGAACTCGCCGAGCTGCGCAAGTCCGAGCCGGTCCACTGGGTCGATGTTCCCGGTGGCACTGGTGGGTTCGGAGACAAAGGGTACTGGCTGGTTACCAAGCACGCCGACGTCAAGGAGGTCTCGAAACGCAACGAGGTCTTCGGTAGCTCGCCGGATGGCGCCATCCCCGTCTGGCCCCAGGAGATGACGCGTGACGCCATCGACTTGCAGCGCAGCGTGCTGCTCAACATGGACGCACCGCAGCACACCCGGCTGCGCAAGATCATTTCCCGTGGCTTCACTCCCCGCGCCGTGGGGCGGCTGGAGGATGAGCTGCGGATCCGCGCTCAAAAGATCGCCGAGACGGCCGCCGCACAAGAGTCCGGCGACTTCGTCGAGCAGGTGTCGTGCGAGCTGCCGCTGCAGGCCATCGCAGGGCTGCTCGGCGTGCCGCAGGACGACCGCGACAAGTTGTTCCGCTGGTCAAATGAGATGACTGCCGGTGAGGACCCGGAGTACGCGCACATCGACCCGGCGATGTCGTCGATCGAGCTCATTCAGTACGCGATGCAGATGGCCGCGGAGCGCGCGAAGAATCCGACCGAGGACATCGTCACGCAGCTGATCGAGGCCGACATCGAGGGCGAAAAGCTCTCCGACGACGAGTTCGGTTTCTTCGTGGTCATGCTGGCGGTGGCAGGCAACGAGACCACCCGCAACTCCATCACCCACGGCATGATCGGGTTCTCGCAGAACCCCGATCAGTGGGAGCTTTACAAGCGCGAGCGCCCGGAGACCGCGGCCGACGAGATCGTCCGTTGGGCAACGCCCGTCTCGGCATTCCAGCGCACCGCCCTCGAGGACGTCGAGTTGGGTGGCGTGCAGATCAAGAAGGGCCAGCGGGTGGTGATGTCCTACCGCTCGGCCAACTTCGACGAGGACGTGTTCGAGGACCCGCACACGTTCAACATCCTGCGCAGCCCGAACCCACACGTTGGCTTCGGCGGCACGGGTGCGCATTACTGCATCGGCGCTAATCTCGCCAAGATGACCATTAATCTGATCTTCAGTGCGATTGCAGATCACATGCCCGATCTGAAACCGATCGGTGAGCCCGAGCGGCTGAAATCAGGTTGGCTGAATGGGATCAAGCACTGGCAGGTGGACTACACCGGTAAGTGTCCAGTCGCACATTAAGCGCCGCAGCGCATTAGTCCTTTGAGACTCAAGGAGGAGTCGGGTGGATTTCACACCGAACCCGGAGCAGCAGGCTGTCGCGGACGTGGTCACGTCAGTGCTCGAGCGGGACAACAGTTGGGATGCTTTGGTCGCAGGTGGCGTGACGGCGCTGGCGGTGCCGGAGCGGCTCGGTGGCGACGGTCTCGGCCTGTCGGAGGTCGCGACGGCACTGACCGAGATCGGCAGGCACGCCACGATCAGCCCGGCGCTGGCCACCCTCGGCCTCGGGTTAGTGCCGTTGATCGACCTGGCTTCTGACCAGCAGCAGGATCGGTACCTCGCGGGCGCGGCCAAGGGTGCGGTCGTCACGGCCGCGCTGAACGAGCCGGGCGCCCCGCTGCCGGATCGGCCCGCGACCACGTTTTCAAACGGCAAACTCAACGGCACCAAAGTCGCGGTTGGCTATGCGGAGCAAGCGGATTGGATTTTGGTGACCGCCGACAGCGCGGTCGTAGTGGTTTCGCCGAAGGCCGACGGCGTTCAGCTGGCGAAGTCCCCAACCTCCAACCATGGCGACGAGTACACCGTGACATTCACCGATGCCGAGGTCGACGGTGTGCTCGACGGGGCGACCGCGCATCGCGTGAACCAGTTGGCGCTCGCCACGATTGGTGCGTTCGCATCCGGTTTGGTGGCAGGTGCACTGCGGCTGACGGCCGACTATGTCGCCAACCGCCATCAGTTCGGCAAGCCGCTTTCGACGTTCCAGACCGTCGCCGCACAGCTCGCCGAGGTGTACATCGCCTCGCGCACACTGACATTGGCGGCGACGTCAGTCGTCTGGCGACTGACTGAGGGCCGTGACGCCGACGACGACTTGGACGTCCTTGGCTACTGGCTGGCCTCCCAAGCGCCGCCGGTGATGCAGATCTGTCACCACCTGCACGGCGGCATGGGCATGGACATCGACTACCCGATGGACCGCTACTACTCCACCATCAAGGATTTGACCCGGTTGGTGGGCGGGCCGTCACATCGTCTCGATCTGGTTGGAGCGCAATGTTCATCGAACTGACCCCCGAGCAGCGGCAACTGCAAGCCGGACTGCGGCAATATTTTTCGGGCCTGATCTCCTCCGACGAGTACAAGGAGATGGAGGCCGACCGGCACGGCAAGGCCTACCGCGCGGTGATCAAGCGAATGGGCTCGGACGGCAAGCTCGGCGTCGGCTGGCCCAAGGAGTTCGGCGGCCTCGGCTACGGTCCGATCGAACAGCAGATCTTCGTCAACGAAGCCCACCGCGCCGACGTCCCGCTCCCAGCGGTGACTCTGCAGACCGTCGGGCCCACCCTGCAGATGTTCGGCAACGAGGCGCAGAAGAAGAAATTCCTGCCCGCGATCCTGGCCGGCGATGTGCACTTCGCGATCGGCTACACCGAGCCGGAGGCGGGCACCGACCTCGCCTCGTTGCGTACCACCGCGGTTCGGCAGGGTGACGAGTACATCGTCAACGGGCAGAAGGTCTTCACCACCGGCGGACACGACGCCGACTACATCTGGCTAGCGTGCCGCACCGATCCGGAAGCGGTTAAGCACAAGGGGATTTCGATCCTCATCGTCGACACGAAGGATCCCGGTTACTCCTGGACACCGATGATCCTGTCGGACGGTGCACACCATACCAATGCCACCTACTACAGCGACGTCCGGGTGCCCGCCGACATGCTCGTCGGCGAGGAGAACGGTGGCTGGCGACTCATCACCACCCAGCTGAACAACGAGCGCGTGATGCTCGGCCCTGCGGGCCGGTTCGCCAGCGTCTACGACCGCATCCATGCGTGGGCGTCCAAGCCGGGCGGTAACGGCGTGATACCGATCGACCAACCCGACGTCCGTCGCAGTCTTGGCGAGATTCACGCGATCTGGCGGATCAACGAGTTGCTCAACTGGCAGGTGGCCGCCGCGGGCGAGGACATCAACGTCGCCGACGCCGCAGCGACCAAAGTCTTTGGCACCGAGCGCATTCAGTACGTCGGGCGGTTGGCCGAGGAGATTGTCGGCAAGTACGGCAATCCTGCCGAACCGGATACCGCCGAACTACTGAAGTGGCTGGATAGCCAGACCAAGCGGAATCTGGTGATCACGTTCGGTGGCGGAGTGAATGAGGTGATGCGCGAAATGATTGCCGCGTCGGGTCTCAAGGTGCCGAGGGTTCCGCGGTGATGAGTGCTTGCGCGAAGAACGGACAACCATGAGCGCAGTCGAGGATATCCAGGCCGCAGCCGAGAAGGTCAAGGCCGAGGGCAAGAGCAAGCCGCGTGTCGGCCGTCATCCGGTCAACCAGCCGATGGTCGACCACTGGCTCGACGCGATGGGCGACAAGAACCCCATCTATGTCGACGACGCGGCCGCAAAGGCCGCGGGTCACCCCGGCATCGTCGCCCCGCCTGCCATGATTCAGGTTTGGACGATGGGCGGACTCGGCAGCGGACGCGCCGCCGACGACCCACTGACCAAGATCATGGAATTGTTCGACGACGCAGGCTATGTCGGCGTCGTCGCAACGAACTGCGAGCAGACCTACCACCGGTACCTACGGCCAGGCGAGGAGGTCAGCGTCTTGGCCGAGCTGACCGACGTAGTGGGGCCGAAGCGGACCGCCTTGGGCGAAGGTTTCTTCATCACGCAGAAGATCACCTGGCAGGTCGGCGACGAGGACGTCGCCGAAATGATGTGGCGCATCATGAAATTCCGGCCTGCCGATTCGGACGAGGCGGCTGCTTCACCCGTTCCCGACGATCTCGACGCGGCTTCGATGATGCGGCCGGCGTCGTCGCGGGACACCAAGTTCTTCTGGGACGGCGTCAATGCGCACGAGTTGCGCATTCAGAAGCGAGCCGACGGCAGCCTGCAGCATCCGCCGGTGCCTGCCCTCTGGCAGGACAAAGAAGCCCCTATCGAATACCAGGTGGCCAGCGGCAGGGGCACGGTGTTCAGTTACGTTGTGCACCATGCCCCGAAGGTGCCAGGACGCACACTGCCCTTCGTCATCGCGCTTGTCGAACTCGAAGAGGGGGTGCGGATGCTCGGCGAGCTCCGCAACGTAGACCCCGCCAAGGTGGAGATCGGAATGCCCGTTCGCGCAACGTATATCGACTTTCCTGAAGGTGATTCCGGGTCGGCCTGGACGCTGTATGCGTGGGAGCCGAACACATGAGCGCGCCGGCAATCGAGGTCGGTACGAAGCTGCCCGAGCTTGCGCTGTACGGCGACCCGACGTTCATCGTGTCAACGGCGATTGCCACGCGCGATTATCAGGACGTCCACCACGACCGCGATAAGGCACAAGCCAAGGGATCGAAGGACATCTTTGTCAACATCCTGACCGACACCGGGCTAGTGCAGCGCTATGTCACCGACTGGGCTGGGCCGAACGCGATCATCAAGTCGATTTCGCTGCGACTCGGTGTGCCGTGGTACGCCTACGACACGGTGACGTTCAGGGGGGAAGTCACCGCCATTGACGGTGACCTGATCACGCTGAAAGTCGTTGGCAGCAACAGTCTTGGCGATCACGTGATCGCCACCTCGACACTGACGATTGGAGCCGCCTGATGCCCGGTGAGCTGTCCGGGAAGGCGGCGATCGTCGGCATCGGCGCCACCGACTTTTCGAAGAACTCCGGCCGCAGTGAGCTACGACTGGCGGCCGAGGCAGTGCTGGACGCGCTCGACGACGCGGGCCTGACGCCCGCCGATGTCGACGGCATGGTGACGTTCACGATGGACTCCAACACCGAGGTCGCCGTCTCGCGCGCGACGGGCATCGGCGAACTGAAGTTCTTCTCCAAGATCCACCACGGCGGTGGCGCCGCCTGCGCCACGATTCAGCAGGCCGCCATTGCGGTCGCGACCGGTGTCGCGGATTGCGTTGTGGCGTACCGCGCATTCAACGAACGCTCGGGGACGCGGTTCGGTCAGGTGCAGATGAGGTTGGTGGAGAACGCCGACTCGACGGGCGTGGACAACTCGTTCTCCTATCCGCACGGCCTCTCCACCCCGGCCGCACAGGTGGCGATGATCGCCCAGCGGTACATGCATTTGTCAGGGGCGACGAGCAAGGACTTCGGCGCGGTTTCGGTTGCCGACCGAAAACATGCTGCGAACAACCCGAAAGCCTATTTCTACGAGAAGCCGATCACCATTGAGGAGCATCAGAATTCGCGGTGGATCGCCGAGCCGCTGCGGCTGCTGGACTGCTGTCAGGAGACCGACGGGGCCGTCGCCATCGTCGTGACATCACCCGAGCGGGCGAAGGATCTCAACCATCGGCCCGTCATTATCGAGGCTGCGTCGCAGGGGGCGAGCCCCGACCAGTACTCGATGGTCAGTTACTACCGGCCGGAGCTGGGGCTGCCGGAAATGGGTCTGGTGGGCAGGCAGCTGTGGCGGCAGTCGGGTTTGAAGCCCACCGATATCCAGACCGCGATTCTGTATGACCACTTCACTCCGTTCACCCTGATGCAGTTGGAGGAGTTGGGATTCTGCGGTCAGGGTGAGGCCAAGGACTACATCGCCGACGGCGCGATCGAGATCGGGGGGCGGCTGCCGATCAACACCCACGGCGGCCAGTTGGGCGAGGCATACATCCACGGGATGAACGGGATCGCCGAGGGGGTTCGCCAGCTTCGGGGTACGTCGGTCAATCAGGTGGACGACGTCGAGCATGTGTTGGTCACCGCGGGCACCGGTGTACCAACCTCGGGTTTAATTCTCGGTTAGGCACTCGGCGGCCCGAGCGAACTCGGCCGTGCGCCCTTCGGCGCCAGAGGGGCAAAGACTTCGATCTCTCTGCCTAGTTGCCCGTGGTGTTGCTTACCCATGACCGTGGGATAGACCCCCGACGCTGCCCGCGGCTACCCATACGCCAGCCCCCCACCCACGCTCTACCTGGTTACATGCCTGAACTGCTTTCACTCGGCAATTAACTAGGCACGTCAATTGTCGCTCACGAAAACCGCATCAAAATCACACCCAGTAGTACGAATAGTGCACTTCAGCAGCGAAGTCGTATGTACGGATTACGAAGTAGGTCGGGCCGGTTCCTTGGCACCCATTTGCCAACGCAAGCATTTGCTCTGCGACTGCCGTTGGCGCGTTGACGGTGTTCTCGGCAAATGCCTAGCATCGGAATGGTTGGAGGGGAATCGAACAAGGGGGAGTCACCGCAACAATAGGGGAATCACCGCAACGTAGCGCCGACGGTCATGATCGTCATATATGCCTACGTGCGGAGTCGACGGGGGTCACCGGGGTGGTCGGTGCGCATCAGCGTGCTCTAGCGGCTTGTCGCTCACATAAACCGCATGAGAGTCGGAGTGCTCATGTCCGAACGCGGCCCACGACTGATCGTTATCAATCGAGTTACCGACTGGAGTCGAAAAAATGGCTCATCCAAGGCAAACCACGGAGAAGGTGCGACACACCCTTCCCGGTCTTCGACAGCTGCAAGAACTTCGACCGGGGGGATGCGACCGGTTGTATGAGGTGTCGGCGACTGGTATATCCAGCCAGTCCGGCCTGCTTCGAAACTCGGCAACTGAGGGCTACGCTTTGGGTTATCCGATTATGCGGAACAATGATCCGGATGCACGTATCAACGGATATGCCGGCCGCGGGAAGCTCGCAACGGCAAAATCTTCGGGTACGGTCGTACAGGTCGACGGCGGGACTGTTGTTCCGGACGTCAGGTTCCTGATTGTTGATGACTGCAAGCTGAATCGTGAGAACCTCGGTGCCATGTTCGCTGCCCATGGCTGTTCCGAGCCGGCGATGGCGTGGGACGTGCCCTCATTGTGTGCCGCGCTCGGTGAAGCCGCGCCAGAGATTGTTCTTTTCAACATGGCTACCCGCGACAACATGACGTTGCTTCGACGGGTGAGGGATACGTGCCCCGAAGCGAAGATGATCGTCGTCGGCATCTCGGATGACGACGAATCGGAGATCGTCGCATGTGCTGAAGCGGGCGTGTCCGGCTACCATCTGCGGGCGGAGTCGCTCGGCGACTTGCTCAACCTCCTGGCCAGGGTCGCTGGCGGGGAGTCGCTTTGCTCCCCAAAGGTTTCCGCAATTCTGCTCAGGCGACTGTCGACTCTTGCTTCTCAGCGGCAGCCTGAGGTGAAAGAACTAGTGCTTACTACACGCGAGATCCAGATCCTTCGATTGCTCGAATCAGGTCTCTCGAACCGGGACATCGCAGACCACCTGTGCATTGCGCTGCACACGGTGAAGAACCATGTCCACAGCGTGTTATGCAAGCTCGGGGTCAGCACCCGAGCAGAGGCAGCAGCCTATTTCAGGTCCAGCCAGAATCATGAACTGGCGGGCGAGATCTAGCCCCAGAACCGCCTCAAAATGGGTCCGACGGCCCATATACGGCCACGTACCCGTGGGTTGATAGTGGTTTGGTGCCATACGCATTAGGTGGCGCCCGAGAAGCGATGTGGTCTGAACCCGCATCGTTGAAGGCTGACTTCTCATCGGGTGCGTTCACGACCAGGCGCGACCTCGGGCCGTGGGGATAGACGATGTCGGAGAGCGCAGCGTCCGAACTGTGGATGGCAGCAAGCCGATCCCGCACGGTCAGTATGGTTGCTGACCGCTTGAGCCGAGCGCTTTGGCCGTCACCGGGAGATCAGCGCCAGCGCGATTTGCTGGTTGCCCCGCCGACGGCCGTCGGGCAGCCAATAGATGACAATGGAAATCCAAGCAGGTCAGATTATGCGTCGAAAGACATCAGAAGGCAGGGGCACGACACTTCGCGAGGGTCAGCGAAGCTAGCGAGCACACCGGAGCCGACGCCCGATGTCGCAACGTGGCACGGTCCGCTCGACGTCGAAGCAGTGTTGATCATCGATGATTGCACCCTCTTTCGGGAGAACCTCGCAGCCATCTTGGCCGCGCGGGGAATAGCCGTCGTGGGCATGGCGTGGGACTTACACTCGCTGGTGGCATCTTTCGACACAACAAGTGCAGATCTGGTGTTGCTCAATATGGCGACTCGAGATAGTCACCTGTTGATGCAGGCAGTGACGGACATCAGTCCGGGGGCACGGATCATCGTTGTGGGCACTCCAGAAGACGATGATGAGAAGATCATCGCATGTGCCGAAGCAGGAGTGGTCGGCTACCACATGCGCAGCGAATCGCTCGACGACCTGATCTCGTTGATACACAATGTCGCTGGTGGAAAATCGATCTTCCCGCCGCCGGTATCGGCAGTTTTGCTCCGGCGCCTGTCGAACCTGGCGTCTCAGCCTCAACGACCGGGGCGGGGCCTAGTCCTTACGGCTCGCGAGGGCCAGATCCTTAAGATGCTGGAACTAGGACGGTCAAACAGGGATATCGCTGCAGAGCTCGACATCGCCGTGCACACGGTGAAAAACCATGTGCACAACCTCCTTTCAAAGCTCGGTGTCAATACGCGTGCTGAGGCGGCGGCGCGTTCCCGCGCCATGTCGTATGAACGATCCGCACGCAAGAACTAGGCCATGGTCTAACCAAAATTGGGTCTGATGGTCCATATACGTCGAACGCTAGACCATTGATAGTGAAGTGGTGCTTGGTGAATTAGCTCGAGCCCGTAATCGGCGGCCACTGGCGAACGGATTGGCTCCCCACCGCCGGACGCCAGTGGCACCACGACAGGTGTCGGCCTACTCGCACCAAGAGTGCCTCTGATGTGTGGCATCGTTGCGTGCCGCACGCATGAGCCCGCCGTCGACTACTTGCGCGTCGCGCTACGCCGACTCGAATACCGCGGTTACGACTCAGTCGGTATTGCTCTGCAAACCACCACCGGCGATCTCGCGCGGTTCCGAACCGTCGGCCGGGTAGCAGCACTTGACAGCCTGGTGCGCGACTGGGCCGGCCCGCAGTTCGATGGGGTCGGGATTGGTCACACCCGCTGGGCGACCCATGGTGGGGTGACGGTGACCAACGCACACCCGCACGCCGATTGCACCGGACAAATCAGCCTCGTGCACAACGGCGTGATCGACAACGCAGACGCTCTGAGGAATGCCCTAGCGGCGTCGGGTCACAGATTCACGTCCTCCGTCGACAGTGAGGTGCTGTGTCACCTGATCGAAGATGCGCGGACGCGTTGCGGGGATCTCTTTGAGGCCCTGCAGTTAGCACTTACCCGCGTCGAGGGCTCGTGGGCATTGGCCGCGCTCGAAGCGGGCACGGGCCAGATCACCGTCGCGGCTCACGGTTCCCCGCTGCTGGTCGCCCGTACTCCTGATGGTGATTTCGCAGCAAGTGATTTCGCGGCGATTGCCGACTGGGCCGACCAGTATCGAGTACTTGATGACGGTGACGTCGTCGATCTGACAAGCAGCGATCGATGGAGCCATCGCGGAATCGCCGCTCTGCCACCGGCAGTGACGCGATCTACGTGGCAAGGTCGCGACGCTGACTTGAACGGATACACCGACTACATGGCCAAGGAGATCGACGAACAACCGGAAGTCGCAGGCAGATTGCTCGATGAACTCGAGCGCGGAATCGCGACCGGGGCGCTCTGGAATGAACTCGAACTGGCCCCATTTGAACGCCTGCGCGTGATCGGGTGTGGCACGTCGCTCAATGCCGGACATGTGATCGGCAACTTGGTACGTCGCCTCGGCCGTGTACCGGCTACGACCATTGTCGGCAGCGAGGCGGCCGAGGAGATCGCGGACGCACATCAGCTCTGCTTGGTGATCAGTCAGTCTGGCGAGACGGCCGACGTTCTGCATGCTGTCAAGTCGGAAGCGGTAGCTGGATCGCCTCTCTTGGCCCTTACAAACAGCTCGCACTCGACGTTGGCACGCCAAGCAGACGCAATGATCACATGTGGCGCCGGCCCTGAAATCGGCGTGGCTGCAACTAAGACCTTCATATGTCAGATCATTACCGGTGCAGCGCTGATGATTTCCGCGCTCGTCGCTATGGATCGGCTCAGCGCTCGGTTGGCTGCTCGACTGGTCGACGATCTTCGACGCTTGCCAGATCAGCTTGCGGCTGCAGGCGCGGTCGCCAAGTGCTTGGTGCCACCGCTCACCGAGGAAGTTGAGGGGGCCGGCGGCTTCATCTTCATCGGCAGGGGATCGGGGCTGCCATACGCGGCCGAAGGCGCGCTCAAGCTCAAGGAACTCACGTACCGATGGGCCGAGCACTGCCCCGCAGGAGAACTCAAACACGGACCACTCGCGCTGATAGGCAACGGAACTCCGGTCGTCGTCGTAGATAACGCCGATCCAAAACTGGCCACCAACGTTGCGGAGGTCGAGGCCCGGGGTGGTCGAGTGATCACTATTGGTCCGGCAGGCAGCACCGTGCCCGTAGTCGACGATCCACATGCGCCGTGGGGTCCAATCGCCGCCGCTGTACCGCTGCAGGTACTGGCCCGCACGCTCGCACTGGCGTTGGGCCGAGACGTCGACAAACCCAGAAACCTCGCCAAATCAGTGACGGTCGAGTAATCCGATGTACCGCCAGCCGCAGACGAGTCCGCTCATGCCCACGATGACTGGGAACGAACCCACCGCATCCGAGGCGCTCGAGCGCGCTTGGAACGAACTAGAAAGGGCGCGCGAAGCGTTCGCCCGAATTGATGGTCATCGTCAGGCCGAGTGCGCCCGGTTGGCCATCGACGCCGCAGCCACTGTATTGGCCGACCCCGCTTCGGCTCGTCGCGAAGTCGTTGCAGCGCACTGCATTCTGCGAGAAGCACTCGCGCTTGACGGTCGGCCGAACACGTGCGGGGTTGAGTGCATAGACACCAGCGCCGAAGTTTCCAGCCTTTCGCCAGAGGACCAGAAGTGGCTCCCAAACCATATGTTGCTACCAGTTCCTGGCGAAGTCCGCGCCGGATTCAAACATGGCATCCGCCGAGCGATTGCTCTTAGGAAGAGAAAGAGGGATGCAGCATTGCATGCCCGACAGATTGGGGGAGAAATCCGATGACCCAGACATTGTCCCAGAACGGATTCAAGAGTTCCCGAAAGGAACGATGGCACAACGACGATCAGGTCAAAGGTAAACGGTCACGTGCGGTTGCGAAGATCGAACCGACTGTCAGCTTGATCATTCCGGTTCGGAACGAGGCGCGGAACATCGGCTTTGTGCTGGAGCAGATCCCCGACGAGGTCAACGAGATCATCCTGGTCGACGGAAACTCTACGGACGCGACGTTGATCACCGCCCGGAGTTACCGCCCCGACGTTCGGGTGGTGGCCGAGGTAGGCGTCGGCAAGGGCAGCGCACTGCGGACAGGTTTCTGGGCTGCGACGGGCGACATCATCGTCATGATGGACGCGGACGGCAGCATGGCGCCGCAAGAGATTCGGCACTTCTTGCATTTCCTCAGGAACGGGTACGACTTCGTGAAGGGATCACGATTCATCGTGGGTGGCGGGTCGTTGGATATCACTCCGTTTCGACGGCTTGGTAACCGATTCTTGCTCGGCGTGTTCAACGCCCTTTATGGCACCACGCTCACCGACCTGTGCTACGGCTTCTGCGCCTTCCATCGTCGTTATCTCGATCACCTTGCCCTCTCGGCGAGCGGGTTTGAAATCGAGGCAGAGATGACTGTGCGCGCGATGCAGGCCGGTTTGCGTATCGCGGAGGTGCCGAGCCTAGAGATGCCGAGGCGGGCAGGGAAATCCAATTTGCATGCAATTCGAGACGGCATGCGTGTCCTGAAAACTGTTGTGCGGCATAGGCAGGCGGGTAAATCGAGACGCCTCATTCAAAACCCGTCGACTCATCTTGATTCGACACCGGTGTCAGAGGCGCAATGAGCACGCGATTGATCACCGGCGACGATCTTGTCGGCCGAACCGACATTGAGGTGAGTACCCCGCCGAAAAGCCTTGTGATGGCCGCAGTGACCACCGACGTTATCCACCGTCGGCGGGGCCGCTGGCCCGCCCGGCTCCGCCGACACCACAAAGCTGATCGCGCAATGCGCCCAAGGTTAGGAGATTGCTGATAATGCGAGCCCTTGTCACCGGCGCCGCCGGGTTCATCGGGTCCAACCTGGTCGACCGTCTCTTGGCGGACGGTGACCAGGTGGTTGGAATCGACAACCTGAGTACCGGCGATGCGGACAACCTCACACAGGCGATTCGCTTCAACCGAATGAGTCCTGGCCGCTTTACGTTTCTGCGGCTCGATGTTTCAGCGCCAGAGCTCCGAGATGTCGTCGCTGGCACCAACCCCGACGTGATCTTCCATCTTGCTGCTCATGTAGACCTTCGTGCTTCGGTGTCCGATCCCCAATTCGACGCTCGCAATAACGTTTTGGGCACGATCAATCTGTGTGAAGCCAGCCGGCATGCCGGCGTGCAACGCATCGTCTATGCGGCGTCTGGCGGATCACGATATGGGGCACCAGCGACGCTGCCGGTGGGGGAGAGCTGCCAGGTCGATCCGCTATCGCCGTACGCGGTCGCCAAGCTCGCCGGTGAGCTGTATCTGCGTGCCTACGCGGGGATGTACGGCATCGCCCCAATCTGCCTGGCGTTGGCCAATGTATATGGGCCGCGGCAAGATCCGCGGGGGGAGGCTGGCGTGATCGCGGCTTTCGCCAGTGCCATTGTCATGGGCCGCTCCGGCACCATATACGGAGACGGCAGCGCCACCCGCGATTACGTATACGTCGATGACGTCGTAGACGCCTTTGTGCGGGCCGCCCGGGCGCCTGTCGGTACAACCGGCGTGTATAACATCGGCACTGGTAAGCAGACCAGCGTCGCAGAAGCCCACCGGCTCATTGCTGCGGTGCTCGATGGGGCGTTGCCGCCGTGCTACGGCGCGGCGCGAACCGGCGAATTGCACACCATCGCATTAGATGCGAGTAAAGCCGAGCGGGAACTCGGGTGGAAACCTGCCGTCGACCTCGCGGAGGGAATCGAACGCACGGTCCGCTGGCTTCGCAACATCATTGATCCCGATCCCGCCGCATTCGCCGGAGTTTGAGGCGGGTTGTCATGGCGAACGTGAGTGACATCGCGGGCAGAAAACGGTACCGGGCGCGCCTTGGCCCCTTGGCCGCCGCGGCATTGACGGCGGTCGGCGGACTTGGGATCGGGCTGGGCGTCGCGCAATCGTCGGAACGCTCCGGTCACACGTTGATCGTGGCCTACTTCCTGGTGGTAGCGCCTACGCTCGCGATCGCTCGAATGCTGCCGACCGCCAAAACTGCTGTCGCCCTGATCGTGGGGGCTGCGGGCTCCGTCGCTATCAACGCCCTTGTCGTGCAATCAATGTTGTCGGCCAACGCGTGGTCGCCTCGTGCAGGTGTCGTCGCCGTGGGTCTAATCGCAGCCCTGCTGTGGCTGGTGCCGACTAGTAGGCCGGGTGCCGAAATCCATCATTTCCCGCCGTCGGATAACGGTGATCCTCTGCCACATCGTCAGATACGCACGAAGAGAGATGCTGAATGACCGCGGCAACGCCCCAGCGCTCCCTCACCCTATCCGTGGTGATCTGCGCCTACACATTCGATCGGTGGGACGACGTTCTCGCCGCCGTAGCGTCGGTCCGGGGCCAAACAACGGCACCACAGGAGATCGTCGTCGTCGTCGACCACAATCCCGACCTCTGTCGCCGCCTGCGCACAGCCCTGCCCGACGTGACGGTCGTCGCGAACCGGAAGCAGCGCGGGCTGTCTGGCGGCAAGGACACGGGCGTCGAAGTGACTTCCAGCGACGTGGTGGCCTTCTTGGACGACGATGCTGTGGCCCACCCCGACTGGCTCAGACACTTTCGCGACGCCTACACCGACGAGCGCATCGTTGGTGTAGGCGGTACGACGCTGCCGCTGTGGGAATCCGCCCGCCCTCGGTGGTTCCCGGAAGAGTTCGACTGGGTTCTGGGCTGTACGTTCACCGGCAGGGAACCCGGCCCTGTCCGTAACCTCCTTGGTGGCAACGCCTCCTTCCGTCGCGAGGTGTTCTCGGTGGCGGGCGGGTTCCCGAGTCACATCGGCCGGACCTCCGCGCAGCGTCGTCCTCTGGGTTGCGAGGAGACGGAGTTCTGTATCCGGGTGAGCCAGCATCGCCCCGACTGGACATTCGTCTTCGAACCGCAGGCGGTGATCTGGCACCGCGTGCCGGCCGAGCGGGAGCGGTTCTCTTATTTCCGCTCCCGATGCTTTGCCGAGGGATTGTCGAAGGCGGCCGTGACACGCAGCGTGGGCGTCGCGGATGGGCTCTCGGTCGAGCGGACGTACACCGCTCGTACCCTCACGCGAGGTATGGCGAGAGGGCTCGGTGAGGCGCTGCGCGGGGATCGCGCCGGGATAGAGCGCTCGTGTGCCATCTCCGTCGGACTGCTCGCTGCTGCAGCGGGATATGCCCGTGGCGGCGTGCCCCTCCGCCGGCGACCCGTGTTGACGGAGGCGAAATGACTGAGTCGGTTCCGATCCTCATGTATCACGCAGTTTCCGAAAACCCCTCAGCCGCAACGCGACGTCTCTCCGTTACTCCACGCTCACTGGACGAGCAAATTGCTTTCCTGATGAATCGCGGCTTCACCGGCATGACCTTCTCGGACCTGGCCGACGCCTTTGAAACCGGTAAACCTTTGCCTGAGCGGCCGGTGGTCCTTACCTTCGACGACGGATACGCGGACTTCGCATGCACGGCCTGGCCCACTCTTCGGCGCTACGATTTTCCGGCGACGGTTTTCGTCACGAGCGGCTGGATCGCCGACGCAGGCCGGAATGCAGCTGGTAAGCCGCTGGGCCAGATGCTGAACTGGGCGCAAGTCCGCGAGCTCGCGGCGGCGGGTATCGAAATCGGGGCCCACAGCCACAGCCATCCCCAGCTCGACCAGCTCGCTGACGGCACGCTGTGCCAAGAACTCCGGCTCGGCCGGGCTCTGCTCGAGGACTGCATCGGTGCACCGGTCCGAGCCCTTGCCTATCCCTTCGGCTACTCGACTCCGCGGGTACGGCTCGCCGCTCGAGCGGCTGGCTATCGCTGTGCAGCGGCCGTGAGGAATGTCCGAGCGACCTCATCCGACGACATCTTCATGCTTCCGCGGCTCACCATCCGCCGCAGCACCAACCAGACCGTCTTCGCCTCGATCATGAGCGGCGGCGACAAGCGAATCTTCCGACGGGACCGCCTGCTGACGGCAGGTTGGGCGTCTGTACGCAGCGCTCGACGGGCCGGAAGGCGGGTGCTGGCCCATGCATGAGCCATTGAGCACGACGCTAGCCGGTAGCGACGAGGTTGCTGTCTTGGCAAAGCCCGAGGCCGGTCGGCGACGTCTGGGAGACCAGCCCTTCTTGCGGAACGCCTATGCCCTCGTTCTCAACACCGCCATCTCGGGCGTTCTCGGTCTGGTGTACTGGGTCCTCGCGGCGCGCTACTACGACGATTCCGATGTCGGTCGCGGATCGGCCGCCATTTCGGCGTTGATGCTGTTGACGGGCTTGGTGTCGGTCAACTTCGCGGGCACGCTGAATCGCTTCATCCCCAACACCGGAAGGCGTACGGTCGCCGTGGTCGCGTTCGCCTACCTCGCCACGTCCGCCGCAATCGCCGTGCTTGCCGTCGTCTTGCTTTTCACCCTCAATCGCGTGGGAGGGCCGGCATACGACCTGCTCCGCGAGCCCCAGACGCGAATGTGGTTCGTCGCCGCAGCGGTTGTCGCGAGCGTCGTCACGTTGCAGGACAGCGTATTGACAGGACTGAGGGTGGCGGTCTGGGTGCCTGTCTGGAACGCCGCGTTCGCCGTTGCCAAGATCGTGCTTCTGGTGGTGCTGGCCCATTCCATGCCCCGATCCGGGGTGTTCTTCTCCTGGATCATTCCCATGATCGTCGTCATGTTCCCGGTGAACCTGTTGATCTTCGGCAGGCTCCTGCCCAGACACGTGCGTACGGCGACGCACGAGGTCGAGTTCTCGGCTGCACAGATCGGCCGGTTCTTCGTCGCTGATTATCTGGGCGCGCTGGTTCTTTACGGGACCATGTTCGTTGTCCCGGTGCTGGTGGCATCCCGTGTCGCGCCGCACACCTACGCGTATTTCTTCTTGGCCTGGTCCATCGCCATCATGATGAATCTGGTGGCCGTCAACATGGCCGTATCCATGGCGGTGGAAGGTGTGTACGACCCTTCGAGCTTGGCCGGCTATTGCCGATCTGCGCTCACTCGAGCCCTGGGTTTGCTTTTGGTCGGATTTGTCGCGATCAGCCTTGCAGCTCCGTACACGATGGGGCTGCTCGGTGCCGGATACCTCGACGCTGTGCCGTTGCTCCAGCTGTTGGCCTTGGCCAGCTTGCCCAGTGCGGTGGTGGACATCTACGTCGGCACGCTACGTGCGCGAACCAGGCGAGTGCGGATCATCGCGGTGCAAACCCTTCGGGCAGTGACGGTGTTGGGGCTGGTTGTGGTCGCGCAGCACTACCACGAGGTGTTCGTGCACTTCGGTGATCCGAGGTTGACCGCAGTAGGGGTGGCAGTTTTGCTAGGCCAGCTCATCGTGACGCTGGTTGTGCTTCCAGATCTTGGCAGGCTTCTCGGGTGGCGTCGGCGACTTGCGTCGCCGGTCAATGCACGCGAGGAGGCGATATGTCTCAACTGATCTACGCGGAAAACAGCCAACTCGTCGGAGCAGTGGTCGCTCCTCGGCCCACCACCGATGAAGCGCAGCCTGGGCGGCCTAGACGGCGCGGCGGCCAGGGCGTTCGCGTGGCGATTCTGTGTGTCCTGACCGTAGTGGCAGTCGCGTTCTATTTCGCAAAGTTGCGCAGCGTTGACATTGACTCCATGACCGGTCTTGGGCTGATCTCAGTCCTGCCAGTGTCGATGTTGATCGGGCTAGGACTTCATATCGTCGGCTTCATTGGGGCGCTCTCACTGCCGCAGCGTTGCGTCTGGTTGCTCTGTGCCCAATTGGTGCTACTTGTCCTGATGTTGCACGGCAGCACGATGCTGCTCGAGTCCGCGCCGCGCTTTCAGATCGCATGGGCCCATGCCGGCTTCGTCGAGTTCGTCAATCGCACCGGGACCACGGCGCCGGCCCTCGACTATCGATGGTCCTGGCCCGGATTCTTCGGGCTCGCCGCGTTCTGGATCGGTTCGGGCAAGCTGGAGACGCTGCGCACCGTCCTTACCGTGATGCCGGTGCTGAACAACCTGCTGTACCTGGTTGCGCTCGGGCTGCTGATGACCACCTTCCGGATGTCCTGGCAGGCAAAGTGGCTGGCGGCCTTGTTCTTTTGCCTCCTCAATTGGGTCGGGCAGGACTATTTCTCCCCTCAGGGCTGGACATTCCTGCTCTACCTGCTCTTCGTGGGCTTTCTCATCATGTGGTTCCGCACGCCGCACGCAACGTCGTGGGATGTTCCGAGGCCCTTTCGTTGGGGAAGCAGGCTGTGGCAACGGCTTTGGGGCGATGCATCGCCAGGCGAGCTGCCGCGCCGGACGGCTGGATCGGCGGAATGCATTGTGGTGCTTGCCGTCCTGGTGGGCCTGTTCGCCACGGCCACCGTCAGCCACCAGCTGACTCCTTTCGCCATGCTGATCACCTCCGCCGGGCTGGTCGTCGCGCGTCGGTGTGCGCTCACGGGGTTGCCCGTGCTGCTCGGCGTGATGCTTATGGCGTGGATCAGCTATATGACACAGGCGTACTGGGCGGGCCACTTCTACGAGGTGATGAGTGGCGTCGGGGATGTCGGTGGATCGGTGTCCTCGAACGGAGTGAGCCGAGCTAGCCTCGGCAACGCCGACCACCAACTGGTCGTCCGCGCCCGAATGGTCTCGGCGGTGCTGGTCTTCCTTATGGCCGGCTGTGGACTCATTCGCCGGAGGCGGCGAGGGATCGAGGACCGCGTGCTCCTCGTGCTGACCGCCGCGCCCGTCGGCCTGGCGCTCATGCAGAGCTACGGCGGCGAGATGGCCTTGCGCGTCTACTTGTTCGCGCTTGCTCCGGCGTGCGTGCTCGGCGCATTGGCCTTTTTTCCCTGCCCAACATCGCGTCCCTCGACGCTTGCGCGATGCGGCGCCGGCGTATGCGCGCTGGTTTTGATGTTGTGCTTCTTCGTCACCCGCTATGGCAACGAGGCGTTCGAACGGATTTCCGACGGGGCGGTCAGCGCGGTCCAGAAGATCTACGAGGAAAATTCTGGCATCGTCAAGTTCCTTTACACCTCCAATGTGTCAGAGGTCGACTATCCCCCCTTCATGCCGCTCGGCTACCGCGACTTGGAAAGGGTCCGGCTGGTGAACATGAAGGCGCCGATCGATCCGTCCGACGTGACAGAGGTGCTGCGGAACCTGAGGGATCAAGGGCCGGGGACATTCCTGATCACCACGCGGAGCCAGGAGGCGTTTCTTGAAATCGGCCAGGAATACCCGAAGGATTGGGGCGAGCGACTTCGCCACGCGCTAGCCGCCGCCCCCGGGGTTCGGGTGGTTGTCGAGAACGCGGACGCGGCTGTTTATACCCTCGATTGGCCCCCAGGGTCGGTAGCCAAGCCTGTCCTGCCACCGCCAACTGGATTGCAGCTGTGGCGTACGCCTTGGACCCCGCTGGGTGTGGCGTTTCTGGTCATGCTGTTGGGCGTTCTGGGCACGCGTGAGGCGTTGGGAGTTCGCCTGGCACCTGACGAGCTCAGGCGGCTGCGCCCACTTACCTTCGCCGCGGTGCCGCTTTTGGTTGGGTTTGTGCTCGTCGTCTTCGAGCGATTCGTATTGCTGATTTCATGAGGTCGAGGAAGAAACCATGTCGCACACCGCTTTTCCTTACACTGCTATAGATTCTCCCGACACCCATGTCGTCGGTGATGTGATGGCGGACTTCGCCGCCGCGGCCCGAGATTGGCCTCACCGACCTGCCATGGTGCACAACGGCAGCGCCATCACCTATCGGGACCTCGCAGAGCGGGTCCGTCTTACCGCATCCCGCTACCGGCTACGCCGATTCACCGCCGACGGGCCATCCGGTCTGATCGGTACGTTGGTGTCGCACACACCCGCTGTGGGCGAGCACCTTCTTGGGATACTGCAAGCCGGCGCGACCTACTGCCCTATCGACGCCGCACTTCCGGTTGCCCGCAAAGAGGCGCTCGCAGCGGTACTCGGCCTCAATCGTCTGTTTGCGATAACTTGCGATCCGCACGAACCAACGAACTTGCGGATCGAGCATCTCGACGAGGATCCAGTGGCCACGGATACCGCACCGCTGCAGCCTCTTTGGCGCCCGAGCGATCCAGCGTACGTGCTGTGCACCTCGGGTTCTACCGGGATGCCGAAGCCGGTGGTGGTCTCGCGGCATGCCCTGACCGTCACGGTACGCGCGCTGCGTCACCTCTTCGCGCTCACGCCCGAGGACCGCGTGCTCCAATTCGCCTCGCTCGGCTGGGACACCTGCTTGGAGGAGATCTTGCCCGCATTAACAACCGGTGCGACAGTGCTTTTCGACGACGCGGCCCATTGCGGCTCATTCCGTCCCTTTGTGCACTTTCTAGCGGAACGCGAAGTCACGGTGCTCGACTTGCCGACTGCGTTCTGGCACGAACTTGTGCTCTTCCTGCACGAGGAGCGAGCGGCACTGCCAGACAGCGTCCGACTGGTGGTGATCGGCGGCGAGCGGGTTGATCCGACCAGATTGCGACAGTGGCGTGATCTCGACGTCGGACACGTCAGGTTGCTCAACACCTACGGGTGCACCGAGACGACGATGATCACCCACGCGGTGCTGCTCAGCGGCCCTGGCGCCGAACCAGAAGTTGTGGCTTACGACGCCGAGGCGCCACTGGGTCGTCCGCTGCCCCATGTGGGCGATCACGTCACCGATGAAGGTGAACTGCTGGTGTCAGGCCCCTCTTTGGCCACCGGATATCTAGGTTTGCCGGAACTCACGGCGACCGGATTCCCGGTCGCCGACCACGGATCTGGACTGACCCGGTGGTTCCAGACCGGAGATTTGGTGACCCGCGGTCAACGCGGGCTGCTATATCCATGCGGCCGCGCTGACGAACAGGTGAAAGTCCTTGGTGTGCGGGTACATCCGGCTGAGGTAGAGGCACAGCTGAACACCCACCCCGCAGTCGCGGGTGCCGTCGTGGTCGGCGAACGGCTACTCGGGCGCACGTCGTTGACGGCGTTCGTCGTTCCGGCCGGAGCGATTGCTCCGGCTGAACTGAAACGCTACCTACGAGAGCGCCTACCCGGCCAATTCGTGCCCAACAGGGTGAAATTCGTCGACGCACTCGCTTACACGTCAAGCGGCAAAGTTGATCGGGCGGCAACGCAACGTGCCGCAGCGGACTACGACAGCAAAGGAGTACATGTATGAGCGCTGGCCACATCGTCGAGATTTTCGGACGGATCCTCGGCACCCCTGAGGTGAATGCGAATTCTGACTTCTTCGAACTCGGCGGTGATTCACTGCTGGCGACCCGGGTGCTCAGTGCGATTGCCCGGGATTTCGGGACGGAGTTGTATTACGAGGACTTCCTCGAGAACCCCTCGCCGGAGGGGCTATTCGCCAAAGTTACTGCCGTAGCGCCATGAACCGGGGAGACATGCGCGTTGTCGTCGTCGGTGCGGGCCTGGCCGGACTGACCGCTGCTGTCGATTTGGCGGAGGCGGGCACGGACGTCACCGTGCTTGAGGCACGTGATCGGGTAGGCGGTCGGATGCACGGCATTCCGGTGTCCGCCGGTGTCGTCGCCGATGGAGGTGCTGCTTATCTGGGTATGCTGCACACCGAACTGCTCGCACTGTTGGGTGAGCACGGACTCGATCTGGCCTCCACAGCGATGATCGGGGACAGCACATTTCTGGTTTCGGATGAGCGAACGACGTCTGCGAGCAGGGTGCCCCCGCTCAACGCCGTCGCGCTCGGCGATCTGTTCGATCGGCTCGAGGAACTCGTTGGGCAGGTGCGGCCCGATGCGCCGTGGGAGAGTCCACGCGCGGAGCAACTCGACCAGCTAACAGCAGCGCAGTGGCTTGCCGACGAGGTCAAGTATCCGGATGCGCGGACGTTCTTCCCGCTGTTCATCGGCGAAATGATGGCGGCCGATCCAGCGGCGATCTCGGTTCTGCACATGGCCTTCTATCTGCGCTCTGGCGGAGGGATCCGCTACCTCAACGCCTTCGAGGGCGGGGCCCAGCAGTGGCGAATTGATGGCGGCTCACATCTGCTTTGCGAGGCGCTCGCTGACCGGCTCGGCGAGCGGGTGCGGTTACGGCATCCCGTTGCTGCGATCGACCAGGACGCCGATGAGGTTGCGGTGCACTGCGTTTCGGCTGTTGATGGCGCACGCTCCGAGTATCGGGCCGACCAAGTCGTCGTCGCCATACCGCCGCTGTTGGCGCAGCGGATCGAGTTCCGGCCAGCCCTGCTCGCGCCGCGGGCGACGGCGGCCACCGGCCGCGGCTGCGGGGTCAAGGTACATCTGAGCTATCCCGCTCCGCTGTGGCGTTCGCACGGGTTGTCCGGATGGTCCGTGAGTACAAACGGGCCGCTACTGTCCACGGTCGATGATTCTCCACCGGATGAATCTGCAGGCGTGCTCACAGGATTCGTCACCGGCGCTCCGGCATCGACCTTCAGCGCGCTGTCGTCGGCCCAGCAGCATGACGCCGCGCTGGCCCACACCGGCCGTCTCTTCCCCGAGTTGCCGCCACCGTCCCAATGCACGGTGACCGACTGGCTGGCTGAGAAATACAGCAGGGGATGCTATGCCGCCCTGTTTGGCCCCGGCGATTGGTTGCGGCTGGGCCCGACACTGACCACACCGCATGGCCGCGTCCACTGGGCGGGCACCGAAACCAGCCTGGAGTTCTTTGGGCTGATGGAGGGTGCGATTAGGTCGGGCCGACGAGTCGCAGCCGAATTGATCCACGGCGCTGAACCGGCGACCGTTTCACGAAAGGTGCTGTCGCTATGACAATCCTCACCGACCCCCCGCGTGCTGGCTTTACCGCCACCACCGACCAGCCGTATGCCTATGTGCGCAAGGAGTTGTCAGAACCCGACTGGCGTCGTTACCCAGGCTGGGCGACGGTCACCGAATCCGAATGGCGAGATCCGCAATGGCAGCGGGCACACTCGGTCAAGAACATCGGGCAGCTTCGCGTGGTGGCTGGCGATCTGCTCGATGAGCGGTTCTATGCCGACCTGGCGGCCGATCAGCAACAACGGGCGACCATGTCGATGTTGCTGCCGCCGCAGATGCTCAACACCATGGCCCCCAATTGTGCGATGGGACGCCGCGGGCTCACCGAGGCGTTCTATGCCGATCCGATCCGGCGTTACATGCTGCCAGTGCTCAGTGATCGAGATCCGGAGTGGGGCTCACACCCATTCGCCGAGCGAGATTCGTTGCACGAGAGCGACATGTGGGTGGTGGAGGGCCTGACCCATCGATACCCGACCAAGGTACTCGCCGAAATGTTATCGACCTGTCCGCAATATTGCGGGCACTGTACGCGGATGGATCTGGTCGGCAATTCCACACCAACAATCAGCAAGGCCAGGCTGACTTTGCATCCGGCCGACCGGCAGGACCGCATGCTGGACTATCTGCGCGCCACACCGACGGTGCGCGATGTCGTGGTGTCCGGCGGGGATGTGGCGAACGTCCCGTGGCCGCGACTGGAATCGTTTGTCATGCAGTTGCTCGACATTGACACCATCCGCGACATCCGCTTGGCGACAAAGGCATTGGCCGCCCTGCCGCAGCACTGGTTGCAAGCGAAGGTGCTCGACGGAGTTAATCGCACGGCGCACGTTGCCGCTGCCCGCGGGGTCAACCTGGCACTGCACACGCACATCAACCATGTGCAGTCGGTGACTCCGCTGGTTGCGGCGGCGGCCCGGGCGCTGCTCGACGCGGGGCTGCGAGACGTGCGTAACCAGGGGGTGTTGTTGCGAGGGGTGAACGCCACCGTGGACGACCTGCTCGACCTGTGCTTCGCGCTGCAGGGTGAAGCCAACATCCTGCCGTACTACTTCTACATGTGCGACATGATCCCCAACGCCGAACACTGGCGGATCGCACTGTGGGAAGCTCAAGAGTTGCAGTTGGCGATCATGGGCTATCTGCCCGGCTATGCGACGCCGCGACTCGTATGCGATGTTCCCTATGTAGGTAAACGGTGGGTCCATCAGGTGGTGCGTTACGACCGGACCCGTGGCATCTCATATTGGAACAAAAATTATCGAACCGGTTTGGATGCAACGGATGTCGATGCCTTGGATCAGGTCTACCCGTTCTACGATCCGATCGACACTCTGCCGACGTCAGGGCAGGCATGGTGGCGGAAGAATTGCCACCGTCCATGTGGCACAGCAATTTTGGTCGAATATGAGTCAGTCACCCCCGCCACGGTCAGCGGCGCGGTACCTGACGGACGTCAGTCATGCGGGTCAGAAAGGGGAGCGAGATGACCGTCGAGTTGGCTCCGATCACGGACGCAGACGTGGCAGCGGTGGCGGACTTCTTGCACACCAACCACAATGACCGAGTTCCTTGGGCTCTGGCATGCTCGACGGTGCCATGGAAAGGGGAGGCACCCAATCACGGATTCATGCTCCGGGACGGGCAGCGTGTTGTAGGCACATTATTGGCTCTCTACTCCGAGCGGCTGGTGGCAGGACGGTTGGAGCGGTTCTGCAACTTGGGATCCTGGTGCGTGCTGCCCGACTACCGGTCCCAGAGCATCTCGCTCGTCAATGCGGTGCTGGCGCAGGAGGGTTACAACTTCACAATCCTGTCGCCCGCCAAGAGACCGCAGGAGATGCTCCCCTGGTTCAGGTTCCGTTTTTTTGACACGTCTGCGGCGCTCATTCCCAACTTGCCGTGGCCTACCCTGCCGGGCCGGACGAGGATCAGTGCCGACCCAGACGTTATCGAAAGAACGCTAGCCGGGACGGAGCTAAAGCTCTATCGCGACCACGCACTTGCTCTCGCGGTGCATCACCTCGTGCTAACGCGTGGCCAGGACACCTGCTACGTCATGTACCGGAAAGTTCGGTACAGGGGTGCACCCGTGTTCGCTATCCTCCTGCACGTCAGCAATCCTGAACTCTTCCATCGTGCCTTGATCCCACTGACCCGTCATCTGTTGCTTCGGCATGGGCTGGTGGCGACCTTGGCTGAGCTACGGATCATCGAGCACGAGCCATATTTGTCGTTCAAGCTGAACAACTGGCCCAAGGCGTACCGCAGCGAGAGCCTGGAACCCGGGCAGATCGACTACCTCTATAGCGAGCTTGTGTGTGTGCCCTGGTAGCCGGGGCCACTCGACTTATGGCGCCTACCACCCAATTGACGAATTCAACGATGAGAAAGGAATTGGATCGACATGGTGGAATTGTTGATACGCACAACAATCATGCTTGTCGTTGCAGCCATAGCCATATATCTCATTCTCATGGCCTTAGACATTGCGCTATTCCTGAAACTCCGATCGAGTATCCCGCAAGAGCCCTTTTCAGATCCCGAGTACGGAACAAGGCATGCATTAACCCGAGACGGCGGGTGAAGAACAGGCCAGGCACCAATGGAGGACCTCGACGGATACGGCGCCTCCCCAGGCGGGTCCCCCCCGCCTGCAGCAACGCAACCGCGACCATTAGCGCCCTCTTCGCGACGCCGGATCCCTGCGCCGCGGCCATCAGGGACCCGATGACCCCGCGGCGCGCACACTCGACCGGTTGCCCTTCCCTGTTGTCGAGCGGACCGACTCAGCGGCGGAATTGTCTTGGCCTGAAACGGTCCCGCCACCGCATGGCGGCCGCGACGACAGACGCGGATGATCAAAGTCCGTTCTTCCCTATGCTCGCCGGGATCACTCCGCCAGATTTCGCTCGTCTACTGCAAGGCTGTGGCGCCCGTCGACTGAGCGACGTCAGAGACAAGCGAAACAATTCACGATGTGATCCTGTGGTCGTTGCCGCTCGGCTAGCGGCAGACCAGATAGGGCAGTCGCGATGTCGGCCGACGACAGGACCTGGGGGTGTGTGGTCATAGCGCGCCACATCCGGAAAGGGCAGGGTGTCCGAAATGGAATCCGCCGGCGGATCACCGCGGGCGTGCTCGTCGCATTGGCAGTGGCGTTAGCCCTTGCTACGTGCGTTCGGTCCCATGAGCCTCCCGCTTCCAACGGCCACGGCGACATCGAGTGGCCTGGCTGGGGGTTTACTCACACTCAGTTCAGCGCCGACGAGGGGGAGCCGCGGGCGGTTGCCAGTGCTGAGGAGGCGATCAAGTCGCTGCCGATGGTGCAGGCCCAGGCCATCATGGGCTGGGGCGTGGAAAACCCTGAACCCTCGCCTGGCCAGTACGATTTCCGCAGTCTGGACCGTCGGATGGACTTCATAAGCCGCAGTGGCGGGGTTCCGGTGATCGTCTTGTGCTGTGCACCGGACTGGATGAAAGGCGGCGAGGCCGGGGCGACCAACTGGGGCCGCTTGGAAGACGCGCCACGCCGCGAACACTTCGCTGACTTCGCCGCCCTGAGCGCCGCAGTGGCCACGCGCTATCCGTCCGTTCGCCATTTTCTCGTCTGGAACGAGTTCAAAGGATTCTTTGACGACGAGCTCAACCGGTGGGACGCGAAGGGATACACCGACCTCTACAACATCGTCTACGACGCGGTGAAGGCGGTGGATCCGGCAAACCAGGTCGGCGGCCCCTACCTCTCGTTCGAGAGCAAACCGGTGGGTTCCCCTGACAGCTCTCCGCAGCTGCAGGGCACCTGGGGGGCAGTGGACCAACGGTCCGTCGACGCCTTCGTCTACTGGAGGCTACTGCGGAAGGGCGCCGACTTCGTCGTGGTCGACGGCCACGCGACCACGGGACCGGGCGCCCCCGACGAGTTCACCGTCGTGCAGAAGTTCGCCGCAGTCAATGCTTGGCTCCGAACGCAGGTCGATGTGCCTATATGGTGGTCGGAGTGGTATGTCGAACCGGCCAAGCCAGGCTGGTCACCGGAGCATCAGATTGCGCTGCGCGTCGCCGCGATGATCGAGCTGGCGAGTAGTGGAGCGAACACGGTCTTGTATTGGAACCCGCGCCCGGACGGAGCGAAATGTGCCGGGTGCCTGTGGACGGACACCCGGGAGACCGACGGTGGTCAGCCTCTGCCCTTCCTCACCGACGTCCTCCAGCGCTTCGTCCGCTGGTTTCCACCGAATGTCGTGCGTCGAAAGGTGCACGTGGCGGACGGGCTCCTCGCGCTCGGGTCTGACCGCGCACTCGTGATCGTCAACACCACCGATAAGACGATCGGCGCCTCGGTTGACGGTCGGCAAATCGAGTGGTCGGCCTACCAGACGCGGTGGGTCATGGCGCAACCCTAGGTGCGCGGAAGTCCGGATCATCTTTCGCTCCCCGTGACCGACCCATCCGTCGGCCCAGTACCACCATCCGCGCTAGCAAATAAGATATGACTATTTGAAGGGCAGTTGCCTGGTTATTTCCGTATACCAGATCGAAGCTGGCTAACTGTGTGCCAGCTCAGTACACTCGGCCCTATGTGCATGCGTGGCGAATTTCTCCGGTGGCCCCGCACGGTCCTCGCGTCATTGGGCACAATGCTGTGCGTCGCGATGGGAGTGGTCTGCCACGCGGCGCTTGCGCAGGCCGCTCCCGGCAACTGCCCGGCGACAGCGGCCGCCGCCTACGGCTGGGGCTCGCCGAACCAATCGGACGATTTCGACGGCCCATCGTCGCTCGCCGGTTGGAACCTTTACAACGGTCCGGGACACGACGGAAACGGCCGCCGTACCCCCAACGCGGTTTCTGTTGCCGACGGAGTGTTGACGATCACCGGTGACCCCCAGGGTGATTCCGAGGGAATGTCGTGGAGTCCCGGGCAGACGTACGGCCGCTGGGAAGTCTGCGTGAAATCGCCGGCGGCGTCACCGAACTACCATTCCGTGCTGTTGCTGTGGCCAGCCCGGTCAGGTGGTGGTGAAATCGACTTTATGGAAATTGCTGATCCCACGCGGCAGAACGTCGACGCCTTTGTTCACTACGGATACGGCGCGCAAGAAGCCGGCCATATCCGGATCGACGCCACGCAGTGGCACAGCTGGGCTGTTGAATGGAGCCCCCAGCGGATCGCCACCTTCGTCGACGGTGCGCAATGGTGGGAGACCACGAACACAGCGCACATCCCAACCGGTCTGATGAGGATGTGTATGCAGCTCGACAATTTCGGCGGCGACATCAGCCAGGGTGGTCAGCAGATCGTCGATTGGGCACGCCAGTATCCACTCGTCACAACATGAGAATGGGCCACCGCCGGCTTCAGGGTGACGCCGGAATCATCAGCGTCGCAACGAGGCCTCGGTGATCCGAACCGGGGACTTTAATCGTGCGCACTGAATTGGCGGTGCAGCCGCGAGTCAGGATGTGATCGATGGCAACGAATGGCGGTAGCCGCCAGTCGGCCGGGAAAGTGGGCTTGATCCCTGCCCCGGATTGTTCGGCCGCATCCCGATAGCCATTGCGCAGCAGACCGCGAAATGGCCGCATGTCGATGGTGCTGTTCAGGTCTCCCGCAACGATCACAGCACCGCCCCCCGCCCTCTGCGCGAACTCCTCCAAGGTAGCCGGCAAACGATCCAGGTCGCGACGCCAATCATCGATCGGCTGCGGCCAGGGACCGGGCAGGTGGACGACAAGGACGTTGGGATCGGTTGAAGTGCCTGCGACCCGTATTCGCGCGCTTACGAACGCCATGCTGTAACCGTCTATCCGCCTGGTGTCGTGCACCGGGAACCGACTCCACAAGCCGACTCCAGAAGCCCCCCTCCGTGGCTCGAGCCACCGGTATCGAAATACCGCGTCCAACCCAGCTTCGGATAGGCGGTCAACTGCTTTGGGGGTGAGCTCTTGGAATGCGAGAACATCCGCCTGTGTCTCAGCCAATCTCACGAGATTGTCTGGATCGGCCAGCCCGTAGCGGAGGTTTGCCGTGATCACCCGAACTACGACGCTTTCGCTGCGAGTGATATCGGAAGCCAAGTACAGAGAAATTTCGATCGTTAGCATGGCAACAGTCAATGCGAGTGCGACCACGACGAAAATCCAGCGCTCGGCCAGGATCAGTAAAACCACAGCTACGGGTCCGCACAGCATCAGGTATGGGAAAAGCGCCGCCGTAATCATCACGGCGTGGTTGGTAACGGGCAGGTACCGTGACGCCAAGGCCCAACAAGCTATCGCGAGCGCGACGAGGCCGATGGCCGTCCTGAGCACACCCGGAGTCATGGATGGCATATTGCGCTTATTCGCACCTTCTGTGTTGCATTCCGGTCGAACACACCGGATGCGACGCTATCGTCGTCGCGTGGTCGGTATTCGGGTCGATGAAATCGGCCCTTCCGAGAAATGCCGATGGTTGTGGTGGCGTCTGAAAACTGAGCCTGCGTCGACCGAATTCTGCCCTCCTTCCACTGACTGATTCTCAGCCTACGAGTCGAGAGCAGAAGCCGGTTGTTGTCACCCGAGGACAGCCGTGGCCTCGACAGCTTTTAGCCTTGACCACCTTGTTAGCAATCCTGTCTGTCGACCAACTATGGATTTCGAATATTTGCCTAGCGTAGTAGGAGGCGACGAGACGCAAGGGCTACTTGCAGCTGGAAATTCATCGCCCTGTCAACTCTTGTCGATGACGGCCAAACGGATGCTGGGCAAGGGCGTAGTTCTGTGAAAATGCAAGGTCTGCATACATATTAAGAAATGGGTGAGCGCACCAGAAATTATCCTGTCGGTGTGGCCCCTGACCAACTTTCTAACGGGTTTCCGTAGGTCCGGTTGGATACCCGCCGCAACCCGGATCTTCTTCGCTAAAATCACCTCGGCTGTTATTGACACCACAATCAGCAAAGACTTAAGCTATAACACAGCAGCATATCAGCGCGATGCCGTGTGGGGGAGGGGGACATAGGTGCAATCCCACCAACAAGTGCGTCCAAACAATCTGCTGCTTAAACATTCATATGACACTCAAGCTATTGGCCTACGTTTTCGCGAGCTGAGGTAATCGACCCCTCGGCATACCGACCTAAAATCAAGGGGGCGGTCGATGTCTGACCGTGTTTACATCGCCGGTCGTCGGGAATTTATAGTTCTTCTTGCTTCGGGCGTCGCCATCTCTGCGTGGGCGCTTTTTCCGTCAACCGTTGAGTCGGGAATCAACGTTGCACTCCCTGAGAGGTCGACATCCTTTGCCCCAGATGTTAAATCGGCCTGGCAGGGTCTCGTCGGCACGCCAGTTATTGCCTACAAGTTCGCAAACGCAAAATTGATGTTGTCGCAGCCGACGGTGTATGGGTTCGCGACGGCACGATACTCGAGTCCGGCGGTTAACGTGAGTCTGGTGCCGATAAGGGCGAAGCTCCAGGCATTGTTGATGTTGTTGTATTCCCAAGTCGACGGCATAACACCGGCGGCTCTGGAGGCGAAGCTGCGGGCGTTGCTGAACTTGCCGGATTCCGTACTTGCACAGTTGATGGAACACCCTGATTTGGCGGACTTGAACAAGCAGCTGAACGCCGTGTTCCTAGGAACATCTGATCTGTCGGACGTCAAGACCGAACTCGACAAAATCGATGTCACCTCGGTGCCCGGACCATCCGAGCAGATCGATGTGATCAAAGTAAACGGGAAGCCGACATACATCGTGCATTCGCCTGCGGTCAGGGCAACTGAGAACGCGGTCGGGTCGCCGGTGTCCCCGCTTCCCCCCCCACCGGATGAATCGGTGACCGTGACGGTGTTATCTCGGGTTGAAGCGCCGGCTGGTCTGTCCGCGTCTGCTTTCGAGCTGGCGCCGAGTAGTGAACCGATGACTTCAGCTCCAGCGCCGACTGGTCTGACCGCGTCTGCTTTCGAGCTGGCGCCGAGTAGTGAACCGATGACTTCAGCTCCGACGCCAATCACTCCGATCGCGTCTGATTTCACGCCCGCGCCGAGCAATGAACCGCCGAGTCCAACTTCGGCGTCTCCGCCTCCGAGTTCATCGGCGGAACCGACCGGTACCACGCAGACGTCGCAAGACGTCATGACGTCAGGGAACAAGTTCGAGCCAGGTGAGACAGCGACACAACCCAGCGGCGGCAGTTCCTCTGCGACACAGACGGCAACGCCGTCGACATCCCCGACGGGCCAAGAAAGCCCCGCTGGCGGCGTGACAAATGGCGAAGGTGCGACCCCCACCAACAATGAAGCTGGCAGCACGTCTTCGTCTTCCGCAGGCGCAGCGACTCCGTAGGAGGTACCGGTGATCGTCATGCGGGAATGCCGCCACATACTGCGGTTATCGACCACGTGCATGGCAAAGGCCGCTGGCTTGGCGAGTTGCATCGCGCCGGAGAACCGTGGTCCTGGCAAAGATTCGATGAGTTGCCATCATATGCGGGGCGGATCCAGGCCCGCCGGGGGTGGCGCCAAGACGGGATGGTGACAATCAAATGGGGTATACGGGGGGCGGCCGAGGAACCGTCGTAGCGATATGGCCTCGCCGCCGGGCACGGGGGATGTGTTCGTGCGGGTGGGCCGGCCAACCGCACATGCTGCTGTCGGCGGCGAAGATCGACGCGCTCGTACACGCAGCCAACCATGGCTGCCAGGCCGGTATCCCGTTGGTTCAGCCCGAGACGATCGACGCCTTGAATCCGCCTGGCGTCCTCACCGTTCGTTGCCCGGCTGGCTGCGGAGCGAGTTTGTCTGTCCCGATGATGATCACCGACACGTTTTCGACCAGGTCGCACGACGGCGAACTGTCTGTCGGCTTTAGCGCCGAGGCGCCTGAATTGCACGACTATGTCGACCGGCATTTGCACATCTGCCGTCGGCGATGTCACGCGCCAATTTGACCCTGGAGCGTGCGCGCTACTAGCACTCCGCCTACTACTCTCATTGCGGCAGTCAGCCCATCGACGAGCTGTCCTAATAGATTGTCGCCACGGTGATCATGGGGTTGAGTAGTGATCGCGAGCCACACCGAGGTACGGGCATGAGTTCGCCCCCACCGCCGGACCAGTGGCCCTCTCAAACGTCTACGCCAGAAGGTCTGGAGGAGCCCGATCCAGACGAGGCTGATACGGGCCTCTGTCTGTCCCCGCAGCGCCGGTGCCGGCTGAAGAGAGATGGCATGCCGGGCAAGGAGCTTGGGCGGACAGATTCGACGCTACATTGATCGTGAATCCGCGACCGGTGCGTCGCCATGGGCGCCAGCCGATTGTCTTTCTCAGTGCCGTCTCCGTACTGATTGTGATCGTCGTCAGCGGCCTGATCTACTGGCTGGTGCGTCCGTCGCCCGGTACCGAAAGCATTGCGCCATCGGCAGCACCGACCATCACGTCGAGTCCCGACAATGACCGCCTTATGCGCCTGGTTCCGGCTGGCTATTCCACCGACGTGTGCAAGCCGGTTGCGGCGCCGAAAGATGCACTGGCACAAGTTGATTACGGGAAGGACGCCGATGTCGGCGGCCCGTTGACCGCGACCTACACGCTCGTTGAGAACAAGGCTGCTCTTGACGCGGCGTTGAGCGGCATCGTAAAGGCGTCGACAATGGTCAACTGTCCCCGCAACATTCAGTCACCGGGGCCGTGGCGCCGCAACGCCACTCCCGACAAGACCAGTGGTGTGCTGTTCTGCGGCGTCAAGAACAGCCGCCTCACGTTGGCATGGACCGATGACGCCCGACTCGTGGTCAGCCAGGTCCAATCAGGCCCGGACGGGCCAACTTTCGACGAACTGTACGCGTGGTGGTCGGGCCACTCGTAGCCGTCGAATCACGGCACCGGCGCCGGCGGAACCGTCGTCACCGGCGTCGCGGGCGTCCCTTGGCTACCCGCAGGCAACGGTGTGGTCGCGGTGCTCGCCGGGATCGGGGCGCCTTCAGCGGGTGCCAACACGGGCGCGCCTTGGCTGCCTGCCGGTAGCGGTGTGCCCTGGCTGCCCGCCGGAATCGGCGCTCCCGGAACGGCTTCAGCGGATGCGGGCAGCGGCGCTCCTGGCGCAGCGGGCGCGACCGCGGGTCCAGCGGTCGGCGTAAACGTGGTTCCTGGAGCAGCTGGCGCGGGAGTTGCGCCGGGAGCCGCAGCGGCCGCTGGTGTCGGCGTAGCAGGCGTGGCCGCAGGCGTCGGCGATGTCTGGCTACGCGCGGGCGGCGATCACTGCGTGGTCCCCTGCCGCGGTGACGGTGATGGGGCCGCCTGTACCCAGGCGAGGAGATCCTCGCTGCCTGTGCTGTAGACGACGGCGTCGGGCGCCTCGCCGGCGACGTCGAAATACACTTTGCCCGTGGTCTTTTCGCCCTGACTGAGCGTCGCTGGATTGACGCCCTGCGGTGTCGCGACTCCGAACAGTACGCGATACGTCTGGCCGCTGCGGGCGCGGGCGTTCAGGTTGGACACGATCGGCGTGGCGACGCCCTGGAGCGCCTCATCGGTGGCCGTGGCTTCCCACAGGGTGCCGGCGACCGGATAGGGGATGGTATCGGGACTCGGCCGAAGGGCGGTAATGGTCCAGCGCTGAACGACGTTGCCGTCGACGAGCTTGGCTTGGCTTCCGATGGTCGTCGTCGTGACGTCCTCGGCAAATGCGGCGGGCGCTGCGATGGCGGCTGCGGTGGCGATGATCGCCCAGCGGTACATGCACATGCTGCGAACAACCCGAAAGCCTATTTCTACGAGAAGCCGATCACCATTGAGGAGCATCAGAATTCGCGGTGGATCGCCGAGCCGCTGCGGCTCCTGGACTGCTGTCAGGAGACCGACGGTGCCCGACGGCGCGATCGAGCTCGGGGGGCGGCTGCCGATCAACACCCACGGGGCCAGTTGGGCGAGGCGTACATCCACGGGATGAACGGGATCGCCGAAGGGGTTGGCCAGCTTCGGGGTACGTCGGTCAATCAGGTGGACGACGTCGAGCATGTGTTGGTCACCGCGGGCACCGGTGTACCAACCTCCGGTCTGGTCCTGGGCTGAGCCGGCGACGCGGACACCGGCCCACGATAGGTATCGAAGTCGACGCAGGCCGACGACGGCTGGGAGCCCGCACCTGACAGCTGGGCTGCTCGCTTCGACGCACTGCTGACAGTGAACCGCGACCAGTGCAAGGCGATCGCAGGCCGATCGTCTTCTTGAGCATCGCCGCGGTGGAAAATTGTGCTTGGACAGGTCAATTGCGATACCAATTCCGAGCCCAGCACACAACAAGGCTGCAGGTAGCGATCTATCTGCAGCCTCGTCGTGGTTGGGGACTCTAGCCGAGAACGCCTCTCAGGATTCCGTTCCGGCCATCGCCGATGTTGACGGCGCCGGTGTTGAAGTTGCCGATGTTGAGGAGGCCGGTGTTGCCGTTACCGATGTTGAGGACGCCGCGATTCCCCGTGAAGAGCGGATCGACACCGCCGAAGTTGAGGATGCCCTGGTTTCCAATTCCTTGATTGAGGATTCCGTTGTTGAAGCCGCCGGGGCTGAGCAGGTTGTTTCCGACGCCGTTGTTGCCCGTCCCGGCATTGAGGAGGCCGTTGTTGCCGGGGGTGAAGTTGATGCCGCTATCGGCCGAGGCTCCCCCCGCGCCGACGAGCGCAAACGTACCGGCGCCGATTAGCGAAGCCGTGAAGAGTAGAGCGGAACGAACACGTGACATGGCTGCTCCTTAGCTAGCAGAGTGGGAGGACGGAGTCATGGTAGCTGTTTGCGCACAACTTCGAAACCATTCCAGCTAACCTATTCCTTGAGTTGTGGGAAATTGGTAGTTAAACCGACGAGGTTCCGACGTCGGACCTGGCCTTACGAGCGTTACCTGGCACTATGGCGAGTTTATTAACGGATATCTTGATTTTACGATTAATATATAGTCGTGGTAGCTATCGCTGATGAGACGAGATGAACACATATGGCAAACGAAGGCAAGTAGGCGAAGGCGGATTCCGCGGTACCCTCCTCGCCGACTGCAACTGAAACGCGTGTCATTTGCTGCATCGTCAAATGATTCGCAGCACGAAGCCAACCCGCGATCTGGTGGCAACCGGGCTCGGGTCAGGCCGGCGTCAACTCCACGCCGGCGAGCGCGACCGCGTCATCCCGTTCGGGCGCGGTGACGACGGCCTGGAAGCCATCGCCGTCCTTCCAGATGCTGGCTTTCAGCGTCTCGCCGGGGAAGACGACGCCCGCGAACCGGGCCCCATAGCTGCCGACCCGGGCCGTGTCGCCATCCAGGAGATGGTCGACCATGGCTTTGCACGTCATGCCATACGTGCACAACCCGTGCAGGATCGGGCGTGGGAAGCCGGCCGCCGCAGCGAAGTCGGGATCCGAGTGCAGCGGGTTGCGGTCACCGCACATTCGGTACAGCAGCGCCTGCTGCGGCGATACCGGGATGGAAAGTTCGAAGTCCGGCGCGCGCTCGGGCGGTTGTGATGACGTGGACGGGCCGCGCTCACCGCCGAAGCCGCCTTCGCCGCGGGCGAAGATCGACCGCTTCTGCGTCCACAGCAGCGTGCCGTCTGGTGCCTTCACTGTGGTCTCCGACCAGATGACGGCGGCCTTGCCCTTGTCCCAGATGTCGGTGAAACGAGTGACCGCGATTCCGGTGCCGGCGGCAGGGATGGGCCCCGGCGCCGACACTGCCTCGCTGGCGTGCAGCACCTTGCTCAGTTCGATGTCGATACCAGGAAACTGGACTGTGGGTGGCTTCGTCATGTGGAAGCTCTGCGCGACGTTGCCGAACGTGGGCAATACCTGCGGGGTCTCGTCAGTGAGATAGCGCAGCTCGCGCTTGTCCATCGGGTCACTGCCCGCACCAAGGCCAAGGTGATAGAGCTGGATATCGCTACTGGTCCAAGAGAATTCAGCGGGTTCGAGTTCCGCCCCAAGTGCGACGTCCAGATTGATCGGCATCAGTTCTTCCCCGCTATGTGTAGGGCTGCAAGGTACCCGAATGTCATAGCAGGGCCGATCGTCCCGCCCGGTCCCGGATACGTGTGACCCATTACCGGCGCGCTGACGTTGCCGGCCGCATACAGCCCCTCGATCACCGAACCGTCGTCACGAAGCGCGCGGGCGTACACGTCGGTGCGGATGCCGCCCTTCGTGCCGAGGTCGCCGGGCACCATCTTGGCCGCGTAGTACGGCGCGTGGGTGAGCTCGCCGAGGTTGGGGTTCGGCTTATTGGTCGGGTCGCCGTAATAGCGGTCGTAGGCGCTCTCGCCGCGGTGGAAATCCTCGTCGGTGCCCGACCGCGCGAACCCGTTGAACCGCTCGACCGTTGTCTTCAACTCTTCGACGGGCAGGCCTGCCTTTGCGGCGAGTTCGTCGAGCGTATCGGCCTTGACAATGACGCCGGATTCCAGCCACTTAGTCGGAATGCGTTGTCCCGGTTGCAGTCCCGCGAATATGTAGCGGTCGCGGTACTGCTGGTCGAACACCAGCCAGGCCGGGATGTTTTCGCCGGGGCCGGGGCCCTGCCCAAAGGTGCCGCCGTACATGTGGTGGCATGCCTCGACGTACGGCATCGACTCGTTCATGAATCGCTTGCCCGACATGTTCACGATGATCGAGCCGGGCGAGTTGCGTTCGGACAGCGCGAACCACGGCGCACCCACCAGGGGCACCGTCGGGCCCCACCAGGCGTCTTCCATGATGTCGAGCGCGGCGCCCAGTTTCTCGGCGGCGATGATGCCGTCGCCGGTGTTGGCCTTGGCGCCAACGGTCCACTCCGTGGTGATCGGCGCGCGTTGGTACTTCACCCGCATCTGCTCGTTGTGCTCAAACCCGCCGGCTCCGAGGATCACCCCGCGACGCGCCCGGATCAGCTCGGGCTCAGCCGATTCCGGTGCGCTGGTATCGCGGACGTAGATCCCGCGGACCACGCCGTCCTCGACGTAGAGGTCGGTGAACGCGGTGTTCAGCCGCACAGGGACGCCGGCCTTCTGCAAGCCGATCCGAAGTGGAGCGATCAACGCGCGGCCCATCCCGACGAGGTTCTTGCCCGTCGCTTTGGCCCACATGGTGCGGCCGCCGACCTTGAGACTTCGCAGCAGGCCACGCGGGTGACGCTTGAGCTGGTTCAGCCGGACGTAATCCTGCTGCATCACAACGACATTGAGTGGCACCTTGCCGTACGGCGGCTCCAGGCCCGACTCGTCGGCACCGAGCTTGCGGGCGTTGAACGGCTTCGGCTCGATCGACCGACCGCCGGGCCGGCCACCCGGCGTCTCGGGGTAGTAATCGGAGTAGCCAGGCACCCAGCACATCTTCAGCGGCGAGTTCTTCAGCACGAAGGACAACATTTCGGGGCCGCGCTCGAGGTAGGTGTCGATGCGCTCGGGCTCGACCACGTCGCCGACGATCGTATGCAGGTATTTGCGCGCTGCCTCGGGCGTGTCCGTGACGCCGTCGCGCTTGAGGACCTCGTTGTTCGGAATCCACACGCCGCCGCCTGACCGCGCAGTGGAACCGCCATAGTGCGGCGCCTTCTCGACGACTACTGTGGATAGTCCCTGGTGGGCCGCGGTGAGGGCGGCGACCATGCCGGCGGCGCCGCTTCCTACCACGACTACGTCGAAAGCACCGTACTCCTGACCCGTCATGTAGAACACGTTATAGAATTGGCCGGCCGACCCACAACTGCGCCGGTCACCGAAACGAGCGGACTAAGAGAGGGCATAGCATAAATGCTCAGCGCCCAGGTACGTGACCAGCTGGCCGCCGACCTCGCTCAGGCCGAGCGCAGCCGCGTTCCCATTTCCCCGTTGACCGACGGTAATCCCGATATCGACGTGGTCGATGCCTATGAAATCCAGCTGATCAACATCCGGCAGCGGGTCGCAGAAGGTGCCCGCGTAGTGGGACACAAGGTTGGCCTGTCGTCCGAGGCCATGCAAAAGATGATGAACGTGGACGAACCCGACTACGGGCACCTGCTCGACGAAATGCAGGTGTACGAAGACAAACCGGTCCAGTCGGCCAAGTATCTTTACCCGCGCGTCGAGGTCGAGGTCGGTTTCATCCTGGCCGATGATCTGCCCGGCGCCGGCTGCACCGAGGATGACGTGCTGGCGGCGACGGCCGCGTTCGCGCCGTCGATCGAATTGATCGACACCCGCATCACCGACTGGAAGATCAAGTTGTGCGACACCATCGCCGATAACGCCTCGTCGGCCGGCTGGGTGCTCGGTGAGGCGCGGGTGTCGCCGAAGGACATCGACATCCGCAACATCGATGCGGTGCTCACCAATAACGGGGAAGTCGTCGCCAAGGGCCGCAGCGATGCGGTGCTCGGAAACCCAGTGACCGCGGTCGCCTGGTTGGCCCGCAAGGTCGAGAGTTTTGGTGTGCGGCTGAAGGCCGGTGACATCGTGTTGCCGGGCTCATGCACCCGTGCGATAGATGCACCGCCTGGCAGCAATTTCGTTGCGGACTTCGCCGGGTTAGGTTCTGTACGACTGAGTTTCGAATAGCTCCAAAAAGAGGGAGTACCCATGGCTCGCAAGGCCTCTGTCGCGATCGTCGGGTCGGGCAACATCAGCACCGACCTGCTGTACAAACTGCTGCGCTCAGAGTGGCTGGAGCCGCGCTGGATGATCGGCATTGACCCGGAGTCCGAGGGGCTGGCCCGCGCACGCAAGCTCGGGCTGGAGACGTCACACGAAGGCGTCGATTGGCTGCTCGCGCAAAGCGACAAGCCGGATCTCGTTTTCGAGGCGACCAGCGCCTACGTCCACCGCGACGCGGCGCCCAAGTATGCAGAAGCCGGAATCCGCGCGGTCGACCTGACACCTGCCGCCGTCGGGCCCGGCGTGATTCCGCCCGCCAATCTGCGGCAGCACCTGGATGCGCCGAACGTCAACATGGTGACCTGTGGTGGGCAGGCCACGATTCCGATCGTGTATGCGGTCTCGCGTGTCGTCGACGTGCCGTACGGCGAGATCGTGGCGTCGGTGTCGTCGGCGTCTGCCGGACCGGGCACCCGGGCCAACATCGACGAGTTCACCAAGACCACCAGCGCGGGTGTGCAGGACATCGGCGGCGCCAAGCGGGGCAAGGCGATCATCATCCTCAACCCGGCCGAACCGCCAATGATCATGCGCGACACCATCTTCTGCGCCATTCCCGAGGACGCCGACCACGACGCGATCACCCAGTCGATCAAGGACGTCGTCGCCGAAGTGCAGACCTACGTTCCTGGCTACCGGCTGCTCAACGAGCCCCAGTTCGACGAGCCGTCGGTGGTCAACGGTGGCAATCACCTGGTCACGACGTTCATCGAGGTCGAGGGCGCCGGGGACTACCTGCCGCCGTATGCGGGAAATCTGGACATCATGACCGCGGCGGCCACCAAGGTCGGCGAGGAAATCGCCAAAGAGTCGCTCGCAGTAGCTGGAGGCCAGGCATGAGCACCGATATTTTCTTCAACCCGGTGTGGGACATCCGCATCACGGATACGTCACTGCGTGACGGGTCGCACCACAAGCGCCACCAGTTCACCAAAGATGAAGTACACGCGATTGTTTCGGCCCTGGACGAGGCAGGCGTTCCGGTCATCGAGGTCACCCACGGTGATGGGCTCGGCGGGTCGAGTTTCAACTACGGATTCTCGAAAACCCCTGAGCAGGAACTGATCAATCTCGCGGCCGAAACCGCCAAGGAAGCCAAGATTGCATTCTTGATGCTGCCCGGGGTCGGCACCAAGGAGGACATCAAGGAGGCGCAGAACAACGGCGGCTCGATCTGCCGGATCGCCACGCACTGCACCGAGGCCGACGTCTCTATCCAGCACTTCGGCCTTGCCCGCGAGCTCGGTCTGGAAACCGTCGGGTTCCTGATGATGAGCCACACGATCAGCCCGGAGAAGCTCGCGGCGCAGGCACGCATCATGGCCGACGCCGGATGCCAATGCGTGTACGTCGTCGACTCGGCGGGCGCGCTGGTGCTCGAGGGCGTGCGAGACCGCGTCGCCGCCCTTGTCGCCGAGCTCGGCGACGACGCACAAGTGGGCTTCCATGGCCACGAGAACCTCGGCCTGGGTGTCGCCAACAGCGTTGAGGCGGTGCGCGCTGGCGCCAAGCAGATCGATGGCTCCTGCCGCCGATTCGGCGCCGGTGCCGGCAATGCGCCGGTCGAGGCGCTCATCGGCGTCTTCGACAAGATCGGCGTGAAGACAGGCATCGACTTCTTCGATATCGCCGACGCCGCCGAAGAGGTCGTCGCACCCGCGATGCCGGCCGAGTGCCTGCTCGATCGCAATGCGCTGATCATGGGGTATTCAGGGGTGTACTCGAGCTTCCTCAAGCACGCCATCCGCCAGTCCGAGCGCTATGGCGTGCCCGCCCACCAGCTGCTGCACCGGGCGGGTCAGCGCAAGCTGATCGGCGGCCAGGAGGACCAGCTGATCGACATCGCGTTGGAGATCAAGCGCGAACAGGACGCCGCGGCGGCTGCAAAGTAGGGGCCGATCCACGCGAAATGCACCTGTTGTAGGGAAAGTGCAAGAGCGGGCCTACAAAACGTGCGTTTGGGCGACCGCCGTCCGGTAACGCTTCGCTCCGGCCAGCGAATACCAGATTGGAATTCGTCGACCAAGGAGCCACCCGTGAAACTTCGTAACGTCGTCCTGGCTGCGTTCGGCACCCTGGCCTGTGCGGCGCTGAGCGTGCCAATCGCCAGCGCCGACCCCGAGACCGAGCCCGCTCCGCCGAGCGACTGCAACGCCGGCACCCTGGCCAAGACGGTCAGCTCAGTCACGGCGTCGCTGTCGGACTACTTCGCGGCGCATCCGGACGCGAACCAGGCCCTGATCGATATCACCCGGCAGCCGGCGTTTGTGGCGATGGGACAGGTCGACAGTTACTTCAAGGACCACCCGGATCAGGCCAACGACCTGCGTGCCATCCAGCAGCCGCTGGTCGACTACAAGAACCACTGCGGCATGGAGGTGTCGCCGACCGACGCGCTGACGGTCCTCGCCGAGGTCTGACCTGCGAGGTGTTTAGCGGTCCCGGGTAACCGGTTAGGCCTTTGGTCGCGGCTTTTCGTCGCAGACCGAAGGAGTGATTCGATGTATGTGTCCGCAACGACCGTGCGACGCGGCCTTTACGGAATGTTCGCCGGCGGCGTCTTGGCCCTTGGATCGGCGGCCATCGTCATGCCGGTCGCCAACGCCACTCCCGACGCTTGCAGCCAACGTGGAATCGCAACTACCGCAAGCTCGGTGTCGGCGTCCACCGCGGCCTACCTGTCTGCACATCCGCAGACCAACCAGGAGCTGACGGACATCGCGAAGCAGCCATCTGACCAGGCCGAGGCGACCTACCAGGTGTACTTCGACAGCAATCCGCAGATCGCGAACGACTTGCAGGCGATCAACCAGCCCGCCGATGATCTGTTGGCGCAGTGCGGTGTGACGGTGACGCCGACGCCGATCTCGGAGATTCTGCAGACGCTGTAATCAGGTAAGGCAGGCAAGATGGGCCTGTGACCGTCACCGCACCCATTCAGCGCCGTAGGCGCATCGGGTCGATGGAAATCTTGCTCGCCTCGCTCATCGCGCTGGCCTTGGCGGCCGGCGCGATGAGTGCTTTTGTGGCCGGTCATGCCGACGTGAGCGTGGCCGCGACGGTGTTCTGCGGCGTGTTCGTTCAGGCATTGCCGTTTCTGGTGCTCGGTGTGGTGATCAGCGGCCTGATCGCCGCGTTCGTGTCGGCTGACAGGCTGGCCCGCTGGCTGCCGTCTCAGCCCGCGGTCGCCGTGGCGGTCGCCGGAGTGGGCGGTGCTGCGCTGCCGGGCTGTGAATGCGGCTCGGTTCCGGTGGCCCGACGACTGTTCGGGGACGGGGTGTCCGGTGCGGCCGCGTTGACGTTCATGCTGTCGGCACCCGCCATCAATCCCGTCGTGCTGGTGGCCACGGCGGTGGCGTTTCCCGGCCAGCCCGCGATGGTGCTTGCCCGGTGTGTGGCGTCGCTACTCACCGCGATCACGATGGGACTGCTGTGGCAACGCTGGGGCCGCGCCGAATGGGTGACCCGGCGCTTGCCAACGCCACACGCCACCGACGTCTCTCGCTGGACGGTGTTCACCGAGGCGGCACGCCACGACTTTCTGCAGGCCGCCTCCTATCTGGTACTCGGCGCCGCTGCGGCAGCGCTGCTACGAGTTGCTTTGCCGCCCTGGGTATTTCAACATCTGGCTGGGCACCTTGTGCTCGGCGTTCTGACTATGGCGCTGCTGGCGGTCGTGTTGGCACTGTGTTCGGAGGCCGACGCCTTTGTCGCCGCCAGCCTGACAATGCTGCCGTTGCTGCCGCGGCTGGTGTTTCTTGTCGTCGGACCCGCGGTTGACGTCAAGCTGTCGGCGATGCAGGCCGGAATGTTCGGCCGTCCCTTCGCAATTCGCTTCGGCCCAGCGACCTTCGTCGTCGCCACGGTCATCCCAACCCTCGTCGGACTGGTGGTCCTCAGATGAGCAGGGGCACGCAGAACACCCTCGTCCTGCTTGTCGGGCTCAGCGCGCTCGTGATGGCGATCAAGGGCACCTACCTGAACTTCGTGAAGCCGTCATTGCTGCCGTGGCTGATCGCCGCGGCCGTCGTACTGATTGCCCTTGCAGTGGCGTCCATCGTTCACGATCTGCGACGCGCCCCCGATGCCGACGAGCACGGGCATCGGCGTCGGCCGTGGCTGGTGTGGCTGCTGCTGGTGCCTATCGCGCTGACGACGTTCGTGGTACCGCCGCCGCTCGGCGCGCAGGGAGCCGCGCCCGCGGCCGTCGCCGTGACTGCACCGCCGAAGCGAGCGTTTCCGCCGTTGCCCGCCGGACGCGCGCCGACCGTGTCGATTCCCGACGTGGTCATGCGGGCCGCCGCGGATTCCGCCGATAGCCTCGACCGCAGGCTCATCACGCTTGCCGGCTTCACGGTCAAGTACCCCGAGGGCACCGATCTTGGCCGCGTCGTCATCGTCTGCTGCGCGGCCGACGCGCAATTGGCTCGAGTCCATCTGTCCGGCGCCGCGGCGGCCGAGGCGGCGGGCTACCCCGAAGACACCTGGCTGCAAGTGGAGGGCACCGTGGTCCCCGGAACGTCGACAATATCGACCAACTTCGTTCCGACGGTTGCGGTGTCGCGGGTGACACGCATCGACAAGCCCGCGAATACGTACGCCTACTAGCCTGCAGGCTTTGCGCCGCCGAGTTGTTTGGTGACGGCGTCGGCAGTCGCCACCAGTGCGCGCGCCCTCTCGGCGATTTCGTTGTCGGTCAACGACTTTCCGATGTGCATGGACGCGACCATCACCTGACGCTGATAGTGGTCATAGACCGGCGCGGAGATGACGCTGATGTCATGGCGCGTTCGGCCGCCGGCGCTTTCGTCGCGCAGGTAAACCCGCTCGCCGATGTCGGACACCAATTCGCCGAGCAGCGCACGCAATTCGTCGGGCAGATTGCTCGACATGCCCGCCATCAACGAATACAGCCGACGTCCGCCCGGCGTCAGGCGCTCGACGAGGTAGCCGTCGGCGCGGCACGCCGCGATCACCCGGTTGAGCCGTTCGGTGTTCGTCCGCAGCGGGATCGTGGGCTCCTTGGCGAGCCAGTTGCGCTCGGCCTCGTCGTCCCAGAGCACGAACATCAACCCAACGGGAGGCGCGAACGGGTAACTCTGGCCGACCTCGACGCCGGGTCGGGCGCCTGCGGGGGCCACCAGATCCAGCAGCGTGATCCGATCGTCGACCACGCCCGACAGGGCCGCGGTGACATCGAAGCGCGCCGACAGCCTGCGCAACTCGTCGCGGGCCGCGGGGCTGACCCGCATCGACTCCTGCGCCTTGTGTCCAAGCGTGATCAACGACGGCCCAAGCCGGTAGGTCTTGTCGGCGGCGTCCCGGACCAGGTAGCCCGCGTCGGTGAGCGATGTGACGATGCCGAGGCACGTCGGCTTGCTCAGCCCCACCCTGCGGGCCAGGTCAGACAGGCCGAAGCGGTCTTCCGGCCGGCTCGCCAGGAAGTCCAGGATGCGGACGACGCGCTCGGTCGGTGGTGATGCACGGCCGGCGGACTCTGGGGCGGACACGCGAGCAGCGTACATCGCCGGTCCATATATGTACCGTCACGGTCGATATATTGACTCCTGGTAGAACACGTTCTAGTTTCAAGGGCGTGTACACGCAGCCACTCATCGAGGCGATCGCCGAGGCCGAGAAACTGGTCTCCGAAGCGCCGCACATCGAATCCGACGCCGACCTGCTGGAGGGCCTGCAGTACCTTGCGGGCTGCATCGCGGCATGTACGCACGTCGCGTTCGACTACGACCGCGACCATCCCTTCCTGCACACCGGCACCGGCCCGTTCACCAAGATGGGCCTCGACAACCCTGACACGCTGTACTTCGGCACCCGGGTGCTGCCCGGCCACGAGTACGTCGTGACCGGCAAGCGCGGCACCACGACCGATGTGAGCTTCCAGCTGCTGGGCGGCGAATACACCGACGAGGTGGTGCCCGATAGCGAAACCGCATTCGACGACCGCAAGCTCGACATCGCGTCCGACGGCAGCTTCGAATGGCGGTTCCGGCCGGAGACCCCGTCGCAGCTGGTGATCAGGGAGGTCTACAACGACTGGGCGGCGCGGCGGGGCTCATTCGCCATCAAGCGCCCCGACACCGCGGGCACCGCACCGCCGCCGCTGACTCGCGAGCTGATCGAAAAGCGTTACGTCACAGCCGGTAAGCAACTGGTGCAGCGTGTCAAGACGTGGCTGCAGTTTCCGCAGTGGTTCTATCTGAACATTCCGGTCAACACTATGGTGGCGCCTCGACTCACGCCCGGCGGGCTGGCCACCCAGTACTCGTCGGCGGGTCACTACGAGTTGCGTGACGACCAGGCCCTTGTCATCACGCTGCCGGTGACCGATGCGCCGTACCTCGGGTTCCAGCTGGGCAGCCTGTGGTACATCTCGCTGGACTACATCAACCACCAGACGTCACTGAACGGCACTCAGGCGCAAGCCGATCCGGACGGCAAGATCCGCATCGTGGTCACCGACCGCAACCCCGGCGTCACCAACTGGGTCGAGACACTGGGGCACAAGAAGGGGTTCCTGCAGTTCCGTTGGCAGCGGGTGTCGCGTGAGCTGACGGAGGCCGACGGGCCGACCGTCGAGCTCGTCGACTTCGACAAGGTTCCCGCGTCGTTGCCGTATTACGAACAGAACAAGATCTCTGAGGAAGACTGGCGTGCGCGAATTGCCCAGCGCCAGGAGCAAATTGGACACAGGATGGTGGGATAGTAGATGGCCGGTTTGCTGGACAACAAGGTTGTCGTGATCAGCGGTGTGGGTCCTGCCCTTGGCACCACGCTCGCGCGGCGCTGTGCCGAGGCCGGTGCCGACCTGGTGCTGGCGGCCCGCACCGTCGAGCGCCTGGAGGACGTCGCGAAGCAGATCACCGATCTCGGTCGGCGTGCGGTGTCGGTGGGTACTGACATCACCGATGAGGCACAGGTGAACAACCTCGTGTCCGAGACGCTGACGGCGTACGGCAAGGTCGACGTGTTGATCAACAACGCGTTCAAGGTGCCGTCCATGAAGCCCTTCGCGAACACCACCTTTGACCACATTCGAGACACGTTGGAGCTCACCGTGCTTGGCGCACTGCGGTTGATCCAGGGCTTCACGCCTGCATTGACGGAGGCGAAGGGCGCGATCGTCAACGTCAACTCGATGGTGGTGCGCCACTCCGACCCGAAGCAGGGCGCGTACAAGATGGCCAAATCGGCCTTGCTGGCCATGTCGCAGTCGCTGGCCAGTGAGCTTGGCCCCCAAGGTATTCGGGTGAATTCCGTGTTGCCCGGCTACATCTGGGGCGGCACGCTGCAGGGTTACTTCGAGCATCAGGCTTCGAAGTACGGCACCACCGTCGACGAGATCTACAAGGCCGCCGCGGTCAACAGCGACCTGAAGCGGCTGCCCACCGAGGACGAGGTGGCGTCGGCGATTCTGTTCATGGCCAGCGACCTGTCGAGCGGAATCACCGGACAGACCCTCGACGTGAACTGCGGGGAGTTCAAAGCGTGACACCACGTACCGATGTCGGGACCGTCGAGGATTTGCACGCGTCGGCGACGAAGGCCTGCGGGCTCGACGATTTCGGTGCCGATGACGACAACTACCGTGAGGCGCTCGGGGTGCTGCTCGAGTCCTTCAAGAACGACGCCGGACTCACCGAGCTGGGCAGCAAGATGAATCGCTTCTTTGTGCGCAACGCTCTGGTGGCGCGACTGGTATCCGAGGCGGCGTTCAAGCAGTACCCACAGCACGCCGATGTGGCGATTGAGCGGCCGATTTTCGTCACCGGTCTGCCGCGCACTGGCACCACCGCGTTGCACCGGCTGTTGGCCGCCGATCCGCGACACCAGGGTCTTCAGCTGTGGCTCGCCGAGTTCCCCCAGCCCCGTCCGCCGCGCGAAACCTGGTCGGAGAACCCGGTTTTTCAGCAGCTTGACGCGCAATTCACCAAGGCGCACAACGAAAACCCCGACTACACCGGCCTGCATTACATGACCGCCGACGATGTCGAGGAGTGCTGGCAGTTGTTGCGGCAGTCGCTGCACTCGGTGTCGTACGAGACGCTCGCGCATGTCCCGACCTATGCGCGCTGGTTGGCCAAGCAGGACTGGACGCGGTCATATCGGAGGCACCGCAAGAACCTTCAGCTGATCGGGCTGAACGACGCCGAGAAGCGATGGGTACTGAAGAACCCGAGCCACCTGTTCGCGCTCGATGCATTGTTCGCGACGTATCCCGACGCGCTGGTGATTCAGTGCCACCGGCCCGCCGAGACGATCATGGCGTCGATGTGCTCGCTGGCGCAGCACACGACCGAAGGTTGGTCGACCACTTTCGTCGGTGAGACGATCGGCCAGGACTCGCTGGAGACGTGGTCGCGCGGCCTGGAGCTGTTCAATGCCGAACGGGCCAAGCATGATTCAACGCAGTTTTACGATATGGACTACTTCGACTTCATCGCCGATCCGGTCCGCGAGCTGGAGAAGATCTATCGCCACTTCGGCATCGACTTCACCGACGAGACCCGCGCGGCCGCAGAGAACACCCACACCGAGAGCAAGAAGGGCCCGCGTGCGCCGAAGCACGCGTATTCCCTGGCCGACTACGGCTTGACCGACGAGCAGGTCAAAGAACGCTTCAAGGGGCTGTGACACCGCCACAAACTGCACACAACCGACCCAGAACGTCACCCGTCGCCCGGCGAAGCAGCACTAGAGACTTCCTCCAAGCACCCCTCGGCGACCGCGTGTTTGATGCTGTCGGCAAGCTTCGGGCACGCCCGGGCGCGAGCGGACTCACCACCGGACTGCCGGATCTCGCTGAAGTACGCGCAACGTTGTGAGGCCTCCGTGTTCCACTGCACGGAAGTATGCCCCGGCCCCAGCTTTTTCACCTGCACTGTGACGTGACAGAAACGGCAGTCGACCGAGACCAGTCCCGACGTCAGGTACCGCTCCCGGTCGCGCAGGCTGGCTTCCCGCACCGCGGCTGCCCGGTCCGGGTCGGACGCGAAGTCCGGTGCGCCAGATAAACTTCGGGCACCAATGTCCGAATTCGCGCGGTGCTCGTCGTCATCGTCGTGTGCGCCATAGAGCCTCAGCATCGACCGGGCGAGCTGGTCGACGTCTGGGGCTTGATCGCGCGGCGTCATTTAAGAGCCGGTCTTTTCCTCGGCAGCCTGCTGCTTGAGATTCTCCTCGACCTCGACATGCCACTTCTCGTTGGCGGCCGTCGTGTCGATCTCGATCTCGAAGCGGTCGGTCATGTCGGGCGTCACGTCCGCCGCATTCACATAGAACTGCTGATACCAGCGGCGCATCTGATAGACCGCGCCGTCCTCCTCGACCAGCAGCGGGTTGTCGATGCGGGTCTTGTGCTTCCAGATTTCGACGTCCTGCAGGAAGCCCTTGCTGACACCCTCGGTGAACACCGTCGCCAGCTTTTCGGTCGTCTCCTCGTCGAGCCCCTTCGGCTTCTCGACGATCACACCCCACTGCAGCATGAAGGAATTCTGGGTGACCGGATAGTGGCAGTTGATCAGGATCGACTCGGCCTTGAATCCGCCATAGCTGTTGTGCAGCCAGTTGATCATGAACGACGGACCGAAGTACGACGCCTCCGAATCCAGGTGCGCCTCACCGTAAGTGGTGCCCATGTCGTTGATATCCGGGCGGCCGACGTTGTGCAGGTACTGCGACGCGATGTGGCCCTCGAAGACGTTCTTGAAATACGTCGGCAGGCCGAAATGGATGTAGAAGAAGTGCGCCATGTCGGTGACGTTGTCGATGATGTCGCGGCAGTTCGAACCCTCGATCAGGATCGAGTTCCACTTCCAGTCGGTCCACTCGTCGCTGGCGGCCTCGGGAATCTCTGGGACACGCACCTCTGGCTGCGGTGGGTTGCCTTCGTGGTCGTGCCACACGAACAACAGCCCGCCGCGGACATCGGTGGACCACGACCGGGTGCGGGCCAGCCGGGGCGTTCGCTTGGCGTAGGGCACCAGCTTGCACTTGCCGTCGCCGCCCCAGCGCCAGTCGTGGAACGGGCAGGCGACCTCGTCGCCCTTGATCGTGCCCTGAGCGAGATTGCCGCCCATGTGCCTGCAGTACCCGTCAAGCACCTTGACGTCGCCATTGGAGTCGGCGAAGACCACCAGCATGGTGCCGAAGATCTCGATGCCGTGCGGCTTTCCGTCCAGGTAGTCCTGCACCGGGCCAAGGCAGTGCCAGCCACGCGCGTACCTGTCCGGCAGCGCGCCGGCGTCGATCTCGCGAATGCCTGCGGTTTCGGTGGTCACCTCGGGCCTCCCAATCTGTGCTCTCTAACTAGAACACGTTACAGTTTTTGCCCCCCGGGGCGCAATCTAGACGGGTTTTACCTGCGGTATATCTAGACGATGCCGTTGTACTCATTTGAGGGTCGCTCGCCGACGATCGATGGAGGCGCATTCATCGCCCCCACCGCGACGCTGGTCGGCGACGTCCACGTCGAGGCGGGTGCGTCGGTGTGGTTCAACGCGGTCATCCGTGCGGACTTCGCCCCGATCATCATCCGTGAGGGCGCCAACGTGCAGGACAACTGCGTGCTGCACGCCCCGCCTGGCATTCCGGTCGACGTCGGCCCCGGTGCGACGGTTGCGCACGGCTGCGTGGTGCACGGGGTGCACATCGGGGCCCAGGCCGTGCTCGCCAACCATTGCACGGTCCTCGATGGCGCCGTCATCGGTGCCCGCAGCCTCATCGCCGCCCATTCGCTGGTGGTCGGCGGCACGAAGATCCCCGACGAGGTCCTGGTGACCGGCTCGCCCGCCAAGGTGCGGGGTCCGATCGCGGGCACCGGTGCCCAGATGTGGGTGGACACCAACCCCGGCGCCTATCAGGACCTGGCCCGCCGCTACATGACCGGAATGCAGCCCGTTACCTAGCGGTGCGCCGTACCGTGGCGTCATGACCATCGGCCAGGTCGCCGAACTGTGGCGGTACCCCGTCAAGTCGCTGGGCGGGACGCAGATTGAACAGGCCGACCTGAGCGCCAGAGGAGTGCTTGGCGACCGCTTATGGGCCGTTCGCGATGTAGCGAAGGACGTCACGGCATCCGCGCGGCAACTCCCGGTGCTCCTGACCGCGACCGCTCGTTACCTCGGCGCGGTCCCACCCGACGCGGGCCCTGGCAACGTCCCCGAGGTCGAAATCAGCTTCCCCGACGGGACGGTGATGTCCAGCAGCGACGACGGTGTGCACGCCAAGCTCTCCGAGCTCGTGGGGCGCGAGGTGCGGTTGACTGCGCTGCCGCCTGCCGACGACACCAGCCTGCACAAGCTGACTCGTGAAGAGCGCTCCGAAACCATGTCGGCCGGTTGGCTTCGCTCCGCCTTTGGCATGTCAGACGATGAGAAGCTGCCCGACCTTTCGATGGTGCGGGTCTCGGACATGGTCAACTTCACCCGCTACTCGACCCCGCCTGGCATGTTCGTCGACCTTGCTCCTATTCATGTGTTGACCAAGACCAGCCTGGCAACTATCGGCGCAGAGGTCGGCAGCGATCTCAATGTGCGCCGATTCCGGCCCAATGTACTACTGGCACTGGACAATCCAGAAGACGAGCTACCGGAGTCACACTGGACGGGCGCGAACCTCGCGGTTGGCGACGTGGTTCTCCACGTCGCGATGCCGACGATTCGGTGCGTCATGCCCAGCCGCGCGCAACCCGGTATCGAGGTCGACCGCCGCATCACCAAGGCCGTGGCTACTCGAGCGGACCGATGCCTCGGCGTCTACTGCTGGGTCCAAATCGGCGGCAGCGTTCGTGTCGGCGATGGCGTTGCGCTCCAGCCTGTCTCGGCGGGCCGCAAAGCAGTCCTCAACGCCGCGCGGCGTACCAAGCGGCTCACTTTCGGCTTGGTCAACGAAGCGATGGAGCGCCTGTCGCGCTAGAGCTTGCGTGCGCTCGCGGTCGCCTTGTCGAGTTCCCAGTAGGCCCGCAGTGCGACGATCTTGCCGTCGTCGTCGACGCGGTAGGTGAACACTCCCTCAGCGGTGACTTCGTAGCCGGCGGCCCTGATCACGATGTGGCCGACGTTGGCTTCCTCGTTGCCGCAGACGTAGGTCTTCTCGAAGTTGAACGCCAGCTCGCTCGGCGCGATCGCCATGTCGTAGAACTTCGCGATCGCCTCCTTGCCGCGGTGGCCCTTGCCCTCGGGGTCAAAGTGCGAGGGCCCGATCGGATCCTCGACGATGGCGTCGTCGGCGAACACCGCGAGCCACGCTTGTTTATCGTGTGCGACCGCAGCTTCGCGGGAACGCTTGCCCGCCAGATGAACCGGGGAGTCCGTCACCGCTGCCAACCGGAGTGGATATAGGTGTCGGCGAAGCGCTTCAGCGAGTCTTTCTTCTTGTCGATGGGCGCGTCGAAGTCATGACCGTCGAAGATCCACGGGATGACGATGTTGTCGGTGACGCCCGCTTCAGCGAGCTCGCGGTGTCCGTCGACGTCGAACTTGTCGATGCACACCGCCTGGAACTCGAATGGGTCGTCGGCACGGCCGTGTTCGTCCAGCAGCGCCTTCAGCTTGCCGATGATCTGGGCCAATTGGTCGCAGGTCAACATCGCACTGGTCCACCCGTCGCCGATCCGTGCGGCCCGCCGCAGGGCCACCTCGGTGTGGCCGCCGACATAGAACGGCACCGGCTTGCTCGGAGCGGGGCTCATCTGCAGCTTGTCGAAGTCATAGAAGTCGCCGTGGAATTCGACCATGCCGCCGCCGAGCACCAGCTTGATTACGTCGATCATCTCGTCGACGCGCTTACCGCGTTTCGCATACGGGACGCCGCACCACTCGAATTCCTCTGGCGCCCAGCCGATTCCGACACCGAACCCGAAGCGGTTGTTGGTCAGGTTCGCCACCGAGCCAACTTGGCGCGCGAGCAGTAAGGGGTTTCGCGAGCCGAGCTTCATCACGTTGGTGTAAAACCGCAGCGTCGACGTCACCGCGCCCATCGCGCCCGCGACGATCAGCGGATCGGCCCACGGGGTGTCCTCGTTCCACATCCGCGACCCGTCAGCGGTGTACGGGTAATCAGTCGATTGCTTCTCCATGTAGAAGATCGAGTCCGGCAGCGCGATCGAGTCGAAGCCGACTTCCTCCGCGGTCTTCGCGAGTTCGATGAGTTGCTCGATCGGGCTCATCGCCACGCTGACGGTGTATTTCACGGCTTGTCCGCCCCAACGACCCACATCGAGTAGTACTGCGCGCCACCGCCGTACGCGTGCCCCAACGCCTTGCGGGCGCCTGGCACCTGATGGTCGCCGGCCTTGCCCATGACCTGGATCGCTGACTCGGCGAACCGGATCATGCCCGATGCGCCGATTGGATTCGACGACAGCACGCCACCGGAGGCGTTGAGCGGGATCCGGCCGGTGATCTCTGTTTCACCGGCCTCGGTGAGCTTCCAGCCTTCGCCCTCGGGTGCAAAACCCAGGCTCTCCAACCACATCGGCTCGTACCACGAGAAGGGCACGTACACCTCGGCGGCGTCGATCTCGTCGATCGGGCTCTTGATTCCGGCGGCCTTCCACAATGCGGCGGCGGCGTCACGGCTGGCCTGGGGGTTGACTTGGTCGCGACCGGCGTAGGCCAGTGGTTCGGTGCGTAGCGACGTGGCGTGGATCCATGCGACAGGATGACCTTCGGCCACCCGGGCGTCGGCGGCGGCCTCGTTACCGATCACCATCGCTGCCGCGCCGTCCGACGACGGGCAGGTCTCGTCGTAGCGGATCGGATCCCACAGCATCGGGGACTCCATCACTTTCTCCAATGTGATGTCGGGCTGGTGCAGATGCGCTAGTGGATTCTTGGCGCCGTTGCGCCGATCTTTCACTGCGACCATCGCGCCGATATGTGTCGGTGCGCCCGAACGGCGGATGTATGCCCGTACGTGCGGTGCGAAGTAGCCGCCGGCGCCAGCGCCGACAGGCTTGGTGAACGGCACCGGAATGCTCAAGGCCCACATCGCGTTTGACTCGGACTGCTTTTCCCACGCCATGGTCAGAACGCGCTTGTACTTGCCCGATTGCACGAGACTGGCCGCGACGATCGCGGTCGAACCGCCGACCGAGCCCGCGGTATGCACGCGGATCAACGGCTTGTTCGTCGCCCCCGTCGCGTCGGCCATGAACAGTTCGGGCATCATCACGCCCTCGAAGAAGTCGGGTGCCTTGCCGACCACCACCGCGTCGATGTCGTCGAACGTCGAACCCGAATCCGCCAACGCCCTGTCGATGGCCTCGCGAACCAGGCCGTTCATCGACACGTCGTGGCGCTTGGCGACGTACTTGGTCTGCCCGGTGCCCAGCACCGCAGCCAAATTCTTTTGGGATGGACCCGCCATCGGACTATTTCCCTTCCAGGACGGCGACGAGATTCTGTTGCAGCACAGGCCCGCTCGTGGCGTGCGCCAGCACCCGCTGGGCTGACCCGTCGAAGATGTGCTGTGCGGCAAAGCCGATGCGTTCCAGCCCGGCCGAGAACATCGGGTTGGCCGCCAACGCGCCGCCCGAGGGGTTCACTTTCGTCGATGACGGCAGCCCGATCGCTTCGGTGAGGATCAACTGCTGATGGGTGAACGCCGCGTAGATCTCGGCTACCTCGATGGAGCCGGTGTCGCCGCCGGTAGCCGCCTTGGCCGACGCTGCCGTCGACGGCGAGGTGGTCAGGTCACGCGCGCCCAGTATCGGAGTCTCGATGCGGTGCTCGAAACCAGTGATCCACGCGGGATTTTCGCGCAACTCGCGGGCCCTCTCACCTGCGGCCAGCACGATCGCGGACGCACCATCGGTGATCGGCGCGATGTCGTGGCGACGCAACGGGTCCGCGAAGAACGGCCGAGACAGGAGCTCATCGACGGACTTGGCAGGCTTCTCCGAGTCGGTACGGCCCGCCGCCGCAAAGGAATCCAGCGCCACTTGCGCCATCTGCTCGGCGGTCCACTTGCCTGCGTCGAGTCCCATCCGGGCCTGCAGACCGGCCATCGACACCGAATCCGGCCACAGCGGCGCGACTGTGTACGGGTCGGTCTGCAGTGCGAGCACCCGACGCAACGTGCCGGCCGACGACTTGCCGAACCCGTACACCAGTGCGGTCTCGACCTGCCCGGTCAGGAGCTTGATGTAGGCCTCGTACAGCGCCCATGCCGCGTCCATCTCGACATGCGACTCGTTGATGGGGGGCACCGCACCGATCGAGTCGATCGCAGAGATAAACGAGAACGCCCGCCCGGCAAGATAATCCGACGATCCCGAACACCAGAAGCCGATGTCGGTCTGCTGCAGGCCGAGTTCGTCGTAGAGCTGGCGAAAGCACGGCATGAGCATCTCGACGCCGTTGGTGGTGCCGTCGGTGCGGCGAACGTGGGGTGCGTGCGCGAAGCCCACCACTGCTACTCCGTCATTTGAGGTCATCAGATCTCGCCTTTACAGGTGGTGCTTGTAGGTGTCGTAGTCGGCGTCGGGCTCACCCGTCGGCCGGAAGTAGTCGATGTTGTCGATGCCAAGGCCCCACTCCTCGCGCGGCTTCCACACGGCCTGGACCCGCATACCCATCCGGACGTCGGCCGGGTCGATCTCGGTGACCAGGTGCAGGAACGGGATGTCCGCGCCGTCCAGCAGCACATAGGCCGCGACGTAGGGCGGCTTGATCCGCTGGCCCGAGAACGGGATGTTGATGATCGCGAACGTGGTGACCGTGCCCTTGTCGGGCAGCTCGATGAACTGGTCGAGTTCCAGGCCGGTGGCCGGGTCGGCCTCCTTGGGCGGGAAATACACCTTCCCGTTGTCGCCGGTGCGCGCGCCCAGTAGCTTGCCCTCTTCCAGCGCCTTGAGGAATGTGGTCTCGGGCAGCGACGCGGTGTGCTGAATCTCGATGGACGACGGCGTCACCTGGATCTTGACCGGCTCGCGGTCGTCAGGCTGGCCCGCCGGCTCGGCATCTTCGCCAGGGAGGAAGCAGGCGATGTCGGTGATCGCGCCGACCGGCTCGTCAACCCAGTGCGCGTGCACGCGGGCGCCGGTGCTGATGGCGTCGGAGGTGCCCGCATCGACCGCGTGCAGCAGCGCGGTGTCGGCGCCGTCCAGCTTGATGAGCGCCCATGCGAACGGACGGTCCAGCGGTTGGCCCTCCAGCGGGGTCGACTGCCACGTCCATGACAGCACCGTGCCGACGCTGCTCACCGGTACGATCTCGGTCAATTGTTGGTACGTGACCGGGTCGTACTCTGCGGGCGGCACGTGCACGCGCCCGTCTGATCCGCGGACACCGAGAATGCGCCGCTCGCGCAGGGCGCTGAAGAACTGGCTGAGGAGTGGGCCGACTGAACGGGTGTAGTCGAATGAGAGCTTCAGCGGCGCGGAAAGTGGCCGCTCATGCTTGTCGATCTGCACCGGGCTGCTTTGGCTGGTGGTCACGGCATCGAGTAGAACAGGTTCTAAGAATGGTTTCAACCACGGGTCGAGAGGCAGGCTAATGAAGCTGGGTTTGCAGCTGGGATATTGGGGGGCGCAGCCGCCCGAAAACCACGCCGAACTGGTGGCCGCGGCCGAGGATGCGGGCTTCGACACCGTGTTCACCGCCGAAGCTTGGGGCTCGGACGCGTACACGCCGCTGGCCTGGTGGGGCCGCGAGACCAAGCGCATGCGCCTGGGCACCTCGGTCATCCAGCTCTCGGCCCGCACGCCCACCGCATGTGCGATGGCGGCGCTGACCTTGGATCACCTGTCCGGTGGACGGCACATCCTCGGGCTCGGCGTCTCGGGCCCGCAGGTCGTCGAGGGTTGGTACGGCGCGAAGTTCCCCAAGCCGCTGGCCCGCACCCGCGAGTACATCGACATCCTTCGCCAGGTCTGGGCCCGCGAGGCGCCCGTGCACAGCGACGGCCCGCACTACCCGTTGCCGCTTTCCGGTGAGGGCACCACCGGACTCGGCAAGAACCTGAAGCCGATCACGCATCCGCTGCGCGCCGATATCCCGGTCATGCTCGGCGCCGAAGGCCCGAAGAACGTCGCGCTGGCCGCCGAGATCTGCGACGGCTGGTTGCCGATCTTCTACTCGCCCCGGATCGCCGGCATGTACAACGAGTGGCTCGACGAGGGCTTCGCGCGGCCTGGCGCTCGTCGCACTCGCGAAGACTTCGAGATCTGCGCGACCGCACAGGTGGTCGTCACCGACGACCGCCCGGCGATCATGGAGCTGATGAAGCCGCACCTGGCGCTCTACATGGGCGGCATGGGCGCCGAGGACACCAACTTCCACGCCGACGTCTACCGGAGGATGGGCTACGCCGAGGTCGTAGACGACGTGACCAAGTTGTTCCGCAACGACCGCAAGGACGAGGCCGCCAAGATCATTCCTGACGAGCTCGTCGATGACTCGGCGATTGTCGGCGACCTTCCCTATGTCCAGGAGCAGATCAAGGCATGGGAGGCCGCCGGCGTGACGATGATGGTGGTCGGGGCTCGGTCACCCGAGCAGATCCGGGACCTTGCCGGGTTGGTGTAGACACTTCTTGCTACATGTCTAGAACGCGTTCTAGATTGGCCGGATGACTGGCTCAGGGTCTTCGCGTGAGCGCTCAATCATGTCGCAGCACACCATTGCAGGCACCGTGCTCACCATGCCGGTGCGCATCCGCCGGGCGAATCAGCACATGGCGATGTTCTCGGTGGACGCTGACGCCGCGCAGCGTCTGATCGACTACAGCGGCCTGAAGGTCTGCCGATATTTCCCGGGTCGCGCCATCGTCGTGCTGATGCTCATGCACTACCTCGACGGCGACCTCGGCGAGTACTACGAGTACGGCACGAACGTGATGGTGAATCCGCCGGGCTCGAATGCGAGCGGGCCGAAGGCCCTTCAGGATGCCGGGGCGTTCATCCACCACCTTCCTGTCGACCAGTCATTCACGCTCGAGGCGGGAACGAAAATCTGGGGTTATCCAAAAGTCATGGCGGACTTCACCGTTCGCGAAGGCAAGCCGTTCAGTTTCGACGTGACCGTGGACGGCCAGTTTGCAGTCGGCATGGATTTCCATCCGGGCCTGCCGATGCCGGCAGCGCTCACTTCGCGGCCGCAATCCAATCCGACCTACTCATATCGCGACGGCGTGCTTCGCGAAACCATCGGAGAGATGACGCTGCACGATGTGCGCTACCGACTTGGCGGCGCGCAGGTGCGCCTTGGCGACCATCCATACGCGAAAGAACTGGCCTCGCTTGGTTTTCCGAAACGCGCCCTGATGTCGAGTTCGGCAGGCAATGTCGAGATGACATTCGCCGACGCTCGGGAGATCTCATGACGACCACGGTTCCCGACGTCGATCTGACCGACGGCAATTTCTACGCCGACCGCCCCGCCTCGCGCGAGGCCTATCGCTGGATGAGGGCCAACCAGCCCGTGTTTCGCGACCGCAACGGATTGGCCGCGGCGGCCACCTATGCCGCCGTGATCGAGGCCGAGCGCAAACCCGAACTGTTTTCCAATGCGGGTGGCATCAGGCCGGACCAGCCTCCGCTGCCGATGATGATCGACATGGACGATCCGGCGCATCTGTTGCGCCGCAAGCTCGTCAACGCCGGCTTCACGCGAAAGCGGTTGAAGGTGCAAGACGAGTCGATCGGTCGTTTGTGCGACATCCTCATCGACGCGGTATGCGAACGCGGCGAATGCGATTTGGTCGGGGACCTTGCCGCACCCCTACCGATGGCGGTCATCGGCGACATGCTCGGCGTACTGCCCGACGAGCGGGAACTGTTCCTGAAGTGGTCCGACGACATGATGGTCGGACTCAGTTCCACGGTGTCCGAGGCCGACATGCAGGTCACCATGGACGCGTTTGTCGCCTACAACGACTACACCCGCAGCAAGATCGAACAGCGTCGCGCCGAACCGACCGAGGACCTGATCAGCGTCCTGGTGCACTCGGAGGTCGACGGCGAACGGCTGAGCGATGACGACATCCTTCAGGAGACGCTGCTGATCCTCGTCGGCGGTGACGAGACGACGCGTCACACGATTTCGGGTGGTATCGAGCAGCTGATACGCAACCGGGACCAGTGGGATCTACTGCAGAACGATCCTGGCCAGCTCCCCGGGGCGATCGAGGAGATGCTGCGCTGGACATCGCCGTTGAAGAACATGGCACGAACGATCATTGCCGACACGGAATTTCACGGCGCCAGCCTCAAGCAGGGTGAGAAGATGCTCCTGCTGTTCGAGTCGGCGAACTTCGACGAGACCGTTTTCGGTGACCCGGACAACTTCCGGATTCAGCGGGATCCCAACAGCCACTTGGCATTCGGATTCGGCACGCATTTCTGCCTTGGGAACCAGCTGGCCCGGATCGAGTTGATCAACATGACGAGCCGGGTGCTGAAGCGGTTACCCGATCTGAGGCTCGCGGACGGCGCCGACCTTCCGCTGCGCCCGGCGAACTTCGTGTCCGGCCTGGAGTCGATGCCGGTGAAATTCACCCCGACTAAGCCGCTGACCGGCTAGGACAGTGGGGCTGCCTACCCTGTCTTCATGGCCGGGTTGCTGCAGATCGAGGAATGCCTCGACGCCGACGGAGGCGTCGAGGTGCCGCCCGGCGTCACGCTGATCTCGCTCATCGAGCGCAACATCGCCAATGTCGGGGACTCCGTGGCTTACCGGTACCTCGACTTCACCCGATCAGAGGCTGGCCAGCCGACAGAGATCACCTGGATGCGGTTCGGGCATCGGCTGGAAGCCATCGGGGCGCGTATTCAGCAGATCGCCGGCCGCGATGACCGGGTGGCGATCCTGGCCCCGCAGGGCCTGGAGTACGTCGCGGCGTTCTATGCGGCCATCAAGGCGGGAACCATTGCGGTGCCGTTGTTTGCCCCGGAATTGCCCGGTCATGCGGAGCGGCTGGAAACAGCGCTGAACGACTCCCAACCTGCTCTCGTGTTGACCACCAGCGCCGTCAGGGACGCAGTGGACGGGTTCCTCACCACGGTGTCGCCCTGCGCAAGACCACACGTCATCGCCGTCGACGAGATCCCGGACTCGGCCGCAGAGGTCTTCAGGCCGGTGGAAATCGACCTCGCAGACGTTTCTCACCTGCAGTACACCGGCGGCGCGACGCGGCCGCCCGTAGGCGTGGAGGTCACCCACCGCGCGGTCGGCACCAACCTCATTCAAATGATCCTGTCGATCGACCTGTTGGACCGAAACACCCACGGCGTCAGCTGGTTACCGCTCTACCACGACATGGGCTTGTCGATGATCGGCTTTCCTGCGGTATACGGTGGCCATTCGACGTTGATGACGCCGACCGCGTTCATCCGCAGGCCGCAGCGGTGGATCCATGCGTTGTCGGCCGGATCACGCGAGGGTCGGGTGATCACCGCCGCGCCGAACTTCGCCTATGAGTGGGCCGCCCAGCGTGGGGTGCCCGATGCCGCCGACGATATCGACCTGAGCAATGTGGCGTTGATCATCGGCTCCGAACCCGTGAGCATGGACGCGATCCGTGCTTTCGATAAGGCGTTCGCGCCCTTCGGTTTACCGCGATCGGCCGTCAAGCCGTCCTACGGGATCGCGGACGCGACGCTGCTCGTGTCGACCATCGAGCCGGGTGCAGAGCCGACCGTAAAGTATTTCGACCGCAAACAATTGGCTCGCGATAGCGCGGTCGCGACGACCGCCGATGACCCCAATGCGGTGGCGCATGTGTCGTGTGGTCAGGTGGCGCGAAGTCTTTCGGCGGTGATCGTCGACCCCGACGCCGCCGAGGAGCTGTCCGACGGCCACGTAGGTGAGATCTGGCTGCAGGGCGACAACGTCTGTCGCGGCTACTGGGGCCGCCCGGACGAAACTCGCCACACGTTCGGCGCCAAATTGCGTTCCCGTCAAGGTGATTGGCTGCGCACTGGGGACTTCGGCGTGTACTCAGACGGCGAGCTCTATGTCATCGGCCGGATCGCGGACCGTATCACGATCGATGGTTTGCACCACTATCCGGAGGACATCGAGGCCACCACGGCGGAAGCGTCGCCGATGGTGCGGCGAGGCTACGTCGTCGCATTCACCGACGACGGTCAGCGCCTGGTGATCATCGCCGAACGCGCCGCAGGCACAGCGCGCGACGATCCGACACCAGCAATCGAGGCCATCCGAAAGTTGGTGTCGCAGAAACACGGGTTGACGGCGTCCGAGGTTCACTTCGTGCGCGCTGGTGCCATCCCGCGCACCACCAGCGGCAAGCTCGCCCGGTGGGCAAGCCGGGAGCGCTATCTCAGCGCATCTTGAAGTTCGGCGCGCGCTTTTCCTTGAACGCCAGTGGGCCTTCCTTGGCGTCGTCGGAGAGGAACACCTCGATTCCGATCTTGGTGTCGATCTTGAATGCGTCGTTCTCGTGCAGACCCTCGGTCTCGTGGATCGTGCGCAGTATCGCCTGCACGGCCAGCGGTCCGTTGTTGTTGATCACCTCGGCGATCTGCAGCGCCTTCTCCAGTGCCGAGCCGTCCGGAACGACATAACCGATCAGGCCCATCTCCTTGGCCTCAGCGGCGGTGATGTGGCGGCCGGTCAGCAGGATGTCGCAAGCCACGGTGTAGGGAATCTGGCGCACGAGCCGAACGGCCGAGCCACCCATTGGGTACAGGCTCCATTTCGCCTCCGAGACGCCGAACTTGGCACTCTCGCCCGCGACGCGGATGTCGGTGCCCTGCAGGATCTCGGTGCCGCCGGCGATGGCCGGACCCTCGACCGCCGCGATGAGCGGTTTCGTCAGCCGCCTGCCCTTGAGCAGGGCGTCGATTCGCGACGGGTCATAGCTGCCGTCCTTGAACGAATCGCCCGGCGGCTTGGCCGTTGCCGCCTTCAGGTCCATGCCCGCACAGAAGTACCCGCCAGCGCCGGTCAGGATGCAGCTGCGGATTTCCGGATCGTTGTCGACGCGGTCCCATGCCGCCACCATGATCGAGAGCATCTCGGTGGAAAGCGCGTTGCGTGCCTCGGGCCGATTCAGCGTCAAGATCAACGTGTGTCCGCGCTGCTCAAGGAGGGCGTCGGGGCCCTTTTTCGATGTTTCAGCGTCGCTCACGACCAGCCTTCTTTCCAGCGTCGATGCCACAGACTTGAATGAAAATGTAACACGTTCTAGTTTAGGTCTCGTGGCCCTGAACATTGCCGATCTCGCCGAGCACGCCATCGACGCTGTGCCTGACCGTGTTGCCCTGATCTGCGGTGACGAGCAGATCACCTACGCCCAGTTGGAGGAGAAGGCCAACCGCCTTGCTCACTACCTCATCGACCAGGGTGTGAAGAAGGACGACAAGGTCGGGCTGTACTGCCGCAATCGCATCGAGATCGTGATCGCGATGCTCGGCATAGTGAAGGCCGGCGCCATCCTGGTCAACGTCAACTTCCGCTACGTCGAGGGCGAACTGAAGTATCTGTTCGAGAACTCCGACATGGTCGCGCTGGTGCATGAGCGCCGCTACGCCGACCGCGTCGCCAACGTGCTGCCCGAGACCCCGAACGTCAAGACGATCCTGGTTGTTGAGGACGGGAGCGACGAATCATTTACCCGCTACGGCGGCGTCGAGTTCTACTCCGCACTCGAGCAGGCCTCAGCCGAGCGTGATTTCGGCGAACGCAGCGCCGACGACATCTACCTGCTTTACACCGGCGGCACCACCGGTTTCCCCAAGGGCGTGATGTGGCGCCACGAGGACATCTACCGAGTGTTGTTCGGCGGCACCGACTTTGCCACGGGCGAGTTCGTCAAGGACGAGTACGACCTAGCCAAGGCCGCGGCGGAGAACCCGCCGATGATCCGCTACCCCATTCCGCCGATGATCCACGGCGCGACGCAATCGGCCACCTGGATGTCGCTGTTCTCGGGCCAAACCACTGTGCTGGCACCGGAATTTGATGCCGACGAGGTGTGGGCGACGATCGAGAAGTACAAGGTCAACCTGCTGTTCTTCACCGGTGACGCGATGGCACGTCCGCTGCTCGATGCGTTGACCAAGCTGCATGACGGCGACCACGAGCCGGACTTGTCGAGCCTGTTCCTGTTGGCCAGCACCGCCGCGTTGTTCTCCACCAGCATCAAGGAGAAGTTCCTCGAACTGCTGCCCAACCGGGTCATCACCGATTCGATCGGCTCTTCGGAAACCGGCTTCGGCGGCACCAACATCGTCGTCAAGGGCCAGTCGCACACCGGCGGACCGCGCGTCACCATCGATCACCGCACCGTCGTCCTCGACGAGGACGGCAATGAGGTCAAGCCGGGCTCCGGCGTACGCGGGATGATCGCGAAGAAGGGCAATATCCCGGTCGGTTACTACAAGGACGAAGAAAAAACCCGGCAGACCTTCCGAGTTTACAACGGTGTCCGCTACGCGATCCCTGGCGATTACGCGGAGGTCGAAGAAGACGGGTCCGTGACCATGCTTGGCCGTGGCTCGCAGTCCATCAACAGCGGCGGCGAGAAGATCTATCCCGAAGAGGTCGAGGCCGCGCTCAAGGGCCACCCGGACGTGTTCGACGCGCTCGTGGTGGGCGTTCCGGACGAGCGGTACGGCAACTGCGTCGCCGCCGTCGTGCATCGCCGCGATGGCACGAACCCGACGCTTGCCGAACTCGACGCCTTCGTGCGCAACGAAATCGCGGGATACAAAGTGCCGCGCAAGGTTTGGTGGGTCGACGGAATCCAGCGGACCCCGGCCGGCAAGCCCGATTACCGGTGGGCGAAGGACCAAACCGAGGAGCGTCCCGCCGACGACGTGCACGCCAATCATGTGGGGTCCTCAACATGATGGGGCGTGCGAAGCGACGGGAGAGTTAGATGCGCACCGAGCTGTGTGACCGCTTCGGCATCGACTATCCGATCTTCGTCTTCACGCCATCGGAGAAGGTTGCCGCCGCGGTCAGTAAGGCCGGTGGGCTTGGCGTGCTCGGGTGTGTGCGGTTCAACGACGCCGAGGACCTCGAGAACGTGCTGTGCTGGATGGACGAGAACACCGACGGCAAGCCGTACGGCGTGGACATCGTCATGCCCGCCAAGGTGCCGCAAGAAGGCTCAGCGGTCGACATCGACAAGCTCATCCCGCAAAGCCATCGCGACTTCGTCGCCAAAACCCTTGCCGATCTTGGTGTTCCACCGCTACCGGACGAGGGGGAGCGCAACGAGGGCGTGCTCGGCTGGCTGCACTCGGTGGCACGGTCGCACGTCGAGGTGGCGCTGAAGCATCCGATCAAACTGATCGCCAACGCGCTTGGCTCACCGCCTAAGGACGTCATCGACCAGGCTCATGAGGCCGGTGTTCCGGTGGCCGCGCTGGCCGGCAGCGCCAAACATGCGCAGCGCCATGTGGAGAACGGTGTCGACATCGTCGTCGCGCAGGGCCATGAGGCCGGTGGGCACACCGGCGAAATCGGGTCGATGGTGTTGTGGCCGGAGATCGTCGACGCACTCGACGGCAAGGCGCCGGTGCTGGCGGCCGGAGGCATCGGCACCGGCAGGCAGGTGGCCGCCGCGTTGGCCCTTGGCGCACAGGGTGTCTGGATGGGCTCGGCGTTTCTGACGTCGGCGGAGTACGACCTCGGCCACCGCAAGCCGGGCGGAGTGTCCACCATTCAGGAAGCGCTGCTGCGCGCCAACTCCAGCGACACCGTCCGCCGCCGCATCTACACAGGCAAGCCCGCGCGGTTGCTCAAGACCCGGTGGACCGACGCGTGGGATGAACCCGATGCACCGGAGCCGTTGCCGATGCCGCTGCAGAACATCCTCGTCAGTGAGGCCCATCAGCGGATGAACGATTCGGACAATCCCGACACTGTCGCGATGCCGGTCGGCCAGATTGTCGGGCGAATGAACGAGATTCGTCCCGTCGCCGACATCATCGCGGAGTTGGTCCAGGGGTTCGAGGACGCCACCCGACGCCTCGACGGGATTAGGGAAAGCTAGCCAAGCCGCGAAATGCACGTTTTGCAGACAGAGTGCGAGTAAACGTCTGCAAAACGTGCATCTCGACGACAGCTACGGCGTGATCTTCGTGTCCGTATCGATCACATCTGTTGCCGCGCCGATGATTTCCTTCTGGTCCTCGAGGCCGTCGGCGTTGAGCTGCAGGACGTAAAGCCCGTCGCTGCCGGGGATCACGACCGTCTTCTGCGCGACGATCTTCGTCTGGCCGTCCTGGGTCCAGGTGCCACCGAGCTGGTAGGCCGGATACTCGCCAAGGGTGCTCGTCTCGCCCTCGTTCATCGGCTTCCACCCGGGCAGGTTGTTGAGCTCACCCGGCGCCAGGTCGATGATCTTCTGCGGGTCGACGTTGCCGGTCAGTTTCGAGACCAGCGCGACGAGGCTCGGCGTGTAGTCACCGGCATCCGGGCCGGTGTAAACGATTGCGCCGTAGGCCCAATCGGGAGTGTCCGCACCGGCGGGCTCCCAGCCGTCGGGAATCGGCAGATCGATGGTGGGCGAGCCGGGATCCCCGCGCTTGACCGGCGTCTCCTGAATGTTGTTCTCCGCGATATAGCTGGCGATCGTCGGGTTCGGTCCCTTGGCGTTCTCATCGCGCGGAGCCACCTTGGGCTTGGACGAAGGAGCGGCCTTGGCGCTCGTCGATGTGCTGGTGGACGTCTTCGTCGAGGTGGATGTACTGGGTGCAGTCTTGGTGTCAGAGCCGCAACCGGACAGCACAATCGCGAGCGCCGCCGCCATCGCCGTAGCCCCAGTGATTGCTGTGCGTTTCACTAATCAACTCCTGTCAGTCTGTGCTCGCCGGTTGCCGTGGCGGCAAACGGATTCGGCGGATATGCCGTAGCGAAGCGTATTGCAAAACCGCACTTATACAGGCAGAGTAGATCTACTCAATCCACCGTTGCTCGAATCTCAGCAAGGGTAGGCGGATTCGATACGGTACATGTCCGATTTGTTCACGACAGTGTTCGCAGCGCCGATTTAGCGTTGCCGTCATGGATATTCGTCTGACATCTGCTGTTTTCCAGATCTTCGCACACGAGTTATCACGATCCCTGGATTTCTATCGACTGCTCGGCCTGCCGATTCCCGACTCGGACGGACCACACGTCGCGGTCGAACTGCCCGGCGGCAATACGTTGTCGTTCGACACCGATGAGGAGATCGCCCGCATGCATCCGGGATGGGCGCCGCCAGCGAGGCAGCCGGACGGCCGAGTGGCATTGGCCCTCGGGATGGGCTCGCCTGCGCAAGTCGACGCCTTGTTCGAGAAGGTCACGGCCACAGGCCATGCCGGTCCGCTCAAGCCCTACAACGCGCCGTGGGGCCAGCGCTATGCGACAGTGGCGGATCCCGACGGCAACTGGGTAGACCTGTTTGCGTCGCTCGAAACCTGACGCAACGGCAGCCCGGCCAGTTCGCGGACCTCGCGGTGCAGGTGCGGCTGATCCGCATACCCAGCGCGGGCGGCCACCTCTACGTAGGGCAGCCCATCGCCCAGCAGTCGCACGGCTCGCCGGAACCGCAGGATTCGGCGCAGCATCGCTGGGCCGTAGCCGTAGATCGCCGCACACTGCCGCTGCATGGTTCGGCTTGACCAACCGATTTCGCGCGCCACATCGGTGACGGCCGAACCCGCTGCAAGCCTGTTGGTTACGTGGTCCAGTAGCGACAGCGACCAGGGTGCGGTCTCCGGCCGGGGCACGTCGGATGCGAATGAAGCCGCCAATTCCACCAACGAACGATGGCCCGGCGTCGTTCGCAACTCGGACAACACAACGCGTTGGTTGCGCAGTTCTGAGGCAGGAACTCCGAGCAGACGGGGCAGCACTCCGGGATGAAAACGCAAGCCCACGAACGGTTCTCCGTTACGTGGGTGGACTGAAGCGCTGGTGTCAGGCCCGGCCACGATGATCCGGCCGTCCATGCGCATCAAGTCCATGCAGCCGTCGGGAAGGACCCGCACTGCCTCGGGCCGGCCGTCCACCACCCATGCGCATTCGACCAGGTCGCGCAGCGCGGCCGGTGGCGAAAACTCGCGGTAGCCCACGATCGCCAGGCTACCGCCGCGTCACGACAACAGCGGAGCCGCGAAACTGCGGGAAGGTCGCGAGATTGCACTTATGGCGCGGCGCACTCGAAGTTCCACTCAATAACTGCAGTTTCGCGACGCACCGCGCTATCAGCGGTTGATCCGATACACCGGGTCGGCGCAGTCGGTGCCCTCAGCCTGCAGCTGCCGCTTGATCACCTTGAACGTCTCGGTCCGCGGCAGCTGTGCTCCGACGCGTACGAACGACGGCCATTGCTTGGGCCCGAGATCTGGCTGCTCGGCCAAAAACGCCGCGAATTTCTCCGCGTCGAACTCGGCGCCCTCGGTGAGCACCGCCGCCGCCATCACCTGATCACCGACGTCTGGAGCAGGGATGCCATACACCGCCACCTCGACCACGTCAGGGTGGCGCAGCAGCACCCGCTCGATCGGCGCCGACCCGAGGTTTTCGCCGTCGACGCGCATCCAATCGCCCAGCCTGCCCGCGAAGTATGCGTACCCGTTCTCGTCGCGGTACGCCAGGTCGCCGCTGTGGTACATCCCTCCGCGCATCCGCTCGGTCTCGGCATCGGGGTCGTTGTAGTAACCCTCGAAACGTCCTGCGTCCGAGATGTTTACCAGTTCACCGGTCACACCGGGCGGGCACAACTCACCGGTCTGGACATCGACGATCTCGGTGCCAGGCGGTAGCGGGCCAAGTGCGCCGGGCGGGGTGTCGGGTGTGCGGCCGATGGCGATGCCGCCCTCCGTCGACCCGAAGCCGTCCATCACCACCGTGTTGAACCGCTTGGCGAACCGCTCCACATCGGCAGGCGCACCCTCATTGCCGTAGACGGCGCGCAGCGGGTTATCCGCATCGTCGGGGTGCTCCGGGGTGGCGAGCACATACGACAACGGCTTGCCGACGTAATTCGCATACGTCGCGCCGTAGCGGCGGACATCGGGGATGAACTGCGAGGCAGAAAACTTGCGCCGCAACACGAGCGAACCGCCACACGCGATCGCCACCGCCCAACCGACCAGCACCGCGTTTGAATGAAACAACGGCATCGCTACGTAGCAGACGTCGTCAGGCCCAAGCGAGAAGCGCTGCGTCATCGTGACACCCGCGATCGCGACCTTGCCCGTGCTGCACTTGACTGCCTTGGGTTCACCGCTGGTGCCCGAGGTGTAGATAAGCATGAACAAGTCGCTCGGCTGAGCGTCGTATGCGACGACGGGGGTGTCCCGGTACCCGGCAACCTCGGCCGCCCACTCCGGCGAATCGACATCGATGTAGTCGACATCGAGACCCGTCGCCGACACCGAATCAGCCAGTACCACTTGGCAATCCGCGTGGGTAACGTCGCGGGCCAGGGCGGCACCCCGCCGCACCGGATTCAGCCCCACCGGCACAATGCCCGTCAGCGCCGCGGCGACGAGCACCGCCGAGAAGAATGGGGTGTTCTGCAGCAACACACCGACGTGCGGCGGCTGGTCCGGATCGAGGCGCGCCTTCAAAGCCGCAGCGACCGCGGCACCGTGGGCGATGTGGTCACGCCAGCCGGTGAAGCCGTCCTCGAAGTAGACGCCGCGATCGTCGACCTCGATCAGCGGTGCCAGCAGGCCGGTGACGGTCGGCAGGGTCACGTCGCCGCCGCCACCTGCCCCACGGCGACCGTCATCGAGACTGTAGTTACCGTGTTAGCTACTCGCACTTTTCCTCGCTAACTACAGTTTCGCGGGCCGATGAGTCCACTAAGCGGGGGTGTCGGCCAATTCACGGCCAATGCGCAGCAGCTGCCCGGTGGCGCTGCCGACCGCGAACTCGGTCTGCTTGGCCGCCAGGAAGTACCGGTGGACGGGGTGGTCGAGGTCGATTCCAACGCCGCCGTGAACGTGCACGGTGGTGTGGGCCACGCGGTGACCGGCTTCGGCCGCCCAGAACGCAGCGGTATTCACGTCGACATCCGCGGGCAGATCCTCGGACAGTCGCCAGGCCGCCTGGGTAACCGTCAGCCGCAGCGCCTTCACGTTGATGTAGTCATCGGCCAGCCGCGACGACACGGCCTGAAAGCTGCCGATCGGCCGGTCGAACTGCTCGCGCTCCCGGGCGTAGGACGCAGTGAGCTCTAACGCCCGGTCGAGCACGCCGAGCTGATACGCGCTGCGGCCCAGAGCGCCGTGGGTGGTCAGCCACCCAACGACTTCCTCGCCGCCGACGATGCGATCGGTCTCGACACCGTGCAGTTCGAGGTGGCCGACGCTGCCGAGACCGGTGGTGTCCAGGCTCGTCACCGTCACGCCCGCATCGTCCTTGCCGATCAGGAAAACCTTGGTGCCCGAATCGGTTTCGGCCGGGACGAGAAACGCGTCGGCGACTGGTCCAAAGGCAACCTGCGTACGCGAGCCCGTCAACCGATAGCCAGCGCCGGCTGCTGTCGCCCGGACCGGGCCATCGCCCATCTCGCCGTCCAGCGCGACGGCGATGATCTTCTCCCCGTTGACAGCCGGGGTCGCCCACTCCTGCTGCAGCGCGTCGGTGCCGAACTTCGCCAGGGCGCCCGCGCCGAGCACCACCGAATCCAGATACGGCACTGCTGAGAGTTGCCGGCCCAGCGCCTCCAGTACGGCCACCTGCTCCAGCACGCCAAAACCGCCGCCGCCCAATGACTCCGGCGCGGCGGCTGACAGGATGTCGGCCTCGATCAGTTTGCCCCACAGGTCACGATCGAAGCGCTCGTCGAGCTTGTCCAGCTCACGCTGATGTTCATTGGTGCAGACCGCGTCGGTGATGGTGCGGGCCAGACCGCCCAGATCGTCCGCGGCTTCCGTCGTCTTGAAATCCATGATGTTCCTTACCGATTGACCCGGGGCAGTCCGAGCGCGACCATGCCGATGATGTCGCGCTGAATCTCATTGGTGCCGCCGCCGAACGTCAAAATCAGGCAGCTGCGATGCATGCGCTCGACACGCCCGCGCAGCAGCGCACCGGGGGAGTTCGTGCGAAGCGTGCCCGCCGTGCCGAGCACCTCCATCAGCAGGCGGTACGCCTCGGTGGCCAGTTCGGTGCCGTACACCTTGGCCGCTGATGCGTCTGCGGGAGACGGTGCGGCTTCTTCGGAGGACGCGAGCTCCCAGTTGATCAGCTTGAGCACCTCGGCCTTGGCGTGCACGCGGGCCAGGTTCAGCTGCACCCACTCGGAGTCGATCAGCCGGTTGCCGTGGATGTCCTTGGTGTTCTGTGCCCATTCGCGAACACCGTTGAGCGCCATGAAGATCGGCTGCGCAGAAACGAGTGCGACCCGCTCGTGGTTGAGCTGGTTGGTGACCAGCTTCCAGCCCGCGTTCTCCTCGCCGACCAGGCTCGTGACGGGGACGCGGACATCCTGGTAATAGGTGGCGCTGGTGTCGACCCCGGCCATGGTGTGCACCGGTGTCCAGGAGAAGCCCTCAGCGGTGGTCGGCACGATCAGCATCGAAATACCGTGGTGCTTCTTGGCCTCGGGGTTCGTGCGCACGGCCAGCCATACGTAGTCGGCGTATGCGATCAGGCTGGTCCACATCTTCTGACCGTTGATGATGTAGTCGTCGCCGTCGCGCACCGCGGTGGTGCGCAGCGCCGCGAGGTCGGTGCCCGCGCCGGGCTCGGAGTAACCGATCGAGAAGTGCAGTTCACCGGCTGCGATCTTCGGCAGAAAGAACTTCTTCTGCTCGTCGCTGCCGAAATGCATGATCGTCGGGGCGACGCTGTTGATGGTCAGGAACGGCACCGGCACGTTGGCGATCGCGGCCTCGTCGTTGAAGATCAGGCTCTCCATCGGCGCGCGCTCCTGGCCGCCGTACTCCTTGGGCCAGTTCAGAGTGAGCCAGCCGTCCTTGCCCATCTGCTGGACCGTCTCGCGGTAGACGTTGCCGCGCCCCATCTCGCCGCCGTCACCCGCGGACAACGCCTCGGCACGTTCTGGCGTCATGAGTTTGGTGAAGTAGGACCGCAGTTCGCGGCGCAACTCCTCCTGCTCCGGGGTGTAGCCGATCCGCATCGCCATGTCCTCACGTCTTGGGTACTTCTGGTGTATTAAGAAAGCCGTCATGTGGCCCGCTCTCACCCCCGGTTGTAACACGTTCTAGTCTTGGGGTCCAGGCCGGTGCCACACTGGTGCTCACAGCAGCGCTGACCACGAGGAGGTTTGTCATGCGAGTGGAAGTGGACCGTGACCGCTGCGAGGGCAATGCCGTTTGCGTCGGAATTGCCCCCGACCTGTTCGATCTCGACGACGAGGATTACGCCGTCGTGAAGGCCGACCCGGTACCGGCGGACCAGGAGGACCTGGCCGAACAATCGATCGCCGAGTGCCCACGAGCTGCCCTGATCCGCAGAGACTAGAGGTATTCATAAAGTGACTCCGCAGAACGACGCGACCGATCTGTCCGGACTGGTCGCGGTGGTGACGGGTGCGGCCGCAGGGCTGGGGCGCGCCGAAGCCATCGGGCTTGCTCGAGCGGGCGCGACGATCGTCGTCAACGACATCGCGGGTGCGCTGGACCGCTCCGACGTCATTGACGAGATCGCCACTGCCGGCTCCAAGGCCGTCGCGGTCGCGGGCGACATCAGCGAGCGCTCGACCGCCGATGAATTGGTGGAGACCGCCGATGGTCTTGGTGGACTCGGCATCGTCGTGAACAACGCGGGGATCACCCGTGACCGCATGCTGTTCAACATGTCCGACGAGGACTGGGATGCGGTGATCGCCGTACATCTGCGCGGCCACTTCCTGTTGACCCGCAACGCCGCCACCTACTGGCGGGCCAAGGCCAAGGAAAACGACGGACAGGTTTACGGCCGCATCATCAACACCTCGTCGGAGGCGGGCCTGGCAGGGCCCGTCGGCCAGGCGAACTATGGCGCCGCCAAGGCCGGTATCACCGCGCTGACGCTGACCGCAGCGCGTGCATTGGAGCGCTACGGGGTGCGGGCGAATGCCATCGCCCCCCGCGCCCGCACCGCGATGACCGCCGACGTCTTCGGCGATTCACCCGAACTGGCCGATGGCCAGATCGACCCGCTGTCGCCCGAGCACGTGGTGAACCTGGTGCGGTTCCTCGCGTCGCCCGCGTCGCGAGATGTGAACGGACAACTGTTCATCGTCTACGGACCTACGGTGACGCTCGTTGCGGCGCCAACGGCCGAGCACCGCTTTAGTGCGGATTCCGAGGCATGGGACCCTTCGGAGCTGTCGGAAACGTTGCGGAAATACTTTGCTGACCGTGATCCCGAACGGAATTTCTCAGCAATGGCCCTCATGGGTCAAGGAGAATGACGTTCTCCGTTTGTGGACCTTCCTGACCGTTAGAACATGTTACAGATGGACCTGAGTCACAGTGGCTTTGACCTGCGAAAAAGTTACGATTTAGAGTAGTTTTTCCGTTCTTTGACACTGCGAACTTGTTCTAGTTAGTATGATCCGGCTCACTAAGAGCAACGCTTAAGAAAAGGGTGGGAGAGCCGCCGCGGGGAGTGGTCTCAAACTCTTCGCCAAGGCGCACGTTCCGCGCCGCGCCAGAACGGAGCCCAGGTTGAGGCAGCAACTCGCCATTCCGGCTCGGGCCGTCGGCGGGTTCATGGAAATGTCTCTCGACACCTTCCGGGCGATATTCCGTCGACCCTTTCAATTCGGTGAGTTCCTCGACCAGACCTGGATGATCGCGCGGGTTTCGATCGTTCCGACGCTGCTGATCTCGATTCCGTTCACGGTGCTGGTCGCCTTCACCCTCAACATTTTGTTGCGCGAAATCGGCGCCGCGGACTTATCCGGATCGGGTACCGCTTTCGGTACCGTCACGCAGCTGGGCCCCGTCTCAACCGTGCTGGTCGTTGCCGGAGCCGGTGCGACTGCGATCTGCGCCGACCTAGGCGCCCGCACCATCCGTGAGGAAATCGACGCGATGCGGGTGCTGGGCATCGACCCGATCCAGCGCCTGGTGGTGCCGCGCGTTCTGGCGTCGACGTTCGTCGCACTGCTTCTCAACGGTCTTGTGATCGCGATCGGCCTGAGCGGCGGCTACGTATTCTCCGTGCTGTTACAGGGCGTGAACCCCGGCGCGTTCATCAACGGCCTGACCATCCTGACCGGGTTGGGCGAGTTGGTCATTTCAGAATTCAAGGCATTGTTGTTCGGCGTCATGGCGGGGCTCGTCGGCTGCTACCGCGGCCTGACAGTCAAAGGTGGACCCAAGGGTGTCGGAGAGGCCGTCAACGAGACGGTCATCTACGCGTTCATCTGCCTCTTCGTGATCAATGTCCTGATGACGGCAATCGGCATTCGGATCCTGGGCCGTTGAGCGAGCTGGGGAATTACGACATCACGCTGCGGTTGCGGCGGGCGTTCCGACGGGTGCCCGGGGCGGTGGACAGCTTCGGGGAACAGGCCCTGTTCTACGCGACGTCGGTCCGATACATACCCCTCGCGTTGCGGAAGTACCGCATGGAAACGGTGCGGCTGATCGCAGAGATGACGTTGGGCACCGGTGCCTTGATACTCATCGGCGGCACGGTCGGCGTCGCGGCGTTCCTCACCCTGGCCTCTGGCGGGGTCATCGCGGTTCAGGGCTACCAGTCGCTGGGCAACATCGGGATCGAGGCGCTGACCGGGTTCCTGTCCGCCTTTCTCAACGTGCGCATCGTCGCCCCGATCATCGCGGGTATCGCGCTTGCCGCCACCATCGGCGCCGGCACCACAGCCCAACTCGGCGCGATGCGCATTGCCGAGGAGATCGACGCGGTCGAGGCGATGGCCGTGCACTCGGTGGCTTATCTGGTTTCGACTCGGATCATGGCCGGGCTGGTGGCGATCATTCCGCTGTACTCACTGGCCACGCTTGCGGCGTTCTTCTCTGCCCGCGCGATCACCGTCTTTGTCAACGGCCAATCCGCCGGCCTCTACGACCACTACTTCAATACGTTCCTGATACCGACGGACCTGCTGTGGTCGTTCGCTCAGGCCATCGTGATGTCGATCGCGGTGATGCTGGTGCACACCTACTACGGCTACAACGCGTCGGGCGGCCCCGTCGGCGTTGGCATCGCCGTGGGTCAGGCGGTGCGGACATCGCTCATCGTCGTCGTGGTCATCACCTTGTTCATTGCCCTTGCCGTATACGGCGCGTCCGGTAACTTCAACCTGTCGGGGTAAGGGGAGACGTCGTGTCGAGGACTGCCGCGATCAGAATCGCCGCCGCTGTGTTGGCGTCGATCATCGTGGCGTTCACCGTGTTTACCTATCTGGCATACACCGCCGCGTTCACCCCCACCGACTCCGTGACGGTGACGTCGCCGCGCGCGGGCTTGGTGATGGACAAGGAAGCCAAGGTCAAATACCGCGGTGTCCAAATCGGCAAGGTCGAAGACATCGCATATACCGGCAATCAGGCGAAGCTGACGTTGGCGATCAACCGCGACCAACTGCGTTACGTCCCGTCGAACGCGTTGGTGCGCATCGGCAGTACCACGGTGTTCGGCGCGAAGTCGGTGGAGTTCATCGCACCGCCGCGGCCGGACCGCACGCCGCTGCATCCTGGCGCCAATGTCGAGGCTCAGTCAGTGCAGCTGGAAGCCAACACATTGTTCCAGACACTGACCGACGTGCTGCACAAGGTCGACCCGATCCACCTGAACGCAACCCTGTCGGCGATCGCCGAGGGTTTGCGTAATCACGGCGACGACGCCGGCGCCGGTCTTGCGGGGTTGAATCAGTTTCTGGCGCAGGTGAATCCAAAGCTGCCAACGGTTGAGTCGGATATCGCGCAAACCGCGAAGGTCGCAAACATCTATGGCGATGCGGGCCCGGATCTCGTCACTGTGATCAACAATGTGCCGACGATCAACCAGACGATCATCGATGAGCAGGACAACCTGAACGCCACGCTGCTCGCGACAATCGGTTTGGCGAACGCGGGATCCGACACGCTTGAACCGGGAGCAGACGATTACATCGCGGCGATCCAGCGGTTGCGGGCACCGCTGAAGGTGCTGGGCGACTATTCGCCGGAAATCGGCTGTGTATTGCAGGGCGCCAAGACGGCCGGTCAGCGCGGAGAACGGGTTGTCGGCGGCATGCACCCGGGCGCAATGGTGAGTTCCAGCTTCGTGCTGGGCGTGCCGTCCTACACCTACCCAGAGAGCCTGCCCATCGTGAACGCGTCCGGCGGTCCCAACTGCCGCGGCCTGCCCGACATTCCCACCAAGCAGTACGGCGGCTCCTGGTACCGGGCGCCATTCCTAGTGACCGACAACGCCTACATCCCGTACGAGCCCTTCACGGAGGTTCAGGTCGACGCGCCAAATACGTTGCAGTTCCTCTTCAATGGCGCATTCGCAGAACGGGACGATTTCTGATGAGCGCTTGCGCGAAGAAGCGGGGGCACTGATGGCCCACCGAGGACTGCTGATCAAGGTGGGCATCTTTGCAGTGGTCATGCTGTTGGTATCCGCTGCTTTGGTGGTGATCTTCGGCGAGTTCCGGTTCGCCTCCACCAGCACTTACCACGCCACCTTCACTGACGCGTCGCGGCTGAAGAATGGCAACGATGTGCGCATCGCAGGCGTTCCGGTGGGCAGTGTCAGAGACGTGAAGCTAAACCCCGACAACACCGTCGATGTGGCGTTCACCGTCAACAAGAAGTATCAGATGTACACGTCAACGCGTGCGGCGATCCGATACGAGAATCTGGTTGGCGACCGCTACATGGAAGTCACGTCGGGTCCCGGTGACCTTCGGAAGTTGCCGCCGGGCGGAACGGTCAACATCGACCACACCGAGCCCGCGCTGGATCTCGATGCCTTGCTCGGCGGGCTGCGTCCCGTGGTCAAGGGCCTCAACGGCACGCAGGTCAACCAGATCAACAATGCGATCCTCGAGCTCTTGCAGGGCCAGGGCGGCGCGTTGGCGCAATTGCTCTCCGACACTGGAACATTCAGCCAATCCCTGGCCGATCGCTATCAGGTGATCTCGGACGTGATCCACAATCTCAATGAGGTGCTGGGCACCATTGACGGAAAGAGTGCGCAGTTTGATGCCAGCGTGGACCAGCTCCAGAAGCTGGTAAGTGGATTGGCGCAGGGCCGCGACCCGATCGCGGGAGCCATTCCACCGCTGGCATCCGCTGAAACGGACCTGACCGAGTTGCTGGTGAACTCGCGCCGGCCGGTGCAGGGCATACTCGAGAACCTTCGCCCATTGGCTACCGAGCTCGACAACCGCAAGGGAGACGTCAACAAAGTCATCGAACCGCTCGCCGAGAACTATCTGCGGCTCAATTCCCTTGGCGCATACGGGTCATACTTCAACTATTACATCTGCTCGGTGTCGCTCAAGTTCAACGGGCCAGCGGGCAGCGACATCTTCCTGCCAATTGGCGGCGTCCCGGATCTGTCGAAGGGCAGGTGCTCCGAAAATGGATAAGACGCTGCGCTCAGGCATCTTCGGACTGGTAGTCGTCATATGTGTTTTGATCGTCGCGTTTGGTTACACGACGCTGCCTTTTTACCCGCAAGGCAAGCAATACGAGGCCTACTTTGCCGACGCCGGCGGCATTTCGCCGGGTAATGACGTCAACGTCTCCGGCATAGCGGTCGGTAAGGTCACCGGGGTCGCACTCGCGGGCGACGTCGCAAAGGTGACGTTCACCGTCAACCGCAAGGTTCGGCTGGGTGATCAAACGCTGGCATCGATCAAGACCGACACCGTACTGGGTGAGAGGTCACTAGCGGTGACCCCGCGAGGCGGCGGGTCAGTGACATCAATTCCCTTGGGGCGCACGACGGTTCCGTACACGCTGAACATGGCGCTGCAGGATCTTGGTCAGAATTCCGCCGAACTCGACAAGGGACAGTTGAACCAGGCGTTGAGTGTGTTGACCGAATCCCTGCGCGACGCAACCCCCCAGCTGCGTCGAACACTGGACGGAGTGGCGTCGTTGTCTCGCAGCATCAATGCCAACGATGAGGCGTTGGGCCAGCTGTTGGCCCACGCGCAGTCGGTGACAAAGGTGCTCGCCGACCGGGCCAATCAGGTGAACCAGCTCGTCACCGACGGTAATCAACTATTCGCCGCGCTCGACGAGCGCCGTACCGCGTTGAGCAACCTGATCGCCGGCATCGACGATGTCTCACGCCAGATTTCGGGATTTGTGGCCGACAACCGCCGCGAGTTCGGTCCTGCTCTGCAGAAGTTGAACCTCGTGCTGGACAATCTCCTTGAGCGTCGCGAGCACATCAGCCAGGCGATTCGCCGGTTGCCGCCATATGCCACCGCCCTCGGCGAATCGGTCGGTTCCGGTTCGGGCTTCAACGTCAACCTTCCCAACGCTGTACCAAACATTTCGCAGCAGGAGCTATTACTGGACCTCTACTTCCAACCGGGCAAGGTTCCCGACAGCCTCGCCGATTTCATCCGCGGATTCATCGACGAGCGGTTGATCGTAAGGCCGAAGTCACCGTGACCCGCTGGCTGCGTTATGGAGTCATCGGTGCTCTGGCGGTGGCACTGATCGGTGGACTGTATGTGGTGTGGCCGCGAGTCGGAACATACCGAGTGGTCGGCTATTTCACGTCGGCAACCGGCCTGTACCCGGGGGACGATGTCCGCGTCGTCGGTGTGCCGATCGGCACGATCGAATCGATCTCGCCTGAAGCCGATGCCGTCAAGATCACCATGCGGGTGCAGGACGACGTCAAATTGCCCGCCGATGCCCGTGCAGTCGTCATTGCGCCGAACATCGTTGCGGCCCGGTTCATTCAGCTGACCCCCGCATTCAAGGGCGGTGCGGCCATGAAGGACGGCGACAGTATCGCGCTGCAACGCACCGCTGTTCCCGTGGAGTGGGACGAAGTCAAATCCGAGTTGACGCAACTCAGCCAGCAACTCGGACCGCAGGCCGGCCAGGTTCAAGGCCCATTGAGCGCGTTCATAGACCAAGCGGCCGACACCTTTGACGGAAACGGCGATTCGTTCCGGCGAGCCCTGCGCGAGTTGTCGCAGACCGCGGGGAGGCTGGGTGACTCACGCACTGACCTGTTCGGCACGGTCAAGAATCTGCAGATCCTGATTGACGCACTGTCGCGCAGCAACGATCAAATCGTGCAATTCAGTGGGCATTTGGCGTCCGTGTCGCAGGTTCTGGCCGATAGCTCCGAGGGTCTGAACAACACCCTAGGCACGCTCAACCAGGCCCTGTCAGATATTCGCGGCTTCCTCAACGAGCACAATGAGACCCTGATTGCCAGCGTCAACAAGCTGACCGACTTCACCAGCCTGCTCTCGAATCAAAGCGACGACATCGAGCAGTTGCTGCACGTCCTTCCGAACGCGATGGCGAATTTCTACAACATCTACAACCCGGCCCAGGGCACCGCGAATGGTCTGCTGAGCCTGCCGGAGTTGACGAACCCGGTGCAGTTCATCTGCGCGGACTTTGACGCCGCGGGCCAGCCTGACAATTACAAGCGGACTGAGATCTGTCGCCAGCGGATGGCTCCGGTGCTGCGGCGCCTGATGATGAACTACCCACCCATCATGTCGCATGGAATCAACACGATCACCGCGTACAAAGGCCAGGTCATCTATGACACCCCGGCGACGGAGGCCAAGGCGCAGACCTACATCCCGTATCTGCAGTGGATACCGTCAAACGGACGGTATCCGCCCCGATCCGGTGAGGGCGGCGATGTGAGTTCGTTGCTCCTGCCGCCGAATCCCGCTCCTGGTCCACCGCCACCGGCGCAGCCCTACACGCTCGGGCCAGTGGTGCCACCCGCAGGACCAGAGCCCGCCGCGCCGGCGCCCGCTGCGGCCGGGCCCCTCCCTGCCGAGGCGCCGGTTCCGGCCGACGCTGTACCACCGATGCAGCCGGTCGGTCCGCAACAACCTGGAGGCGGCGGATGACGCGAAAGTCGATGAGCCTCAACGTCGGCCGCGCGACGCGCCGCACGGCAGCCATCGGTTCCGGCGTCGTGTTGCTGGCCGGCTGCCAATTCGGCGGCCTGAATTCGCTGAACATGCCGGGCACCGTTGGCCATGGCGCCGGCGCATATTCGATCACGGTGGAGCTGCCGGATGTGGCCACGCTGCCGCAGAATTCGCCGGTGATGGTCGACGACGTCACAGTCGGCAGTGTGTCGGGCGTGGAGGCCGTACAGCGCGCGGATGGCAGTTTCTACGCGGCGGTGAAACTGTCCCTTGAACACAGCGTCAAGTTGCCGGCCAACGCGATCGCAAAAGTCGGGCAGACGTCGCTCTTGGGCTCGCAGCATGTCGAGCTGTCGGCTCCCGTGGGACAGCCCCCAGTTGGGGCGCTGCGTGACGGGTCGCGGATCCCCGAGAACCAGGGCAGCCGCTTCCCGACCACCGAGGAAGTGCTGTCCGCGTTGGGTGTCGTCGTCAACAAGGGCAACCTTGGTGCGCTGCAAGACATTACCCAAGAAGTCTCCGCCGCAGTGGCCGGACGTGAAGGCGAGTTCGCTGACCTGATTCCGCGGCTCGCCGAGCTGGCCGCGTCGTTGAATCGGCAGACCGACGACATCATCAACGCGGCCGAAGGGCTCAATCGGTTCGCCGGAATCCTCGCTCGACAAAAGGACAGCCTGGACCGCACCCTGGACACGCTTCCTGGAGCGTTGAAGGTGCTCAACGACAACCGCGCCAACATCGTCGACGCATTCGCTGGGCTGCGCAGGCTCGCCACGGTCGGGGCACGTATCCTCTCGGAGACGAAGAGTGACTTCGCCGCGGAAACGAAGGACCTGTACGCAGTCATCAAGCCGGTCAACGACAACCGTTCTGCGCTGGTGGACTCCCTGGACTTCCTGGCGACCTTCCCGTTCCCGGGTAAGAACTTGAAGCGCGTGGCCAGGGGCGACTACTTCAACATCTGGGAAGTTTTCGACCTGACCCTTCGCCGGCTGGGCGAGACGATATTCACGACGTCGTTGGGCTTGGACCCGAACATGAAGCACCTCGACGAAGTCGTCAGCCCGCCGGACTTCCTCGTCGGGGAGATGGCGAACCTCTCGGGGCAGGCCGCAGATCCGTTCAAGATTCCGCCCGGTACCGCATCGGGTCAGGAGGTGCCACCCAAGTAATGCTGAACCGAACTGCGCGAATCCAACTCGCCGTTTTCGCCGTCGTGACCGTGCTCACCGTCGCGGCGATCGCGATGTTCTACCTGCGCGTCCCGGCTCGGCTGGGAATCGGCGCCTATGAGGTCACGGCGAACTTTGCCGCAGGCGGCGGCCTGTATCAGAACGCCAACGTCGCTTTCCGCGGTGTGCAAGCAGGACGCGTTGAGTCCGTAAAGCTGACCGACGACGGCGTCGCCGCGCGACTGCGGCTCAACAGCGACATCAAAATCCCGGCGAATTCGACAGCGACGGTCAAGAGCGTCTCTGCGGTCGGCGAACAGTATGTGGATTTCGTGCCGCCCGAGCATCCGTCGCAGGCGGTGCTGGGTGATGGTTCCGTCATCCCGAAGGAGCGGACGGCGATCCCGCAGGACGTAGCCGACCTGTTGCACCAGGCCGACCAATTGGTGAGCAGCCTCAACAACACCCGTCTTCAGGACGTGCTGCGAGAAACGTTCAAGGCGTTCAACGGTTCTGGGCCGGAACTTGCGCGGCTGATCCAATCAACGCGGTCGTTGGTCGACGAGGCCAACTCGAGCTGGCCGCAGACCTCTGCGCTCATCGACCAGGCCGGGCCGTTCCTGGACGCTCAGATCCGTAGCGGCGACGACATCCGGTCCTTCGCCGACGGGCTTGCGCGCCTGACGACGGAGGTGGCCCACGCCGATCCTCAGCTGCGGTCGGTGCTGTCGAACGCGCCGTCGGCGGCCGACGAAGCAAGCCAGACGTTCGAGGGCATTCGCCCGTCCTTCCCGGTGCTGGCGGCCAACCTGGCCAACCTCGGCCGCATCGGTGTCATCTACAACAGGTCAATCGAACAGGCGCTGGTCATCTTCCCTGCCCTGCAGGCGGCTCTCATTACCATCGGCGGTCAACTACCCGCGGATGAAGGGGGCAAGCAGGACTTCAAGATATCTATCAACGACCCGCCCCCGTGCAACGTCGGATTCCTGTCGCCGATGGATATTCGATCGCCAGGCGACACTACGTTGCGCGAGTTGCCGACGGACCTGTATTGCAAAGTGCCCCAGAACGATCCGAGCGTGGTCCGCGGCGCGAGGAATTACCCGTGCCAGGAGTTCCCTGGTAAGCGCGCGCCAACAATTCAGCTCTGCCGGGATCCAAAGGGGTACGTGCCGATCGGGAACAATCCCTGGCGTGGCCCGCCCGTGCCGACGGGCACACCGGTTACGGACCCACGAAACATCTTGCCGCCGAACAAGTTCCCATATATTCCACCGGAAGCCGATCCCGATCCGGGCTATCCGGTGGCACCGGGGTTGATCCCACCGGGGATTCAGCCTGGTCCGGGTCCTGCGCCGCACCAACCGTGGCCGTATATCCCGCCCCCCAACGACAATGGGCCGCCGCCCCCGGCGACGGCATGGATACCGCCGGCACCGTATCCGGATGCCTGGCCGCCGCCGGCAAATCCGCAACCGCCGTTTATGTTTCCAGGACCGTATAACCCGGTTGCACCGCCGCCGGGGCCGGCGCCTGCACCACCACCACCGCCGGTGCCTGCGGAGCTGCCGCCGTCGGCGGTGACCCCGCCGCTGGCCAGCGGCACCGCATACGGCACGTACGATCAGCACACCGGGGTGTTCGTCGACCCGGCCGGCGGTACTGGCGTGTTTGCGGCAGGTGCCTCTGACATACGGCCACAAGAGAATTGGGTAGATCTCATGCTTTATCCGAGGCAGACGTGATGACGTCCAGCCCCACCCGACCTTCGCAGGCCGCGCGCCGCCGCGCATCCAGGGCCGCCGGTCCCGCGAACGGAAAGTCGGCCGAGACAATCGCCGTGCGTGTTGAGACGCCGGCACCTTCCGATGCAACCCGCGCACGCAAGTCTCGTACACCTGCGGCACCGGCACGCAGGCCGGCGCACCGGCAGATGGTGGCGATCGTTTCGCTGGCGGTCGTGTTTGTCGCGACGGCCGTGCTCGGCGCTGCGGTGGCGGCGATGATCGTCCAGAAAAATCACGTGGAAGCCATGCAGGCGCGCAACCAGCGATTCATCGACACCGCCACGCAGACGGTGATGAACATGTTCAGCTTCAAGCAGGACACGATCGATGACAGCGTTAACAGGTTGTATGACAACACAAGTGGCCCGTTGCGCGACATGCTCGGCCAGAGCAACAACGTCGAGAACCTCAAGGCGATTTTCCGGGACACCGGTGGTAGTTCGGAGGCGGTAATCAACGGTGCTGCGCTGGAAGGTATTGATGGCATTAGTGGTAACGCGTCGGTGCTCGTGTCCGCCCGAGTCACCGCGAGCGATATGAATGGAAACAATAGGCCGTCGCAGCCTTACCGACTGCGGATTGTCGTGCATGAGGGCGACGACGGACGAATGACGGCATACGACCTCAAGTACCCCAACGGTGGGAACTGATGCGCTGGTTCGTGAGCATCATCGCCGGCCTGCTTACCGCTGCGTTCGTGGGGCTGGCCGCGGTGGGCGGTTGGATGTATTGGCAGAGGGTGGAGATGCGTAGTGAGCAGGCCGCCCGAGATGAGCTGGGACCGCTTGCGCAAAAAGAGATTCCCGCCGTCTTCAACTACGACTACAAAACGGTGGAGCGAAGCCTCAACGACGCCTACAACCTGCTCACGCCGGACTACCGCAGGGAGTTCGAGAGTAAAGCGAATTCGGACATCATCCCGCAGGCGCGGCAGCGGGAAGTGGTGAGCCAAGCCAACGTCGTCGGCGTCGGAGTAATGGACGCGCAGCGAAACTCCGCAGCGGTGATGGTGTACCTCAACCGGACGGTGTCCGATAAGTCGAGTCGCGAGCGGCCGATCTACGACGGCGTACGACTGCGCGTGGAATACAAGCGCGTGAACGGCAAGTGGCTGATCAACTACATCACTCCGATTTAACGGTGTTGTCGCTGGCCGCCAACGCGTCGAGGAACGCCCGCGCCCACCGGTCGACGTCGTGCGCCAGCACCTGCCTGCGCAGCGCGCGCATGCGTCGCCTACCTTCTTCCGGCGCCTGATTGAGCGCCTCCTCGATGGCGTCCTTGACGCCTTCGAGGTGATGGGGGTTGGTGAGGTAGGCCTGGCGGAGTTCGGATGCGGCGCCGGTGAATTCGCTGAGGACCAGCGCGCCACCCAGATCACTGCGGCAGGCCACGTACTCCTTGGCCACCAGGTTCATTCCGTCGCGCAATGGGGTGACCAGCATGACGTCGGCCGCGACGAAGAATGCGATCAATTCCTCGCGGGGGATCGGCCGGTGCAGATAGTGCACGATCGGATGCCCGACCTCGGCGTACTCACCGTTGATGTGCCCGACCTGGCGCTCGATGTCCTCGCGCATCTCGATATAGCTTTCGACGCGCTCCCGGCTGGGCGTCGCGAGTTGCACGAGTACGGTGTCGTCGCGCTTGGCCCGATGTTCGGCTAATAGCTCCGAAAACGCTCGCAGCCGAACGTCAATGCCCTTGGTGTAGTCCAGCCGGTCGACGCCGAGCAGGATCTTGCGCGGGTTGCCGAGCTCGCTGCGGATCTCACGGGCCCGCTGCCGGATGGCCCGGCTCCGAGACTGCTGGTCTAGGGCCGTGGAGTCAATTGAGATCGGGAAGGCGCCGACCTTGACGGTACGGAAGCCGACGTCGATCTCGCCGAATTTGGACCGCACGCCGACGGTCCCGCGTGACGTGTTCGCACCGACAAGCCGGCGCGCCAGGATCATGAAATTCTGTGCGCCGCCGGGCAAGTGGAACCCGACCAGATCGGCGCCGAGCAGGCCCTCGGTGATCTCGGTGCGCCACGGCATCTGCATGAACAGCTCGACCGGCGGAAACGGAATATGCAGAAAAAAGCCGATGGTCAGATCGGGCCGCAGCATCCGCAGCATTTTCGGGACCAGCTGTAGCTGATAGTCCTGCACCCACACCGTCGCGCCCTCGGCAGCCACCTTGGCGGTGGCCTCGGCGAAGCGCCGGTTGACCGTGACGTACGCGTCCCACCACTCTCGGTGGTAGATCGGCTTGACGATGACGTCGTGGTACAGCGGCCACAGGGTGGCGTTCGAGAACCCCTCGTAATAGTCGGCTACCTCATCGGCAGACAACCGGACCGGACACAGGTACATGTCGTCCTGCTCGATGGGCTCCTCATCGGTGTCGGGAATGCCCGGCCAGCCGATCCACGCGCCACGACGACGTCGCAGCAGCGGCTCAAGCGCTGTGACCAGGCCGCCGGGGCTCCGCTTCCACGTTGTGCTGCCGTCGGGCAGCCGCTCCATGTCGATGGGCAGCCGGTTGGCCACCACGACAAAGTCCGCTTCACCGGGGCCGCGCGCTTGACCGTCCCCCGGAGTCACTTAAGCCTCGAGCTTCGGTCCAATGCCGAGCATCGATAGGAAGATCCGGCATTCGTCGGCGTCGGTCGCGTATGCAGCCACGACGCGCCTGGCCTGGCGTGCAGTGCTGTCGGCAAGCGGCTCCACGTCGCCGATCTCGGCGGGGTCAGATTTCGCAGGCATATGACAACCTTACCGACCCTGCGGCCACCAGGGTCGATGCCGTCCGCTACGGGCTCGAACTGACGGTCAAACGCGGCTCCGGCGCTGGTCCCATGGCGTCTGATTCCTCGGACAGGCCGATGCACTGGCCGGAGTTGTGACCGGTGCACGGCACGCCGTCAACCGACGGCAGATCGGGGTTACCAGGGATACTGCTGAATGACGCGCCCGAGTTCGGCACGGTGTGCGGGACGCAGATGCCCGTGTACAAGTCTTCCTCTTCACCTGACGGGCACTGGGCCAGCGGCACCGAGGCACTGGGAATGGTGACGACGGCGATCGCCGGAGCTGCGGCCACCGCGACCGCGAATCCGCCGGCAAGGATCAGTCGTCGTACTGAGAGCTCAAGGGTCGCCATCGTCCACGCCTTTACGTAGTTATTGAGAATCTCGTCGGGAGTCTATGGAAGCTGAAAGAAATCTGCATACATTCCATGAGTTCCCTGTGAGTGCGACCCGGTGAGCCTGCGGATCCGCCGCCGCTCTATGGGCTGGCTTCGATAGTCGAGCGCGGTACGGGCTGCGGCCCTGCGGCCGCCTCATCCTCGGCGAGCCCGATGCATGCACCCGAACTGCGCCCGCCGGTGCATGGAACACCTTCGATTTCCGGAATGTCGGGATTGGCTGCCGTCGAGGTGAATCCCTCCGGCGAGTTAGGCACCAAAATAGGGGTGCAGGACAACGTAAAAACGTCTTCTTCTTCACCGTCGCTGCATTGCGCCAACGGTCTGGAATCCGTTGAATGCGCGGCGATTGCGACGGCAGGGGTGATGGCGATCGCGAGTGCGAATCCGCCAGCCGAAAGCAGGCGTCGAGTAGTGATCGAATGTTTCGTCATTGCCGAATTCTACGAATGCTGAAAGCAATCTGCAGACATTCTCGATGTTCGCTGGGAATGTAGCTGTGGCGCAAACAAATAAGCTGGGGCACCTCTGCGCCCCAGCTCATTCGGCGGGTCTGTTACGGGCTCGAGCTGACCGACGAGTGCGGCACCGCCTGCGGGCCTTCTGCCTGCTCCTCTTCGGACAGACCGATGCACTGGCCGGAATTGGCTCCGGTGCACGGAATGTTGTCCACCTCGGGCAGCCCGCCGGGCGAGGTCACGCCAACTTCAGGGGAATTCGGCACCAGATCCGGCGTGCATTCACCAGTGAAGACGTCCTCGGATTCACCGCCGGGGCACGCCGCGATCGTGGGCGCGTGGGTGGGCGTGGCGACGACAGCGACCGCCGGCGCAGCCGCAATAGCGACCGCGAACCCGCCGGCAAGGAGTAGTCGTTGTAGTGGAAGCCTCAAGATCGCCATCGTCACGCTTTCTGTAGTTTTGCTGTTGGTTTGTCGCCCGAAGTTGTGGCGGGCAGAGGGGATCTGCTGGCGGAGACATTACGCTGCCCTACTGGAAAACGCCGGGTCAACGTCCTTAAAGTGGTGCGGGTGTCCCAATTCTGAAAACTTGCTGGCAGGTGGCTGTGACACCGCGCCACGAGCGCTTGCCATGGCACCGTAATGTGCAATCCGTCAATGGCTTTTAAGCGAACGAGGTGGTCCGCTGTGGCAAGTCCTGATCTGACCAGCGCCGAGGAGATCGGCGGCGATGCGCCCCAGCAGGTGGAGTACGAAACCCTCGACGAGGGCACCATCGCGCGGATCTGGCTGAACAGGCCCGAGGCCCAGAACGCCCAGTCGCGAACTCTGTTGGTGCAGCTTGATGAGGCCTTCGGCCGCGCAGAGGCCGACGATACGGTGCGCGTGGTGATCCTGGCTGCCCGCGGCAAGAACTTCTCGGCCGGGCACGATCTCGGCTCGGAGGAGGCACTGGCGGAGCGCAAGCCCGGCCCGGGGCAGCATCCCACGTTTCAGTTCAACGGCGCGACAAGGTCGGCCGTCGCGGAGCGGACGTACCTACAGGAATGGCACTATTTCTTCGAAAACACCAGGCGCTGGCGCGATCTGCGCAAGATCACCATCGCGCAGGTGCAGGGCAACGCGATCTCGGCGGCCCTCATGCTGATCTGGGCGTGCGACCTGATTGTCGCCGCCGACGATGCGAAGTTCAGCGACGTCGTCGCCGTTCGGATGGGGATGCCCGGCGTCGAGTATTACGCGCACCCATGGGAATTCGGCGCGCGCAAAGCGAAAGAACTTTTGCTGACCGGTGATTCGATCGACGCCGACGAGGCGCACCGCCTTGGCATGGTTTCCAAAATCTTCCCTCGCGCAGAACTCGAGGACAAGACGCAGGAATTCGCCCGGCGCATCGCAGAGCGGCCCACCATGGCGGCGTTGCTTGTGAAGGATTCCGTCAACGCTGCGGCCGACGCGATGGGGTTCACCGAAGCCCTTCGACACGCGTTCCACATTCACGAGCTCGGCCACGCGCACTGGGCAGCCGCCAACGAGAACCGCTATCCCGTCGGCCTGCCGCCGGACGTGCCGGACTGGCGCACGCTGGGGGCCCCGAAGCTTGCCCGCCGCGACGAGCCGTGACGTATAACTAGAACCTGTTCTAGTAACCCGGCGAAGGGGTCAGCAGTGCAGCTGTCGTTGGCGGAGCGAACGGTACTGGTCACCGGCGGTGGCAGCGGGATCGGCAAGGCTACGGCCGCCGCGGTCGTGGCCGCCGGCGGCCACGCGATGCTGGTCGGGCGCAACGCCGACACGCTGGCGGCGGCGGCGGATGAGATCACGGCGGAGGGCGGCGCCGGTGCGGTGCTGTACGAACCCGCCGATGTCACCAACGAGGACGAGGTGGCGCGCGCCGTCGAGGCGGCGACCGCGTGGACCGGTCGGCTGTGGGGCGTGGTGCACTGCGCGGGCGGCAGCGAAACCATCGGCCCGATCACCCAGATCGACTCTGAAGCGTGGCGGCGCACTGTCGATCTGAACATCAACGGCAGCATGTACATGATCAAGCATTCCGCGCGGGAGATGGTCCGCGGTGGGGGTGGGTCGTTCATCGGTATCTCGTCGATCGCGGCGAGCAACACGCACCGGTGGTTCGGCGCTTACGGCGTCTCCAAGGCGGCCATCGACCATCTGATGCAGTTGGCCGCCGACGAACTGGGTGCGTCGTGGGTGCGGGTCAACTGCATCCGGCCCGGCCTGATCCGCACTGAACTCGTTGCGCCCGTCCTTGATTCGCCGGAGTTGAGTGCCGATTACGCGGAGATCACACCGTTGCCGCGACCGGGTGAGGCAGAGGACATTGCCAACGCCGCGCTGTTCCTGCTCAGCGACGCATCGAGCTACATCACCGGTCAGGTGATCAATGTGGACGGCGGCGTGCTGGTACGTCGCGGCCCCGACTACTCGGCGATGTTGGAGCCGCTCTTCGGTGCCGATGGGCTGCGGGGCGTCGTGGCAAGGGTTGATTCCCAGCCGGATCTAGCCCCGTGACGTTGGGCTAGATCCACCTGCCTCCCAGGCGGGTAGCGCGCCGACGGCCGACCAGTCCAGGCTGGCGCCGCCGTTGGCGAGCAGCGTCAGGAAGCGATCTCGCAACAAGCTGGCGATCGGGAGCGGAGTCTGCAGTGCCTCGCCCGCCGCGAGCACCAGTCGGATGTCTTTCTGGCCGAGTTCGGCGGCGAAACCAGCGGGCTCGAATTCTTCACGCGCGATCAGCCCGCCATACGTCTTGTACACCGGAGCGCCGAACAGCGTCGCGGTGAGGATCTCGAGGTACTCGCTCTTGTCTACGCCCGCCTTGGCAACCAAAGCCATTGCTTCCCCGAGAGATTCGATCACCGACGCGATCAGGAAGTTGCCGCTCAGCTTCACCAGGTTGGCTGCCTTCGGCTGGTCCGACACCACGAATGTCCGCTGGCCGATCGCATCGAAAACGGGTGAAAGCAGTTGCAGCGCGTCATCGGCACCGGCTGCCACCACGAAAAGCTTTGCAGCTGCGGCTGCTTCGGGCCTGCCGAACACAGGCGCCGCGACGAACCGCTGGCCCGTCTCGGCATGCGCGGCCGTCAGCCGCTCCGACAGCGCAACGCTGATCGTGCTAGACGAGACATGCGTCGCGCCGGGCCTCAGCGAGGCCAGGATGCCGTCGTCGCCGTACGTGACCGCCGAGACGGCGTCATCATTGGCCAGCATCGTGATCACGATGTCGCCGTCGCACGTCTCCGCCACCGACTTCGCCGGCTTAGCGCCCTGCTTCGCAAGGGCCGCAACCTTGTCAGGTGACCGGTTGTAGGCCGTCACCTCGTGGCCGACCTTCAGCAGATTCGCGGCCATCCCCGCGCCCATGTTTCCCAGCCCGATGAACCCAATCTTCATGGTTCCACCATGCCGTGAGTTTCTGTGCGCCGCCGCGTGGGTGAGTTGGGGCGGACGAAGCTAACCGCCCGTTCCCAGGTCAAGGGCGAACAAATGCTTCCTTCTCATCTGTCCCCAGTAAACGTCCCCGGCCCGGCAGAGTACGCCAGCAAAGGAATCGCTGCCCGGGGCAGTTAGTCAGGCTTGCAACTCTGCAGCGCGGTGAACTGCGTTGATGATGCCCTGATACCCGGTGCAGCGGCAGAAGTTCCCGGACAGGCCTTCCCGGATTTCCGCATCCGTGGGTGCCGGGTTGTCCCGCAGCAGCGCGGTGATCGACATGACGATCCCTGGCGTGCAGAACCCGCATTGCAAACCATGGCAGTCCCGCAGTGCGGCCTGCACCGGAGAAAGCTCTCCGCCCTCGCCCGCCACTCCCTCGACCGTCGTCACCTCGCAACCGTCCGCCTGCACCGCGAACATCAGGCAGGACCGCATCGCTTGCCCGTCGACCAACACCGTGCACGCCCCGCAGGCGCCGTGCTCGCACCCAAGATGCGTCCCGGTCAGCCCGCAGCGCTCGCGAAGATAGTCAGCGAGCGTCAGCCGCGGTTCCACCGACGCCTCGGTCGGCTGTCCATTCACGGACACCTTCACGGGCCACTCATGCATTCCTTGCCTCCGCGGTCGCAGATTCCCAGGCGCGCGCCACCATGATGGCCCCGACCTTGGCTCGATAGGCGGCCGACCCCTGCAGATCGGCAGGGATCTCGGTCAGTGCGCTGATGGCCTGCCGGCCGACCTCGTCTGCGGTGATGTCGGCGACGGGACGCCCGACCACGGCCTGCTCGGCAGGCGAGCCCCGCAACGGCGTCGATCCCAGGCCGAGAAGTCCTATCCCGCAGCGGCTCACACGAGCATCCTCATCGAGCTGCACTGCGACGGCGGCGCCAGCGATCGCAAAATCGCCGTGCCTGCGGGCGAACTCCTCAACTGCGAAGCCGGACCGCGCGCCCCACACAGGAAAGCGCACAGCCGTGAGAATTTCGTCAGTCGCCATGGAGTTTTCCCAGAGGCCAGTGAAGAACTCGTTCGCCGGAATATCCCGTGCGCCGCGCGGCGAGATCGCTTCGATCTGCGCGTCGAGCGCCAACGCGACCACCGCGTACTCCGCCGCGGGATCGGCGTGGGCGATCGCGCCTCCCAGCGTGCCGCGGTTGCGGATCTGGAAGTGGCCGATATGCGGAGTCGCCAGCGTCAGCAACGGGACCGACTCTGCGACCTCGTCGTCCATCCCGACGAATGCGTGTGGCGTCACTGCGCCGATCCGAACTTCGTTGTCGCGCAGGTCGATACCGAGGAGCTGGCCGATCCGTGAGATGTCGATCAGGTTGTCGAAGTGCGTCAGGCGCATAGCGAGCATGGGCACCAGGCTCTGCCCACCCGCTAGGACCTTCGCATCTTCGCCGTACTCGGCAAGCAGGCCGACGGCTTCGTCGACGGTGGCGGGTCGGTGATACGCGAATGCGGCAGCCTTCATGACACCAGCCGCGACAGCGCATCCAGAAGGTCGTCGGAGCGACGGTTTCGCCGGCGGCCCAACAGGAAGCCGATCACCCCACCTGCCGCCAGCGCGGCCAACGCGGGCGCGAACCGCTTCGCCATCGGTACGGCGACCACCTTGAGCAGATCGATGGACTCGGCAGCGGCAGGTTGGCCAGCCGCCGTGAGGGTTTCGGCTGTCGGCGCGGCGGTGGTGGTTGGCGCGGCCGGTTGCGACCCGCCCAGGATGTCCGCCTCGAGCGCCCTGGCGAACTGCGCGATCAGATTGCCGGCCACTTCGCCAAGCACGCCGCGGCCGAACTGAGCGGCCTTGCCGGAGATCGTCAGGTCCGTGGTGATCACCACGCTGGTGGCGTCGCCTTCGTCCTTGAGCTGTGCGGTGACGACCGCGGCCGCGCTGCCGTTGCCCCTTGTCTCCTTGCCGTTGGCCTTCAGCACCACTCGCTGCGCCGCCGCGTCCTTTTCCAGGAACGCCGCGTTTCCCTTGTAGGACACGGTGATCGGCCCGACCTTGACCTTCACCGCGCCGGTGAACTCGTCACCGTCGACCGTCAGCAGGGTGGCGCCGGGCAGGCACGGGGCGACGCGCTCGACGTCGGTGAGCACCTCCCACGTCTTCGCCGCAGGCACCGCGACCCGAAATTCGTTGTTCAGTTCCACGTTTGCGTCCTCACTTCGTGGCCTGCTCGATCAGTTCGACGATCGCAGCGGGGCTGGCGGGTAGGCGGGTGAGTGTGACACTGAGTGGGGCCAACGCGTCGTTGATCGCATTGATCACCGCGGGAGTCGAGCCGATGGCGCCGCCCTCGCCGACACCCTTGTAGCCGCCGATGCCCGGCCCTGGGATCTCGACGTGGCCGTACTCAATCGGCGGCACCTCGGTGGCGGTCGGCAGCAGATAGTCGACAAACGTTGAGGACAGCGGGTTTCCGTCGTCGTCGTAAACCATGTTCTCCAGCAGCGCACCGCCGATGCCCTGCACTGTGCCGCCCGCGATCTGGCCCTCGACCACGTTGGGGTTGATCATCGCGCCGACGTCCTCGCTGACGATGTAGCGCGTCAGCGTGACGTGTCCGGTCTCGACGTCCACCTCGCACGTGCAGGCATGAGTGGCGTTCGCCCAGTGGATCATTGCCTGAGAGGTGAAGCGCGCGGTCGCCTCCAGCGTGGCCGCCATCCCTGGTGGCAACTGCTGCGGCTCGTAATACGACCGATACGCGATATCGGCGAAACTCACGTTCTTCGACGGGTCTTCGCGGACAAGAGCTTTGGAGCCACTCAGCTCGATGTCGGCCTCTTCGACACCGAGTCGATGGGCGGCCATCGCCACGATCTGCTTGCGCAGCATGCCGCCTGCCTCGTGAACCGCACCCGCCGTCATCGGACCCGACCGGCTGCCCTGCGTGCCGGCGCCGTACGGCGTCACCGCGGTGTCGCCCTGGATCGTGGAGACGTCTTCGATTTTGGCGCCCAGCGCATCTGCCGTCAGCTGCACGACCGTGGTTTCGATGCTGTTGCCTGTCGACCCGCCGTTGACGTAGACGTTGATCTTGCCTGTTGGCTCCATCCGAATGGTCGCGCCCTCGGTCGCGAGGTGACCGGTCGCCGCGCCCGTCGGCTCGATGTATGCCGAGAACCCGAGCCCGAGATAGCGGCCGTGCTCGAGGGCTTCTCGCTGCTCGCGACGAAACCCTTCGTGGTCAAGGATTTTCACCGCCTGCTCGAAGGTGTCCGCAGGCGCGACATGGTCGTAGGGCATGCCATTGGGATTGAAGTACGGCATCTCGTCGCCGCGCAGGATGTTGCGCCGCCGCAGCTCGACGGGATCCATGTTCATCTTGCGCGCGGCGATGTCGAGAAGGATTTCCCGCGTGAGGGTTTCGTACTGCCAGGGCCCACGGTAGGCCGCCAGCCCTGCCGTGTTCGAGAACACCGTCTTGTAGTTGAAGCTCGCCTTGGGAACGCGGTACGGCCCGGGAAAGAACATCCCGACAGCCGCCGTGGTCAGCACCGGGTATGGCGTCGGATACGCACCGATGTCATACACGAAGTCGATGTCGGCGGCGAGGATGTTGCCCTCCTCGTCGAATGCCATCCTGGCCTTACCGTCGACGTGGCGCGCCTGGCCGGCCGACATCAAGTTCTCGCGCCTGTCCTCGATCCACTTCAGCGCGAACGGCACCTTGCGCGCGGCCAGCAGGATGCACATGTCCTCCCGCATCGGGACGACCTTCTGGCCGAACCCACCGCCGGTGTCGCGCATGATGACTCGCACGCCCTGGGCCGGGATGCCGAGCAGCCGCGCGGCGAACGCCCGCAACTCGTGCGGAGTCTGGGTGGACGCCCACACCGTCAGTTCCTCCGACGAGGCCTCCCACTCGACGACCATGCCGCGGGTCTCAATCGGCACCGGTGCATAAATCTGTTGATACACATTGGCTTCGGCGACATGCGCAGCCGACGCGAACGTTTCCTCATCCGGTGGTGCGCCGCCCATGCCGCCCGCGACGTTGTCGGGATAGGCCTCGTGGACGACTGGAACACCGGCGGCAGAGCCGCCGAATGCGCGGGTGAAGTCGGCGATGGCAGGCAGCGGCACGTAGTCGACTTCGACCAACTCGACGGCGTCCTCGGCGAGGTAGCGACTCTCGGCGATAACCAACGCCACCGGATCGCCGACGAACTTGACCTCACCCTCGGCCAGCGGCGGGCGCGGGGTGTCCGGGATGTCCTTACCCGCGACGGCGTGCCACGCCTCTTTGACGTCCCGATTGATGTCGGCCGCCGTCAGCACCGCGCGAACCCCGGGCAGTGCGAGGGCGGCGGTGGCGTCGATGCCACCCAGCTTTGCGCGCGCGAACGGGCTGCGTACGAAGCAGGCGTGCAACAGCCCGGGCCTGGTGACGTCGTCGACGAAAGTGCCGCGACCGGTGAGAAGCCGGTTGTCCTCGACGCGAGGAACGCGGGCGCCCGCATACCGGGCCACGACCGTTTCAGTCACCCATTCACTCCCCTCGAATGCCTGAGAGTCACGTTATCGTACGCGAGAGCGACATTTCCACCCCGATTGTCTCATCTAATTAATGTGGTGGATTCGGCCGTCGACCTCGGTCAATGGCCGGCCGCCACCGCCCCAGCGGCGTGCGATGATCTCCGCGGCTATCGAAACCGCGGTCTCTTCGGGGGTGCGGGCGCCCAGATCGAGGCCGATCGGGCTGGCCAGGCGGTCCAGCTCGGCGTCGGTCAGTCCGACCTCGCGCAGTCGGTTCATCCGGTCGTCGTGGGTGCGACGCGACCCCATCACCCCGATGTAGTCCACCTTGGGCAGTCGCACCGCCACCTGCAGAACGGGCACGTCGAACTTCGGGTCGTGGGTCAGCACGCAGATCGCGGTCCTGCCATCGATCGCGCCCTGCTCGGCCTGTGCGGTGAGGTAGCGGTCGGGCCAGTCGACGATGACCTCGTCGGCGTCGGGAAATCGCGCCGGCGTCGCGAAGACGGGCCTGGCGTCGCACACGGTGACGCGGTATCCGAGAAACGCTCCTTGGCGGGCGAGCGCCGCGGCGAAGTCGATGGCTCCGAAGATCAGCATGCGTGGCCGCGGAGCGTGGCTGGCGACGAACACCTCCATGCCCACTTCCTGACGCTGCCCGTCGGGGCCGTACGACAGCACGGCGGTGCGGCCGGCCGCCAACAGGCCCTTCGCGTCATCGGCGACGGCGTCGTCGGCGCGTGCAGAACCCAACGATCCCGTCACCGACTGCGGTCCGACGACCAGCCGCCGGCCGAGCCAGTCGGGGTCGGGATGTGCGATCACGGTGGCGATGGCAGTCGGGCGTTGGTCCGCGATATCGTCGGCGATCGCCTGCAGTTGCGGAAAAGTGTTGCGGGACACCGGTTCTGCGAAGATGTCGATGATCCCGCCGCAGGTGAGACCCACGGCGAAGGCGTCATCGTCGGAGATCCCGTAGCGATGCAGTTCGGGTCGCCCACTGTCGACGACCTCGTTGGCGAGCTCATAGACGGCGGCCTCGACGCAGCCACCGGACACCGAACCGGCGACAGTGCCGTCAGGGGAGACCACCATCGTGGCGCCCGGCGGACGCGGCGCGGACTTGATGGTGCGGACGACCGTGGCGAGACCCGCTGTTCCGCCGGCACGCCAGACCGTCAGCAGTTCGTCGAGTACGTCGCGCACGCTGAAAAGTCTAGGCACACCGGCTATGCGGGTGCTCAGCGTTGGGTCAAGCCGCGTCGAATTCCACCGGCAGCGTGGCAGGCCCGCTGATGGCGACCAGCGGCTTCCACGGCGCCGGTCCGGCGCGGCGCAGGTTGCGCATGCGGCGGGCCATCACGGTCAGGGCTTCGGCGATCTCGCGCCGGGCCAGGTTCGCGCCGAGGCAGTAGTGTGCCCCCGCGCCGAATGACTGCATCGGCGGCGCCCCTTCGCGGGTGATGTCGAGCCGATCCGGATCCTGAAAGACCGCAGGGTCCCGGTTCGCGGCGGCCGTGTTGACCCAGACGAACGTCCCTGCCGGGATGACCACACCCTCGTATTCGACGTCGTCGGTCGTCGTCCGCATCACGCCGAAGGTGACGGGGTAGAAGCGCATCAGCTCTTCGACCGCCTTCATCGCCAGTTCCGGATGCTCGGCGAGCAGATCCCATTGCTCCGGATGATCGCAGAGCACATCGATGGCAGCGGCCACTTGGTTGCGGGTGGTGTCCGTGCCCGCCATGAGAATGCCGCCGGCAAGCATGCGCAGTTCGGCCATGCTCAGGTGGTCGCCCTCGTCCTCGGCACGAATCAATCCGGTAATCAGGTCGTCGGTCGGCGAATTGCGCCGTTCGGCCACCATGCCGTCGACGTAGTCGTCGAGTTCACGCCACGCCTTGAGGATTTCGGCCTCGTACTCGGCGGCCCTCCAGGTGAAGGTCTTGAAGAAGTCGTCGGCCCAGGCCGAGAACAGCTGCCAATCCTGTCGCGGAGCGCCGAGCAGCTCGCAGATCACCGGAACCGGATAGGGGCGTGCGATGTCGGCGACGATCTCCGAGCGGCCATGCTCCATCAGCGGGTCGGTCAGCTCGGTGATGATGTCGGTGATCGTCTTGTCCAGCCGCGCGACCGAGCGAGGGGTGAAGGCCTTGGACACCAGTCGGCGCAACCGGGCATGGTCCTCACCGTTGATACACAGAAGGGACGAGCTGACCCGATCCCACAGTTCGCCTGACGTGATGCCCTGCGTCTCGAGGCCCATCCCGGGCGGCGGGGACATCCGAGGATCACGCAGCGCAGTGTGCGCGAGCTCGTATCGCAGAATCTCGGGCCCCTGCGGCCCCATCGCGATCGGCGACTGCTCCCGCGCTCGCTTGAGAGCCTCGTGCGCAGCCTGCGGGCTCGGGGCGTCCTGGTAGGAGACGGTTGGCAGGTCGGCTTCGAAGACTGTCGGGCACTTGACGGTGGCAGCGCTCATGCTGGCCTCCTCGTTTCGGGACGCCTTCATGGTCTGGCCGCACCTCGGGGGCCGATAGCGTAGGCGGATACCTGTTTTTTGGAGGTCTTCGCGTGCGAGTACCTGTAGTCCTTGTGCTGACAATCTTCTGCCTCAGCTGCGGCTTTCCTGCCAGGGCATCCGCGGCACCACCGGTGGCGCCGGTGTCTGACGCCGCGCGGGCGGCCGGGCTGATCGACGTGCGCACCGTAGTGCCCGACGCAATCATCGACCTTCGATACGCGACGCCGAACAATTTCGTCGGCGTCCCGCTTTACCCCGCTGACGCTCGCTGCCTGGTGCACGAGTCGATGGCCCAGGGCCTGGCCGCGGCCGCCGCGGTGTTGCGGCCGAAAGGCGAAGTGCTGCAGTTCTGGGACTGCTATCGGCCACACGACGTGCAGGTGCGAATGTTCGAGGCGGTGCCCGACCCGAACTGGGTGGCCCGCCCGGGGCCGTACTCACGCAGCCACGAGGCGGGACGGTCTGTCGACGTGACCATTGCTGACGCCGCCGGTCCCGTCGACATGGGTACCGACTTCGACGACTTCACCCCGTGCGCTCTCGCCTACGCGACCGACGGTGTCAGCGCGGCCGCCCAGGCCAACCGCGCGCGACTGCGCGATGCGATGGCCGCGGGGGGGTTGACGGTCTACAAGGGCGAGTGGTGGCATTTCGACACCAGCGACGCTTACCAGAAGCGCCCGATTCTCAATGCGCCGGTGAATTAGGTGATTCGATCGTCGCATGCGCAGATCGATCGCGGCCCTGTGCCTCGTCGTCGTGGCGTTGTTGCCGGCGTGCAGCAGTAACAAACCACCCAACTCGCTATTCGATGCCGCCGGCTATCACGTCCGCGGCGACAAGGTCTACTACCTGGTCGCGTTTCCGGGTAAGGCGTTCGAGATCCAGGGCGCTGATCCGCTGTCGTTCAAGGCGTTTGACACCACCTATGCGAAGGACAAGGCCAACGCCTACTTCGACGGCCACCCGATTTCGGGCGCTGACGCATCGAGTTTCGACGTGCTTGACCGCAGCACCTTCGCCAAGGACCGCAGCCACGTCTACCAACTGGACCGGCCGATCAGCGACGATCCCGCGCACTTCGAGCTGCTCGACGGCGGACTGTCGAAAGACAGCACCGCGGTGTACTGGACTGACGGCGGCGTGTTGTCAAACGATCCAATGCATTTCGCGATCGTCTCGAGCAACGATAATTACCTCTTCACGAAGGACAGTCGAACCGTTCACGTCAACGGAAACCCGATCGTCGATGCCGATCCGGCGACATTCCGCGTGTTGGCGGGCGCCTACGCGCAAGACGCGCACCGGGTTTACTACTTCACCGACCCGGTCGTGGGTGCCGATGAGGCGTCCTTTCGTCCGCTCGACGGCCCGTATGCACGCGACGCGAATCGCATCTACTGGATGGGCAAGGTGATCGATGGCGCAGATTCCTCCACCTTCCGCGTGTTGAACGCCGCCTTCGAATGCTCGGCGGACGCCACGCGCGCGTACTACAGGCAGACAGTCATCGCCGGCGCAGACCCGCGGGCTTTTCCGCCAGGGCGTGAGGTGACCAACTGCAGCGATACCACAATCTCGTTTGCGGAATAAGACACGGCGGCCTAACTAGGGGTACGCGTCCACAGGCAGTATCCGCTCAGCTCGACCGAGAAGAGGCGAGGCAACAACTGCAGCGAAAGCTGTTGTCCGGGACTGCCTTCGGACACCTGCGGTGCACTCTTTACTCCGGGGGAAATGACTGTCTGCTGGACTGACCGGCACTGACTGCCAGGCTCCTGCGGCACGGCGGTCCATTGTCCCGATGCGACGTTGGGGTTACGCAGCCCTTCGCCGTGCAGCGTGATCGTCGGCCCGACGCTCAGCCACCGATCGTTCGGCGGTTGAGGTGATGTGAGGGCCCGCCACCGGTTGTCGATACACGCCAGAGGGGTCAATGCGTTCGCCGGCCAGGTCATCACCCCGGACAGGTCGGATGTACACGGCGTATCCGCCTGTGGCACAGGGGGATCCGCGGAAGCGACAGGCAGTGCGCCCACCGCGACCGTCAGCACAAAGATGACGAGCGCCGTCCTTCGCATACTGCTAAACCTTAGTGAGGTCCGTGCGCATCAACATGACGTTGTATTCCGACCACAGCGACAGATTCCAATATAGGTCGGTTCCGGTGCCCATTGTGGACGGAGACCACGGGTGCATCATCGGCGCGTAGATGCCACCGTTCTGCTGGCCCATCACGACTTTGGCCGCCGACCACGTGCCCTCGGGGGTATCCGACGTGCGCATCACAACGCTGTTGTTTTGGTCGGTGTACAGCACAACGTACTTCTTGAGCTGCTTGTTGTACTGCACTGACATCTCGCTGACCGTGTTTCCCGCGTTTGCGACGCCGCAGGCGCCCGCTTCTTGTCCGAAGACCGGAGTCGCCTTGGTCGGGTCGTTCTTGTACCACCCGGCCGGTGTCATGGTCGTGCCTTTGCTGTAGTACTCGTATTTGGTCGGGTCCAAAATTTCTAATTCATGTACGCGTGAGATATAGGCAGCGCCCTGGCGCCCGTTCGGGGTGCCGTATACGTACACGTATCCGTCGCCCGGACGGACAAACGCCGACTGCTGGAAGTTCTGATTTCCGGTCCAGGGCTGGTTGTAGCGGACTGACGACGGTGCGACAGTCCAGTTCTCCCCATTGTCGAACGAATACGCCAGCGCGGAGTAGTTCGTCGACCATTGCCCGGGTGCGCCCCATTGCGACACGGACATGAAGCTCAGGACCTGTGCCGCGCCATACTGTGAGCCCGGTACGGGAATGGAGACACCTGCGGTCGGGATAAGGGTCACCCCGGCGGGCAGGCCCGAGGGGAAGATGCTCTGTCTCGCCGTGGTCGAGTTCGGCCCCAACGGTGCTCCGCCGAACATGTTTCCGTTGAACCATTGGCCGTCGGGAATCGCCATTCCGTCGGCGAGGTTGGGGTCAGAGCTGCGGAAGAGGGTGTTGGGTCGCCAGATGCCCGACATATTGGGCCCGCTAAAGGTATCGCCGACCGCGATGAGGATCTGATGCTCGTTGATCGGGGTGGCCGGGTTGTCGGCAATGCCGTTGTCCCACATGGTCCCGACGTCTGTGCCCCACACCGAGTATCGCTGAGCGGTATTGGGCCAGTCGAGGCCGTCGTATTGGGGATTAGGGCCCAGGCTGTAATAGTTTCCGGTCACCCAGTTGACGAACTGGGTGGATGGGCTTAGCTGTGCGCCGGGAAGCGGGAACCCCGGCGCCACCCTGCCCGGGGTCACTGCGGCAGTTGCCAAAGCGAGGCTGCGCATTTGTGGGGCAGCCGGTAAATCAGCCTCGGCCTCGGTTGGGCCTATTCCTGACAGCAACGTGTCGAATTCTCGGCGGGCGAATGCGAGCAGGCCCCACATGACCGGTGACAGTGCCGGTGCCGTCGGCACCCCACCCGCCGACGGGTTGAACATGCCGTTGATGACGCTTGTCACCAGGTTGGTGATCGCCGTCAGCGGATTCGCGGGGGGTGTGGCGGCGGTCGGCGGCGGTGTGTCGACCAACGAGATCTGGCTGGCCACCATCGGCGACAAGATCTTGGGCGAGGCGGCGGCCAATGTGCGCGCGTCGGCGAATACGGCAACGGGATCCGCCGACTGGAGAGCGGCAGGCGGATCTGCCACCGTTGGGGCTATGCGCGCAGTTGGCGAAATGCCCTGCTGCACATCGTCTTTGGGCGTCGGGTGGTTGTCGTTGGCTGGCTTCGGTTTCGGTTCTGCGGTCTTGGGGGCCGTCGGCGTTGCCGGTGTGGGCGAGGCGGTCGCCGTAGGCGTCGGCGTTGCCTCTGCGGTGTGCGTCGCTTCCGGCGTCCCGGTCGTCCCCATTGTGCCGGTGTTCGTCTGGGCGCTCACCACGACGCCGCCCGTGACCGTGTTCGTCGTCGTGCTCCCCGGTTTGGTTTCTTTGTCCGGGTCCGTGGGGGCCGGCGTGTGCGTCGGGTCCGTCGAGGTCTGCGTGTTGGTGTTCGTCGTGGTGGTTTCGGTCTGCCCACTGGTCGCCTGAGTATCAGGCGACGGTGGGTTCGAGGTGGTGTCGTCGGCCGACGCGACGCCGGTGGCGACTGCCGTTCCGACGCCCATTGCGACTGCTAGCCCCCCGACGCGGCCGATATGTACTGCGGCGCCCATTGTTCTTCCTCCATGAAGCTTCTCCCCCGTCAATTAGCAATTTGGACCCATTAAAACGAATTGGCAGGACGCACACAGCAAAAGGGACAAATGTCCCATGTACAACAGCAGTCGCTGTGGTATTGATCTTGTTGGGCTTTTCGCGAAGTGCCTGCCGGGCGAGCTACGTCTACTAGGTGGACAGGTCGCCCTTTCGCAGCGCTTGCCTGTAGAGGTCGGTCGCTTCGGTGAGGCCCTCGTCGACCCAGGCATCCACCATCCCGACACGGTCGGCGACCAACTGCACCCGGTTGACCCAAATCTGGAAGTCGGCGTCACGGCGCAAGGTGTCGATCTGCCCCTCGCTGCCCTGAATCAAGATGAAGCCGCCCAACTCGATGGTCTGCGGCTTGAGGATGGCTACGTCGAAACGCTCGATCTGCTGAGCCTGCACGAGCCGCTCGAGATAGCCCCGCGTCTCGTTGAGCAGGTCAAGCGCCTGTCGTTCACGTCCCTGTGTGGGCAGGCCCCATGCGACCCAAAACCCGGCTTCGGCCATGGCCTTAGCTTTATCAGACGCCACTGCCGTTGAGAATCGAAATCCCGCGCGGGTCGAAATCGCCCCGACCGACTAACGTCGCGGCTGGCGGACAACCAGTCCATGCAGCGCTGTCCGGGGATGGTTACGGCCAGCACCAGCGGGGTACAGGATCAGATTGGCGGCGGTCATCACGCCGCCAACCCGGTGTCTTAGGAGTTTCTTCATGACCGGTCGCCGAATGACTTCATTCCTAGGTGCTGTTGTGATGACAGCTTGGGCGGCGCTACTCACCGCGTCTGGCCCAGTCGCATCTGCTCAGCCTTGCCCGGACGTGGAGGTTGTCTTCGCGCGGGGTACCGGCGAACCACCTGGAGTGGGCGGGGTCGGACAGGCGTTCGTCGACACGATGCGCTCGCAGATCGGCGCGAGATCGATGGACGTGTATCCCGTGAACTATGCCGCCAGCGGCGATTTTGGCGACCGCATCGGGTTTGCGAGAACCGTCGTCGACGGCATCAGGGACGCCGGCACCCATGTGCAGGCGACGGCGGCGAACTGTCCCAACACCAGGATCATCATTGCGGGATATTCCCAGGGCGCCGTCGTTGCGGGTTATGTGACCGCAGCAGCCATACCGGATGCAGTCCCTGCCGAATTCCGATCGTTCATACCGAATCCGATGCCGCCTGAGGTGGCGAACCACGTCGCTGCGGTCGTTCTGTTCGGCAAGCCATCGGCGCAGTGGCTCAGCGAGGCCGGCGCTCCGCCCGTCGTCATCGGTCCGCTGTATGTGCCCAAGACCCTCGATCTATGCGCCGACGGTGACACGATCTGCAACGGCGCTCCGTTGGGCGGACCCACGGTCGCGCACGCGATGTATCCAATGAATGGCATGGTCAACCAGGGCGCAGCATTCGCGGCCGGCCGGCTCTAACCGATCACGTAGCCTTCTTCGAGCGCCTGCTGGGCCTCCTGTAGGACGACGGACTGCGCCTGCTCGTAGAGGCGCGCTGCGTCCTCGGGGGTGTCGCCGACCGCGGTCAGCCCGACGCGGCCGCACTCGGTGAGGCAGCTGATCATGTGGAACACCACGCCCGTTCGCCGAGCCTGGTCGAAATGCAAACCATGGCGCACGACGACGTCGAACAGCTCCCGCACGGTCAGCGCCTTGAGTCGGTCGTCCTCGAAGTGGTCGGTGGCGACCAGATGCTTTTCGCTGCCGCTGGGTGTCAGGAACACCCCGCGTTCGCCGTCGTAGGTGCCGTCGGTGAGGAACTGGAGGGTCAGGAACGGATGGGTGGTACCGCCCTTGCGGAGGTTCAACTCGATCGCGTACGGCGTCCATGCGCCTGTGTTGTCCTGCACCACAACGAAATCCACCGCAAACCTGCCGAGCGCGCCGAGCTCTGCGAGGCGCCTGCCGATCACCATGGCGGGCTCGGCGATGGCGGCGGCGTAGTCGGGGTTGGCCGGGAAGACGCAACCTAGGTACTTCTGGCCGCTCTTTCCGCCGAGAAGCTGGTCATGGGTGGACAGCAGCTCGACGGTCCCGTCGGGCAGGGCACGCATCTGCACGCTCGGACTTTCCAGTGCTTCGCCGGTGATCCGCTCTTCGACGATGCCGCCGTTTTTCTCGAAGGCGGTCAGATAGGCGTCGACGGAAAGTGTTTCGGCCTCCGGCTGCAAGTTCATGATGCGGTCCGTGATGACGGCGGCCTCGTCTGGCGTGCCGGGGGCGGGCAGGTCGCTCAGGTCGACCATCGCGTTGCCGGCCCCGGAGACACCCTCGTTGAGCTTCACGATCGCTTGGCTCAGCGACGGCCGTCGCGCGCGCATGCTCTGCACACCCGCGACGATGTCGTCGACTGTGCGGAGGTCCTCGGCGCCCACCGGGCATGGCACCCCGAGATCCTCGAACATTCTGCGGCAGCCCGTCTTACTGCCGAGGTCCTCGAGCCGTGGATCTGCGCCGTACATCGGAATCCGCAGGCTCAGCGCGACATCTCGCTCGAGCAGTGTGGTGTTGTAGGGGATCAGGTGGCTGCGGTCAGGGTCGGGGATCAGTGACCTGATTTCCCGCAGAAGTCGCGGCCGCGCAAGCAATTTCGCACTCAGTGGTTGCGTCGACGCGTCGCCGACGGGAACCAACGTGAGCCGGGCGCGGGCGTGACTGGGAATCACGCCGGGCAGCAACCCGAGGTAATACTCGATGATCGATTCGGAGATCGGCTGCGACGTCACATAGATCATCTGCAGCCGAGGCTGGCGCAGCAGAAGCAGCAGAAACAGCGCACGTTCCTCCATCGCCTGCATGACGGTGCCGCTGCCGGGTGTGGTGCGCGCGATGCTGATCGATGGAACCACCACGACCGACTCGCCCTCCAGGTCGCGTCTCATCGACTCCCAAACCGCGGGCATGGTCAGCTGCAATTCATCGAAGTAGCGGTAGCGCTTGTCTTCGTCGAGCTCCGACAGTTTCTGGCTGGGTGACATGGTTTCCCTACTTTTCTTTGAGCGCGCTGATGTTGTGCACGCGCACTTTGCGGCTGAATCCCTTGGGCTGTACGTCCCCGACCATTTCCGACACGCAGATGTCTTCGGTGGCCGCGAGCACGCGGTCGGTCACCAGCACCTGCCAGGGCCCGGCATCCGAACACAGTCGCGCAGCCAGGTTGGTGACGCTGCCAATGGCGGCGTAATCGAATCGCCCCTCGAAGCCGATCCGGCCGAGCGTCGCATGGTTTTGGGCTATACCGATTCCCACGGCGAGCTCATAGCCTCTGCGATGCCAGCCATCGGCGAGATCTCGCACCGCATCCCGGATATCCAGTGCCATCCGTACGGCCCGCTGTGCGGGATCATCGCATTGGACAGGGTCGTTGAAGAACACCATGATTCCGTCGCCGGTGAACCGCTCCAGCGTGCCTTCGTACGCGTGGACGAGGCCGCCGATGGCGTGGTGGTACTCGGCGAGTACGCCCATCACCTCTTCGGGCTCACTGGTCTCCGCGAACGGCGTGAAGTTCCTCAGATCGGTGAAGAGAACGACGATTTCGCGGCGGTGGCTGGCGAGCAGGCTCTCGTCACCGACGACGAGGTCGGCCAGCTGGGGGGACAGGAAACGGCGCAGCCGGCTGGTGCGCTCCAATTCCGACACCTGGTGAGCGACCCGGGTTTCGAGCTCGGCGTTCCATCGAGCCAACTCCTCGGCCTGGCGGCGGATAGTGTCGTGATAACGCTTGATCCGCGTCAGCGACGCCACCCGCGCCAGCAGCTCGCTCTTGTCGAAGGGTTTGGTGACGAAGTCGTCGGCGCCCGCCTCGAGGGCCGCCAGCCGTTGTTCGCTTCCGCTGGCGGTGATCATCACTACCGGAAGGAATTCGGTTGCGGGAATTGACCGTATTCGACGGCACACTTCGTAACCGTCCATCTGCGGCATCAGGATGTCGAGCAGAACGAGGTCGATGTCCTCGGTCTCGAGAAGCTGTAGTGCCTCGGCGCCCGATTGCGCTGTCAGCACCCGGTGTCCGCGCGGAGTGAGGACCGCGTCGAGCAACTTCAGGTTGGTCAGCTGGTCGTCGACAGCCAGTACCGTCGCGGTGAGGTCCATCAGTCCGCCTGTCCGTCGAAAAATGCTTCGATCTGGCCGGGTAGCGCGCGCACGCTGATGGGTTTCTCGATGTAGCCGTCGAAGCCGGCGCGCGATGCCCGCTCCTTGTCCTCGGCCATCGCGAAGGCCGTCACGGCAACGATCGGTATCTCCGGGCCCAGGGTGTCCTGCCGCAGTCTGTGCAGCGTCTCGGTTCCGTCGATGCCGGGCAATTGGAGGTCCATCAGCACCAGATCCGGGGGAGTCTCCTGTGCGGCTCGCAGGCCTTCTTCCCCGGATTGCGCCTCGATGACGTCATAGCCGGCGAAACTCAACACCTCGCGAACCAGCTTGAGGTTCAACGGATTGTCCTCGACCACGAGGATGCGGCGTGTCGTCACAGCGCTCCCGCTCGTTTCAACGCCTCGATCAGCTCGTCGCGGCCAATCGGTTTGCGTAGGTAGGCCTCGGCACCGAGGGCGAGCCCGCGGGCGCGATTGTCGACGTCAGTCGCGATGATCACCGGGATCGTGGCGGTGTGGGGATCGGCTTTGAGGTCGGTCAGCACCTGCCAGCCGTCGCGCTTGGGTAGCCCAACCTCGAGGACGATGGCGGCCGGTCGCTCTTTCTGCGCCACCTCGAGGGCCTCGAGACCGTCTGTGGCCCGCAGCACTCGTGTCGGCGAACCATCGAGGTATGCCGAGTTGAGGTCCAGCGACGCTCGGTCGTCGTCGACGAGAAGGATGACCGGAAGGTGTTGTGGCACACCTTCATCACCCTTCAGCACCCCCGGGATGGAGAACCCGAACGTGCTGCCCTCACCTGCAGTGCTCTGAAGCCACATCCGCCCGCCCCACAACCAGACGAAGCGCCGCGACAACGTGAGGCCAAGGCCGGTGCCCTCTTCTTTCGGCGCGCCGCGGCGGCCCTGTTGGAACGACTCGAAGATTCGTTCTTGGTCTTCGACAGGCACGCCGATACCCGTGTCGGTCACCGTTACCAACAGCTCGGAGCCTTCGCGAGAAGCGCGGACCGACACGGATCCGCCGTCGGGAGTGAACTTGACCGCGTTAGACACCAGGTTGAGCACGACCTGCTTGAACTTGCGCTCGTCGGCGTCGATGGTGTTGATCTCGGCGGCGACGTCGACGGTGACCGTGATCGAGTGCGCAGTAGCGCGTTCCCGAAGCATCGCAACGCAATAGTCGATAGCGCTGGTGACACTGAACGTGCTTGGCTCGAGGATCATTTGGCCCGCCTCGACCTTGGAGAGGTCGAGGATCTCATTCAGCAGCTCCAGCAGGTGCTTGCCGGAGTTCCAGATGTCGCGCAGGTATTCGTCCTGCCGCTCGTTGAGCTCGCCGAACATTCGGTCAAGCAACACTTCTGAGAAACCGATGACCGCGTTGAGCGGGGTGCGCAGCTCGTGGGACATGCTGGCCAGGAACTCGGATTTGTGGTGGCTGGCGACCTCGAGTTCTCTTGTCTTGGTCTGCAGCTCACCAAACAGGCGCGCGTTGACGATGGCAAGTGCGGACTGGCCTGCGAAGGTTTCGAGCAGCTGCACATGAGGCCCGAACGAGCCGGTGTCGCGGCGCCGGATCACCAGCACACCCAGGATCCGGTCGCCTCGCAAAATGGGAACGGCGAGCACGGACCGCCAGCCGTCGCGGAGCAAGGCGGCCAGGTGGGGGTCGAGCTCCGCAGCGGCGAGGTCGGGCACTTCGACCGTCCGGTGGGCTGTCGCGGCCCTGCCCACCAGCGTGGTCTTACGGTCAATTGTGATGGCGCGCAGTTCTTTTAGCAGTTCCTGGCTGCTGCCGTACGCGGCACGAACGTGGAACGAGTCGGTCGACTCGTCGTACTCCATGATGGATCCGCCGTCGGTGCGGGTGAGCTGCACGGCGTTGCTGACGATCTGGTCCAGCACTTCGTCGAGATCGAGGGTGGAGCCGACGGCGTCTCCGACTTCCCGCAGCACCTCCAGCTGTGCGACTTGTCGGTCCAATGCGCGGCGCAACGCGTCCTGTCGCATCACGATCGCACCCTGGACGGCGAACTCCTCAAGGAGTTCGCATTCGCGCTTGTTAAACGGCGCGACGTTGGTGCGCCACATGGACAGCACACCGACGACCTCGTTCTGCAGCATCATCGGCGTGGACAACAGCGTGCGAAAGCCAGCAAGGCTTTGCAGATCGCTGCGCCCGTACTCCGCATCGTTGAGCGCATCGGCGATCTGGATGGTCCGCATTTCCTGGGCCGCGCGACCGACGGTGGACGACCGGTTGCGAGCGAGCGGCTGGTCGAGTACCTGCCTGCGAAACTCTTCGGAGATCTTGCCGGAGTCGCGGGAAAGCAGAAATGTGTCGCCCTCGGGGATGTACAACGTCGCAGCCTGCGCACGGCACAGGCGAGTGGCGTGCTCGAGGATCGTGTCGAGGATGTCATCTGGGTCGGCGCCTGCCCGGCCGAGGGCGGCGAGAATCTCGCGGCTCGCGGCTGCTTGCTCGCGGGCGTCGCGCAACTGCCGGTTCAGCTCGCTCGAGGCTCGTGATACGCGCGTCGTGCGTTCGCTTCGTTCCGCCACTCGACCCTCCCCGGACTCGTCTAAGTCTGCGGTTTCCACAGCGAGTCGACAGCGAATTGGCCGTGACAGATTCGTCAATTTCCTCACACGCATGTGATATGCGGCCGGTGTCCGGCGGCGGTTGCGCTGAGCGCAACGACGGCGAAAGGCTGCCGACGAGCCACTACCCAGCCAATGTGCGCGACCTGGAGTTCAACCTCTTCGAGGTCCTGGACCTCGAGAAAGTGCTCGCTACAGGCGAATTCGGCGAACTCGATGGCACCACCGTTCGGGACATGCAACTGATCGAGGCGGCGATCTCACTGGGCGCCCGCGAACACAACATATTGACCGCGGCGCTGAGAGCCGGATCATTGAGCACCGACAACTCGGCTGGCCGATGTGAACCGATTCGGAAGTTAGTGGCCGAAATGCTCGATGAGTAGCACCTGCAGCTCGCCCACCACGCCACCGAGGATGCCCCCGACCACAACCATCAGGGGTTCGTCGTCCTTGAAGACGGGCCGCAGAATCGACTCATATTGTTCGTTGGTGAGCTGATTCATCTTCTCGACAATGGTGTTCTCGAGGTCGATCGCGCTGGTGGCATAGTCCTGGGCTTCGAGCAGCGTCGAAGGGAAACGTTCGAGAACAAGCTGCACCACTCGGTCTTTGAGTGCGCGATAGCGTTTCGTGCCCACCGCAAGAGCAACGATGGGGCCTGCGATTCCCGTCTGCGAGTCGATGGCTGCTTCGACTTCCTTGGCGGCCAGCGCGAAAAGCTTGTCCGAGCCGGGGCCCTTGATGATGCCGTCGAACAGGATCTCGGGAGCGAAAAGGTCATCGGCGAGGATCTTGGCGTAGTCGCGGGTGATCTTGTCGCGTTGGGCGTGAAGCAGGCCCTGGAAAGGAATGAAGCCCAAGAACTTCTTCGGCTGCACCGGCCGGAACAACATGTTGAGCGCGATGTAGTCGCTCAAGAAGCCGACGGCAAAGCCGAACGCAGGCATGATCCATGGGTTCTTGAACAATGCCCATGCGACCATCTGCACGAGGCCGATCACGAGGCCGAAGTAGATTCCGCTGCGCCGCACAAATGCCATCGCGTCGTCGCTCAGGCCGCGCATCAGCTTGATCAGCTTGTCCTTGTTGCGCACCAACGTGGTGACGGAGAGGAACTGGAGATCGACGTAGCGACCCAGGTCCGCCTTCATCTCGTTGAGCATGTTCTCGGTGACCCGGGGTGCTTGGGCTTGGATCCGCTCTTGGACCGCCTTGCGCGCGGCGTCGGGCAGCGAGTCCCACAGTCCTGGCCGGATTTCTTCGGCGAGATCACGGGATATCTCGTCGACGGCCTGCACCAGCGGGGCGCGCAGCGCCTCAACGGCTTCCGCCGCATCGATGCGTTCCAGCAACTCCTCGGGTTTAAGCAGGTTCGCGGTCAGCAACTCGATCGTTTTCGAACCGACCTTGCCCGCCCGCCTTGGCACGATGCCCTGCCAGCCGATCGGGCCGATGCCCTTGAACTCGAGCGGCCGGTAAATCATCTCCAGCGCAACGATTTTGGTGCTCCAGCCGACGAATGCGGCGACGAACGGCATGGACAAATAGATCAGCCAATTGGCGCCGAAGTCGTGTTTGATTTCCTGCCAGGTCTGAAGCGCGACCACAACGTTGGTCACGGGTCCCCTTGTTGCATCGTTGCCGCCCACAGCGCCTGCCCGAGCCCTGACAGCGTCAGCGTGAGCTTGTCGACTTTCGCCGCCAGTGGGCCGCGCGACGCGGTCTTGATGGCTGCCAGCACCGTCGCCTCCGCCATCAGAACCTCGTAATCGTCCTTCAGGTCGGGGTCCTCGGGGCCGACCTCAACGAGGCCGAGAGACAGCAGATGGCTGACGTAGGACGGGACCATTTCCGGCAAGGCGACGTTGGCGGTGCGCCCGATCAGCGACGCATTCTCCAGTACGGCCCGACCCTGTACCCGGCGTCGCGTCCAGTCATGGACGCTCACGAGCGGCGACGACGAGCCGTCGGAAAGTGCGCTGATGATCCGCGCCTCGTCCGCAACGAGTTGGTCGAGGATGTGATGAAACAGCTCCATCTGACTGCTGCTGGTGCTGTTGTCCAGAGCCCGCTCGAGCAACTCGCGCATCTTCGAGCCCAGCGCGTCGGTGTCCGCCGGCTCGGGGGTGCCTGGACGTGCTGGCGCATCGGGCTCCTCCGGCTTCTCGCCGAGCAGTCCGACCAGCTGCTCCTGAGTTCGGATCGACGTGCGAAGCCAGAACTTTGCCACGCCCGACGCCATTCCGACGAGCCCAAACGGGTCTTGGGAGTTCCCCACGCGAAAACCGTAGCGGCTCGGGCCTACGCCCATCAGCGAGACGTCATTAACTCACGCCTTCGCCTGCGCTGGGGGGCAGCGACTGGACGACGACTGAGAAGACAGACACGTCGTCCACGTCGAGCGCCGCAATGTCCAGCGGCGCAGAGAAGAGCGCGGAAAAGGGCGCAAGCACCGCGCGGCACGCACACGCCAAGTAGCGCCCTCTGGTGAGGGGTTGGCCTCCTCCATCAAATGCGATGGGGGAGGCCTCCTTTCGTCGCGTTCAGCGTCTCCAGTGAGCCCGACTTCGTCGGTGCCCGATATACGTAGTGTCACGCTTTCGTCAATAAGCCGAATTCGGGCGGTGGCCGCGAATAACCTGGAAATATGTCGGAGGGGCGGCCGACGGGGGCAGCAGTCCGCGGGTTGGCGGGCTGCTGTGTGATGGCCGGGGCGCTCGCGGCGGCGTTGATGTTCCCGTTCGTCGGCGGCATTGGGTTGATGTCGAATCGCGCGGCTGATGTCGTAGCCAACGGCTCCTCGCAACTCATCGCGGGTGACGTCCCACAGGTGTCGACGATGGTCGACGCCGACGGCAATCCCATCGCTTGGCTGTACACGCAGCGCCGTTTCGAAGTGCCAACCGATCAGATCGCCAACACGATGAAGCTGGCGATCGTCTCGATCGAGGACAAGCGGTTCGCTGAACACAACGGCGTCGACTGGCCCGGCACACTGACCGGCTTGTCCGGCTACCTCGCCGGCAACGCCGACACGCGCGGCGGTTCGACAATCGAGCAGCAGTACGTCAAGAACTACCAGCTGCTGGTGACGGCTCAGACCGACGCCCAACGGCGCGCCGCTGTCGCGTTGACACCGGCACGAAAGCTGCGCGAGATCCGGATGTCGTTGGCGCTGGACAAGTCACTCAGCAAGGCCGAGATTCTGACCCGGTACCTGAACCTGGTGTATTTCGGCAATGGGGCGTTCGGCATTCAGGACGCCGCGCAAACCTACTTCGGTATCAACGCCTCCGAGCTGAACTGGCAGCAGGCCGCGCTGCTGGCGGGACTGGTGCAGTCGACCAGTCTGCACGACCCCTATACCAACCCCGCCAGTGCGCTCAGTCGGCGAAACATCGTGTTGGACACCATGATCGAGAATCTTCCGCAGCACGCCGACGAGCTGCGGTCGGCCAAGGCCCAACCGCTGGGCGTGCTGCCCGAGCCGAACGGACTGCCGAATGGCTGCATCACCGCCGGTGATCGGGGCTTCTTTTGCGACTATGTGCTGAATTACCTCGCGCGGGCCGGGATCAGCACGGACCAAGTGGCTCGCGGCGGCTATCTGATTCGCACCTCGCTTGACCCGAAGGTGCAGGGTTCGGTCAAGTCGGCGATCGACAAGTTGGCCAGCCCGACCCTCGACAGCGTCGCAAGTGTGATGAATGTGATCAAGCCTGGCAAGGACGCCCATCGACTGATCGCGATGGCAAGCAACCGGGCATACGGACTCAACGACGATGCCCACCAGACCATGCAGCCGCTGCCGTTCTCGCTCGTCGGCGATGGCGCCGGTTCGATCTTCAAAATCTTCACCACCGCGGCCGCGCTCGACATGGGCATGGGGATCGACGCTCAATTGGATGTGCCGGGCTCGTTCCAAGCCAAAGGGCTCGGCAGCAGCGATACTCCCGGCTGCCCGAAGGAGACATGGTGTGTCAGGAATGCAGGGAACTACCGGGGCCCTCTGAACGTCACTGACGCGCTCGCTGTCTCGCCAAACACCGCATTCGCCAAGTTGATTCAACAGGTTGGCGTACCCCGCGCAGTTGACATGGCGGTGCGCCTCGGGATGCGGTCCTACGCGCTGCCGGGAACGGCGCGAGACTATGACCCGGAGAGTAATGAAAGCCTGGCCGACTTCATCAAGAGACAGAACATCGGCTCGTTCACGCTGGGGCCGTTCGAGCTCAATGCGCTCGAGCTGTCGAATGTGGCGGCAACACTCGCATCAGGCGGAGTGTGGTGTCCGCCGAATCCGGTGGACAAGATATTCGACCGCCACGGAAATGAGGTGTCGGTTGCGAGTCAGCCCTGCGAACAGGCGGTGCCGGAGGGGCTGGCCAATACGTTGGCGAACGCGCTGAGCAAGGACGCTGTGAGCCCCGGCACCGCATCCGGCGCCGCGGCATCGGTGGGATGGGACTTGCCGATGTCAGGCAAGACCGGCACCACCGAATCGCATCGCTCCGCAGGTTTCGTGGGATTCACCAATCACTATGCGGCCGCGAACTACATCTTCGACGACTCCAGCAATCCGTCTGGGATCTGTTCGTTCCCGCTGCGTAAATGCGGCAGCGGCAACCTGTTTGGCGGTAGCGAACCCGCCCGCACGTGGTTCGAGGCGATGAAGCCGATTGCCACCGATTTCGGCGATGTGCACCTGCCGCCAACTGATCTGCGCTACGTCGACGGCACGTCGGGTAGTCAGGTGCCGAACGTGTCCGGTATGAAACTGGACGCGGCGCGAGAGCGGTTGAAGAACGCCGGATTTCAGGTCGCCGACCAGCCGACACCCGTGAACAGCTTCTCGAGCTACGGTGCCGTGGTCGGAACCACCCCGAGCGGTAAAACGATTCCCGGGTCGATCGTCACGATCAACATCAGCGACGGAATTCCGCCCGCTCCACCGCCGCCCACGCCGCCACCGCCCGGCGAGCCGCCGCCACCCGTCGTTCCGCCGGACGGCATGACGGTCGTTGAGATTCCGGGGTTGCCACCAATTTTCGTGCCTCTGGTCGGGCCGCCGCCCGGCGAACCCCCTCCAGCGTTCGCGCCACCGCCACCGCCGCCACCGGCGTTCGGGCCACCGCCCCCGCCGCCATTGGCACCACCACCGCCGATCGAACCGCCGCCGCCACCACCGTGACGGTACGTGCCGACTACGGCGAGGTGATCGCTTCAAGGGCGAAGGTTTTGGACCCGGCGGCTTTCGTTATGGGCTCATCTGAGCGGGTATTGCAACGCCATGGCACAGGAGAACAACCCGCGAGCGACCCCGAAGGACGCCACCAAGGCGACGGAAGAACAGCGTGAGCTCCAGAACGAGCTCGATCATCAACACGACGATCCAGACGCCCCGGGGCGGCACCAGTCGCGAAATCAGGTTGCTGACGAAACCTAGTTGCGATTGTCAGCCCGCTAGTAGGACTGACCGTCGGCGTATCGTTGTCGCCGGTAGTGGCGTCCGTTGCCACGATTCCGGCTCTTGTACGTCGGCAGCTGCGAGTCACAGTTCGGACAGATCAGCCGCAAGTTTTCCCGTCGATTGTTGGTCGGGTCCCCGTCCACGTGGTCTAACACGAATGCGAGCGGCAAGCCAAACCACTCGCCGGTTCCGCCACATATCGCGCAACGGCCGGACTGGGCGGCGACGAGATACTCCCTGATGTAGTGACCTTGGTGGCTGTCGATTCGCGCCTCGCCGGATTCGAGCCAACGCTCCGTACTCGACTTGCGCCGAAAGGACGCCTGACATGCGTTGCCGCAGTAGATCTTTTGGCTGCGCTTCGAGAGTGGCGAACCGCAACCGCGACACTGTCTCATGCGAACGAAACTACGAACGGCTACCGACAAACAGCAGTTTGCCGAGTGGAGCCCCCTGTCAGGATTGAACTGACGACCTACGCTTTACAAGAGCGTTGCTCTACCACTGAGCTAAGGAGGCCTGCGGGCTCCGAGTTTATCGGGTCGCCGGTTCGGGAAGTCCGCTGCCCGTGAGTGTCAAAGACGACCTGCTCGATGACTTCCCGCGGATCTACCCGGGCCTGACGCGGCCGGAGGTCGAGCAGCTGCTGACGCTCCTCGACAAAAGTGCCAGCACCGAGGGCCGCCTGGGCCTCAGCATCGCCACCGCGCTGAAGCCGTTGGTGCCCGACGTCGCAGCCCGGATCGAGTCATACAAGCAATCCGGCGATGTCGATGAGTACGTCCGCATCCTGCGCGGCTCGGTCGTCCTACTGCTTCAGCAGTGGCAGGACGGCGTGCACCCTCCGGCTCCGGAGAACATCTCAAAGAGCATCGAGGCCGTCGAAGCGGAGGGCTGAGGTCACTCCTCGGCTTCGATGATCCGCTGCGACGGCACCGTCCGCGACGACGGCCGGCTTCTCGGCCTGCGACCGGGGAACGGGATGCGGTCGGCGATGTTGCTCAATGGATTCACCACCTGGCTCAGCGTGATCACGGCCTCCCGCAGCGCTTCGATCGTCGGCTCCAACGCCTCGAGGCCGGGCGTCAGCCGGTTGAGGGTGTCCGCCACCATCGCGAGCTGCTCGAGCGGACCATTCTTTGCCGTGAGTGTGTCGATCACCCCACCTTCAGCGAGAAGCCGATCGGCCACGCCGTCTTCTGCGAGCACCCGGTCGATCAGACCGTCCTCGGCGAGCAACTGATCGACCAGTCCGCCCGGTTCGATCGCGCGCATCAGGCCGCTGTTCTCCTGGGTGGCCCGGTCCAGCACACCTCCCGGCGCGGTCAGCCGGTCCACCAGGCCGCCGGGCTGAAGCAGGCGATCCACCGGACCGTCCGGCGCGAGTGCGCGCCCGAGCGGTTGATCGGCATCCATCAGTCTGGCCAGCCGATTGGCACGCTCGACGGCGTCGTCGATGCCCAAGATGTGAGCCACCGATCCCGACCCTGATTGGGCCTGTCCCAACGCGCCCTTGGCGATGTCGAGGCCCGTCTCCGCGACCGCGATACCAACGCGTACCGGCGCGGTGGCGAGGTCCGTCAGCGCTTTGCCGAGGTTCATGGGCCTCAGTCTATGGGTGTAGGGTCGGCGCGCCTGGGGCTTCCGCGTCGTGCCTGGAAACAAACTCACAGGAATCTAACAGGCTTCATGCAGCATGATTCCAAGTGAAGTCGTGGACATTAGCGGAATGGCGATGGCTGCATTACCTGACAACACTCCAGAGGCGCGGATTCTCGTCGTTGACGACGAGACGAATATCGTCGAGCTCCTCTCGGTGAGCCTGAAGTTCCAGGGCTTCGAGGTTCATACCGCGTCCAATGGGCCCGCGGCGCTGGACAAAGCCCGCGAAGTACGTCCCGATGCGGTCATCCTCGACGTGATGATGCCTGGCATGGACGGCTTCGGCCTGCTGCGCAGGCTGCGGGCCGACGGCATCGACTCCCCGGCACTGTTCCTCACCGCCCGCGACTCCCTCCAAGACAAGATCGCGGGCCTCACCCTCGGTGGCGACGATTACGTCACCAAGCCGTTCTCCCTGGAAGAGGTGGTCGCGCGGCTGCGGGTGATCCTGCGGCGGTCCGGCCGCGGCGTCGAGGAGCCCCGCAACGCCCGGCTGACCTTCGCCGACATCGAGCTCGACGAGGACACCCACGAGGTCTGGAAGGCCGGCGAGCCCGTTTCCCTGTCGCCGACGGAGTTCACGCTGCTTCGCTACTTCATCATCAACGCGGGCACCGTGCTGTCGAAGCCCAAGATCCTCGACCACGTCTGGCGCTATGACTTCGGGGGCGACGTCAACGTCGTCGAGTCCTATGTGTCTTACCTGCGGCGCAAGATCGACACCGGCGAGAAGCGTCTGCTGCACACGTTGCGGGGCGTCGGGTACGTCCTGCGTGAGCCGCGATGAGTCGCTGGCGCAGTGATGAGCCGTTAGGCGAAGAGCCTTCGGCCAAGAGCCGACGACGCAGCTAATTTCTTCGCGACAATAGGGGTGTGGCCGTACTGCGCGGGCGAGGCATACCCCTAAGAGTGGGGCTGGTCGCCGCCACCCTCGTGCTGGTGGCGGGCGGCCTGCTGGCATCCGGGATCGCGGTCACCACGATCCTGCGTCACGACCTGACCAATCGCGTCGACGAGACGCTGCTCGACGCCTCCCGCAGCTGGGCGCAGGCCCCGCGCCGGATGCCGACCCCGCCGATCGAAGGCCCCAACCCGGCCCGGCCGCCGTCCGACTTCTACGTGCGCGGCATCGATCCCGACGGCCGCATCTGGATGGCGGTCAACGACCGCGCTGCCGAGCCCGCGCTGCCCGCCGACAACGACGTGGGACCGGTGCCGGTGACTGTCGGCTCGATCGACCACTCGACCGTGCAGTGGCGGGCGATGAGCGTGCGCGGGTTGCGCGGTGAGTTGACGACGGTCGCGATCGATCTGTCCGATGTGCAGACGACGGTGCGCGCGCTGATCTACGCGCAACTCGGCATCGGCGGCGCTGTGCTGCTGGTGCTCGGCGTCGTCGGGTATTGGGTGGTGCATCGCAGCCTGCGGCCACTGGTCGAAGTGGAGCGCACCGCGGCGGCCATCGCGTCCGGACAGCTCGATCGTCGTGTGCCAGAACGTGATCCGCGCACCGAAGTCGGGCGGCTGTCGGCGGCGCTGAACGGAATGCTTGCGCAGATCCAGCGTGCGGTGGCGTCGTCGGAGTCGTCGGCCGACGCGGCCCGCACCTCCGAGGACAGGATGCGCCGGTTCATCACCGACGCCAGTCACGAGCTGCGCACCCCGCTGACCACGATCCGCGGTTTCGCCGAGTTGTATCGGCAGGGCGCCGCCAACGACGTGGAGATGTTGATGAGCCGAATCGAGAGCGAATCCCGTCGGATGGGTCTGCTCGTCGAGGATCTGCTGCTGTTGGCCCGGCTCGACCAGCAGCGCCCGCTGGATCGGCGCCGCGTCGACCTGCTGGCCATCGCGAGCGATGCCGTGCACGACGCGCAGTCGATCGCGCCGCCCGGACGCAAAATCACGATGGAAGTGTTCGACGGGCCCGGCATACCAGAGGTCCTCGGCGACGAGGCTCGGCTGCGTCAGGTGCTTGGCAACCTGGTGGCCAACGCGCTGCAGCACACCCCCGACACCGCCGGCATCACGGTGCGGGTCGGCACCAACGATGACAACGCGGTGCTCGAGGTGTGCGATGAGGGCCCCGGCATGAGCAAGGACGACGCGCACCGGGTGTTCGAGCGGTTCTACCGCGCCGACTCATCACGCGCCCGCGCCAGCGGCGGCACTGGGCTGGGCCTGTCGATCGTCGACTCGCTGGTACACGCGCACGGCGGTTCGGTCAGCGTTGTCACCGCGCCCGGCGAGGGTTGTCGTTTCAAGGTCAACCTGCCGCGGATCGCCGATATGCCGGCACACGTGAGTTGAGCGCGAATTCGCTTGCCCCTGAGGTTGTTTCGATTTGTCGGTGAGAGTCATGCAGGTCGTGATCACCCACACCTGGTGATCAAACCGTCCGCGGGCCCGCCGTCCCGTACCCACCCGTAGGCAAGGTCGACCTACCCCCCCGAGGAAGACAACTCTGTTTCCGACAGGGATGTCGCGGCGGGTGGAGAAATTTCTATGGTTCTTGGACGTCGGAACATTCCGACTACGCAGTGGCAGCGAACTGCCACCCAAACAAATGAGGAAAGAAACATGATGAAACAACAGAGCAAGCGCGCGGCGATGAGCCGTGTCGCAGGCGCCAGCCTGGTGATCGGTGGTGCGGCGTTGACCGCCGTACTGCTTTCCAGCGGGCCGGCAACGATCGCCGCCGAGGGCGGTAACACCATCGGTAACACGTCCGGCAACACGTACCTCGAGAACTCGATCGGCAATACCGTTGGTCAGAGCTTCGGGGACAACGTCAACACCGTCGCGTTCCCCGGGGTGAATGTCACTGGTGGCAACACCGTGGGCAACACCATCGGCAACACCGTTGCAGGCAACTCGATCGGCAACACGGTTGGTCAGACGTTTGGTGACAATGTCAACACGGTCGCCGGAGGCCCCGGTGGCGTGAACATCACTGGTGGCAACACCGTGGGTAACACAGTCGGCAACACCGTTGCAGGCAACTCCATCGGCAACACCACCGGTCAGACCACCGGCAGCAACGTCAACACCTTGCTGTTCCCCTGACACGGAGTGTTCTAGGCCCAAAGGATCCAGAGAAATGGCTACAGGGCTTGGCTGGGCCGCCGACGGGGAGTCGGCGGCCCAGTGCCGTGTTGGGTGTCGCAGTTTGACAACAATCCTGTTGCGCGGGTTGCGGTTTCGCGTCGATCACCCACACCGGTGACCGAACCCGCCAACTCATCCATACCTAACAAGAGCTGCAGCGCGCTTCCGCGGTTGATCGCCGAAGCGCGCTGCAGCTCTTTTCGTTTGCACGGGTTCCGGCGGCTCGCTATGGGAGCGTGGTCGGCTCGCTGATCAGCGCTCTCCCGCCCGCCCTTCCCTGCGGGCAAGGTCGACCTTCCCCCCGATGAGGAAACTCTGGTTCTGCCGGGGATGTTCTAGCACACAGCGAAATTCCTACGCTTCTCGAAACGGAATTCACATTCGCGGCAACGCAATACCAACGCCTTGCCCTCAACGACATTAGGAGCAGTACGTCATGACAACACAGAGAACGCGCACAGCGTCCGGTCGAGCCGTCGGCGTCGGCCTGGCGACGGGCGCTCTGGCTCTCGGCGTCGCGGCGCTCGCCGGGTCATCGGCCCAGCACGTCACCGACAACGCGCAACTGGGAGATTCGGTTTGGACCAACACACAAGGTGTCAGCACCGTCGGCACCGTTGGCATCCCCTCTTTCGACATCCATCCGGGCGACACCGACGGCAATACCGTCGTCGAGTCCCCCGGCCCCCCCATTGCCATCACCGATGACCCCGGTAACACCATCGTCTGGTTCCCGGGTGGCGCCATCGTCACCGGCAGCACCTTCGTTTTCTGACGGACAAGGAAGCAGAAAATGATGGCTAAGGGATTTGCGAAGTTGGTTGTCGAGGGTGCTGTCGGCGCCTTGCTTGCGCTGATTGTGCTCATTGCCGTGGTGTCCAACTTGCCGGCTGGTTCGTCGTTGAAACAGTCGTTGTCGCCGGTGTTGACGCCGATTGCGATGGCTACCGGGTTGGAGCAGTACTGGTCGATGTATGCGCCGAATCCGCCTCAGCGGCTGGAGGAGCTCGAGGTCCATGTGACCATGGCCGACGGCGCTGATCGGGTGTGGAAGTTGCCGCTGGACAGCGATCCTATTGTGGGAGTGGCAGTTTCACATCGGTGGCGCAAGCTGCGGGAGACGCTGTATAGCGATGCGCGTAGCCGTCCGGCGTTGGCTCACTGGGTGGTGGATCAGGTGACCGGACCCTCCGAGCGCGCTGTAAGGGTGCAGATCATTGTCCGCACAGAAAGATTGTTAGCGCCTGGGCAAAGCGGCCACGGAAAGACCGGGGTAGAGACCCTCTACAAGGAAGATTTGGGACAGCGATGAACGAACACAACGTAGGAATGCGCCGGCTACCGGCGATTGGTAAGAGCTGGCAGGCGTTTTGGTTTGGGCCTCAACCGATGTACACGCTGGGGTTGGTGCGGATGGCCTTTGGCGCGCTGGCGGTGTTGTGGACATTGTGGCTCTTCCCGTTGTTGGACGAGATGTTCGGCACCAATGGGGTTGCGCCGCAACGGCCGTCGATTCCGTATACCTGGGGTGTCTTTGACGTCTGGTCGAGCAACCCGGCGGTGCTGATCGGCTGGATGTTGTTGTTGGCGGCCTCGATTGCGTTGATGGTGGGCTGGCATAGCCGGTTTGCCGCGATCTTGGTTTTCATCCTGATTCTGTCGTTTCAGCGGCGTGATCCCTGGTTCTTCAATGCCGGTGATGCGGTAGTGCGCATCGAGGCGCTGTTCATCGCACTGGCGCCGAGCGGGGCGGCGTTGTCGTTGGATCAGCGTCGTCGCACCGGGTCGTTCTGGTCGGCGCAGACCTTGCCCAACTGGCCGATTCGGCTGATCCAGGTGCAGATGTCGATCATCTATGTGGTGTGCGTGCAAACCAAACTGTCCGGGCAGACATGGCTCGACGGCACCGCGGTGTCATATGCGCTGCGGCTCAAGGACATGCAGCGCATGCCGGTTCCGGACTGGATCAGCACCAGCCCGTCGCTGATGAACGCGGCGACCTGGGGCACCTTGGTGATCGAATTCGCGCTGGGCGTGCTGGTGTGGAACAAGCGCTTCCGGCCGTGGGTGCTGGGCGGCGGGGTGCTGTTGCATATGGGTATCGACCTCAACATCGAGATCGGCATCTTCAGCTACGCGATGATGGTGCTGTATGTGGCCTGGATCGCCCCCGACACCGCTCGGCGACTGCCGGACACGATCAAGCACGCGATCACCCAGTTGCGGGCACGGCTAGGCCGCGACCCTCAACCCGACCTTGCACCGCCGCCACCCACAGCGGCGACCCAACCCGACCAACTCATCCACAACTAACAGGAACTGCAGATGTCTTCCTACCTCGAAATCTCGAAACCATCAGGACGAGAGTTGATCGCGCTGGCCGGCCAGCGAGTGAGCCTCGGCAAGCTCCCAACCAGTCAGATATCGCTGAATCAGGACCCAACTGTCTCCCGTGTCCACGCCCTCTTGGAAAACTTCGGGTTGGCTTGGTCGATCAGGGATCTGGGTAGTCGAAATGGCACGTATGTAAACGGAGAAAAGATCACTGCAGAGCGGATCCTGCGTTCTGGCGACGAATTGCGCCTCGGCAATTCACGGCTGATCTTCTGGCAGGCAACGCAAGCTGACAAGGTGCCGGCCGACGATATTACGAAATCCGACGAATGCACGCGGCTTCGGCCACGTTTGACCCCACGCGAACACGATGTCCTCGTTTCGTTGTGTCGGCCGTTGGTCTCCGACGACCCGTTCGCTCAACCCGCTTCGATCCAACAGATGGCTCGCGAGTTGTTCGTTACGGAGGCGGCCATCAAACAACATCTGCAAAACCTGTATGAAAAGTTCGGCGTCCCCAACGGGGTTGGGCGGCGGATCGCACTGGCCAATGATGTTGTCCGACGCGGCGCTGTTTCTCGCACGATGCTGGTCTGCCCTCAGACGCAAGCGGATGTGCCCGCTCAGGTGAGGTGAGCCAGCGCCTCTTTGATCTTCGCCTGCGCCTCGTCGAGTGATTCCGGCGACGGGTTGTGATCGACGTTGGCGAACCCGAAGTCGCTCAGGTTGCGGGCCGGAAACACGTGCACGTGTAGGTGCGGCACCTCGAGCCCGGCGATGATGAGACCGGCACGCTCGACGTCGAATGCCATGCAGACCGCCTTACCGATCAGCTGCGAGACCGCCATGACGCGGTTGAACTCCGGGGCGTCGACGTCCTGCCACTGGTCGATCTCGGCGCGCGGCACCACTAGCGTGTGGCCCTGCGTCATCGGCGCGATCGTCAGGAAGGCGACCACATCGTCGTCCTCGTAGACGAACCGGCCCGGTATGTCCCCGTTGATGATCTTGGTGAAAACGGTCGCCATGGGCCCCAGCATTCCAGCAAGCTCCCAGCTACGCCGCAGTGGGGTAGCAGCCTATTTAGAGACGCTCGACATCGTGACTGACCTGGCAGCTCCCCGCACGACCGAGGTGGCCGCGCGTTCGGCGCGCAGCTATGTCCTCGACATCGTGATTCCCGTCTACAACGAGGAGCGAGATCTCCCGGGAAGCGTGCGCCGGCTGCATCATTTTCTGGCCACCGAGGTGCCTTATCCGTCGCGAATCACGATCGCCGACAACGCCAGCACCGACAGTACGTTGACGGTCGCGGAGTCGTTGGCTGACGAGCTGTCCGATGTCGACGTGATTCACCTCGACGCCAAGGGCCGCGGCGGTGCGCTGTACACCGCGTGGATGGCCTCAGATGCCGACGTGGTCGCCTACATGGACGTCGACCTGTCCACCGACCTGTCTGCGTTGATGCCGCTTGTGGCGCCGCTGATTTCGGGTCACTCCGACATTGCGATCGGTTCACGATTGGCGGCGTCGTCACGTGTGGTGCGGGGGCCGAAGCGCGAATTCGTTTCTCGCAGTTACAATTTGATTCTGCGTGGCGTGTTGGGCGCCAAGTTCTCCGACGCGCAGTGCGGGTTCAAGGCCGTGCGGGCCGAAGTGGCGCGTCAACTGTTGCCGCACGTCGCCGACACCGGCTGGTTCTTCGACACCGAACTGCTGGTGATCGCCGAGCGGGCGGGGTTGCGCATCCACGAGGTTCCTGTCGACTGGGTCGACGATCCGGACTCGCGGGTCGACATCGTCCGCACCGCGGTCAACGACCTCAAGGGCTGCTGGCGGGTGGGCCGCGCGCTGGCGACAGGCGAGTTGCCGATCCGCGAGTTGCAGCGCAGCCTCGGCCGCGAGCCGCTGGTGGTCGGGGTGCCGCGCGGCATGGTCGGCCAGATGGTGCGGTTCGGCATCGTGGGCATCGCGAGCACGCTCGCCTTCGCCCTGCTCTATCTGTTGCTTCACCCCATGATGGGCGCGCAGGCCGCGAACCTCGCCGCGTTGCTGTTGACCGCGATCGCCAACACCGCGGCCAACCGGGCCTTCACGTTCGGCATTCATGGCCGTACCGGCGTCGCGCGGCATCAGTTGAACGGTTTGTTGGTGTTCGTGTTCTGTCTGGCCGTCACCAGCGGCTCGTTGTTCGTGCTGCACCGGTTCGATCCGACGGTCGGCAAGGTGGTGGAGTTGTCGGTGCTCGTTGGGGCGAACCTCGTCGCGACGTTGATCCGATTCGTGGCGCTGCGAAGGGTTTTCAGCGCCTAACTCTCTCCACCGTCGTGTGGATCTCGTCGATCGACCACGGCGGCGAGCCATTGTGGTCCCGATACGCAAGGATCGACGGTGTCTGGCGGTCGAAGCATCCGACGAAACCGCCTGCGGCAACGAAGGTTTGTCCCGTCACATTCCTGGCGAGATCGCTGGCGAGATAAACATAGGTCGGCGCGACGTACTCGGGCGGCGGAGCGTCGAGCGCCGCCTGCATGCTGACGTCGTCGAGCAGACCACGGCGATTCAGCGCGGCGATGTGGTCTTCGTACTCGGTGCCCGTCGACAACCGCGTCTTTGCGCCAGGGCAGACGACGTTCGCACGCACACCGTGCTCCTTCAGTTCGGCCGCGATCGCCATCGTCAATCCGTTGACGCCGCCCTTGCCCGCCGGGTAACCGGTTCCGCCATAGTCGCCGAGATATGCGAACGAACTGGTGTTGATGATCGAACCGCCACCCTGCGCAACCATCTTCGGCGCCGCCGCTCGGCATGTCTCGAAGGTCGTGCCGAGATGCGAGTCCACCAGGTCGCGGAATTGTGCACTGGTCACGGTGAGGATCGACTCGCTGGCCAGCCCGGCGGTGCCCGCGCAGTTCACCAAGATGTCGATCCGGCCGAACTCTTGGACGCAGGTGTCGATCAACGCCTCCGCGACGGCGGGTTCGGCGGGAGAGCCTGCGAACGCGACGGCGCCCGTAATGAGTTGGACCGCTTCGGCGGCCGCGTTCTTGTCGCGTCCGTTGACCACCACGCCGGCGCCCTGCTGTGCCAGGAGTTCCGCGACGGCAAGACCGACGCCGCGGGTACCGCCAACCACGACGGCTCCGCGGCCGGCGAGAAGCGCGCTAATCCTTGTTGTCCGGCTCGGAAAACTGCATGGTGTCCATGTTCCAGTAGCCGCGCAGGTTGGTGATCAGGCCGGCGTCGTTGACCTTGTAGGTGAACACGCCGCGCACCGTGGCGACCATGCCGTTCGGAAACTCGGTGCGCAGCACCAGAATGTAAGCGATCTCGGTCGGCGAGCTCGAGGGGAACGTCTCCTCGCGTGTGACCGTCAGCCCGTTCGGGCCGATGTTCGCGTCGTAGAAGGCCGCAACCGCATCCTTGCCACGCACGCCTGCGCCGCCAGGATTGGTGAACGCATCGCCGATCGGGTCCTCGATCATGATGTCGTCGGCCATCAGAGCCAGCCACCCGTCCCTGTCGCCGGATTGCACGCAGCGCCATGACGATTCCGACGCGGTGACGACCGGTGTCTTCTCGACTGTCTCCTGACTCATTTCACTCCTTTGTTAGATGGCGCAGGCGGCGCGGGCGCCGTCCTCGGTGGCCTTGCGGATCAGCCCGAGCCCGGTGCAGTCGCCAGCGGCGTGCCGTACATGGTCTCCATCGGAGACATCACCAACCGGTTGCGCAGCGTCATCGAGCCGATCCGGCCCGGCCGCAACAGGTGGGTGAACCCGCGGGCCACCGCTACCGGTCGTCGTCGGTGTAGCGGATCACGCCGCGAATGTTCTTGCCGTCCAGCATGTCCTGGTAGCCCTCGTTGATCTGCTCCAGCTTGTACTGCCGGGTGATCATGTCGTCGATGTTGAGCTTGCCCGCCTTGTACATCGACAACAGTTGCGGGATGTCGTAGTGCGGATTGCCGCCACCGAAGATGGTGCCCTGCAGGTTCTTCTGCATCAGCGTGAGCATGGCCAGGTTGAGCGTCACCTGCGTGTCGAGCAGGCTGCCGATCGCGGTCGCGACGCACGTTCCGCCCTTGGCGGTGATCATCATGTAGTTGTCGATGTCCTCGCCGTGCAGCTCACCGACCGTGACGACGACCTTGTGGGCCATGAAGCCCGCGGTGACCTCGGCGATGCCCATCAGGGCGGTGTTGATGTCCGGATAGGCATGGGTAGCACCGAATTTCAGAGCTGCGTCACGCTTCCATTCGACCGGCTCGATGACGAAGATATGCCGCCCGCCGGCATTGACCGCACCCTGCAGGGCCGACATGCCCACACCGCCGACCCCGACGATCGCGACGTCCTGGCCGGGCCGGATGTCCGCAGTGCGCACCGCGGAGCCGTATCCGGTGGTCACGCCGCAGCCAACCAGGCAGGCCACCTCGAACGGGATCGACGGGTCGATCTTCACCACCGAGCTCTTGTGTACAACCATGTACGGCGAGAACGTGCCAAGCAGCGTCATGGGAAAGACGTTCTGGCCCTTGGCCTGGATCCGGAACGTGCCGTCGGAGACGGCGGCGCCGTTGAGAAGCCCTGCACCCAAGTCGCAGAGGTTGCGTAGCCCCGCCTGACACGACGGACAGTGTCCACACGACGGGATGAAGGACAGCACCACGTGGTCGCCGGGGGCGACTTCCTCCACTCCAGGCCCGACCTCGGTGACGATGCCGGCGCCCTCATGGCCGCCGAGCACAGGAAAGCCGCCCATCGGGATGCCGCCCGTGACCAGATGATGGTCGGAGTGACACATCCCCGACGCCTCCATCTGGATCTTCACCTCGTCCTTGACGGGGTCGCCGATCTCGATCTCCTCGATCGACCACGGCTGGTTGAACTCCCAGATGAGAGCGCCTTTTGTCTTCATCCGCATGTGCCTTCCGCTAGAGCCACTGACCACAGACTAGAGGCATTAGTTAGGTGCGTCACACCCACCCCCAAGCAACCGCTTGGCCGGGAGTCACCAGATCGGCACCGGCGCCTGTCCCAGCGGGTAATAGCCGGGCAGCTTCTCCCCGGCCATCGCGCGTTCGATCCGCTTCTGCATACCGGCGCTCAGATCGCCGGAGCCGATCAGCTGGCCGAACATGTGGGAAACGTGGCCGAAGTCGAAGAAATCGCGTTGCCACTCGATCTTCAGATTGGCGGTCAACCGGAACCAACTGCCGCCGATTCCGTAGATCTCATCCTGGGTGCCGTCGGTCTTGTTGACGATTTGCTTCCAGAACCCGACGATCTCGCCCTGCTTGTCGTCGACGAGCACCTTCTGGTACTCGTACACCCAGTTCTCCAGCCCCTCCATCTCCAAACCCAGTGCGACGTCGCGGATTTCATCCTTGCCGACGCACATGACGTCTTCCTTCGGACCGATGTTCCAGCCGTACGTGGCGTCGTCTGTGTAGAACTCAGCCAGCGGTTTCCAGTCACCCTTGCGCTCGCATTCGCGGTTGGCTTCCAGCCACTCTTCGACCCACTTGTCGAGGTCCGCACGCGGCAATGACGGCATAGTCAGTCCTTATCTTCTTTGATGGACAGTGCTTGGGTGGGACATGCCCACACGGCTTGTTCGATCTGGGCCCGATCTTCGTCGGGTGGTTCGTCATTGAGGATCTCGACCTTGCCGCGCTTGGGTACCGTGAAGTAGTCGGGGGCCTCGACCTCGCACATGGCGTGGCCCTGGCAGAGATCTAAGTCAACTTCCACTCGATAGGACATCAGTCCTCCCTACTTGGCGCGCCTGCGGTAGCGGGCCCTGGCCGGACGCTCGAGTTGCACGACCATCTTCGAGTGGTCGTTGCGGTACGAGTCGGCCGGCTGTGCCATCTCGAATTCGTACTCGCGCAACAGAACCGAGAAGATCGCCTTGATCTGCATTTGGGCGAACGCCGCGCCCACACAGCGGTGCCGTCCCGCGCCAAACGGTATCCACGTCCATCGGTTTGCGATGTCCGCCTGCTCGGGTTTGTTGTAGCGGTCCGGAAGGAACGCGTCCGGGTCGGGGAAATCCTCGGGAATCCGGTTGGAGACAGCGGGGGAGGTCGCGACGAAGTCGCCCTTGTGGATCGGGAAGCCCTGCACCTCGAACTCGCCCTGCGCGACCCGCATCAAGATGATCAGTGGCGGGTGCAGGCGCAGCGTCTCCTTGACGACGTTGTCGAGCTTCGGAATCTGGCGCAGCGCATGGAAGCTCACCTCCTGGCCGTCTGCGTAGAGCTCATCGAGTTCGGCCCGCACCTCGGCGTAGACCTCAGGGTGGCGGATCAGTTCGATCAGCGTCCACGCCGATGTCCCGGAGCTGGTGTGGTGCCCGGCGAACATCAGCGAGATGAACATGCCGGTGACTTCATCGGCGGAGAACCGCGGCCTGCCTTCATCGTCGCGAATCGACACCAGCACGTCGAGCATGTCACGGTCGGCCTTGTCTTTCGGCGGATTTGCCAACCGCTGGTCCATGATTTCCTGCACCAGCGCAACGAGTTTCACGCGCGCCTCGTCGCGGCGCTGAAAGCTCTCGATCGGCAGGTACGGGTCGACGTAGCACAGCGGGTCGGTGCCGCGCTCCAGATCGTGGTAGTACTCGGCGAACCGGTGATCGAGCTGTTCGCGAAACTTCAGGCCGATCAGGCACGCCGTCGAGGTGTAGATGGTCAACTCGGCGAAGAAGTCGAGCAGTTCGATCTCGCCTTCGTCACCCCAGTTGGCGATCATCTTCTTGACTTCGCCCTCGATGGTGGCCGCATGGCCCTTCATCTGCTCACCGCGCAGCGCCGAGTTGTGCAGCATCTCCTTGCGCCGCTCGGGGCTCGCGTCGAAGACCACGCCCTTGCCGAAGATCGGCGTCATGAACGGGTAGGCCTCGGCCTGGTCGAGATCCTCGTCGGCCGACCGGAAGAAGAACTCGTTGGCCTCGGCGCCCGACAGGAAGATGACGTGCTTGTCGACCAACTGGAACCAGCCGACGTCCCCGCATTCCTCACGGATGCGCTTCATCAAACCGATTGGGTCGGTGCGGAACTCCTCGAGGTGGCCGTGCTCTTCCTCACCGCCAGAAACGCGGGGCACAATTGCAGTGGTCATACCGGTGGCATTCCTTCCTCACCCAGCGCAAGCTTCTGCCGGTCCTTCTTGTCGGCTAATGGAGCCTCGGGTTGTAGTTCCATGTTCGCGATGAACCCGCCACGTGGGGTTTCGGCGACGAACGTGATGGCGCGCGCGAGATCCGCTGCCCTCAGGAAATAGTCGTGGCGGGCCTGGCCCCATTTGGCCCAATCTTCGAGTGCAGGCCCGATCAATTCGGCAGGCAGGCTCCAGCCCATGTTGGTCTTGGTCGGACCTGGGTGCACGATCGATGCGCGCACGCCGGTGCCCTCGAGTTCCATCTGGAAGTTGGTCACCATCGCGACCAGTGCGGCCTTGGCTGCGCCGTAGGCACCCATGTGCGGGCGCTGACGAAGTGCGACGTCGGAGCCGACGAAGATCAGGTCGCCGCGTTGGCGCTCGATCATTCCGGGCAGCACTGCGGTGGCCAGCCTGTTGGCGCCGACCAGGTGGACCTGCAGCTGCGATTCGAACTCGTCGGTGCTGATGTCGGCCAACTTGCCGAAGTAGGTATCACCGGCACCTGCCACCAGTACCTCGATCTCGCCGAGCGCCTCGACCGATTGTGAGACAAAGGATTTGACCGAACCGGGGTCGGTGACGTCGAGGTGGAGACCAACGGCCTCGCCGCCGTCCGCGCGGATCTTGCCGACGATTTTGTCGAGCTTCTCAACGCGGCGGGCACCGAGCGCGACGGGAAAGCCGCGCGCGGCAAGCTCGATCGCGGTGGCTTCGCCGATTCCGGACGATGCGCCGGCCACGATGGCTGGTCTGCGCTTGGGCAGCGGTTCAAAGCGGGGCATTTAACGGGTCTCCACGGTGATGGGTAAATGAGCGAATCCGCGGACGTTACTGGAATGAACGCGGACGGCGTTGGCCTCGTCGACTTCATATCCGCGGATTCGCTTGAACAACTCGGCTAGCGCGACCCGCGCCTCCATCCGCGCCAGGTGCGCGCCGAGGCAGAAATGGGCACCGCTACCGAAACTCATGAGTTTGGAACCGATTTCTCGTCCGATGAGGTAGTCATCGGGATTGGCGAAGACTCGCTCATCGCGGTGAGCGGAACCTGGCAGGAGCAGCAGGACGTCGCCGTCGGGAATGGTGGTGTCATACAGCGTCAACTCGCCGGAGACGGTGCGGGCGAGGATCTGACTGGACGTGTCGTACCGCAGCGTCTCCTCAACCCACAACGGCACCCGCTCGAGATCGTCGTAGACGGGCCTCAGCTGGTCAGGGTTCTTGTAGCCCCAGAACGCCGCATTGGCAAGCAGTTTGGTGGTGGTCTCGTTACCCGCGATCACCATCAGGAACATGAAGCCGAGAATTTCGTCGTCGGTCAGCCGGTCGCCGTCGATCTCGGCCTCCAGCAGCGCTGTCGTGAGGTCGTCGGTGGGCTTCTTGCGGCGCTCGGCGACCATCGCCTGGTAGTAGACGATCAGGTTGATGGATGCCTCGACCGCCGCCTGCGGCACATCGGTGACGCCTTCATCGCGGTGCATGACCCCGTCGGCCCAAGCGCGGACCTGGGCACGGTCAGGCTCGGGCACGCCCATCAATTCCGAGATGACGTCCATCGGGAGCTTGCCCGCGAATTCGTCGACGTAGTCGAAAGTCTCTGATTGCAAAGCGGCGTCAAGGTGCTGGATTGCGATCTCGGTGACACGCGGCTCCAGTTCGCGGATGCGACGCGGGGTGAAGCCCTTGGACACCAGGGTGCGCAACCGCAAGTGCGCCGGATCGTCCATCGCGAGAAACGACATGGTCTTGGACGCGTGCGGCCCACGCGACGCGGGATCCAGCGACACCCCGAACTTGTTGGAGAGCGTTGTGCTGTTGCGGAAACCTTGCAGCACATCGCTGTGCCGTGACAACGCCCAGAAGCCCAGATCCTTATTGTGAAAGAGCGGAGCTTCGTCGCGCAGCCGCTTGTAGTACGGGTACGGGTCTTCGTGGAAGTCGTAGTCGTACGGGTCGAGCGTCAGCGCACTGGCGTCTACGGTCACTCTTCTTCTCCCAGGATGAGGCCGACCACATAGGTGAGGCGGTCGGCGATCTGGTGGTACGTGACGACGCCGCTGCCCGCATGGACCAGGGCGCCGAAGTAGGTCATCTCGAGGGCCGATACCGTCCGCGGGTCTGCGTCCGGTCCGACCGCCGACCGGATGCGCTTGTGGATTTCCGCGCCGATGCGATCGCGCACCGCTCGCACGGCCTGATCACCGTTGCTCAGCAGGGCCGTCGTACACGCGGCCGCGACTTCCGGCTCGTCGGCGATCATCAACGTCAACGCACGCAGCGCCTGCTCGACGCGGCTGGTGCGGCTGTGGTTGACGTCAGTGAAGTAGGGCACTTGCCGCACCAGGTCCAGGTACACCTCGGCGATCAAATGGTTCTTCGACGAAAAATAGGTGTACGCGGTCGCCGGGGCGACCTTGGCGCGGGCGGCCACCGCGCGCACCGTCAGATCGGCGTACGACGACTCGCGCAGCATTTCGACGCCGGCGGCGAGAACCTTGCGGAAGGTCTCCTCCTGGCGGCGGTTGCGTGGCTGGTCTGTGACGGCTGCCACGGCATCGCTGGACACATGTCCAAGTTATCTGACCGGATGGGTCGTAGGCAAGTATGCAGGTGAATTGGGCTGTGCTTGCCACCTGGAGCCTTCGCGGGCTATCGTTCGGGTAAGCCAAGTCGGACAGTTGTCCAGCAAAGAAGCGGAGAGTGGTCATGGGCGTGCGCAGCGATCGCCAGAGTCAACTGCTCATCGACGGCAAGCTGGTGGCGGGCAGTGGGGGCACGTTCCCCACGATCAACCCAGCCACCGAAGAGGTGCTCGGAGTCGCCGCCGATGCGACCGTCGACGACATGGACCGGGCAATCGAGGCCGCCCGGCGTGCGTTCGACGACACGGATTGGTCGACCAACGTCGAACTACGGGTGCGCTGCGTCCGTCAGTTGCAGGACGTGCTGACAAACAACATCGAAGAATTACGGGAACTGACCATCTCCGAGGTCGGTGCGCCACGGATGCTCACCGCCGCGGCGCAGCTGGAAGGTCCGATCGCCGACCTCAGTTTCTGTGCCGACACCGCCGAGTCCTACCAGTGGACAACCGACTTCGGCATGGCCGAGCCGATGGGCATCAAGACGCACCGGACCATTGCCCGAGAGGCGATCGGCGTAGTGGGTGCTATTACCCCGTGGAACTTCCCGCATCAGATCAACTTTGCCAAGCTCGGCCCGGCGCTCGCGGCGGGTAACACCGTTGTCCTCAAGCCCGCGCCGGATACGCCATGGTGTGCGGCCATCCTCGGCGAGCTGGTCGCTGAGCACACCGACATCCCGCCGGGCGTGCTCAACATCATCACCTCCAGCGACCACGGCGTCGGTGCGCTGCTGTCGAAAGACCCACGCGTCGATATGGTTTCGTTCACCGGGTCGACGGCCACCGGTCGCGCGGTGATGGCCGACGGGGCCGCCACGCTCAAGAAGGTCTTCCTCGAACTCGGCGGCAAGTCGGCGTTCCTCGTGCTCGACGATGCGGATCTGGCGGGCGCGTGCTCGATGTCGGCCTTTACCGCATCGATGCACGCCGGGCAAGGGTGTGCGATCACCACCCGTCTGGTGGTGCCGAGGGCGCGCTATGACGAAGCGGTCGAGGCGGCGGCGGCGACCATGGGATCGCTGCGGCCCGGCGACCCGAACGATGCAGGTACGATCTGCGGCCCGGTGATTTCGGCACGGCAGCGGGACCGCATTCAGGGCTACCTGGACTCGGCCACTGACGAGGGCGGCAAGTTCGCCTGCGGCGGCGGCCGTCCGGCCGACCGCGACACCGGGTTCTTCATCGAGCCGACAGTCATTGCGGGCCTTGACAACAACGCGAAGGTGGCGCGCGAGGAGATCTTCGGCCCGGTGTTGACGGTGATCGCGCACGACGGAGATGACGACGCGGTGCGCATCGCCAACGATTCGCCGTATGGGTTGTCCGGCACGGTGTTTTCGGCCGATCCCGAACGTGCCGCGGCAATCGCGGCCCGGATGCGGGTCGGCACCGTCAATGTCAACGGTGGCGTCTGGTACTCCGCGGACATGCCGTTCGGTGGATACAAGCAGTCCGGCATCGGCCGGGAAATGGGGCTGGCCGGTTTCGAGGAGTACCTGGAAATCAAGGCGATTGCCACCGGGGTTTAGCGCCGCCGAGTGGCCAGTTATGACACGCCATTTGGCTGAAACGTGCATCAACTGGCCACTCGACACGAGAAAGGAACAACATGGGTCAGTTCGACGGTCGGTTTACAGACAAAACAGCGATCGTCACCGGGGCGGGTGGCGGCATCGGCCAGGCCTACGCCGAGGCATTGGCCCGCGAGGGCGCCGCCGTGGTGGTGGCCGACATCAACACCGAAGGCGCGCAGAAGGTCGCCGACGGGATCAAGGGTGAGGGCGGCAACGCGCTGGCGGTTCGGGTGGACGTGTCCGATCCGGACTCCGCGAAAGAGATGGCTGCACAGACGCTTTCGGAGTTCGGCGGCATCGACTACCTGGTCAACAATGCGGCGATCTTCGGTGGCATGAAGCTGGACTTCCTGGTCACCGTCGACTGGGACTACTACAAGAAGTTCATGAGCGTGAACATGGACGGCGCGTTGGTGTGCACGCGTGCGGTGTACCGGAAGATGGCCAAGCGGGGCGGCGGTGCGATTGTCAACCAATCGTCGACCGCTGCGTGGTTGTACTCGAACTTCTACGGGCTTGCGAAGGTCGGCATCAACGGCCTGACCCAGCAGCTGGCCACCGAGCTCGGTGGGCAGAACATCCGGATCAACGCGATCGCGCCCGGCCCGATCGACACCGAGGCGAACCGGACCACCACGCCGCAGGAGATGGTGGCCGACATCGTGAAGGGCATTCCGTTGTCCCGCATGGGCCAACCGGATGACCTGGTCGGCATGTGCCTGTTCCTGCTGTCGGATCAGGCCAAGTGGATCACCGGTCAGATCTTCAACGTCGACGGAGGGCAGATCATCCGGTCATGAGTGAGGACATCAAACTCGGCTACATCGGGCTGGGCAATCAGGGTGCGCCGATGGCGAAACGCCTCGTGGAGTGGCCCGGCGGGCTCATCGTCTTCGATGTTCGCACCGAGGCCATGACACCGCTCGCCGAACTCGGAGCCGAATTGGCCGATAGCGTGGCAGATGTCGGGAAACGCGCAGACGTCATCAGCGTTACCGTGCTGAACGACGAGCAGGTACGTGATGTAGTCGGACAGCTGGCGCCGCATGCGAAACCGGGCGCTGTGATCGCCATCCATTCGACGATCGGCGAAGGAGTTGCCGCCGAGTTGGCGAAACAACTCGAACCCAGAGGTATTCATCTCGTCGATGCGCCCGTCAGCGGCGGTGACCGCGCCGCAACGAAGGGTGAGCTGGCCGTGATGGTCGGCGCTAGCGATGAGGCGTTCAGGCTCGTTGAAAAACCGTTCTCATTGTGGGCGTCGCTGATCGTACACGCCGGAGAGCCGGGCGCGGGTACCCGGATGAAGCTGGCGCGCAACATGTTGCACTTCATTTCGTTCACGGCGGCAGGCGAGGCATTAAAGTTGGCGGACGCGGCGGGCGTCAACCTGCAAGATCTCGGCAAAGTCGTCCGGCACAGCGACAAGCAGTCCGGCGGTGCAGGCATGGTCATGTGGCGAGACGACGCGAAACCACTTGCTCCAGACCACTTCCTGTATCAACCATTCCTGCACAACCGTGCATTGGGTGAGAAAGACCTACGCCTGGCGCTGGCGCTTGGTGAGGCGCTGGGCGTCACACTGCCGCTTGCGGAATTAGCTCTGCAAAACTTCGCCGCCAGCCTCGGCGTTCCTCACACAAAGGAGTAGACGGTGGACGAACTGCGCCGCAAAGGCCTCGAGAAGATGAACGAGGTCTACGGCTGGGAAATGCCGGATATGCCGGGCGATTATTTCGCGCTGACGGCTGACCATCTCTTCGGCACCATCTGGACGCGGCCGGGATTGTCGATGCGTGACAAGCGGATCATGACGCTGACTGTGGTGACGGCACTGGGCATTTCGGACCTGGCCGAGATCCAGGCCAACGCCGCGCTCGCCAACGGTGAGATCACTGAGGACGAACTCAAGGAGATGGCCATCTTTCTCACCCACTACCTCGGCTTCCCGCTGGGCTCCAAGCTCGACGGCGTGGTGGCGAAGGTGACCAAGCAACGCAAGAAGCAGCAGGGCGAGGACAAGAAGGCCAACGTCAACGCGGCGCTGAACATGCACTCCGGGAGCAGCCTCGATGACAAGTAGGTATGCCAGTCTGTCGCGGGAGCAGCTCGCGACGCTGGTCCCGGAGCTGCTGCTGATCGGACAGCTGATCGACCGCTCCGGAATGGCATGGTGCATCAGCAATTTCGGTCGCGAGGAGATGCTGCAGATCGCGATCGAGGAATGGATGGGCGCCAGCCCGATCTACACCAGGCGGATGCAGAAGGCCCTCAAATACGAGGGCGACGATGTCATCACGATCTTCAAGGGCCTGCAGCTCGACATCGGCGCGCCCCCGCAGTTCATGGACTTCCGCTACACCGTGCATGACCGCCGGCATGGCGAGTTCCACCTCGACCACTGCGGTGCGCTCCTCGACGTCGAGCCGATGGGCGAGGACTACGTCCGCGGTATGTGCCATGACATCGAGGATCCGACGTTCGACGCGACCGCCGTGGCCACCAATCGCCGGGCGCAGATCCGTCCGATCCACCGCCCACCGCGGGTGCCTGCCGACCGTCACCCGCATTGCGCGTGGACGGTGATCATCGATGAGTCCTATCCAGAGGTTGAGGACCATCCCGTCCTCGACGTGATACGTCGAACACGTGCTGCCCAAACCGAACTCGACCCGATCGACCCAGACGATGAAGGGCAGTCGGATTACTCCGGCGCTCTGGTCTCGGACCTGGACTTCGGTGCGTTCTCGCACTCTGCGCTCGTGCGAATGGCCGACGAAGTGTGTCTGCAGATGCACCTGCTGAACCTTTCGTTCGTCATCGCGGTCGGCAAGCGCGCGGGTACGAACACCGAACTGGCGACCGAGATCTGCATCAAGCAGCTCATCGGCATTGCGGGCATCGCCGCTGAACGTATTCACCGCGCACTGGACTTGCCCGGCGGCATCGAGGGCGCGGTGCGCACGCTGGAACTGCACCCGATGTTCAATCCGGTCCCGTATGCGACCGCTGAATTCGGCCCGGACACAGTGCACGTCGGCCGCTCGCCGGCGCACGAGGACGGGGCATGGTTGTCGTTGGTCGGGCCGACCGAGAACCGCCCGGTGCAGGCGGCCGTCGCCGCGATCGATCCGCGTCTCGACGTCCAGATCGCCGGAACCGACGATGAGTGGACGGCGCGCATCATCGAAACCGATACGGCGGCAAAGGAACTGCCGGAGGTTTCGGTCGTCCGGGTCAGCGGCGGTTCGACGTTCGCCTTCGAGCACCGAAAGTCACTGCCGCTCACGGTGCTCTGAGCGCTGCACGTACGTCACGATGGCGTTGGTCAATCCACGGCGCGCCATATCAAGGTCGTAGTAGGAACCGAGTTGGCGCTCCGAGGCGAGACCTCGCATAGCACCGGGGATGAACGAAGCGACCTCACGAACCCGGTCGGGATCGACATCGACGTCGCGGAACGCCTCTTGGCACGCTTCGATCCAACTGCGCCCCCATGATTGGAGTTCGGCGGCCGTCTTCGGGTAGAGCCGTTCCAACTCGGCGCCATCGCGGGGCAGTGCGGCCCGCAGCGTCTCGATCGCGCGCGAATCGGGAGCGGACAACCCGTCGAAGAGGAGGTCGATGATGGCGGCCACCCGCTCCCGCAGCGGTGCAGCCGGGGTGGCCCGTGATGGCAATTGTCCGCGCCGCTCCGCGGTGCGGCGCAGCACAGCGGCCCACAAGCCGTCGATGTCGCCGAACTGGTATTTGACCGCGCCCCAGGTCGCGCCGGCGTCTTTGGCGATGCGATTGGCGGAGGCCGCGGCGACGTCGCCGGTCGCCAGGGCCCGCAGCGCCGCCTCGAGCATGGCCTCACGCGTCGCCTGACCGCGGCGGTTGCTCCGTCGTGCGCTGGTCACCGAATCCGACACTTGACGAATAATAGAGCCTTCTGTGATTCTTGTCGACATGGCCAAGCCGCCCCTATCGATGAAGCCGACGGGCTGGTTCCAGGTCGCCTGGTCGGATGAGGTCGGCGTCGGTGACGTCCACGCGATGAAGTACTTCGGCGAGGAGCTGATCGCGTGGCGGTCCGAGGCCGGCCAGGTCACCGTCATGAACGCGTATTGCGAACACCTCGGCGCGCACCTCGGGTTCGGCGGCCAGGTGGTCGGCGAGGTGATCCAGTGCCCATTCCACGGCTGGCAGTGGAACCAAGAGGGCCGCAACGTCTGCATCCCCTACGAGAGCAGGCCCAACCGTGGCCGTCGGATCAAGACCTACCCGGTTGTCGAGCGCAACGAATCGATCTACATCTGGCACGACATCGAGGGTCGCGAGCCGTTCTTCGACCCACCGGACGTGTTCGCCGACTTCCGTGACGGCAGCAGCGCCGCCGACTACTACCCGCAGCAGCGGCTGTTCGAGCAAGGCCACGAGCTGCATCCGCAGTACGTGCTCGAAAACGGTGTCGACTTCGCGCATTTCAAGTACGTGCACCAGACGCCGATCAATCCGATCTTCACCCGCCACGACTTCGCCGCACCGGTGTCCTACGTCGACTTCACCATCACGTTTGAGGGCGATGACCAACAGTCCATCGACGACGTCGGCAGCGGGGTCGAGGCCATCAACGGCGGACTCGGTATCGCGGTGACAAAGAGCTGGGGCATGATCGACAACCGCACCATCTCCGCGATCACACCGGTCGACGAATCCACCTCCGACGTCCGGTTCATGGTCTACATCGGCCGGACTCCCGGCAAGGACACTGCGCGGGCCGCGGAGAAGGCCGCCGAGTTCGGTCAAGAGGTCATCCGGCAGTTCCGCCAGGACATCCACATCTGGTCGCACCAGCGTTATTCCGATCCGCCTGCGCTGTCCAGTTCCGAGTACGAGGGGTTCACGGCGATCCGCAAGTGGGCCCTGCAGTTTTATCCCGACGGCCGCGGTGGGAGTGCCGCAGACCTTGCTTCGACCCATCAGAAGGGATGATCGGTGTTGTCCAATAACCCGATTCGTGTGTTCCAGGTCGCCACGGGCAACGTGGGCTCCGAGATGATCAAGCGCTACGGCGCGCAGTCCGAACTCGAATTGGTTGGGGTGCACTGCTATTCGCCGGAGAAGATCGGCAAGGACGCCGGCGAGCTTGCCGGCATCGAGCCGAACGGCGTCGTCGCCACGGGCACGGTCGAGGAGATCATCGCTGCCAAGCCCGACGTGCTGACCTTCCACGGCGTGTTCCCCGACGAGTCCCTCTACGTCGGGGTGCTCGAGGCCGGTATCAACGTCGTCACCACCGCCGACTGGATCACCGGCTGGCACCGCGACACCAACCATCCGCACCCGTCGGGCAAGCCGGTCAGCCAGGTGCTGGCCGAGGCGTGTGAAAAGGGTGGCTCGACGTTCTACGGCACCGGAATGAACCCCGGCGTCAACCAGATCCTCGGTGTCGTCTGCTCCGCGGATGTCGCCGAGATCGAGAACGTCACCACCATCGAGTCCGTCGACGTGTCGTGCCACCACAGCAAGGACACCTGGATTGAGGTGGGTTACGGTCTACCCGTTGACGATCCGAGCACCCCGGCCAAGCTGGAGAAGTACACCCGCGTCTTCGCCGACAGCGTGCTGATGATGGCCGATTGTTTCGACCTGAAGCTCGACGAGGTCAAGTTCAGCTACGAGCTCGGCGCGTGCACCAAGGACGTCGACCTGGGTTGGTATGTGCTGCCGAAGGGTTCACTCGGCGGCAACTACATCAAATACCAGGGCATGGTCGACGGGGTTCCGCGCGTCGAAACGCACCTCGAGTGGCAGATGACGCCGCATACCGATCCGCATTGGGATATCAAGGGCTGCTACATCACCCAGATCAAGGGCGATCCCTGCGTCTACAACAAGCACATGATTTTTCCGAAGCCGGGCGTGGACCTCTCCGACCCGTCGAACTTCGCGTCAATCGGCATGACTGTCACCGGCATGCCTGCGCTGCATGCGATCAAGTCAGTCGTTGCCGCTGCGCCGGGGCTGCTCACCAGTGCCGATCTTCCGCTGCGGGGGTTCGCAGGCCGATTCAGGATCTAGGCGTCAACGCAGAGGCGTGACGGCTGAGCCGACCCACCGCCTCAAGTAGTCGCGCAACGCGGCGCCCTGTCGCGGCGGCCGGCCAGGATCGACGACGAACGACTGGATGATCCGCAGCAGATGCTCGGCGAGTTCGTCGAGATCAGCGTCGCTGAAGCCGAGGCCGGCCCAATCGACGTCGAACCGACGCAGCATGGAGTTGGCGAACTGCACGGCGACGTCGGACGTGACCGACTCGGTGTGCGCATCGGCGCGACCTGGAACGACCAGCAGGCCGATGTGCTTGTCCTTTGGCAGCCATTCCAGCGCCGTTGCAATGGCTTCCGTCACCGCTTCCACCGGATCGGTGATGCCCTGCAGGTGAGTGGCCAGTCGGTCGAGGAAGTCTGTGGCAGCGTGAACGGCCGCGGCTACGAGCAGTGTTTCGGTGCTGGAGAAATATCGGTACACGGTCTGCCGGGTGACGCCAAGCGTGCGGGCGACGTCTGCGATGGAGAAGTCGGCACCCTTGGCGTCGATGGCCTTGCCCGCGGCGTCCAGGATGCGCGCGATGGCTTCCTCGTCGGTCGCGGGGGCCGAGCCCGACCAGCCGTGGGTGCGCACGCGCCGATGCTATCCGCGGTAGGCGACCTGTAGCCGCTTGACCCCGTTGAGCCAGCCGGACCTAAGCCGCTGCGGCTCGGACAATTTTGAGATGTCGGGAATCTGTTCGGCGATCTCGTTGAAGATCAGCTTGATCTCCATCCGGGCGAGGTTGGCGCCGATGCAGAAGTGCGCCCCGTTGCCGCCGAAGCCGAGATGGGGGTTCGGGTCGCGAAGGATATTGAACTCGAACGGTCGATCGAACACTTCGTCGTCATAGTTGGCCGAGCTGTAGAACAGCCCGACGCGCTGGCCCTCGCGGATGGTGACGCCGCCAAGTTCGTTGTCGGCCAATGCCGTTCGCTGAAAGCAGTGCACGGGGGTGGCCCAGCGGACGATTTCGTCGGCGGTGGTTTCCGGCCGGTCACGCTTGAATATTTCCCACTGCTCAGGGTTTTCGAAGAATGCGTTCATGCCGTGTGTCATCGCGTTGCGGGTGGTCTCGTTGCCTGCGACGGCGAGCAGAATCACGAAGAACGCGAACTCGACGTCTTCCATGGATTCACCGTCGATATCGGCCTGGACCAGGCGGGTGACGATGTCGTCGGCCGGGCAGCGGCGGCGCTCCTCGGCCATGGTGTAGGCGTAACCCATCAATTCAGCGTTGGCGGCTACATAATCCGCCTCGAAGTCCGGATCCTCGGTGTTCATGATCGCGTTGGTCCAGTGGAACAACTTGTCCCGGTCGACCTCGGGCACGCCGATGAGGTCGGCGATGGCCAGCAGCGGAAGCTTCATCGCGATGTCGTCGACGAAGTTGCCGCTGTCCTTTTCCTTTGCGGCGGCGACGATTTCGCGAGCGGCGACGGCGAGTTTGCCCTCGAGTGTGGCGACGGCACGCGGTGTGAACAGCCGCGATACCAGCTTGCGTAGTCGGGTGTGCTCGGGCGCGTCGTGGTTGATCAGCAGCGCCTTGGTGAGCTCGAGCTGTTCGGCATCGGTGCCTTCCGGCATGCGCATCACCACACCCTTGCGGTTGGTGGACCACAGGTCGCCGTTGCGCGAGATCTCCTTGATGTCTTCGTGACGACTGATCACCCAGCAGCCGCCATCGTCGAAGATCGAGTCGGACTGCTCGTTCCACCACACTGGCGCGGTCTTGCGCAGCTCGGCGAATTCGGTGACGGGGATGCCTTTGAGCAGGACATCGGGGTCGGTGAAGTCAAAGCCCTGGCCGAATGGGCATGTGGTCTGCGTCATACTTCGACCATACACCGCGGTGTCAAGTGTATGGCCGAACGCAACCGTACGATCGGTCCGTGCACGCCAAGAAGGCGCTCGTTCGCCGACCTGTCCGGCGGCTGGCCGAGGGGCTGGTCACTCACATCGAGCGGTCGCCCGTGGACCCCGATCTCGCGATGAAGCAATGGGAGGGGTATCTGCGAGCCTTCGTCGACGCCGGCTGGCGGGTGACCGAGGTGGAGCCCGCGCCGGACTGTCCCGACAGCGTGTTCGTCGAAGACACCGTCGTGGTCTACGGCGACCTCGCCGTCATCGCGCGATCGGGTGCCGCCGAGCGTCGCTCGGAAACCGACGGCGCCGAGAAGGCTGTCGCCGAATTCGGTTACCGCATTGCACATATCGAGGCGCCGGGCGTGCTCGATGGCGGCGACGTGCTAAAGCACGGCGGCACGGTCTACGTCGGACAGTCCGGGCGCACCAACGTCGACGGGATCCGGCAGTTGGCAGACTATTTGGCGCCGTTCGGCGCGACCGTGATTCCCGTCGTGCTGACCAAGGCGCTGCACCTCAAGTCCGCGGTGACTGCGCTGCCGGACGGCACGGTCATTGGCTACGAGCCCGTGGTCGATGACCCGTCGGTGTTTCCGGCGTTCCTCGCCGTGCCGGAGGAGCCGGGCGCCCATGTCGTTCTGCTCGGCGACGGGAAGCTGCTGATGTCCTCGGCCGCGCCGGAGACCGCCGCATTGCTGCGGGCGCGCGGTTACGAACCCGTGCTCGTCGACATCGGCGAGTTCGAAAAGCTCGAGGGCTGCGTGACGTGCCTTTCGGTTCGGCTGCGCGGCATCTAGTTAGGGTGTGCGTGTGCGCGTCCTCGTAATCGGATCCGGAGCCCGTGAACATGCGTTGCTGCTGGCGCTGCGTCGAGACCCGGAGGTCGAGGAGCTGGCCGTTGCGCCTGGCAACGCGGGGACCGCGATCATCGCCGACCAGTACGACGTCGACGTCAGCTCGGGCGAGGCGGTCACCCAGCTGGCCCAGCGCATCGGCGCCGACTTGGTGGTCGTCGGGCCCGAGGTGCCGCTGGTCCTCGGCGTCGCCGATGCGGTGCGCGCCGCGGGCATCGCGTGCTTTGGGCCGACGAAGGACGCCGCGCGCATCGAAGGATCGAAAGCGTTCGCCAAAGATGTGATGACGGCCGCGGGCGTGCGGACCGCCACAAGCGAGATCGTCGACAACCCTGCGCACCTCGACGCTGCGCTTGACCGGTTCGGTCCACCTGCAGGGGAGCAGGCGTGGGTGGTCAAGGACGACGGATTGGCTGCGGGCAAGGGTGTGGTGGTGACCGCCGACCGTGACGCTGCACGGGCCCACGCCGCGAGCCTGCTCGACTCCGGGCACCCCGTGCTATTGGAATCGTTTCTCGACGGTCCCGAGGTGTCGCTGTTCAGCATTGTCGACGGCGAGACCGTCGTACCGCTGGTGCCCGCACAGGATTTCAAGCGCGTTGGCGACAACGACACCGGACCCAACACGGGCGGCATGGGTGCATACGCGCCGCTGCCGTGGCTGCCCGCGGAGGTCGTCAAGGAGATCGTCGACGACGTTGTGAGACCCGTTGCAGCGGAGATGGTTCGGCGTGGCAGCTCGTTCTCGGGCCTGCTGTATGCCGGGTTGGCGATCACATCGCGCGGTCCAGCTGTCGTCGAATTCAATTGCCGCTTCGGCGATCCCGAGACACAGTCGGTGTTGACGCTGCTGGAAAGTCCGCTCGGACAAGTGCTCCGGGCCGCCGCGACGGGACAGCTGGCCGGCCAGCCGGCGCTGCGCTGGCGCGACGGTTATGCCGTCACGGTGGTGGTGGCCGCGGAGAACTACCCCGGCCGGCCGCGGGTTGGCGACGTCATCGTCGGCTCGGAAGCGGACGGCGTGTTGCACGCCGGGACTGCGCGTCGCGATGACGGGGCGATCGTGTCGTCGGGCGGCCGGGTGCTGTCGGTGGTCGGGAGGGGCGGGGATCTGGTGGCCGCGCGCCATGCCGCCTATGCGCTGACCAATTCGATTCGCTTGCCGGGCAGCCACTTTCGAAGTGACATCGCTCTCGCGGCCGCCGAGGGTCGGGTCAGCGTCTAGATCCGGCGGGCAGGAGCGCAGCGACACGGGGACCTACTGGGTCAACAGCGGAGCCATCCAGGCGATCTCCGCGGGCAGCTGCGAGCTCCAGAACGCGCCGTCGTGTCCGCCCGGCGAAAAACCACCCGACGGCGGGCTAGGCAGTTGTGCGATGAACTGCTTGGTCGCCGAATAGAAGGGATCGCTGTTGCCGCAGTCGATCCGGATCGGAATCTGGCCCAGCTGCGGTAATCCCCACACGGTGTTGGCCGCATAGTCGTCGGCGCCGTCGAACGCACCCGGAGCGGTCGTGCCCGACGACGTCCACAGCGCCGGGCTCACCGCACAGATCGCGGCGGTGCGCGCCGGGCCGAGCCGCGCGCCCAGCAGCAGCGCGCCATAGCCGCCCATCGACCAGCCGAGGAAGCCGACCCGTGAGGTGTCGAGTCCCTGCGAAGCCAGCATCGGGATGAGTTCGTTCAGCACCATCGCGCCGGAGTCCTCGCCCGACGAGCGCTTGTGCCAGTAGCTTCCGCCGCCGTCGACCGCGACGACTGCGAACGGCGGGATTCCCGCCGCGACCGCCTGCGCCAAGCCATGCTCTACGCCGCCTGCCATCACGCCCGCCGCGTCGTGGCCCTTACCGTGCAGCGCAATCACTGGCCGAAGCGCGGCGGTCTGACCTGGGGGGCGGGCGATCGCCCAGCTCGTCGCGACGCCGCCGCGCGCTGCCGAGACAAAGGAGCCGTCGACATAGGTCGGTTGCACGGCCGCGGGGGCGGGTTCAAGTGGAGGTGGGGGCGCCAGCGGTGCGCCGACACTCGTCATCGACACCGACGGCGCTGCGGTGGTCGGCGTGTGCAGCGCGGAGCCCAATGCGTACGCACCGGCTGCCCCGGCTGCGGCGCCGACGCCAAGGCGCAGAATCGCGCGGCGGGTCAATTCGGGCATGCCGGCCATCATGCCAAAGGCGTTTCGACGATCGCCGTGAACACCGCGTCGAGCACCTTGACCAGCTGATCGGGGTCAGCCTCGTTGAGCGCCCGGGTGCCGATGGCCCGTCGCATCAACAGGACCCCGGCGATCACCGACAGCATGACTTCGGTGCGGATCGGGCGGCCGGGCACGGAAAGCTGACGGCCCAGGCGCGTGCCGACATAACGCTCGATCGCGTCGCGCACGATCTCAACGGCCCGCGGATTCGACACCGACCGCAGCATGATCAGGAACGGCTGGAGCGGGTCCGCGTCCGGATCGGTTCGCTTGACGAGCGTGAGGGCGGCCTCATGCAAGAGCTCGTCTGAATGGGCGGCGATCACGGCCGGGACCGCGAAGGACGTCTCCACGGCTGCGGCGAACAGCTGCTCCTTGGAGCCGAAATACCTGTTCACCATCATTGCGGTGACCCCGGCGTCGCTCGCGATCTCGCGCACGCCGACCCCGTCATAGCCCGCGCGGGCGAAATTGTGAATCGCGGATTCGAGGATCGCGTCCCGGGTGGCGGCGGCGTTGCGCGGTCGATGCGTGGATGCCATGGCTTGAGGGTATGGAATAGAAAGCGCTAAGTCTACGTCTGTATACATATGACATCGAAAGTGTGGTTCATCACCGGAAGTTCCCGCGGCTTCGGCGCCGAGTTGGTGCGCGCAGTCCTGGCCAAGGGCGATCGCGTCGTCGCCACTGCGCGGAAACCCGAGCAGCTGGCTGCGCTCGTCGACGGGTATGGGGATCGGGCACGGGTGTTCGCTCTCGACGTGACCGACGCCGAGGCTGCCGCCGCCGCAGTCGAATTCGCAGTCGCCGAGTTCGGTCGCATCGACGTCGTCGTGAACAACGCCGGCTACGCGAACAGCGCCCCGATCGAGGAAACCGACCCTGCCGACTTCCGCGCCCAGATCGAGACCAACCTGTTCGGGGTCGTAAACGTCACGCGCGCAGCGCTACCCGTGTTGCGGGCGCAGCGATCCGGTGTGTTCGTTCAGTTTTCGTCGATCGGCGGTCGAGTCGGCGGGACTCCCGGCCTCGGCGCGTACCAGACCGCGAAGTTCGGCGTCGAGGGCTTCTCCGAGGTGCTCGCCAACGAGGTGGCCACGTTCGGGCTGAAGGTGATCATCGTCGAACCCGGCGGGTTTCGCACCGACTGGATGGGGCCGTCGATGACGATGCACGACCCGGGTGCCGATTACCGCGACACGATGTCGTTCATCCATGAATTGCGAAGGAGCTTCAACGGAAGTGAACCCGGCGACCCTGCGCGCGCGGCCCGCATCATCATCGATGTCGTCGAGTCGCCGGAGCCGCCACGGCGCCTACTGCTCGGTAGCGATGCCGTCGAAATGGCATTGGCCAATGGCGCCGAGCGCAATGAGGAGGCGCGGCAGTGGGCGGCCGTCAGTCGTAGCGCCGACTTCTCTGAGTAAAGCCTGATGATTAGCCGAAAGCGCTATGCCACAACGCCCTGACTGGCAGCATGCTAGAGGTGACGGCAGCAGTCACTCCAAAAGGAGAACGTCGGCGATATGCGCTGGTCAGCGCGGCCGCTGATCTGCTGTGCGAGGGCGGGTTCGACGCTGTGCGGCACCGCGCCGTCGCCCGCCGCGCGGGGTTGCCGTTGGCGTCGACGACGTACTACTTCTCGTCTCTCGACGATCTGATCGCGAAAGCCGTCGAACATGCCGGGACCCGTGAGGCAGAACAGTTGCGGTCGCGAGTTTCGGTGTTGTCGCGTCGACGCCGCGGCGCCGAGGCGACGGCCGATCTGTTGGTGGATTTGTTGGTCGGCGAGGCGAACGGGTTGAGGGTCACCGAGCAGTTGATCTCACGCTACGAGCGCTACATCGCGTGTGCGCGCCAGCCCGGGTTGCGGGAGATCGAGCGACGGATTCTGCAGCAGCGCACCGACGCTGTGGTCGAAGTCGTCGAGCGATCCGGCCGCGCGGTGCGCGCCGAACTTCTCACCGCGCTGGTGTGCGCCGTCGATGGCGCGGTGGTCGCGGCGTTGGTCGGCGATGGCGACGGTCCGCGCGCGACGGCCCGCGCGACGCTGATAGACGTGATCGATGTGCTCGCACCGATCGACGAACGGGCGGTGTCTGCCTAGCGCAGCGCTTCCCGGATCGCGGTCAATTCGCGCTGGGCGTCTTCGAGTAGCTCCATCGCTCGGATGAGCCGATTTTCGAGTGATGACCGACTGCCCTTGCGCTCCGGAACTGTTGTAGGGGTCCCGGCAGGCAGTGTCGGCGTGACGATGTAGCCGGTCTCGTAGTCGCCGTAGATGGTGACGTCCTCCGGCCGGTGATACCAGTACAGCGCGACGTACGCGGCAATGACCGCGTCGACGGGGTCCTCGTCCCTGTCCAGTTGGCTCGGTTTGGTGGCGGCCCCGACCCTTCTGCGGAGTTCGACCCACGCAACGCTGCGATTCGCGCGAAGCCTCGGCGTTGCGTTGTCGAGTCCCTCGATCAGCGTCATCAGCTTGAGCAACTCGCGTTGTCGCTCGTCGAACGAACCCTTCTTGTACTTCAACGTCTTCTCGAGGTTGAAGAGAACGACGGTGGCCGGATGCGGGTAGACCTCGATTGCGCGTCGGTTCGCGTTCGACCCGGGATCCATGTCCAGGCCGAGGGTCGCGGCGAGCACCGCGGCGCGCGGCGGATTGAACAGGGGATTGGTGGTGTTCGCCGGATACGCTCCTGCGTCGAATTTCTGGAAGTCGCGGTTGAACGCGGTCTCGGCGGCCCGGTATCCGGTCGGGTTGTTCACGATGAGCGGCGCATCGATGGCGACCAGGCAGTCCTCGCCGGTGAACGGGGCGACGGCGTCGATGATGCTGGCGTCATCCTCGGCGATGCCCACGTGGAGCAGGCGGCCGTCGGAGTCGATGGCGGCCACCCCGGTCTGCTTCTTTTCACCCCACGCAAGATCGAGCCCAACGAAGTACATACGCATACTGTGCCTGACCCGGGACGTAAGCTGTGTCTCTGTGACGATCCCTGATGTGCTGGCCAATCGGTATGCCAGTGAGGAGATGGTGGCGATCTGGTCACCGGAGGCCAAGGTGGTCGCCGAACGCCGGCTGTGGCTGGCGGTGCTGCGGGCGCAATCCGAATTGGGCGTCAACGTGCCCGACGGTGTGGTTTCCGATTACGAGCGGGTTTTGGAGGACGTCGACCTGTCGTCGATCGCCGCACGCGAACGGGTGCTGCGCCACGACGTGAAGGCCCGCATCGAGGAGTTCAACGCGTTGGCGGGCCACGAGCATGTGCACAAGGGCATGACTTCTCGAGATCTCACCGAGAACGTCGAGCAGCTGCAGATCCGCCGGTCTTTGGAACTTGTATTTGCCCACGGTGTAGCAGTGGTGGCGCGGCTGGCCGAACGGGCGATCAGCTATCGCGACTTGGTGATGGCGGGCCGCAGCCACAACGTCGCCGCGCAGGCCACCACGCTGGGTAAGCGATTCGCGTCGGCGGCCGAGGAAATGCTGCTGGCTTTGACCCGGCTTCGGTCGTTGATCGACAGTTACCCGCTGCGCGGCATCAAGGGCCCGATGGGCACTGCGCAGGACATGCTCGACCTGTTTTCCGGAGATGTTTCGCGGCTCGCGGAGTTGGAGCGCCGGGTTGCCGAATTCCTTGGTTTCACCGAGATTTTCACCTCGGTCGGTCAGGTGTATCCTCGCTCGCTGGACCACGACGTGGTGTCGGCGTTGGTTCAGGTCGGGGCGGGGCCGTCGTCGCTGGCGCACACCATCCGGCTGATGGCCGGGCACGAATTGGTGACCGAGGGGTTCGCGCCGGGGCAGGTGGGTTCGTCGGCGATGCCGCACAAGATGAACACCCGGTCGTGTGAACGGGTCAACGGGCTGCAGGTGGTGCTGCGCGGTTATGGGTCGATGGCGGCCGAATTGGCTGGCGCGCAGTGGAACGAGGGCGACGTGTTCTGCTCGGTGGTGCGCCGGGTCGCGCTGCCGGACGCGTTCTTCGCGATCGACGGGCAAATCGAGACGTTCCTGACGGTGCTCGACGAGTTCGGTGCGTATCCCGCAGTAATTCAGCGTGAACTCGACCGCTATCTGCCGTTCCTGGCGACCACGCGGATACTGATCGCCGCGGTCCGCGCAGGAATGGGCCGCGAGGCCGCGCATGAGGTGATCAAGGAGCACGCGGTCGCGGTCGCGCTGGCGATGCGCGAAAAGGGTTCGGAGCCAGATCTTTTGGATCGGTTGGCGGCTGACCCGCGACTGCCGCTGGACCGTCCGGCTCTCGATGCGGCGCTGGCGGATAAGCAGGCCTTCACCGGTGCGGCCGGCGATCAGGTCGACCGGGTGGTGGATGCGGTCGACGACTTGGTGGGGCGTTATCCCGAGGCGGCCAAGTACACCTCGGGTGCGATCTTGTGAGTGCGTCGTTGTCGGGGTTGTTGGAGATCGACTTCACCGATCTGGACAATTTCGCATCGGGATTTCCGCACGCGTTGTTTGAGATGCATCGGCTCGAGGCGCCGGTGTACTGGCACGCTGCGACCGAGAACACCCCGGACGGCGAGGGCTTCTGGTCGGTAGCCACACACGCGGAAACGCTTGCGGTGTTTCGTGATCCGGTGACGTTTTCTTCCGTTACCGGCGGCTCGCGGCCGTTTGGCGGCACGCTGTTGCAGGATCTGTCGATCGCGGGACAGGTGCTGAACATGATGGACGACCCTCGCCATTCTGAGATTCGGCGGCTGGTCAGCTCGGGGTTGACGCCGCGAATGATCGCGCGGGTGGAGGACGATCTGCGGGCGCGGGCGCGTCGACTGTTGGATGCGGTAAAACCGGGCTCGCCGTTCGATTTTTTGGTTGAGATCGCTGCAGAACTGCCGATGCAGATGATCTGCATTCTGCTGGGAGTGCCTGAGTCCGAACGGCATTGGCTGTTTGAGGCCATCGAGCCGCAGTTCGACTTCGGTGGCTCGCGCAAGGCGTCGGTGGGGCAGTTGACGCCCGAGGAGGCCGGCACCCGGATGTACACCTACGGCCAGGAGCTGATCGCCGCGAAGCGAGCAGCCCCGACCGACGACATGTTGTCTGTGGTGGCGAACGCTGGTGGCCTGTCTGATCTGGAGCTGTATCTATTCTTCAGTCTGCTGTTCAGTGCTGGCGCAGAGACGACGCGCAATTCCATCGCGGGCGGGCTGCTGGCACTGGCTGAGCATCCTTCCCAGCTAGCACTGTTGCGTTCGGATTTGTCGTTGTTGCCGGTAGCGATCGAGGAGATGGTGCGTTGGACGTCGCCGTCGCCGTCCAAGCGGCGCACCGCCACGCGCGACGTCGAGTTGGGTGGGTGTGCCATCAAGGCCGGGCAGAAGGTGCAGATCTGGGAAGGTTCGGCCAACCGCGACTCGTTGGTCTTCGCGGATGCCGATACCTTCGATATCGCGCGTAAACCGAATCCGCACTTGGGGTTTGGTCAGGGCGTGCACTACTGCCTCGGCGCTAACCTGGCCAGACTCGAACTGCGGGTATTGTTCGAGGAGCTACTTGGCCGGTTCTCTTCGGTGCAGGTGGTCAAGCCGGTCGAGTGGACGCGAAGCAACCGTCACACCGGCATCCGGCATTTGGAGGTCGCACTTCGATGACATTTGAGCAGCGCGTCTCCGAACTCGGCTTGCAGCTTCCGCCGGAGCCGTTGCTTCCACCGGGAGTCCGGATTCCGTTCGAGTGGGTGCGGGTGGTGGGTTCGCGGTGCGTGCTCAGTGGCCACGGTGCTCTTGGCTCGGATGGTGCACCCGTGGGCCCGTTCGGTCGGGTGCCGAGCGAGGTGTCGTTGGAGGATGCGCAGGAGTCCGCGCGGTTAACCGTGCTGGCGATGCTGAGCGCTATCCGTATGGCGTTGGGATCGCTTGACCGGGTGGATGATTGGGTGACGCTGAGCGGATTCGTCAACGCCGACCCGGGCTATCCCCAGACGACAGCGGTGCTCAATCCGGCGTCGGATCTACTGCTCGATGTGTTCGGCGAGCACGGCAGACACGCGCGGACCGCGATAGGCGCGGCGGCATTACCGCTGAATCTGCCCGTGATCATGTCAGCTGAGGTGATCGTTACGCCGTGAAGCCGGATTCGTTCGCGGCGGTCATGGCGACCGGCATCGTGTCGATTGCGGCTGCAGATCATGGCTTTGACGTCATCAGCGGGGTGTTGATCGTACTGGCGGCCGTCGCGTTGCCGGTGCTGATCGTCGGGGCCGCGGTTGCCTGGCGGCGAGCGTCGTGGAAGCTCACGGACCTCGATGTGTCGCTTCGGCTGTGCACCTATGTCGCGGCGTGTGCGGTGGTCGGCGCGCGACTTGCCGAGCACAGATGGGTGCTGTGGGCGCTCGCGGGAATGGCGCTGCAGGGATGGGTTTCGCTGGCGCCGATGATCGCGCGGCGCATGTGGTGCGACCGTAGGACGTTGCGCTTTCGCGCGCGTGGGGGTTGGGAACTGGCGAGCGTCGCGACGTCGGGGGTGGCAATCCTGATGGCGGACCTCAGGATCTTGTTCTGGGCCTTGGTGTTATGGGCCGTAGCCATCGTCGTCTACCTGCTGATGACGGGACTGATCGGTTGGCGGGCGGTTCACGATTCGGCCGCCCCGGAGTTGGCGCAACCGGACATCTGGATTCTGATGGGCGGCGCGGCGATTGCGACGCTGGCGGGCGATCACATTCACAAAGCCGGGTTGACGTTTGTGTGGCCCGTGACGGTGGCGACGTGGTTTGTTGCTACGGCATGGATCCCGGTGCTGATCTATGTGGTGCTGCGGCGGCGAGTCGGCCTGGCGTGGCCGGCGGTGTTCCCGCTGGGAATGTATGCGTCGGCCACCTTTGCAACTGCCGTCGAGACCGGTTGGCGGTGGCTGACGACGGTGTCACTGGTGTTCTTCTTGATCGCCCTTGCGGCGTGGGTGTTTACTGCGCTGCAAGCCCTCTCGCGAATCGGATCTCCGCCACCACCCGCTGGGGGTACTCGGTTAGATCTAGCCACGTGAATCGCAGCACCTTCCAGCCGAGCAGCGCGATCTTGTTCTGTCGTTCGCGATCTGTTTGGAAGTCTTCCTGGCTGCTGTGAAAGGCCCACCCGTCGGTCTCGACGGCGACCTTCTCGCCAGGAAACGCGACGTCGATTTTGAACCCGGCGAGCGGATGGTTGGCTTTCCATTCGGTTATGTTGTTGTCGCGCAACAGCTTGATCAGCAGGCGCTCGGCTTCTGATCGCGCACCGTCGGATGCGGCGTCCAGCAGTCGCCGCGCGGCGGGTGAGCCGTGGCGGCCCTTGTTGCGCAAGTGCGCATTCCACAGCTGTGGGAGCTCGACATGACGCTGGAGCGCCGAGTCCATCAGCTTCGCGCCGCCGCCGCGTCGCGCGGCGGCCTCGACGACCGTCAGCGGCAGCGCTGTCACCCTCAGCCCGTTCCGCTCGACAATGTCCTTGGGCGCCAGGTCGCGCCGACGCAGCTTTGTGCCGTACTTGCGTCGTAGGCGTGCAGTACGGGGAACGGTTACTTCAACGATCTCGGGCGGAAACCGTGTCAGGCCCTGCCACCAAGCTGCCGCGAGACCGCTGGCCACCGATTGAGGGCCATAGCTTCAAACGCCGACGCGGACACGCGCCTCCTCGGTGAACGGTCTGTCATCGACGAAATAAACGCCACGTGAGCACCGCAGCCATTGACTGGACCTGAGCCGCCGATTGATCGCGTCTTGACTCAGACCCGCGCACAGGGCCTGCGCATGTGTGATCACGCCGTCTTGTCGGCGCAAGTAATCGTCTAGCACATCGAGAGTGGACGCGTCGCGTCTCCAGACGGTTCCAATGCTCACGATTTCGGGAGCCACACCGGCGGTGACCGACGCTAGGACTCCACAAATCGCGGGTTAGCGGCGGCGGCGGACGCCGGCTGCGCGGAGTTCCAGCGCCGCCAGGCCCTGGATCGCGGCGCTGTCCTGGCTGCGCCAGGCACCGACGGGGTCGGAATGGATGGCCGCGAGCTTGGCCAGTGGCCGATTGGCCAGCGCGCGCAGCGCGAGCAGCTGTTCGCCGGCGGGCGTGGCCGCCAACGTCAACGCCGTCCACTTGCGACGGAAGAACCGCACCCGCACAAACAGCCAGGGCAGCGCGACGAAGAGGATCGGCGGCGCGGCCACCGCGATGGCCAGCACCCACGCCAGCCACGACGCCGTGGTGTCCAAGGTGTGTCCGCCGCCGGCGATGTCGAGCGCGGCGTCGCTGGCCGCACGCAGCGGCTTGCTCAGTGCATCGCCGATGAGCGGGATATGGCCGGTGCGGTCTCCAGCCGAGTCGAGATTGTGGGCCACGCCGTTGGCCCCGGTCTCGACCTGGCGACCGACTTCGGCGATGCTCGCAACGGCGGTGTGTACCGCGATCCCGACCAGCACCCACACGGTTGTCCAGACGATCACCACAACGTCGCTGATCAGCTGCCGGACCAGTCGCGTCGGGGTGGTGGCATAAGGCACGTAACGGGACGTCATGGGATTGATCCCAGCAGATAGGCTGGCCCGATGCGCCCGTCTCTGTCGGACTACGAACATCTGGCCAGCGGCAAGGTTCGCGAGCTGTACCGCATCGACGACGAGACCCTGCTGTTCGTCGCCACGGACCGAATCTCGGCATACGACTACATCCTCGACTCCGAGATACCCGACAAGGGCCGCATCCTGACCGCGATGAGCGTCTTTTTCTTCGACCACGTCGCGGCGCCCAACCACCTGGCAGGGCCGCCCGACGACGAGCGCATTCCGCAGGAGGTGCTCGGCCGCGCACTGGTCGTCCAGGAGCTCGAGATGCTGCCCGTCGAGGCCGTCGCCCGCGGCTACCTGACCGGCTCGGGCCTGACCGATTACCAGAAGACCGGGAAGGTGTGCGGCATCGCGCTGCCGCCTGGACTGTCGGAGGCCAGCAAGTTCCTCCAGCCCCTGTTCACCCCGGCCACCAAAGCCGAACTGGGACAACACGATGAGAACATCACGTTCAATGACGTGATCGAACTGGTCGGTGCGGTCAGGGCCAACCAGCTTCGCGAAAAGACCTTGCAGACCTATATCCAGGGCGCCGATCACGCGCTGACGAAAGGCATTATCGTCGCCGACACCAAGTTCGAGTTCGGCGTGGACAAGCACGGAAATCTTCGACTGGCCGACGAGGTCTTCACGCCCGACTCCAGCCGATACTGGCGCGCCGACGAATACCAGGAAGGCGTGGTCCAGCAGAGCTTCGACAAGCAGTTCGTCCGCAACTGGCTCACCGGCCCGGAGTCCGGCTGGGACCGCAACGGCGACAAGCCGCCACCACCGCTGCCACCCGACATCGTCGACGCCACCCGTGCCCGCTATATCGAGGCCTACGAACGCATCTCGGGCCGCAAGTTCAGCGACTGGATCAAGCCGTGAAACCACCCGAAGCCAAGAGAATCGACACTCGTCGCGAACATCACGGCGACGTGTTCATCGACCCCTACGAGTGGCTGCGCGACAAGGACAACCCCGAAGTCATCGACTACCTGAAGGCCGAGAACGACTACACCGAACACGCGACCGAGGGCCTGGCCCCGTTGCGGCAGAAGATCTTCGACGAGATCAAGGCCCGCACCAAGGAAACCGATCTGTCGGTACCGACCCGACGCGGCGAGTGGTGGTACTACGGCAGAAGCTTCGAGGGCAAGCAGTACAGCGTGCAATGCCGTTGCCCCGTCACCGATCCCGACGACTGGGTTCCGCCGCTGCTCGACGAGGACACCGAGATTCCTGGTGAGCAGATCCTGCTGGACGAGAACGTCGAGGCCGAAGGGCATGACTTCTTCGCACTCGGCGCAGCCAGCGTCAGCCTGGACGGCAACATCCTGGCCTACTCGGTGGACGTCAAGGGTGACGAGCGATACACGTTGCGGTTCAAAGACTTACGAACCGGATTGCTATACGACGACGAGATCGTAGGGATCGCCGCCGGTGCCACCTGGGCCGCGGACAACCGCACCGTCTACTACGTGACAGTCGACGAGGCGTGGCGCCCAGACACCGTATGGCGGCACCGACTCGGCGCAGGCCTGCCCGCCCAGAGGGTCTACCACGAGCCCGACGAGAAGTTCTGGCTCGCGGTCGGGCGTACCCGAAGCAACAAATACCTCATCATCGCGGCGGGCAGCGCCGTCACCACCGAAATGCGTTATGGCGACGCCGCCGACGGTGAGGCCGAGTTCACTACCATCTGGCCGCGCCGTGAGCTGGTCGAGTATTCCGTCGAGCACGCGATCGTGGGCGGCGAGGACCGGTTCCTGATCCTGCACAACGACGGTGCCGAGAACTTCACGCTCGTCGAGGCTCCCGTCAGTGATCCCAACACATTTCGCACGCTGATCGAGCATCGCGACGATGTGCGGCTCGACGCGGTGGACGCGTTCGAGGGCCATTTGGTAGTCAGCTACCGCAGCGAGGCACTGCCGCGGATCCAGCTGTGGCCGATCTACGCCGACGGCGACTACGGCCATCCCGAGGACATCACGTTCGACTCCGAGTTGATGTCGGCAGGGATTTCGGCCAACCCGAACTGGAGCTCACCCAAGCTGCGGATCGGCGCGACGTCATTCGTGATTCCGGTGCGCATCTATGACATCGACCTCGCCAGCGGTGAACGCACGCTGCTGCGAGAGCAGCCGGTGCTCGGCGACTACCACCCGGACGAGTATGTCGAGCGCCGAGACTGGGCCCTCGCCCCAGACGGCGCACGGGTGCCGATTTCGATCATCCACCGCATCGGCGTGCCCTATCCCGCGCCGACGCTGCTGTATGGCTACGGCGCCTACGAGTCGTGCGAGGATCCGCGGTTCTCCATTGCCCGGCTCTCGCTGCTGGACCGCGGCATGGTGTTCGCCGTCGCGCACGTGCGGGGCGGCGGAGAGCTTGGTCGGCCGTGGTACGAGCACGGCAAGCTGTTGGAGAAGCGAAACACCTTCACCGATTTCATTGTCGTGGCAAGCCATCTCATTCAGACCGACGTGACGCGGCCGGAGAACCTGGTCGCGTTTGGCGGCAGCGCGGGCGGGTTGCTGATGGGCGCCGTTGCCAACATGGCGCCGGAGTTGTTCGCGGGCATTCTGGCAGCGGTGCCCTTCGTCGACGCCCTGACGACCATCCTCGACCCGTCGCTGCCCCTGACAGTGACCGAATGGGACGAGTGGGGAAACCCGTTGGAAAACGAGGATGTCTACCACTACATGAAGTCTTACTCGCCCTACGAGAACATCGAGGCGAAGGACTATCCGGCGATTCTCGCGATGACGTCGTTGAACGACACCAGGGTGCTTTATGTCGAACCTGCGAAATGGGTTGCGGCGCTTAGGCATACCAAGACCGACGATCGCCCGGTATTGCTCAAGACCGAGATGAATGCCGGCCACGGCGGGATCAGTGGGCGCTACGAGCGCTGGAAGGAAGCCGCCTTTCAGTACGCCTGGCTACTGGATGCTGCCAAGGCAAACCACGACGGCAGCGGCTAGGTACACGACCTCCTCGACCGTGCGCACATCCAGCCGCGACGTCATCGACTTCGGCGGGTTGGGCATCCGCGCCGCGTAGATGTTGGCGGGCAACATCACCAGCATCAAGGCGAACAGGCCTACCGCCGCGGCAACGCGGGTCGGCGGGTACGCCAGTCCGGCCGCGCCGACCAGTTCGAGCACGCCGGTGATCGTGACGAGCAGGCCGGGGGCGGGCAGCCGCGGCGGCACGATCGCGATCATGTCGCGCCGAAGCGGGTTCACGAAGTGCGCGACCCCGGTCATCAGGAACATCGCGGCCATCCCGACCGCAAACGCTTGCGGCCAGCTGTCGACGTAGTCGACTCCGAACCAGCCGACCAGGCGAGCACCCAGCGTGCCGAGGACCAAAGTGACGATGACGGCCATTGCAAGTTCCTATCTAGACAATGTCAAGATGCAACGTAATCGAGCGATCTAGGCACTGTCAAGATTCCGGGTTATGATGGCGGCCATGAGCAGGGATTCTTATCACCACGGCGATCTGAAGGCCGTCATATTGGCCAAGGCCGCCACCCTGGTGGCCGAACGCGGCGCCGACGGGATCTCGCTGCGCGAACTCGCGCGTGAGGCCGGTGTCTCACACGCCGCCCCTGCGCATCACTTCACCGACCGTCGCGGCTTGTTCACCGCATTGGCTGCCGAGGGTTGGCGGCTGCTGGCTGAGGCGCTGAAGGGTGCCCGCCCGGACTTCATCGAAGCCGCGCTGGCGTATGTGCGGTTCGCGCTCGCCCATCCCGGCCACTACGCGGTGATGTTCGACAGCTCGCTGCTGAATCCAGACGACCAGGAGCTGATCGCCGCGGTGAGCGCCGCTGGGACAGAGCTTGTCCGGGGCGTCGGCACGCTCGACGATTCGCGCGCCAAAGGCGATCCACAGGCCGCGGCCTTGGCGGCATGGTCTCTGGTGCATGGCTTTTCGCTGCTGTGGCTCAACAAGGCGATAGATGACGACTCGGATCCGATCGCATTGGTGCACCGTGTCGCGGGAATGCTTTTCAAGAACGGTTAATGTGCCGGTATGACTTCGCTGAACGAAATCGCCCTGACGACGCTGGACGGGCGAGCCACCACGCTTGCCGAGCTCGCAGACGGCGCCGCGCTGGTGGTGAACGTCGCGTCGAAATGCGGCCTCACCCCGCAATACACCGCGCTGGAGCAGCTGGCGAAAGATTACGGCGACCGCGGTCTGACAGTCATCGGCGTGCCGTGCAACCAGTTCATGGGTCAGGAGCCGGGCACGGCCGAGCAGATCCAGACATTCTGTTCGACCAATTACGGCGTGACGTTCCCGCTGCTCGCCAAGACCGACGTCAACGGCGCCGACCGCCATCCGCTCTATGCGGAACTCACCAAGGCCACCGACGACAGCGGCGAGGCGGGCGACATCCAATGGAACTTCGAAAAGTTCCTGCTCGCACCGGGTGGCCAGGTGGTCAACCGGTTCCGGCCGCGCACCGCTCCCGACGCACCCGAGGTGATCGCGGCCATCGAGGCCGTCCTGCCGCGATAGATGGTCAACTGCTGACCACGTGTTGTAAACCGTTGGGACACCTGACGTTGCCACACTGAATACGTGGCTGGACAACTGATCGTCTCGATTTCCGGGATCAGCGATCGCACAGTGGCCGACGTCGATGCGTTTTGCCGCCAGCTCGACGAACGCGACGTGCCTGCTTCATTTCTGGTGGCGCCGCGAATCAAGGGCGGCTACCGACTCGACTCCGATGGGGCGACGGTCGAGTGGCTGGCGCAGCGACGTGAGCAAGGCGATGCGATCGTGTTGCACGGCTTCGACGAGGCAGCCACCAAGAAGCGACGCGGCGAGTTCGCGACATTGCCTGCGCACGAAGCCAATCTGCGGCTGATGGCGGCCGACCGGGTGCTCGAACACCTGGGGCTGCGCACCCGATTGTTCGCCGCACCGGGCTGGACCGTTTCACAAGGCACCCTGATGGCGTTGCCCCGCAATGGGTTTCGACTGCTGGCAGGGGTCAGCGGGATCACCGATTTGGTTCGTCAGACGACGGTGCGGGGCCGGGTGCTCGGTATCGGCGAGGGGTTCTTGAGCGAGCCGTGGTGGTGTCGGACGCTGGTGCTGTCGGCCGAACGCACGGCGCGCCGCGACGGTGTCGTCCGCGTCGCGGTCGCCGCTCGGCACCTGCGCAGGCCGGGACCGCGGCAGGCCATGCTCGACGCCGTCGACTTGGCGCTGATGCACCAATGTTCGCCATCCGTCTACCACTGGGATCCGTATCCCGCGCTGACAGACGCCGCCTGACCCGGGACCGCTACATTGGCGGCCATGGCTGACGCTGATGTGATAGTGGTGGGTGCCGGGCTGGCCGGCTTGGTTGCCGCCTGCGAGCTGGTCGAACGAGGACGGAGCGTACTGATCGTCGACCAGGAAAACGCCAACAACATCGGCGGTCAGGCGTTCTGGTCGTTCGGTGGGCTGTTCTTCGTCGACAGCCCCGAGCAGCGGCGGCTCGGCATCCGCGACAGCCACGAGTTGGCGCTGCAGGACTGGCTGGGCACGGCTGGTTTCGACCGGCCTGAGGACCACTGGCCCCGACAGTGGGCGCATGCGTACGTCGACTTCGCGGCGGGGGAGAAGCGCAGCTGGCTGCGCGAGCGTGGGCTGCAGACCTTTCCGCTCGTCGGCTGGGCCGAGCGTGGCGGCTATGACGCCCGCGGCCACGGCAACTCAGTGCCGCGTTTCCACATCACCTGGGGGACTGGCCCGGCGATCGTCGACGTTTTCGCGCGTCGGCTGTTGGGCAATGCGAAGGTGCGGTTCGCGCACCGTCATCGCGTCGACGAGCTGATCGTCGAAAACAACGCCGTCACCGGCGTGCGCGGCGCGGTGCTGGAGCCGACGACCGCGGCGCGCGGCGTGGCGTCGTCACGAAACACGGTCGGCGACTTCGAGTTCCGCGCGCAGGCGGTGATCGTCGCCAGCGGCGGCATCGGCGGAAACCATGACCTGGTCCGGCAGAATTGGCCGAAGCGGATGGGCAGGGTGCCCGAACAATTGTTGAGTGGTGTGCCCGCACACGTCGACGGACGGATGATCGGCATCACCGAAACCGCCGGGGCGCGCGTCATCAACGCCGACCGGATGTGGCATTACACCGAGGGCATCACCAATTACGACCCGATCTGGCCGCTGCACGGCATCCGAATCATTCCAGGGCCGTCCTCGCTGTGGCTGGACGCCCATGGCAAGCGGCTGCCGTCGCCGTTGTATCCCGGCTTCGACACGCTGGGCACGCTGGAGTACATCTCGCAGACCGGACAGGACTACACCTGGTACGTCCTCAACGCGCGCATCATCGGCAAGGAGTTCGGACTGTCCGGGCAGGAGCAGAACCCCGATCTCACCGGCCGCAGCGTGCGTGACGTGCTCTCCAGGGGGCGGGGAGGCGCGCCGGCACCGGTGCAGGCGTTCGTCGACAAGGGAGTCGACTTCGTCAACGCAAACTCGTTGCGGGACTTGGTGTCCGCGATGAACGCCGTCCCCGACGTGGTTCCGCTCGACTACACTACCGTCGAGGCCGAGGTCACCGCCCGCGACCGCGAGGTTGCCAACCGGTTCACGAAGGACACCCAGATCGCCTGGATCAGGCTGGCGCGCAACTACCTTGGCGACCGGGTCGCCCGCGTCGTCGCACCGCACCGGCTCACCGATCCGAAAGCAGGGCCGCTGATCGCGGTCAAGCTGCACATCCTGACCCGTAAGTCGTTGGGCGGCTTGGAAACCGACCTGGACTCGCGGGCACTTCGGGCCGACGGCAGTGTGTTCGGCGGGTTGTACGCGGCGGGTGAGGCTGCCGGGTTCGGTGGAGGCGGCGTGCACGGCTACCGCTCGCTGGAGGGCACGTTCCTCGGTGGATGTGTGTTCTCGGGCAGGGCGGCGGGACGGGCCGCAGCGCGCGAAACCGCTTAGAACTCTGTGCCGTCTTCCTCCGAGAGCACCTGGAAGTCGGTATCGGTCATCTCGGAGAGTCGCCCGTAGTAGATGCCGCGGGCGTTCGGCTCGATGATCGCCTGGTGGATCGGCACGGCGCGGGCGGGCGCGACGGCGCGTAGATACTCAACGGCCTCCGAGATCTTCATCCACGGCGCCGCGGCGGGCGTAGCGAGCACATCGACGGGCTCGCCCGGCGTGAACAACGCGTCGCCGGGATGCATCAACCGTGCGGCGTGCGAGCCATCCCCGACGAGGTACGAAATGTTGTCGATCACAGGGATTTCCGGGTGAATCACCGCGTGCCGACCGCCGACGCCGCGAACGGTCACGTGTCCGACGTTGAACTCGTCGCCGACATGCACGGCCTTCCAGGGCCCGCCGAGCTGCTCGGCAGTCTGCGGGTCGGCGTACAGCGCGGCCTGTGGGTTGGCATCAACGAGGGCCGGCAGGCGTTCCGTGTCGGCGTGATCGGGGTGCTGGTGGGTGATCAGGATCGCCGACAGGCCGGTGACGCCCTCGAATCCGTGGGAGAAGTTTCCTGGATCGAACAAGACAGTCGTGTCTTGACCTGATTCGCCCTTGAAATTTGCGAGTAAACATGAATGGCCGAAATGCGTCAATTGCATGCCTATATTGTGGCGCGCAAGGGGCGAGCGGGGGGAAGTTAAGACGTGCGATGGCTATTGGCGGTGGCCGTGGCGGCCTGCGGGTTGGCGATCGCGCCTGCAGGGTGGCCGGCGAGCGCGGTCCCTGGCGAATGTCCTCCAATTTGCGACGCCATCCCGGACTCGGCGTGGATCGCGCCGACGTCCATCCCGCTGTATCCGGTCTACCGTTGGCCCGGCCTGGAAGGGCTGGCGGTGACGGCGCCGTCGCCTCGGTTCGGATTCGAGGCGCTGTGCGGCAGCCCGTTGCTTGCCAACGACCCGCGTGCGTTCGCCGTCGCGGCGCGGTCGCCGGTGCTGCACGAGCAGGGCCAGTGGAACCTCCTGGTGCAGGTGCTCCATTGGCGCGGCGATACGGCGACCGGGGGCCCGACGGCGCTGACCGTGCTGGAGACGGCCAGGTCACGGCTGCAGGACTGCCAGTCGACTGCCTCGGCGGTTTCGCCGTCGATCACCACCGACGATCCCCGTCGCGTCGCTGCGGTGGTCAGCGATGCGGGTCATCAGGTCATGCATGAGTACCTGTTAGCCCACCCCGGCAGCAGCACCGTCGTCGAGTTGGCCATGTGGTCGTCGCTGCCGGCGCAAGTCGGCTGGCCCATCATTGCTGACGCGCAGGTCTTCGATGCGATGGCCGCGCCACTATGCAACGCGTACCTCGGATCGTGCCGGTCGGGCGGCTGACGCAGAGCCGCAGGTAGAGTGTTCGCCGTGGCAAGGGTGGTGGTGCACGTGATGCCCAAGGCGGAGATCCTCGACCCGCAGGGTCAGGCGATCGTCGGCGCGTTGGGCCGTCTCGGCTTCGGCGGTGTGTCAGATGTCCGGCAGGGCAAGCGATTTGAGCTCGAGGTCGACGACAGCATCGATGACGACACCCTGGCCGAAATCGCCGAATCTCTGTTGGCGAACACGGTTATCGAGGACTTCAGCGTCAGCAGGGAGCAGTCGTGACCGCGCGGGTGGGCGTGATCACATTCCCGGGCACGCTTGACGACGTCGATGCGGCGCGTGCGGTCCGGTTGGCCGGTGCCGAGGCGGTCAGCCTGTGGCATGCCGATGCCGACCTCAAGGGCGTCGACGCGGTGGTGGTGCCCGGCGGCTTTTCGTACGGCGACTATCTCCGGTGCGGTGCGATTGCGAAGTTCGCTCCGGTGATGGGCGAGGTAGTGCGAGGCGCCGCGCAGGGTCTGCCAGTGTTGGGGATTTGCAACGGTTTTCAGGTGCTGTGTGAGGCTGGGCTGCTGCCCGGTGCGTTGACGCGCAACGCGGGTCTGCACTTCGTCTGCCGCGATCTGTGGCTCGAGGTGGTGTCGAATTCGACGGCGTGGACATCGCGCTACGACGTCGGTGCCGACATCCTGGTGCCGCTGAAGTCCGGCGAGGGCCGCTACGTCGCCAGCGAGAAGATGCTCGACGAGCTCGACGGCGAGGGCCGAGTGGTGTTCCGCTACCGCGACAACCCCAACGGCTCGCAGCGCGATATCGCGGGCATCAGCTCGGCCAACGGTCGCGTCGTCGGCCTGATGCCGCATCCCGAGCACGCCACCGAGGCGCTGACCGGTCCGTCCGACGACGGCCTCGGCCTGTTTTACTCCGCGCTGGATCTGGTGCTGGCCGCTTAACCCGTACTGCCGAGCGTGCGAGTCTGCACACGACACGCCGGCAGGCGCAGCATTGCGAGAGCTGGTGCGGTGCTATTGGGAGCAATTGGAGTCGCGCGGCGAACTCACCGATGGCGGCGCGCTCAAGCGGCTCACGCGGATTCAGGCGAAGGGGTAAGGGATTCCCTCGCGCGCGCCTTCGTCATGCACTGAAACCGATTTCGGCCTCCGCAGTGAACCCGCCTGTCACAATTGGAGCACGCTGCAGAAGGGGCATGGCTGCGATGATCGTCTTGACAGACCACGTACACACCTGGGGCTGCTCCGTCACAGTCCACTACTCGCACGCACCTCATTCAGTCGTAGCCCAATCAACTCTGGCGCTGCATCTGGAGTTCAACTCGAATCTTCCGCCAAGTCCGATGTTTCGGAGTTATGCGCTCTTTCGCACTGCGGTAGTCGGGGGAGCGACCATCACCGTCAATGGACCCTCCCTTGTGGCGACGGATGTGACCGAGATGCATCTCGAGCTCATCTCCGACAACGGTGCGGCAGTCGCGGTTGTCAATCAATTCGATACCACGGGCGCCGTCGTCGGGCCGCCGAAGGAGCCCACTAGTGTGCGGACAGTTTCCTTTCATCGCCCCTCGAACGGAACCACCGCATACGCCCACACCACAAAGGTTTACGGCGGCGGCCGTGACATCAACGAGAACGAAGCCGTCCAGACGGCAATCGCTGGGCTGACCGTGCTCGGCCTCGATCCGGCCGGTCTGATCATGAAAGTGACGACAGAAGCTGCACACCTCGCGCGTCCGCAGCGCCTCGATCTGGATACCAACGAGCTTGTCGACGAGGTGACCGATCCGCGGATCGGGTAACCACTACGCGACGAGCGACCGCAAAATGCCGCCAAATTGCGGCGTGTCGGCGTGCAGACACGGTCGCTCGCGGAGAAACGGGCTAGGGAGTCAAGGCGACCGAGGCTTCGGCCGTGTAGCAGAGGAACGTCAGCGTCTCCTCCAGATACAGCTCCACACTGTCCGCATCATGCGACAGATATCCGATCGACACATCGGTTCCCAGCTGCAGATCGAAATCGCCGCCGCGCGTTGACAAGACGAACGCACCGTCAATCGCAGGCGCCCAGATGATGTCGCCGTCGACCAGCCTGTTCAGATGCTCGCGGATCGGATAGCCGTGTTCGGTCGTCTCGCTGACCTTCGTGTACACGTCGGCCGACAGCAGCACCGAGTACGGGCCGTCCACGCCAGCGAGCCGCAGTTCCGACAGCGCCTGTGCGATCACGTCGGGAATCTCGCGCGCGTCTTGCGGCAGCGCCAGCGCCGGATTCGAGCTGCATGCCCTGATGCCCTCGATGGATGCTGCGTCATAACCCTCGAAGATCGCCCGGTCCTCCACGAACGCCAACTTCTTCGCCGCGTCCTTCACCGGATCCCAATCCGAGTCCTGCGCGCCACGCTCGACATCGTCAATTGCGGTGCGCGACACCGTGAACGGCACCCGCAACCGCACCAGCGGCTTGCTCTCACGCAGATGCGCCATCACCCCGTCGCCGGGTGCAGCGACATCGGTCAGATGTCCCGTGCTGATCGCGGCGGTCACCGGTCCGCCCGGTTCGCTGACGTCGACCACCCGCCGTCCTGCGATGTGCCGCTTGAACGTTCGCGTCGCCTCCTCCTCGATTTGCGCCCACGCGCCTTCGGTGATCGGAGCCAGATCGCGATACAGGTTGTTCATTGGCCGGTTCCTTTCAGGCTGCCGATCCCCAGCGATCCGTTGGTGGCGACGGGCGCGACGGTGACTTCTGGATGCTCTTCTTCGGGTTCCGAATTCGGAAGCGGCGGTGGGTCATTGAGAAAGTCGACGATCGGCGTGAAGAACTTGCCCCCCGTGACCGCGGTCGAGAACTCGAGGATGTGATCGGTGTTGCCGGGCGGGTCGCCGATGAACATGTTGCTCAGCATCTGCTCGGTGACCGCCGCCGTCCGCGAGTAGCCGATGAAGTACGTGCCGTACTCGCCCTTACCGATCTCACCGAACGGCATGTTGTGCCGGACGATCTTCAGCTCGTTGCCGTCCTCGTCCTCGATCACGTTCAGCGCGATGTGCGAATTGGCCGGTTTGACATCGTCATCCATCTCGATGTCCTCGAGCTTGCTCCGGCCGATCACCAACTCCTGCTCGGTGACCGACAGTGCCTCCCAGGCCGACATGTCATGCAGATACTTCTGCACGTGCACATAGCAGCCCCCCGCGAAATCGGGGTCCTCATCGCCTACCTCGGTGGCGGACACCGCAAGCGGGCCGTCGGGATTTTCGGTGCCGTCGACGAAGCCGAGCAGGTCCCGGTTATCGAAGAACCGGAAACCGTGCGTCTCGTCGACGATGGTCACCGGCCCCAATGCCTTGACGATGCGACCCGCCAACTCGAAGCACATGTCCATCGACATCGCCCTGATGTGGAACAGCAGATCCCCTGCCGTCGCAGGCGCTTCGTGGCGTCCCCCGGTCAGTTCGATGAACGGCGTCAGCTCGGCGGGCCGCGGACCGGAAAACAGCCGATCCCACGCGTCCGATCCGATCGACGTCACCACCGACAACTTCTTGTCCGGGTCGCGGAAGCCGACCGCGCGGACCAGTCCGGCGATGTCGGGCAGCGCGTCGTGGACCTTTTGGACCGCCCCCTCCTCTTCATTGATGACGACAACTAGGAAGATGGCTGCGGGTGTCAACGGCGCCGTTACCGGTTGCGGTAGTGGTGCGGGCACCGTTTGACCCTAGCGAATCGTGCGTCGGCAATGATGGTGAACATGGTTCGGCGGGCAGGAGCGTAGCGACTTGGGGATTTCCGGGGCGAGTGCACAGGGGCTGTGCGAGTTCATCGACGCGTCACCGTCGCCCTTCCACGTCTGCGCGACGGCGGCCCTGCGGCTCGTCGACGCCGGATTCACCGAGCTCTCCGAAGCCGACGCCTGGCCCGCATCGGGTCGCTTCTTCACAGTGCGCGCCGGCTCGCTGGTGGCCTGGATCGCCGGCGGCGACGCGAACGCGCCCTTCCGCATCGTCGGCGCGCACACCGACAGCCCCAACCTGCGGGTCAAGCAACACCCCGACCGCTTTGTCTCCGGCTGGCAGGTCGTCGCATTGCAGCCCTACGGCGGGGCGTGGCTGAACTCGTGGCTCGACCGCGATCTCGGCGTCAGCGGGAGGCTATCGCTACGCGTCGGCAACACGCTCGACCATTGGCTGGTTCGCATCGACGAACCGATCCTGCGCGTGCCGCAGTTGGCCATCCACCTCGCCGAGGACCGCAAGGCGGTGTCCCTGGACCCGCAGCGGCACGTCAACGCCGTCTGGGGGGTGGGCAGCGGCAGCCGATCCTTCCTTCGTTACGTCGCCGAGCATGCAGGCGTCGCGGAAGCTGACGTGCTGGGCTTCGACCTGATGACGCACGACCTGACGCCGTCGCGGCTGGGCGGCGTTAACCAAGAACTTGTGAGCGCACCCCGGCTGGACAACCAGGCCACCTGCTACGCGGGGCTCGAAGCCCTGTTGGCCGTCGAACCCACCGACCACGTTCCGGTGCTCGCCCTATTCGACCACGAGGAGGTCGGCTCGCAGTCCGACCACGGCGCGCAATCCGAGCTGCTGCCGACAGTGCTGGAGCGCATCACGTTGGCGGCGCGCGGCAGCCGGGAGGACTTCCTTCGGCGGGCGTCGACGTCGATGGTGGCGTCCGGCGACATGGCCCACGCCACCCATCCGAACTATCCCGAGCGGCACGAGCCGGGCCATCTGATCGAGGTCAACGCGGGTCCGGTGGTCAAGGTGCAACCCAACCTGCGCTATGCCACCGACGGGCGCACCGCGGCTGCGTTCGCGCTGGCCTGCGCGCAGGCGGGCGTGCCGCTGCAGCGCTACGAGCATCGCGCCGATCTGCCCTGCGGTTCCACCATCGGCCCGATGACTTCGGCGCGCACCGGCATCCCGACCGTCGACGTCGGCGCCCCGCAACTCGCCATGCATTCCGCGCGTGAGGTGATGGGCGCCGCCGACGTCGCCGCCTACTCTGCGGCGCTTCAGGCTTTTTTGTCGCCCCTCTGATCTAGGGTCAGCGCCATGGCGCTCAATGTGGAATCGATCACGTTCGACACCACCGATCCGGACAAGGCCGCCGAGTGGTGGGCACAGGCCGCAGGTGGGCAGTTAACCCCTTATGTCCCCGGCGAATACGTTGCCGTCGAACGGCAACCGGGGCCCAAGCTGCTGTTTCAGAAGGTCGCCGACCCCACCCCGGGGAAGAACAAGATCCACCTCGATTTCTCGGCGGCCGATGTCGACGCCGAGGTGAAGCGGCTCGTCGATCTCGGTGCCAGCGAAGAGGGCCGGCACAGCATGGGCCCCGTCGCATGGGTGGTGCTGACCGACCCCGAGGGCAACGCGTTCTGCGTCACCGATGGTGGCTGATTGCCGGGGCCGCTGCACCTGATGGGCCTCGGACTCGGTGGCGGCGAGATCACTTGATGCGCTGTGCCAAGAGATGTTTGCCTGCCTCGGCACCCTTCCTGCTGTCGGCCTGTGCCTTGCGGACCAGTTCGGCAACCTCGTTGTCGCCCTCACGCTCGGCGTCGCTGATGTAGGTCTCATGTCGCGGCGCTCGCGCCATTCGTTTGCGTCTCAAAAGTCGCCTACCCGTCGCTTTTGGGGGACAAACCCGCACGCGTAAACAGTTCAGCCGCTTTGTTCTTCGCGAGTTCACTGACCACATGCCAGCCATTCGGATCGCCCTTGAGGATGGCCTCGGCCATCGATTTCATCTCGTCGTAGGTGGTGTGCGGCGGGATCGGGGGCACCTCCGGATCGGTCCGCACGTCGAGCACGATCGGCTCCGGCGTCGCCAGCGCCTGATCCCACGCCGGCCCCACTGCGTCGGGGTCGTCGACGGCAATCGCCTTGAGCCCCATCGTGCGGGCCACGTCGGCATAGGACACCTCGGGCAGTGCCTGCGACTCCTCGAATTTCGGGGCGCCGCCCATCGCGCGCAGCTCCCATGTCACATGCGACAAGTCGTTGTTGTGGAACACGCACACCACCAGCCGCGGGTCCGACCACTGCCGCCAATACCTGCGAACCGTAAGCAATTCGGCCAGCCCATTCATCTGCATGGCGCCATCGCCGACGAGCGCGATCACCGGCCGATCCGGATGCGCGTACTTGGCTCCGATCGCATAGGGCACCGCCGGGCCCATCGTCGCCAGCGTCCCGGAGAGCGAGCCCCGCATGTTCGCGCCGAACCGCAAGCAGCGCGCATACCAATTGGTCGACGAGCCCGAGTCGCCGGTGACGATCGCGTTCTCGGGCAGCCGGCTGGAAAGCTCCCAGACCACCCGCATCGGGTTCACCGGATCGGCCGACAGCATGACCTGCCGTTCCACCGTCTGCCACCATTGCGCGATGTTGGCCTCGACGGTGTCCCGCCACGACCGCTCGGTCTTGCGGGTCAGCAACGGAAGCAGTTCGGCCAGAGCGGTTTTCGCATCGGCGACGATGTTGACCTCGGTGGGGTAGCGCATGCCGATGTTGGCGCCGTCGATGTCGATCTGCACCGCGCGGGCCTTGCCGTACTCAGGCAGGAACTGGCTATACGGGAAGTTGGAGCCGACGATCAGCAGCGTGTCGCAGTCGCGCATCAGCTCATAGCTGGGCCTGGTGCCGAGCAGGCCGATCGCCCCCGTGACATACGGCAGGTCGTCGGACAGCACGTCCTTGCCCAGCAGTGCCTTCGCGACCCCCGCGCCGGTGCGTTCGGCCACCTCGTGGACTTCGCCCGCCGCACCCCGTGCGCCCTGGCCGACCAGAATCGCGACTCGAGATCCGCCGTTGAGGATGTCGGCGGCGAGCGCGATCGCGTCGGGATTCGCGGCGAGCATCGGCTCGACGTCGTGCGGCGCACTCGACGGCACCTGCTTGAACGCGTGGCCGGGCGGCTCGTAGGCCTCCTCCTGCAGATCCGACGGGATCACTACAGCCGTCGGGGCCCGCCGTGCCCGCGCGGTCCGGAACGCCCGATCAAGAGCGTTGGGCAGCTGGCTGGCGACGTTGACCTCGACCAGGTAGTCGCTCGCGACGTCCTTGAGTAACGACTGCAGATCGACCTCTTGCTGGTAGCTGCCGCCCATCGCGCTGCGTGCCGTCTGTCCGACGATGGCGACGACCGGCGTGTGGTCGAGTTTGGCGTCGTAGAGCCCGTTGAGCAGGTGGATTGCGCCAGGCCCGGACGTCGCCAGGCATACGCCGACGTTGCCGGAGAACTTCGCGTATCCGGTCGCAGCGAGAGCCGACATCTCCTCGTGGCGCGACTGGATGAACCTCGGCTGGTTGTCCGCGTTGCCGAACGCGGCGATCAGCCCGTTGATCCCGTCGCCGGGATAGCCGAAGACCTGGCCGACACCCCATTCACGCAGCCGGGACAAGACGTAATCGGCGACGGTTTGGCCCATACGCGTCGCGATACCCCCGATGATCGGGGCCAAACTAGACTGGCCGGGTGACGTCGGAGCTAACCCACGGCTTGAATATTGCTGACACCGTCGACCACGCCACCGCCACTCCCGATCATCCTCAGCCATTTCGTGAACTTGGCCTGAAGGATGACGAGTACCAGCGGATACGCGAGATCCTCGGCCGTCGCCCCACCGACGCCGAGCTGGCCATGTACTCGGTGATGTGGAGCGAGCACTGCTCGTACAAGTCGTCCAAGGTGCATCTGCGCTACTTCGGCGAGACCACCACCGATGCGATGCGTGCGGCGATGCTGGCCGGCATCGGCGAAAACGCGGGAGTCGTCGACATCGGCGACGGCTGGGCGGCCACCTTCAAGGTGGAGTCGCACAACCACCCGTCCTACATCGAGCCGTACCAGGGCGCGGCCACCGGTGTCGGGGGCATCGTCCGCGACATCATGGCGATGGGCGCACGCCCGGTCGCCGTCATGGACCAGCTGCGGTTCGGCGCACCCGACGCGCCCGACACCCGCCGGGTGGTCGACGGTGTGGTGCGCGGCATCGGCGGCTACGGAAACTCGCTGGGGCTGCCCAATATCGGCGGCGAGACCGTCTTCGACGCCTCCTACGCCGGTAACCCGTTGGTGAACGCGCTGTGCGTCGGGGTGCTGCGCAAGGAAGATCTGCATCTGGCCTTCGCGTCGGGCACGGGCAACAAGATCATCCTGTTCGGCGCGCGCACCGGCCTCGACGGCATCGGCGGCGTTTCGGTGCTGGCGTCAGAGACGTTCGGCGGCGACGAGAGCGGGGCGCCGGGCCGTAAGAAGCTACCTTCGGTACAAGTGGGCGATCCCTTCATGGAGAAGGTGCTCATCGAATGCTGTCTTGAGCTGTACGCCGCGGATCTGGTGGTCGGCATCCAGGACCTCGGTGGCGCTGGATTATCCTGTGCCACATCTGAACTCGCGTCGGCTGGCGACGGCGGCATGCGCATCGAATTGGACACCGTTCCGCTGCGCGCCGCCAACATGACGCCGGCCGAGATCCTGTCGAGCGAGTCGCAGGAACGGATGTGCGCGGTCGTCACGCCCGAGAATGTCGACAAGTTCATGGCGGTGTGCCGCAAGTGGGAGGTGCTGGCGACGGTCATCGGTGAGGTCACCGACGGCGACCGGCTTCAGATCACCTGGCACGGCGAGACGGTCGTCGACGTGCCACCCCGCACGGTCGCGCATGAGGGGCCGGTCTACGAGCGTCCCGTGCAGCGTCCCGACACCCAGGACGCCTTGAACTCCGACACGTCGGCCAACCTGCCGCGGCCGTCGACGGGCGACGAGCTGAAGGCGACTTTGCTTGCGCTGGTTGGCAGTCCGCACCTGTGCAGCCGGGCTTTCATCACCGAGCAATATGACCGCTACGTTCGCGGCAACACCGTGCTCGCCGAACACGCCGACGGCGGCGTGTTGCGCGTGGACGAGGCCAGTGGCCGCGGCATCGCGGTATCCACCGACGCATCGGGCCGCTACACCCAGCTCGACCCGTACACCGGCGCACAGCTCGCGCTGGCCGAGGCGTACCGCAACGTCGCCGTCACCGGCGCGAAGCCGGTGGCGGTGACCAACTGCCTCAACTTCGGTTCGCCCGAGGACCCCGGCGTCATGTGGCAGTTCAGCCAGGCCGTCCGCGGCCTCGCTGACGGCTGTGTGGCGCTTGGCATTCCGGTCACCGGTGGCAACGTCAGCTTCTACAACCAGACCGGCACCACACCGATCCTGCCGACGCCGGTGGTCGGCGTGCTCGGTGTCATCGATGACGTGAAGCGCCGCATCCCGACGGGCCTCGGCGCCGAACCGGGGGAGACTTTGATCCTGCTCGGCGAGACCCGCGACGAGTTCGACGGGTCGATCTGGGCTCAGGTCACCGCGGATCACCTCGGCGGGGTGCCTCCGCGGGTGGACCTTGAACGCGAGAAGTTGATCGCCGAGGTGCTCGCCGCCGGGTCACGCGACGGGCTGGTGTCCGCCGCACACGATCTGTCGGAGGGTGGCCTGATGCAGGCGGTCGTCGAGGCTGCCCTTGCGGGCGAAACCGGTTGCCGCATTGTGGTTCCCGAAGGCTTTGAATCAGGCACAGGTGCATTTACGTTCTTATTTTCCGAGTCCGCGGGTCGGGTGCTGATCGCTGTGCCGCGCACGGAGGAGAGCAGGTTCAGCGCGATGTGTGAAGCGCGCGGACTGCCCGCAGTGCGCATCGGCGTGGTGGACGACGGTAGCGACGCGATAGAAGTACAAGGCTTGTTCACGGTTTCCCTGGAGGACCTGCGCAGCACGTCGGAGGGCGTGCTTCCCGGTTTGTTCGGGTGACCTTCGGGTGACTGGGGCGCCTCGCGAACGACATCCGCTACTGGTCTGGGCGTGGAGCCTGGTCCACCTCGACTTCACCGGAATCGCATTCGGGGCGCTGTTTTTCTGCCTATCGCTGACCCCGTCGCTGTTGCCGCGTGACTGGCTGTTCCAGGGTTTGATCGGCGGGCTCAATGCCGCGATCGGCTACGGCATCGGCGCATTTCTGGAAAAGGTGTTGCGGCGCTTCGTATTACGTCGCCGCGAGTGGTGGCCACCCGCTAAGCGGGTGATGTACGCGGTGAAGGCGGTGATCGTTGCCGGATCCGCGACGGCGTGTGTGCTGATGATGATTCCTTCGGCGGTGTGGCAGCGTCAGGTGTCGGCGGTGATGGGCATGCAGGGCCCGACCACGCTGGGCTACATGCGCACACTGATCGTCGCGGTGTTGGTGGGTGCGGTGTGCGTCGGGGCGGCGCGGGTGCTGCTCGACCTGATCAAGGTGATGGCGCGGTTCCTCATCAGGCGCTGGCATCTGCACGACGAGATGGCGTTGTTCATCGGCACCGCGATTGTCGTGGTGCTGGCCATCACGCTGATCAACGGTGTGCTGGTGCGCGGCTTCCTGGCAGGCGCCAACCGGGTGTTCCAGCCGCAGAACACCACGACCCGCGAGGGCATCGTGCAGCCGCAACAGTCCGAACGGTCCGGCAGTCCAACGTCTTTCGCGCAGTGGGACACCCTTGGATTCCAGGGACGCAACTTCGTGGCCACCGGTCCGCACGCCGACGAGCTCACCCGTTTGAATGGCAAACCGGCCAAGGAGCCGGTGCGCGTGTATGTCGGTCTCAACACCGCAGAAGACGACGAAAGCCGAATGGCGGTGCTGCTGAGTGAACTCGAGCGCACCGGCGCCTTCGATCGCAAACTGCTCGTCATCATCCCGACGACCGGCACCGGGTGGATCAACCCGATCGCCGCACGAGCGCTGGAGATGATGTACAACGGCGACACCGCGCTGGTCGGATCGCAGTATTCGTTTCTGCCGAGCTGGATTTCGTTCCTCGGCGACAAAGCGAAGTCGATGCGATCGGGCCGGATGATGATCGACGCCATCCACGATCGATGGCTGAAGTTGCCACCCGATCATCGGCCGAAGCTGGTGCTCTACGGCGAAAGCCTCGGCTCGATGGCCGGACAGGGCGCGTTCGACTGGCTGCCGGACATCTCGCAGATGGGGTTCTCGTCGGTGCTGTGGGTGGGTCCGCCCAACGCCAGTCCGCTCTGGAGCGGAATCATCGCGCGGCGCGATCCGGGTACCACGGCGGTCGACCCACGCTACGACAACGGGCGCACTGTGCGGTTCTCGCAGGGCATCAACGCCAACGAGATTCACAACGACACCATGTCGCCGTGGGAGGGCACGCGAGTGCTGTTCCTGCAGCATCCGTCGGACCCGATCGTGTGGTGGTCGCAGGACCTGCTCCTCAATCGGCCGGACTGGCTGAAGGAGCCGCCGGGCCGCGACCGCACCGCGTCGATGCGCTGGTATCCGATCATCACGTTCTGGCAGGTTGCCGCCGACATGACGAACGCCTCGTCGGTGCCCGGCGGCCACGGCCATAACTACGGCGACTTCGTGCTCGACGGTTGGGCCGCCGTTGCCCCGCCCGACGGCTGGACGCCGCACGACACCGAACGCATCCGCGTCGCACTGGAGAAGACGGAATCCGAAGACGGGCCCGAATACTGATGCGGCCCAGCAAGTTACGCGCGGTCGGGTTGGCCGCGGCGATGGTGGGATGGAGCTTCGCGGCACCGCGCGTGCGCTGGCATCCGATTCCGAACGCGTCGCTGGGCACCGGACTGGTCGCGGTCACCCGTTCGCCGCTCGGCCTGCGGCCGCCTGCGTTGTGGTCCGGCATCCGCTACGGCGTCGTGGCAGGCGGCGCGGCGGCGCTCGGAGTCTTCGCGATCAGTACGTTGCCACCCGTACGCAGGGCGATGGCCGTGCGCGATCTGCCCGAGCACCGCGGCCGCTGGCTGCTGTTGAGCATCCCGATCGGCACCGTCTGGCCCGAGGAAGCCGCGTACCGCGCCGCGCTGGGCACCGTCGCCGAGTCGGCGTTCGGGCCCACCCGCGGCCGGTTGCTGCAAGCTGCGGCCTTCGGGCTGTGGCACATCGTCGATGCGCGAGTGACGGGCCAACCGGTGCTGGGCACCGTGGTCTTCACCGGCATTGGCGGCTGGTTGTTCGGCTGGCTGCATGCCCGGTCGGGCAGTCTGGCCGCGCCGATGCTGGCGCACCTGGCGGTGAACGAGGCCGCTGGGCTGGCCGCACTTGGCGCACAACGGCGCGCGCGGCGGCCAGGGTCGCCCGCGGACGGAAGGAGCACCGATTGACCAGGGTCAATGCTGATCGCGCGCGTTCGCGCACATTCGTCGTCACTGGAGCCGCGTCGGGCATCGGCCTTGCGACCACTCGTCGGCTATTGGCCGAGGGCGGGACCGTCGTCGGCACCGACTTGGCCGCCCCGCCAGACGATCTCGGCGCGCAGTTCGAGTTTGTGACGGCCGACATCAGCGACGAATCTGCCGTCGGCTCCGTGTTCGGCGCGGTACCTGATCGACTCGACGGCGTTGTTCACGCGGCGGGTGTGGCCGGTGGCGGTCCGGTCCACCTGCTTCCGCGCTCCGAATGGGAACGCGTGATCGCAATCAATCTGACCGGGACGTTCCTGGTAGCCAAGGCCGCGCTGGCCAGGATGATCGACCAACCGCGAGTCGACGGCGAGCGCGGTTCAATCGTCACGCTCGCCAGCGTCGAGGGCCTCGAAGGCACCGCAGGCGGCAGCGCGTATAACGCCTCGAAGGGAGGCGTTGTGTTGTTGACCAAGAACATCGCACTTGACTACGGCCCCAGCGGAATTCGGGCAAATGCCATCTGCCCCGGGTTCATCGACACTCCGATGCTGACCAACGTGATGGGCCTCGAGGGCATGGAAGGCCCGTTGCAGTCCATCACCGAGGAGCATGCGCTGGGCCGTCGTGGCCAGCCGGACGAAATCGCCGCCATGGCGGCTTTCCTTGTCTCCCTTGATGCGTCGTTCGTCACGGGCCACGCGATCGCGGTGGACGGCGGCTACACCGCGGGCCGCGATCACGGCGTCGTCAAGCTGTTCGGCTTCCCCGACTGACGTCAGACGTCGCGGCGATCCGCCTGCAGTTGATGCGGTTCGCTCACTTGATCGTCGATGCCGAAGCTGATGATGCGCCGCGGCGTCACCCGGATGATCGCGGTGTCGAGCTCGTCTCCGGCCGCCCCATGCGACGGCGGGATCTCGGCCTGTTCGGCGGTGCCGCGGATCTCCAGGCAGCGCACCCGCCACGGGTCGCGTGAGGTGATGTCGTCGACGACGAACGCCACCTTGTTGTTGTGCGCGATGTTGCGGAACTTCTGGCTCTTCGACATCCGGTAGCCCGCGATGTCGATGGTGCCCAGTTCGTCGTTGTAGGTGAAACCCACCGGGCTGTTCTGCGGCGTGCCGTCGGGCTGGATGGTGGCCAACCGGCCGAGGTCTGCCTGCTTCAGGAAATCGAGTTCATCCGATTTGAACGTCATGACCCCAACGTAAAACCTCAACAATTGTTGAAGTCAACCGTCACGGGTTGATCGTGTATTCGCCGACCTGCCTCCCCCACACGTAGTCGACGAACAATGGCTGACCGAGTCCGACGTGGTTGTACGGCGCGATCGATGCGCCGGTGTCCATCACCAGATACGGCGCAGGCCACAGGTCCCGGGTGATGTCCTGCCAGCAGCCGGGACGGCCCTCGGGACCGCCGCGCGCGTTCACCCGAGGCAGATTGTCGGGGTAGACGTAGGGATTGCCTGCGCCGGCGAGCGCCCCGGACTCCGAGGCCAGCGAGTAGCCGTTGCCGCCGAGCACCGCGGCCGAGCGCTTCTGCACATCCGAGAACTTGCGGATCGTGCAGAAGATCTCGCCCTGGTAGTCGTTGAGCAGGTGCGTCGTCGCGACGAGATCGGCGGCGCCGCGAACCAGATACGGGCCGCCGCGTTCGAAGCTGTCGGCGGCGTCGGTGGCGAAGCCGACCGCGGCCATCAGCGCCTCGTCGATATCGGCGCGGTGCTCATTGAAGGTCTGCGCGGTCCGCACCGCGTTGTCTACTCCGTTCCACAAATCCGGCGACGCGGCGGCGTACACATCGGCCAAGTCGGCCACCGCGCGGTTGTCAGCGGCGATCTGTGACATCTGCGGATTCAGGTCGCCGACGATCTGGTTGCCGTTCTCCAGCGATTCGCCGAACCGGTCGCCAAGCCCGGTCAGCGCTTCGGCCGTCGCCGTCAGCGTCTGATTGAGCTTGATCGGATCCACCTGCTCGGCGATCGCCGTGACCGTCTCGAACAACGTGTTGAACTCCGTGGTCACCGACGACGCGTCGATCACATCCTGAGACGTAATGCGTTGTGGTGAGGGATTTTTCGGCGAACTAAACGAGATGTATTTGTTGCCAAACACCGTAGTGGCCTGGATCTCGACCGCGACATTGGCCGGAATGTATTTGAGGTAGCCAGGTTTCACGTCCAGCGTCAGTTTGGCCATCGGTGTGCCGCGCTCGTCGGTCAAGCCGATACGCGTGACACGGCCGATCTGAACGCCGTTGTAGGTCACCTTCGCACCCGGTTCGACGACGAGGCCGGCGCGTGGTGACAGCAATGTCAGCTGAGTCTTCGTGTCCAGCGCCCCACGAAATTCCAAATAGCTGAACGCTGAGGTGGCCGCCACGATCAGCAGAAAGATCGCACCGGCCGTTTTGTAGGGCGGTCGGTGGCGGTCGACAAGCACTTTGAGAATCTAAGGTATGGCCGCCCGCCGCAGTATCGATCCGGCGAAGACCCGCGCCGCGGTGTCCAGCCTTGCCGAGTGGTTGCGCGACCCCGGCCGCCGCCCCGAACCGGGTCGATCCGAACTGGGCGATGCGGTGCGGTTGACCGCGCGCACACTGGCGGCCGTCGCTCCGGGGTCAAGCGTCGAGGTGCGGGTGCCACCGTTCGTTGCGGTGCAATGCATTTCGGGACCCGAGCATCGGCGGGGCAATCCGCCCAACGTCGTCGAAACCGACGCGCGCACCTGGCTGCTGCTGGCCACCGGCCTGCAGACCGTCACTGACGCCGCGGCAACCGGCGCTCTGCAGCTCTCCGGGTCACGTGCCGGCGAGATCGGGCAGTGGCTGCCGCTTGTCGCTATCGATGGCGGCTAGTGGAAATGTCGCGGCCCGACAGTTTGTTGTGGTGTCACGCGACACCCTGCCGCGATTCCGTGATTACCGGTTGGTAGCCGTAGACTGAACACGTCTACCCACCCCGCCCTGGGAGCAGCCATATTGTGACCGGCCCGCAGACCGATCCAGAACCCCGCGAAGAGTGTGGCGTATTCGGCGTCTGGGCGCCGGGCGAAGAAGTCGCCAAGCTCACTTACTACGGCCTGTACGCGCTTCAGCACCGCGGCCAAGAGGCGGCAGGCATCGCCGTCGCCGACGGCTCGCAGGTGCTCGTGTTCAAGGACCTCGGCCTCGTCAGCCAGGTTTTCGATGAGCAGACGCTGGCCGCCATGGAAGGCCACGTCGCCGTCGGCCACTGCCGCTACAGCACCACCGGCTCCACCACGTGGGAAAACGCCCAACCGGTGTTCCGCAACACCGCCGCAGGCACCGGCGTCGCGCTCGGTCACAACGGCAACCTTGTCAACGCCACCGAACTGGCCGCCCGGGCCCGCGAGGCGGGCCTGCTCGGCACCCGCGGCGCTCCCGCTGCGACGACGGACTCCGACATACTTGGCGCGCTGCTCGCCCACGGCGCTGCGGACTCCACGCTCGAGCAGGCGGCCCTGGAGCTGCTGCCGACCGTGCGCGGCGCGTTCTGCCTGACGTTCATGGACGAGAACACCCTGTACGCGGCCCGCGACCCCTACGGCGTCCGGCCGCTGTCGCTGGGCCGACTCGACCGCGGCTGGGTCGTCGCTTCGGAAACCGCCGCGCTCGACATCGTCGGCGCGTCGTTCGTCCGCGACATCGAGCCCGGCGAACTGCTGGCCATCGATGCCGACGGTGTCCGCTCCACGCGGTTTGCCAACCCCGAACCGAAGGGTTGCGTCTTCGAGTACGTCTACCTGGCCCGGCCGGACAGCACGCTGGCTGGCCGCTCGGTACACAAGACGCGCGTCGACATCGGCCGGGAACTGGCCCGAGAGCACCCGATCGAGGCCGACTTGGTGATCGGCGTGCCCGAATCCGGCACGCCCGCGGCGGTTGGTTACGCCCAGCAGTCAGGCATCCCCTACGGGCAGGGCCTGATGAAAAACGCTTACGTGGGACGGACTTTCATCCAGCCGTCGCAGACCATCCGGCAGTTGGGCATTCGGCTCAAGCTCAACCCGCTCAAGGAAGTGATCCGCGGTAAGCGGCTGATCGTCGTCGACGACTCGATCGTGCGCGGCAACACGCAGCGGGCGTTGGTGCGGATGTTGCGCGAGGCGGGAGCCGTCGAGGTGCATGTGCGGATCGCCTCGCCGCCGGTGAAGTGGCCGTGCTTCTACGGCATCGACTTCGCGACGCCGGCCGAGCTCATCGCCAACGCCGTCGAAAGCAAGGGCGAAATGCTCGAGGCCGTCCGGCACGCAATCGGCGCCGACACGCTGGGCTACATCTCTCAGCAGGGCATGATCGCCGCCACCGAGCAGCCCGCGTCGCGGTTGTGCTCCGCCTGCTTCGACGGTAACTACCCGATCGAACTGCCCGGCGAAACGGCCCTCGGCAAGAACGTCATCGAGCAGATGCTCACCACCGCGGCGCGCACCGGCATTCCGCTGCAGGTCGACAACGACAACGCCTCAGCGCTGCGCAGGCCCTAACGCCCGACGTGCGCCCACTGCGGATCGGTTGGTAATGGACCGTTCCGCAATGCGCGTGCGACGGCGTCTCGGTATCCGATGAGCCCGTCCGTCGGTGGGGGTATCACCGAGTCGATGTCGTGGTCAGCCATGACCGCATCGACTTCCAAGGATTCGATCAAAGGTCGCGCCAGGCCGGGAGGCATGGGCGTAACCAGCCCGATCCACAAACTGGCGATCGTCGGAGTCAGAAACGGTATCGCCACAATCAGCCGTCTGCGCAGGCCGGCGACCTCGGCGTAGCCCTGCATCGCGTCGCCGTACTCAAGCACATCCGGCCCGCCGATATCCCACGTGCGTGATGCCGGCACCGTGACCTCGGCTGCCTCGGCCAGATAATGCAGCACGTCGTCGATCGCAATCGGCTGAATGCGGTTGTGCACCCACTTCGGGGTCGTCATCGCTGGCAACCGGTTGGTCAGGTGCCGCATCATCTCGAATGACGCTGAGCCAGCACCGATTACGATCCCAGCCTGCAGCACCACTGTTTCGATATCTGATTCGAGCAGGATGTCACCGACCGCCGTCCGGGATTGCAGATGAGGGGACAGGTCGACGCCGGGCGGATGCAGCCCGCCCAAATACACCAGTCGCTTGACATGCGCGCGGCGCGCCGCCGTGACGACGTTGCGCGCTGAGCTGGCTTCCTCGGCCACGAAGTCCTGCGAAGTGCCCATCGAGTGCACGAGGTAGAAGACGACGTCGACACCTTCGAACGCGGCTGTCAGCGAATCCGGTTCGCCGAGATCACCGCGCATCACCTCCACGCGTTCCCGCCACGGCACTGCGGCCAGTTTGTCCGGGTTGCGTGCCAGCGCGCGCACCACATGGCCACGGTCCAGCAGCACCGGCACCAACCGGCCACCGATGTAGCCGGTTGCTCCCGTTACCAGGCAGCGGGTCTTTTCGGTCGACACCGACGCCGGATACCCAAATTCTGGTCAGGCGACGCCGCAGCCCGGATCGGGCACATCCACCGCCTGTGGGCTGCCGGCCGGCGCGATGTAGTCGATCCACAGCTTCACCGGGACGGGGCCCAGGTTGCGGCCGATGTGCACGTGATTCGGCCCGCTGTCCTCGGTGACCGCCGAGCCCTCAGGGGAGACGACATCCGTGCAGTCCGCCATGGTGCGGGTGAGCGTGCCCTCTCGGACCACGCCGAACACCCGGCCGTCGTGATAGTGCCAGCCGGTGCTGCCGCCGGGCTGGATGGTGATCTCCTTGGTGGTGTAGTCGGTTCCGTTGACGGTTGCCTGCGAGATGACGACCGCGTCGATGTTGACCCCCGGGGTCGCCGACGCGGTCGCGGACAGGACCGTCGAAGCCGGCACGATCGCCGTGGCAACGAGCGCAAACCAGCGAACTGTTTTCATGGTCGGTCACGTTCTCACACCGCACCCAATCGCGCGAGGCGATCTGCGGGAAGCGACGATGATCGACTGGTCACCGACCGGTGGGCAACGACGGTAGCCTTGCTGTCGATGACGGATCAAGCCGAACAACACGGAATCTCCTACGCATCGGCTGGGGTGGACATCGAAGCCGGTGACCGCGCCGTCGAGTTATTCAAACCGCTGGCCAAGAAAGCCACCAGGCCCGAAGTGCGCGGTGGGCTCGGCGGATTCGCCGGACTGTTTGCGCTACGCGGCGGCTACCGCGAGCCACTGCTGGCGTCGTCGACCGACGGTGTTGGCACCAAGCTGGCCGTGGCCCAGGCCATGGACAAGCACGACACGGTCGGTATCGACCTGGTCGCGATGGTCGTCGACGACCTCGTGGTGTGCGGTGCCGAGCCGTTGTTCCTGCAGGACTACATCGCCATCGGCCGCACGGTTCCCGAACGGGTCAGCGAACTGGTGTCAGGCATCGCCAACGGCTGCGTGATGGCCGGCTGCGCGCTGCTCGGCGGTGAGACCGCAGAACACCCTGGGCTGATGGCGCCCGACCACTACGACATCTCGGCAACCGGCGTCGGGGTCGTGGAGGCTGACGACGTGCTCGGACCGGAGCGGGTCAAGCCCGGCGACGTGATCATCGCGATGGCCGCGACGGGTTTGCATTCCAACGGCTACTCGTTGGCGCGCAAGGTGCTGTTGGAGATCGACCGGATGAACCTGGCGGGCCACGTCGAGGAGTTCGGTCGCACCCTTGGCGAAGAGCTGCTGGAGCCGACCCGCATCTACGCCAAGGATTGCCTTGCGCTGGCCGCTGAAACCCAGGTGCGGACGTTCTGCCACGTCACCGGTGGCGGGCTGGCCGGGAACCTGGAACGGGTCATCCCACCGGGCCTCGTCGCGGAGATCGACCGCGGGACGTGGACCCCCGCGCCGGTGTTCGGGATGATCGCGCAGCGTGGCCGCGTCGACCGGGTCGAGATGGAGAAGACATTCAACATGGGTGTTGGCATGGTGGCCGTTGTCGCGCCGGAGGACACCGACCGCGCACTCGCCGTGTTGACCGCTAGGCACCTGGACTGCTGGACCCTGGGCACCATCAAGAAGGGCAGCAAGGACAGCCCCCGTGCCAGCTTGGTGGGCCAGCACCCCCGCTTCTAGGGATTAACGCCGCCAGTCGTCCTCGTCGGGCGCCCACTCGTCGGTAGACCCGTCGGTGCCATTGAGATCGTCAGAGCCGTCCGACCCAGCCAGCTCGCGCTGAAGTTGGGTGAAATCCGTCTGCGGTGAGCTGTATTTGAGCTCACGAGCAACCTTGGTCTGCTTTGCCTTAGCCCGGCCGCGGCCCATGGGGGTACCCCCTCGCGCAATAACGGAGCGGCCCAATTTTTAGGCGGCTCCGATCTGTGTGTCTTTATTGTCCTGCCAATACTTTACCGTGCCCGGCTGTCGTGTGCTGGCAGGCCCATCCACGGCTGAGCCGTGAGTCAGGCAATTGGCTCAACGCCCGCGACCGCGCAGCTGTTCCACCGCGAGTCGACCGGCCCCGACCGCATCGGCGGGCGGGAGCGAATCGGGATCGATCACCGCGGCGACCTCCGTCTGCCCGCCGGTGGTCAACGGAGTGTCGGCGGGCAGGCCACGCTTGAGCAACGCCAAGGCGATGGGGCCCTCGTCGACGTGGTCGACAACTGTGCCCAGCCTTCCGACGTTGCGCCCGCCGGTCAGAAGCGGATCACCGGTGGCAGGCCGGTCCGTCGAACCGTCGAGCTGGACGAGCACCAGCATGCGCGGCGGTCTGCCCAGGTTGTGGACGCGAGCGACGGTTTCCTGGCCGCGGTAGCAACCCTTGTCGAGGTGGACAGCGGTGCCGATCCAGCCGACCTCATGGGGGATGGTCCGCTCGTCGGTGTCGACGCCGAGGCGCGGCCGCAGCGCCGCCACCCGGTGCGCTTCATAGGCCCACACACCCGCGGGCCGCACACCCGCGTCGACGAGTCGCTGCCGCCACTGCGCGGCCTGATCGCGGGGCACCACGAGGTCCAACTCGATGCCGTCGGCTGGCATCCGGCGTAGAAACCCGCCGCTCTTCAGTGCCACCGCGGTGTTTTCCGTCGGCAGCTCATCAACGCCGAACGTGGCGAGCACCTGCGTGTCGGCCAGCCTCGGGCCGAGCATCGACAACACCGCCAATTCGGCCGGCTCGATCGCGACGTCAGACCAAAACACCATCTTGCGCAGGAAGCTCAGCAGCGGTTCGCCGCGCCATGGCTCGGTGTCCAGATAAGTGACGCCGTCCAGCTCGGTCTGGGTCCAGTGATCTTCGACACGGCCCTGCCCGTCGAGGCTCAGATTCTGCGTGACAGCGCCGTCGGGAAGGTCGCTGACGTGCTGTGAGGAGATGTTGTGCAGCCAGCTCTTGCGCTCATTGCCGGTGAGCGTCAGCACGGCCCGATGGGAGCGATCGACGACGACGGCGTGGTCAGCGGCCGAGCGCTGCTCGCCAAGCGGGTCGCCGTAGTGCCACACGGCACCTGCGTCCGGTCCGGTCTCAGGCGCGGGAACTGCGGACATGACTCCAACTTTACGGGTCTACGCTTCTACGCCATGGCGAGCCAACCCGGGATCGTCGTCACCCTCGACGGCGAACTGCGCGACCCTGCGGCACCGCTGCTTTTCGCGGATGACCTGGCGGCGGTGCGCGGTGACGGTGTCTTCGAAACGCTGCTTGTGCGCGACGGTCGACCCTGTCTGCTGGAGGCGCACCTGGCGCGGCTGACGCAGTCCGCGCGGATGACCGACCTGCCCGCCCCCGACCTGCCGCGGTGGCGGGCGGCCGTCGCTGCAGGAGTCGAGCGCTGGATCGCCGACGGGGGCGGCGAGGGCGTGCTGCGGCTGGTCTACAGCCGGGGCCGGGAGAGCGGATCGCCGCCGACCGCCTTCGCGACGATCGGGCAGTTGCCCGCGCGGGTCGCCGAAGCCCGGCGTCAGGGCGTGGCGGCGTTGACGCTGGCGCGGGGCCTGGCCGCCGACGGCGCGGCCGATATGCCGTGGCTGCTGGCGGGCGCGAAAACGTTGTCGTACGCGGTGAACATGGCCGCGCTGCGGCACGCCGAGCGGCACGGGGCCGGCGACGTGATCTTCGTCAGCTCCGACGGTCACGTGCTCGAAGGGCCGCGATCGACGGTGGTAATTGCGACCGAACTCGATGGAAGCCCCGCGCTGTTGACACCGCCGCCGTGGTATCCGATTCTGCGTGGCACCACGCAGCAGGCGCTCTTCGAGGTGGCGCGCAACAAGGGTTACGACTGCGATTACCGAACGCTACGACCCACCGATCTCCTTGCAGCACAAGGAGTTTGGCTGATTTCGAGCATCACGCTGGCGGCGCGGGTGCATACGCTGGACGGCAAGCTGCTGCGCTCAGCGCCGTTGGCCGGCGAAATCACCGAACTGGTCGACGCGGCAATCGTGTCGGATCGCTGACCGCGCTGTTGAAAGTGCGCCATTCTGGATGAGTGGGGGACGGTTCGACAGGTCAACGGCTGACGCGCTACCAGCGGATGGCGTTGCGGCGGTTGGTAAGGCACGCCGGACTGCGGCCCGGCCAGCCGCTGACGTCAGATGACTGGCAGGCCTACTTGGAGTTCTCCACGGTCACGAGCTCGCGGGCGGTCCATCGTGTGCTGCGCTCACTGCCGTCGAGCCCGCGGTGCGGCATGTGCGGCGCGCCGTTCGCCGGCATCGGCAGCCGCTTCGTGCGGCCATTGGGCTTTCGCCCGTCGCGGAAGAATCCGAACCTGTGCGCGACGTGTGTCGAGTTGGCGCCGCCGGGTGGCATCACGACAGAGGTCGGTGTCATGTTCGCCGACGTGCGCGGGTTCACCACGCGTTCGGAGTCCATCACGCCGCAGGAGGCCAGCGCTCTGTTGCGACGCTTGTATGCCGTCGCCGAGGACGTGCTCTTCCCCGAAGCGCTGATCGACAAGCTGATCGGCGACGAGGTGATGGCGCTGTATCTGCCCATTTTCGTCACCAGAAGCGCGTGGAGGCCTGAGGACGAGGATCGCCGGACGGTGGCGAAGGTGATGCTGGACCATGCGCGCCTGCTGCTCGAAGGTCTTGGCTACGGCAGCCTCGACGGTCCCGTGCTCGACCTCGGCATAGGCCTCGACTACGGCGAAGCGTTCGTCGGCAACATCGGCGGGAAAACCGCAGTCAGTGACTTCACGGCCATCGGCGATGTCGTGAACACCGCGGCGCGGTTGCAGTCCTTCGCCAGTGGCGGCGAGGTCGTGGTGGCGCAGCGCCTCGCTCAATTTCTGGACGAACCGGCCGGACCGCTCGAGCAGCTGTCCGTCAAGGGCAAGCACGAACCAGTCGCTGCCCAGCGGGTGCGCTGGTTCGAGCGTCCGAATGCGCCCTAAATCGGTTGTCGCCGTGCGGATGCGCGGGTACGGTCGGCCGTACACAAGGAAGGAGGTGGTCCGACCAATTGATTGACTTACGGACATGTGAGGTGGCTGCGAGCTAGCAGCGCCAGGGGAGTCACCTGCGCGCGCTGGCGAATTCCCCGCAGTCACCCGGCCCCCGAGCCACTCGGTTTTGTCCAACCAGGTACTACGGCTCGGGGGCCGCTTCATATCTGGTCTCGGTTAGCCGGTGATGAAGGCAAGCCCGACGATGCCGATGACGTAGAGCACCAGCACAACGATCGAGTCCAGCCCCATCCGCAGCCATTGACGCTCGGGCCGAAACACCAGACCGACCATGTAGACCACGGTGAGGAGGGCAGCCAGCGCGGTGAGGTAGATGTCGGTGTGGTGTGCCAACGGCAGAACGGCCGATCCCGACAGCACCCCGGCGAGCAGGAAGAGCACCGGGAGGAAGGCGTTTCCGCCGAAGATGTCGCTGACCGCCAATTTGTAATCGCCGAGACGAGTCGACGCCAGGCCAGTGGACAGTTCCGGCAACGAGGTGGCGGCCGCCAAAACCGTCGCGCCGAAGACCACGCCCGACATGCCCCATCGCCCGAACACCTCTTCGCCGCTGCGTTCGATGTAGACGCCCGCGACAAGGGTGGCAACCGCCGCGACGGCGAACACCAGCACCGTTCGTCGCGTGCTGACGCCTCCCTGAGTTGCCTTGTCGGCGTTGGCCTTTGCAGAGTGGCCGGGTGGCTTCTGCTGGCTGTCGGGTGCATGGCCGCCCTCATGCCAGGGCAACTCGCGGTCAGCACGGCGCACCAATAGCAGACCAGCTGCCCAGATCACGACTATCAACGCGGCGCCCGGCGTGACTCGCCAGACGATCAGGGACGGCGGCAATTGCGTCGACATCACCACCACGACCAACAAGGCGACCACCAATGCGCCCTCGAGGACGAGGGTGAGCGATGCCGCCAGGTAAGTCAGCGGCTTACGCGGCCGCACACCGGCGGCGTCGAGCGCGACCAGCACAACCGTCTGAATGGCGATGCCGCCGAGGATGTTGCCGACCGCGACGTCGAGTTGATGCGCCAGCGCCGCACTGGTCGTAATCGCGATCTCAGGCAGGTTGGTGGCAATCGCCAGCAGGATGACCCCGCCCAACGCCGAACCAAGGTGCCAGCGGTCGGAGAGCACGTCGGTGGCGTCCGACAACTTGACCCCGGCGGCCCATATGACGATGGCGCAGAGCACGAAAACGCAGAGCAACAGCCACGACGGCAACGAGGTCACGCCGACGGCATACCCCCTTGACGGCCTCCCACCCCTGTGATGCTGGCGTGAGTTAGCTAGGTGCGCGATGATGCGCCCCATGGGCAACGCGTGGAGGCTGGCCGTGGCGGCCGTCGCAGTGCTCACCGCGTGCGCGCCGATCTCCGACCGGACCGCGACAGGCACGGCCGAAAAGTGCACAAAAGACAACCTCGGCACGCTGTATCCCGGCATCTTCACCTTCGGGACGGACCAACCGGTGTATCCGCCGTGGTACATGGGCGACAACCCTGCCAGCGGTGAAGGGTTCGAGGCCGCGGTCGCCTACGCTATCGCGGCCAAGATGAAGTACACCGGCGACGACGTCCGGTGGGTCCGGGTGCCGTTCAACACCGCGCTGGCTTTTGGGCCAAAGACGTTCGACGCCAACCTATCTGAGTTCTCGATCACCGAACAACGTAAGGCCGCAGTAGATTTCTCCTCGCCGTATTTCGACGTGACGCAGGCCGTCGTCACGGTCAAGACATCGCGGGCGGCGGCGGTAAAGACGGTGCAGCAGCTCAAGGCGCTGCGATTGGGCGTGCAGGTGGGCACCACCAGCTACACGGCGGCAGCAACAGTGAAGGGCGACTTCCCTGTCGAGGTCTACAACACCAACGGCGACGCGAAGATGGCCTTGAGCAACGGCGAAATCGATGCGCTGGTGGCCGATCTGCCGACGGCATTTTCAGTTGCCAACGAGCTGCGCAACGGGTTGATGGTGGGCCAATTGCCAAGCGCCTCAGGCGATGTCGAGCAGTTCGGGATCGTGCTCGACAAGGGCAGCGCACTGACGCGCTGTGTATCCTGGGCTGTCGACAGCCTTCGCGGGGACGGCACGCTGGATCGGTTGAAGCAGCAATGGCTGACCGACGCGGGCAAGGCGCCGGTGCTCGCTTAGCTTGCCGGCCCCGGACCAGGCGCCAGCGACGAGCACGCCTGCATGGCGCTGTGCCAGGTGCTCTGGTCGACGCCCGCTGGGGGACCCACGGCCGGACCCGGCGCGGCGGGCACCCCGTGCTCGTTCAGGCAATGCGCGAAGCTTCCGTGGCCTTGCGGAGTCGCGGACGTCGACGGCTGTTCCGGCGGCGGCGTGCGCGACGAGCACGCCGCCAGGAGTCCGGCCGCGGCGAGCCCCACAGCCATCGATAGCACCCGCATCAGCCGACGAACCTCGACAGTCGGGCGGACAGGTGCGGCACCAGGCCGCCGTCGGCGTCCACCCGTTCCTCCACATAAGCCAGGTCGCCGCCTTCGACGATGCCGTAAAGCCGCTTCGCCCCGCCGACCAGCATTCCGGACTTACTGCGCGCCAGCGCGTCGGTGACCAGCTCCCAGGAGGATTGGTTGCGCGGGCTGCCGTAGAACAGTTCAACGTAGCCCGCGGAATGCGCGAGCAGCAGCTCAATGGCCTGCGACTCAGAGGGGTCGGTCGGGTCGTCGACGAACCGCCAGAATCCGGTTTCCCGCAGACCGGGTGCCTCGTAGTCGCCGCTGTCGGTCAGCCGCCATGACCGCGCCTCCCAGTTCAGGTAGTCACCGCCGTCGTGCGAGACGACGATCTGCTGACCGAATCGGTAGTCACGGCCCGCCTCGCGGCCCTCGCCCACGCCTCGCCACACACCCACAAGGGGCAGCAGCGCAAGCAACGCGTCGTTGAGGTTGGCGCCCTCACGCAGGTTGGCGGTGTCGGCGGGCAACGGCAGGTCCTCGAAGACCGGGATGTTGCGGGTCGCGGTTGTCCTGGCTCGTTCGGCTGCCGCCGCGACGGCGTCGTCGCCTGACGTCACGACTCGTCGGTGATGAGGCGATAGAGCGCGTACAGCGCGAACCACGTGATGACCACGACGGCCGCGACGAGCATGATCTCGAAGAACAGCACCACGGCAGCGAGTCTAGCTGCCGGGGCCCCAACGGTTCTCGTCGGCCGTCGTCGTGCGAATCACCCGAGTTGCCCCACGAACTCGGGGCACAACGAGGAGGTCGCGGTGGTGACGAACGTCGCGGCGAGCTCTGGCTGCCGCCGAGACCGCGGCTAGCGATGCCTGTCACAGCGCGTTTGAAGCTGTCGCCGTTGGCAGAACTCCCCGCGGCGAGGACGGCGAACACCGTCGTCGCGATTATCCCAAGTGCCAATTTCATGATCCGCCCTGTTCATGGTGGTTGTTCCCGCGCAACAGCGCAGGAACTAACCACCTGGTGGACCGAAGCAGCTAATTTTCGGAGCGGTACGCTACGAAAGCTGAGCTGCGGCCGGTGGCCGACCGCAGCGTCGTCCTCAGGCGACCTTGACGTCGACCTCGTGGATGCCCGCGCCGGACGGCGCCACGCTGGCGTCGCCGTTGCCCGCGGGGGACAGGGCGCGCAGCGTCCACGTACCGGGCGCGGCGAAGAACCGGAAGTCACCGGTAGCCGACGCGACGACCTCGGCGGTGAACTCGTCGGAGGCGTCCAGCAGGCGCACGAACGCGCCGCCGACCGCCTGACCCGACCCGTCGACGACGCGGCCGGTGATCACCGTTTCCTTCTCGAGGTCGACGCTGGCAGGCAACGTCAGTCCTTGTTTCGGTGCAGAGCACATATCAACTTCCCAACTCAATCGGGACCCCCACCAGGGAGCCGTATTCCGTCCAACTGCCGTCGTAGTTCTTGACGTTCTTGTGTCCCAACAGTTCCTGCAGCACGAACCAGGTGTGCGACGAACGCTCACCGATCCGGCAGTAGGCGATGGTCTCCTTCTGGCCGTCAAGGCCGGCCTCGGCGTACAGCTTGGCCAGGTCCTCATCGGACTTGAACGTGCCGTCCTCGTTGGCCGCCTTGCTCCACGGAACGTTGATGGCGCTGGGGATATGCCCGGCGCGCTGGCTCTGTTCCTGCGGCAGGTGTGCGGGAGCGAGGATCTTTCCGGAGAACTCGTCGGGTGAGCGCACGTCGACCAGGTTCTTGGCGCCGATCGCGGCGATGACCTCGTCGCGGAACGCACGGATCGCGTTGTTGGGGTCCTTGGCGGTGTAGCTGGTCTGCGGCCGCTTGACCGGATCAGCCGACAGCGGGCGCCCATCGAGCTCCCACTTCTTGCGGCCGCCGTCGAGCAGCTTGACCTTGTCGTGGCCGTACAGCTTGAAGTACCAGTACGCGTAGGCCGCAAACCAGTTGTTGTTGCCGCCGTAGAGGATCACGGTGTCGTCGTTGGAGATGCCGCGTTCGGACAGCAGCTTGGAGAACTGCTGAGCGTCGACGAAGTCGCGCTTGACGTGGTCCTGCAGATCTTCTTTCCAGTCCAGCTTGATGGCGCCGGCGATGTGGCCGCCGTCGTAGGCGCTGGTGTCCTCGTCAACCTCGACGAAGACGGTGTTCGGCGCGTCGAGATTGCTCTCGGCCCAGTCGGTACTGACCAGGACGTCGGAGCGTGCCATGGACGAAATCCTTTCGGTTGCTTGCTGTTTGAGCGTTATGCGGGGGACGGTGCCCGGCGAAGCCGTGCGACGAGCGGATAAATCTGGCAGCCAAGGCAGATGCCGAAGGCAGCGTTGAGAAAGGCTGCCACGAGCGCAAAGCCAGTGGCGATCAGGCCGAGAAGCGTTATGCCGGAAGTGAATCCGATGACACCGGCGACCGCGAAGACGAAGCCGACCAGCTGTGCGAACTTCAACGGCGGTACGGGTTCCTTCTCGGTGACAGGTCCGAGGCGGGGCAAGACAAGACGGCCGAAGATCAGGCCGTAGGGATGATGACGCGGCCCGCGCCACGCGCCGATGGCGAAAACGACGGCCTGGACACCCAGGATCACGCCCGCGGCAAGCGGGCTGACCGCCGCCGCCAGCAGCGTCGCCACGAGCACTGCGGTGGTGACCCATGCGGCGAACCTCGGACCGCGCACATCCACCTGGGTGGTCGTGGTGTTGGTCGACATGAAACAGACTCCTGTTGCGTTGGACGGGCTGGGGATGAGCAGGCCAAAACGGCTGCTCCGAGCGAGCGCGCTAGATCGCGCAGCCGCGCTCAGCAGCTACAACAACAACAGCAACAACCCGCAACGCGGCACAGATCGACTGCGCGGCGCTTGGTGAGCATCGGCTCGAGGCGGGTTGACACGCCCCACAGCCTACCCAATGACATGGTGATCAAGCCAACAGCGGTTCGACGGCCGAGCGCAGGTCAGCGGCCTTGGGCACACCAGTGGTGCGATAACGCGGACGGCCGTCGGCATCGAAAATCAACGTCGTCGGCAGCGACATCACCGAAAGCCGTCGGGCCGCTTGGGGATTGGCGTCCATGTCGATCTCGACGTGCGCCACGCCGGGTAGCTCGTCGCACACCTGATCCACCACGCGGCGCACGGCGGCGCACGGTCCGCACCAATCCGCGCTGAAGTGCACGATGGTCGGCCCGGTATCGGAAAGCCCGAGGTCGGAGGTGTCGACATTGCTTGCCTCAGAGGCCGCCTTCAGCATCCCCGCACGCAGCGTCACCAGCCGGCCTATTACGAAGGCCACGCCCAACGCGGCGATCAACACCGTGATCACCATGACTACCGACGAGCTCATGACAATTTGAACCGATCGAGCGGAATGGTTACTCCCCGAGTGATTCCCTCGATGATGATGTCCGAACCGCGGGCGCCCTCGCTGGTGGGCCGAACGCCGAAGGGCAGCTTCTGGCCCGGCATGCTGGTGCTGAACGCGCTTAGAACGGCAGGCAGCGTCTCCTCCGGAATTTGCTGGTCAGCGGTGCCCGCACCGGTCAGCACGCCGGTCGCGGTGAACACCAGTGTGGTCTGGTCCGGCCCGGCGATCGACAGGTCGACGGCGATGCTGACCTTCTTGTCGTAGCCCGCCTTGTGCGGCGTGCCGGTAAAGACCAGCCCCCGGTTGCTGGAGATGCCGGACTCGGTGGTGCCGCCCGTCGCGTCGTTCGTCTCCCGCGACGGGGCCTCGACCAGCAGGTCGGGAATGCCCATGAACCGCCCGACGTGCGTCGAGTCGACGATGATGCGACTCTCCAGCTTGCCGACCGGCAGCTTGGCGTCGGGCGGAATGAGCCACGACGCGTCGGCGACGTCGACCGAATGCAGGGTCGCCTCCAGCCCCACCTTGCCGACGACTGGGTGATCAACGCCACTGGCCTTGATCTCGATCTCGTTGTAGCGATCGCGGGTGGCCTGCGTGATGAATGGAAACCCGAGGATGCTGACCCACGGGTCGAAGCTCAGGTTTGCGGCGGTGCGCACGCTCCTGGCCAGGTGGTATTCGGCGTAGATCGCCGCACCGAAGTCGGCTCCGACGGCGCCGACCACCACAACGGTCACGGTCGAGATGGCACCGATCAGCAGCTTTCGCACCCGGACATTCTGGCCCACTGCGGCGGGTCTCCCTGCTCGGCGCGGCTAACCAGCAGGTGGCGCGCTATCGTTATGTGACCATCGGCCGGGTAACGGCTGTATGTCAGGCGTGAATCTGGGAAGTCACCACCGACATCGTTGTCCGGGCGAGGTCCCTATGGCTGTTGGAGGGCCAGTTGGATCTATTGCTACTGACCGTCGACCCCCATCCCGAAACCGTGCTGCCGTCGTTGGCCCTGTTGGCCCACAATGTGCGGACAGCACCGACTGAGGTGTCCTCGCTTCTCGAGGCGGGCACCGCGGATGTGGCGATCGTCGACGCGCGTACAGATCTGGCCGCCGCCCGCGGCCTGTGTCGGTTGTTGGGCACGACGGGGACTTCGGTGCCCGTCGTAGCTGTCGTCAACGAGGGCGGTCTTGTTGCCGTCAGCGTCGAATGGGGACTCGACGAGATCCTGCTGCCAAGCACCGGCCCGGCCGAGATCGACGCCCGGCTGCGGCTGCTGGTTGGGCGTCGCGGCGGCGTGGCGAATCAGGAGAACGTCGGCAAGATCAGCCTGGGCGAGCTCGTCATCGATGAGGGCACGTACACCGCGCGGCTGCGCGGCCGTCCGCTCGACCTCACTTATAAGGAATTCGAACTGCTGAAGTATCTGGCTCAGCACGCCGGCCGGGTGTTCACCCGGGCACAGCTGCTGCAAGAGGTGTGGGGTTATGACTTCTTCGGCGGCACCCGGACGGTCGACGTACATGTGCGACGGCTGCGCGCCAAGCTGGGCACCGAATACGAATCCCTGATCGGCACTGTGCGCAACGTCGGTTACAAAGCGGTTCGGCCCGCGCGCGGCAGGCCGCCGGCTGCAGGGGCGGACGTCTCCGACGACATGGTCGACGAGGCGGGCGGCTACGACGCGCCCGACAGCCTGCCCGACGCGCTGGTTGACCCGCTTCGCAGTCAGTGACTCGCCCCGACGTCGCCGGCGCCCCGGCTCCGGAAATCGGCTGGCGCGCCGGTCTTTCCGACGAGGATCAGCGCCGGATCCGGGAGCTGATTGCGGCGGCTGAACAAGTAGATGGCGTCGCGCCCGTCGGCGATCAGGTGCTTCGCGAGCTCGCGCACGACCGCACCCGGCATCTGCTGGCCGTCGACGGTGACGACACCGTCGGCTATTTGAACCTCACCGCGGACCCGGCGATGGCCGAGCTGGTGGTGCGTCCGGACGCCCGACGTCGGGGCATCGGCTCCGCTATGGCGCGCATCGGCTTGTCTGAAGGTGGCGACGACGCGCGCATCTGGGCGCACGGCAACCACGAGGCCGCCCGTGCGACCGCCAAGGCACTTGACCTCGTGGTGGCGCGCAAGCTGCTCCAGATGCGTCGGCCGCTGACGGACTTGCCGCCGGTGACCGCTGTCGACGGCGCGCGCATCACCACATACTCCGGCCCGGCCGACGACGCCGAACTGCTGCGCGTCAACAACGCCGCGTTCGCATGGCATCCGGAGCAGGGCGGCTGGACGGATGCGGACATCGCGGAGCGTCGCGGCGAGCCGTGGTTCGACCCTGCCGGTCTGTTCATGGCTTTCGACGAGCAGAGCAGCGCACTGTTGGGCTTTCACTGGACGAAGGTGCACAACGCCGATCTTGGTGAGGTGTACATCGTCGGGGTCGATCCGGCCGCGCAGGGCCGCGGGCTCGGTGCCACGCTGACGTTGGTCGGATTGCACCACCTCGCCGACAAGCTTTCCGAAAGTACGGGGCCATCTGCTCGACCGCGGGGCTCATCGCCACCGACGGTGATGCTTTACGTGGAGGCAGATAACTCCGCGGCGGTCAAGACGTATGAGCGGCTGGGTTTCGACGTATTCAGCGTCGACGCCGCATACGCCGTCCAACTCCCCTCGGCAGCTTCGCTACCTGGGGAACCCCGGATTCAGTAGCGGGACCTGTTCACCTTCCGTTCACTTTCCATCTGAGATTCGTCCACCACGGCCGCATACGTTGCCGTGGAGTTCAAAGCCGTCAACCGAAAGTGGGATCAGTGAAGCTCAACAGCATTGGCAAGAGTGTAGGCACGCCGCTTCAAATGGCCGCGGCTGCGACGGCGATCGCCGCGCTGACGCTGACCGCATGTGGTAGCGACAACAACGCCTCGGGTGGGGGCACTAGCGCGTCCGGCTCGGCCACCAGCGGCGCGGGCACCGCGGCCGCCAAGGCTGATTGCGGCGGCAAGAACTCTGTCACCGCCGAGGGCTCGACGGCTCAGCAGAACGCGATCGCGGAGTTGAACAAGGTGTGGGGCCAGGTCTGCTCAGGCAAGACCCTTGCGTACAACCCGACGGGCTCGGGCGCGGGCGTTGACCAGTTCATCGCCAAGCAGGTCGACTTCGCCGGCTCCGACTCGGCGCTCAAGGACGATCAGGTGAAGAAGGCTGCCGACCGTTGCGGTGGCAACCCGGCGTGGAACCTGCCGCTGGTCTTCGGCCCCGTCGCGCTGGCTTACAACATCGACGGCGTCGACAAACTGGTCGTGAACGCGGATGTGCTGGCGAAGATCTTCCAGGGCCAGATCACCAAGTGGAACGACCCGGCCATCGCTGCGCTGAACAGCGGCACCAACCTGCCGGACTCGGACATCAAGCCGGTCTACCGCTCGGACTCCTCGGGCACCACCGACAACTTCCAGAAGTACCTGGCCGCCGCGGCTCCGCAGTCGTGGACCAAGGGTGCCGGCAAGGAGTTCCAGGGTGGCGCCGGCGAGGGCGCGCAGAAGTCGTCCGGCGTGGTGCAGGCCATCCAGGCGACGCCCGGCTCGATCGGCTACGTCGAGAAGAGCCCGGCCGCGGCTGCCGGTCTGAAGAACGCGGAGATCGACAGTGGGGCCGGTGCGGTAGCTCTGACTGACGACTCGACCAAGGCCGCCGTGGCAGCGGCGAAGGTCAAGGGCGACGGCAACGATCTGACGCTGGACCTGAACGCGCTGTATGCCAGTAAGGAACCGGGCTCCTACCCGCTGATGCTCGCGACCTACGAGATCGTGTGCAGCAAGGGCTACGACGCCGACACTGCCGCCGCGGTGAAGTCGTTCCTGACGGTCTCCGCCAACCAGGGACAGGCCAACCTGTCGGCCGCCGGCTACGTGCCGCTGCCGGACTCGTTCAAGGAGCGTCTCCTCAAGTCCGTCGACGCAATTGCATAGTTGCCCTGCGTGACAGCACGATTGCGGTGAGGATGGGTTCCGGGACCGATGACCGATAGGCTCGATGTGACAACGCCTAACCCAGCCGACGCGGGGTCGGGTGAAGTTATTGCTTCACCCTTCCCCGAGCCGGAACCTATCTCCACCGACCCTTCCAAGGGCGGGAAGGTCCGGTTGGGAGACCGGATTTTCCGAGGCCTCGCGGAGGGCTCAGGAATCCTGATCGTCGTCATCATCGCGGCGATCGGGGTTTTCCTGCTGTGGCGCGCGGTACCCGCGCTGGCTCGCAACAAAGAAAACTTCTTCCTCTACGGCGGAAACTGGGTCACCACGGACACGTCGGCGATGCACTTCGGCATCCTCGACCTGCTGCAGGTGACGGTCTTCGTATCCCTTTTCGCGTTACTCCTCGCCATGCCAGTGGCGCTGGGCATCGCGATATTCCTGACGCATTACTCGCCGCGGCGACTCTCGGGTCCGTTGGCCTACATGGTCGACCTGCTTGCAGCGGTGCCCTCGATCGTCTACGGCGTGTGGGGCCTCTACGTGCTGGCCCCGGTGCTCAAGCCGTTTGCGTTGTGGCTCAACAAGAATCTCGACTGGCTGTTTTTGTTCAAGACGGGCAACGCGTCGGTGGCGGGCGGCGGAACGATCTTTACGGCGGGCATCGTGCTTGCCGTGATGATCCTGCCGATCATTACCGCGGTGACGCGCGAGGTGTTCATCCAGACCCCCCGCGGCCAGATCGAGGCCGCGCTGGCGTTGGGTGCGACCCGGTGGGAGGTGGTCCGCACCACGGTGCTGCCATTCGGCCTTTCGGGTTACATCAGCGGTGCGATGCTGGGCCTCGGCCGCGCGTTGGGTGAGACGATCGCGTTGCTGATCATCCTGCGCGGCACACAGAAGGCGTTCAGTTGGACGCTATTTGACGGCGGCTACACGTTTGCGAGCAAAATCGCCGCCACCGCAAGCGAATTCAACGATCAGTACAAGGCGGGCGCATACATTGCCGCCGGTCTGGTGCTGTTCATCCTGACGTTCGTGGTGAACTCGCTGGCCCGCGCCGCGGTCGCCGGAAGGGGGGCAAAGTGACCTCCACGCTGGACCGCCCGGTCAAGGCCACCACGTTCCAGGGCGTGAGCCTGCGCCGCAAGGTGACCAACAACGTTGCGACCGTGATGGTTACGGCGTCATTGTTCATCGCGCTGGTGCCGCTGCTGTGGGTGCTGTACTCGACTATCACCAAGGGGATCAAGGCGCTTACCTCGCCCGTCTGGTTCACCAACTCGCAGGCGGGCATGACGGCCTTCGAGGCCGGCGGCGGCGTCTACCACGCGATCATCGGCACTCTGCTCCAGGGCGTCGTGTGTGCGATCATCTCGATTCCGATCGGCATCTTCGTCGCCGTCTATCTCGTCGAGTACGGCGGCGGCACGCGACTGGGCAAGCTCACCACCTTCATGGTCGACATCCTGACCGGTGTGCCGTCGATCGTGGCCGCGTTGTTCATCTACGCGCTGTGGGTGGCCACGCTGGGATTCCAGCGCTCCGGCTTTGCGGTGTCACTTGCATTGGTGCTGTTGATGATTCCGGTCATCGTGCGTGCCACCGAGGAGATGCTACGCATCGTTCCGATGGATCTTCGTGAGGCCAGTTACGCACTCGGCGTGCCGAAGTGGAAGACCATCATGCGCATCGTCATCCCGACGGCGTTGTCGGGCATCGTCACCGGCATCATGCTGGCGTTGGCCCGGGTGATGGGTGAGACCGCACCGCTGCTGATCCTGGTTGGCTACGCGCAGGCGATGAACTTCGACATGTTCAACGGTTTCATGGGATCGCTGCCCGGCATGATGTACGACCAGATTTCGGCAGGCGCAGGCGCCAACCCGGTTCCGACGGACCGGCTCTGGGGCGCGGCGCTGACATTGATCCTGTTGATCGCCATACTCAATATCGGGGCGCGGTTCATCGCGAAGATCTTCGCCCCCAAGAAGGTTTAGGAGGTCCCAAGTGGCCAAGCGGTTGGACCTCAAGGACGTCAACATCTACTACGGCTCCTTCCACGCCGTCGCGGATGTCGCACTGTCCGTTCAGCCCCGGAGTGTAACGGCGTTCATCGGGCCGTCGGGCTGTGGCAAGTCGACGGTGCTGCGGACGCTGAACCGCATGCACGAGGTGATCCCCGGTGCCCGCGTCGAGGGTTCGGTGCTGCTCGACGGCGAGGACATCTACGGCGCGGGCGTCGATCCGGTCGGTGTCCGCAAGACCATCGGGATGGTGTTTCAGCGGCCAAACCCGTTCCCCACCATGTCAATTCGCGACAACGTGGTCGCCGGGCTCAAGCTGCAGGGCGTGCGCAGCAGGAAGACGCTGGACGACGTGTGTGAGCGTTCGCTCAAGGGCGCCAACCTGTGGACCGAGGTCAAGGACCGTCTGGACAGGCCCGGCGGCGGACTGTCAGGTGGCCAGCAGCAGCGGCTCTGCATCGCCCGCGCGATCGCTGTCCAGCCTGATGTGTTGCTGATGGACGAGCCGTGCTCGGCACTCGACCCGATCTCGACGCTGGCCATCGAGGATCTGATCGCAGAGCTCAAGCAGGACTTCACGATCGTGATCGTCACGCACAACATGCAGCAGGCCGCCCGCGTCAGCGACCAGACCGCGTTCTTCAACCTGGAGGCGACGGGTAAGCCGGGCCGCCTGATCGAGATCGACGACACCGAGAAGATCTTCTCCAACCCGAACGAGAAAGCCACCGAGGACTACATCTCCGGCCGTTTCGGCTGACACGAAGCGTCAACCTACAGCTGAGTTCTCCTGCGCGAGCAGACGCAAAGTGCGCCAAACCTTCGGCGTGTCGGGACATTTTGCGTCTGCTGGCGCAAATCAGCGGCGGCAGCTGCTGAGCAGCCAAAAGCGGTGATGGTCAATGGATTTGGCTAAGGCCCTTGATGAGCAGATCCAATCCGAAAGAAAATTCGACCTCAAGCGGTATGGGCATGGCGTCGGCAACGGCCAGGGTGGCGGGGAACCGTGAGGGGTCGACGTCGCGAAACGCGTCGGCATCCTTGGCCGCGTGTGAATCGGGATGACCGGAGTACTGGATGGCAAAGCCCAACACGTAACGCGCCAACGTCGCGTAGATACGGGCGGACATATCAGCAGTGAACCCGCTGGCGAGCAGCATCGCTAGGCAGGCTTCTCGAATCGCCAATGCGTTGGGGCCCAACGGGATCTGCTCGAGCATCAGTCGCGTGACATTCGGATGGCGTTTCAACGCCGCGTACATGCGGTGGACGACGGTTTCACACGCTTGCTGCCAGCTCCTGGTGGCCAACTCGTCAGCGTCAAGGTGCACCTCACCGAACACGTAATCCACGACGTCGGCCACCAGTGCCGACCGGTTGGTGAAGTGGCGGTACAGGGTGGCGGTGCCGGAGTTCAGCTGCTGAGCCAGTGTCCGCATCGATAGCGCTTCGGCACCGTCCGCGTCCACCAGGGCCAGTGCCGCCGCGACGATCCGGTCGGGCGGCATCGCCGGGCGTCCTCGCGAACGCCGCGCCGACGCTTGCTCCATGCCGGTGTTGGACGCCTTCACGCTGCTCAGTATGACCATCCTTGACATTCTGAGCAATATCGGCGACGCTGTATCCATTATGTTGGGTGCCATCGGTAGATCACAGTTCATCGACGTCGACGGCCTGAACCTGCACTACAAACGTGCCGGTGACGGCCCCGTGTTGCTGCTTTTGCACGGCACCACCAGCTCGCTGGATCACTTCGACCGCGCCACCGCGATCCTGCAGAAAGACTTCGACGTCATCCGCCCCGACCTCCCCGGCTTCGGGCTCACCGGGCCGCGCCCATACGGCGACTACCGGGTGCGGACCTACGCCGCCACCGTCGCGCAATTCATGCAGCATCTCAACATCGACCGCTACACGGTGGCCGGCAATTCGTTGGGCGGGAACATCGCGTGGAATCTGGCTCTTGATTACCCGCAACGCATACGCGCCCTGGTCTTGGTCAACGCCACCGGCTACCCGGAAAAGTCGCTGCCGATTGGCATGCGACTGGCCCGCAATCCCGTTGTGCGGCCGCTCATGCGCGCATGGATGCCGCGCCGGATGGTCGAGCGTGGCTTGCGGCAAGCCGTTGGGCCACACGCCACCATCGTGAATGACGCGATGGTGTCACGGGTGCACCACCTGTGGAATCAACCGGGAAACCGTTCGGCCTTCATCGATTTCGTCAACACCGATCAACTCGACCGCACCGCAGAAATCAACACCATCACAGTGCCCACCCTGGTGCTGCGCAGCGCCGGCATCGACGGCCAGTACTTCGCCGGCGATATTCCCGGTGCCCGCGAGGCCGTCCACCCTGATGGCGGACACCTTCTGCCCGAAGAAGATCCAGTCTGGTTCGCCAAGCAGGTCAGCACTTTCCTGGACGGCCTCGGCGATAAGGGCGCGTCATGAAGTACTTCACGGTAAGCGCAGAGAGTCGCCGGCTCGACGGCATCACCCGTCGTGAGCTGCGCGGAGAGTTCATCGAGCTCAGCGACGGCGTCACGCACTACGAATTGCGCGGACCTGGCGACGGTCCTCTCGTGGTGCTGGTGCCGGGATTGACTGTGCCGCTGTCCTATTGGGACGCCTTCGCCGATCAACTGCACGCCCGGGGCCTGCGAACCTTGGCATTCAGCGCTTACGGGCGCGGCTACTCCGACCGGGTCCCCGGCCGTTACGACGAGGCACTGTTCGGACGTCAACTACGCGAGATCATCACTGCACTCAAATTGCCGGCTCGCCAACACATTGTCGGAACGTCGATGGGCGCGTTGATCGCAATGGGGTATACCGCAGAGCATGGCGATTCCGTGGCGACGCTCACCCTAGTGGGACCAGCCGGGCTAGCAGACGCCGCAGGGCGCCAGCGGTGGCTATTGCGCAGCGATGCGCTCGCCACACTCGTGGCAAAACTATTCGGTCGGCGCATCCTGCTGGGCCATCTCGGTCACAACGTCTCCGACCCGGCGCTGGCCGAGCGGTTGACCGCCATGATCGCTGATACCTATCTCTACGAGGGCTCGATGTTTGCGTTCTTCTCGACGCTGCAGAATTTCCCGCTCTCGGGGCGGGCTCCCTTGTTCCGCCGCATTGGCGAAGGCGGAGTTCCCACGATGCTGGTGTGGGGCCGCGACGACCAGGTCACCCCAATCAGCGGCATGGAGACCGCCCGCTCCCTGCTGCGCCCCGCCGAAACCCACGTCATCAACTGCGGCCATATGGCGCCGTATGAGCGGCCCGCCGAGGTCGCCGAACGGCTGGCGACATTCACGGCTGCACACACCGATCGGATCAAACCATGACCAAACCCGACCTTGATGTCCTCGTCGTCGGCGCGGGCCCCGTCGGCGCGGCGCACGCAATCGAACTGGCCCGTCGCGGAATCACCGTGCGCATCATCGACAAGGCCGAACACGCCTTTGAAGGCTCCCGCGCCAAGGGAATTCAGCCCCGCTCGCTCGAAGTGCTCGAAGACCTCGGAGCCCTCGACGAGGTGCTGGCGGGCGGATCCACCTACCCGCCGCTGGGCATCCACCTTGGACCGGTCACGGTCCCGTTGCGGATGATGCGAAGCCCGCAAGCCGGCGACGATGTGCCATTCCCAAATACCTGGCTGATCCCACAATTCCGCACCGATGGCGCTTTGCACAACCGCCTGCGCGAGCTGGGGGTCGAAGTCGAATACCACAGGGAACTTGCCGAACTCAGCCAAACGCCCGATGTAGTGAAGGCCGCGGTGACGAGCCACGACGGAGTGGAGATGATCACCGCTCGGTACGTCGTAGGAGCCGACGGCGGCGGCAGTGCCGTACGCAAGCAGGCCGGCATCGAATTCATCGGATCAACTGACGAGGCCGACCGCATCCTCATCGTCGACGCTGAGATCGAGGGGAATCTATCGCGCGACCGGTGGCACGTTTGGCCGGGATTAGGGGGCCGTTTTGTCGGCGCCTGTCCACTGCCCCACAGCGACTTGTTCCAATGGATGATCCGGCTGGCCCCCGACGAATCAGTGCCGATGGATGAAACGCAAATCACCGAGCGCATTCGCAAGCAGACCGGCAATCAGCGGCTGGCTGTGCACACCATCGCGTGGAAGTCGATATTCCGCCCGAATATCCGGTTGGCACAGCAGTATCGGCAAGGACGGGTCTTCGTCGCCGGAGACGCTGCGCATGTGCACACCCCTGCCGGCGCACAAGGACTGAACACCGGGATTCAGGATGCTTACAACCTCGGCTGGAAGCTCGGCCAAGTCCTCGCCGGCGCGCCACAGGAACTGCTCGACACCTACGAAGGCGAACGGCAGCCGATAGCCGCCGGAGTACTGGGTCTGTCCACCAAGAAATACGGCGGGATGGGGAAATTCAACCCCTCCAGCCTTCGGCGGGGTAAGGACGAACAGCAGCTCGCCCTCAACTACCGTGGCGGCCCGCTCGCCCCCATCACCTCCGAACGCACAGCCACGCTGCACCTGGGCGACCGCGCGCCGGACGCGCTGTTGCGTGACTGCGAGGGAAAGCCGGTGCGACTCTTCGATGTTTATCGCGGACCGCATTTCACCGCGCTGGCCCACGGGCGGCACGCGGCGCACGAGCTCGAGTCGTTGGCGTGGCCGACCGCTGGCGCTCCTTTGCGGCGGGTCGCCATCAACACCGAATCAGCTTGTGCCGACGTCGTATTGCGCGACCCGACCGCGGCAGTCAAGAAGAACTACGGCCTCAGCGGCGACGCCCTGTTGCTAATCCGGCCCGACGGCTACGTCGCAAGCATCGCCACCCGCGACATGCTTGCCACAACCTGCTCGGCGATCAGGAAGCTGGCCCCGCAGATGCAGGAGTCCCATCCATGACCCGCCCTCTTTTGCTCAGCAACGCGAACGTGCTGACGATGGACGACAACATCGGCGATCTCGCGCGCGGCGATGTGCTGATCGAAAACGGCGAAATCAGCCGCGTCGGGGTTGATCTCGATGCCAACGCGGACGCGGACGTACTGGACTGTGCCGACAAGATCGTGTTGCCGGGCTTTGTCAATTCGCATCTGCACATGTTCCAGACCGCGCTGCGCGCATATTGGTGTGATGCCGTGGCCGAGGACTACTTCACTCAGTCAAGGACAGGCCGCGACGGCATCTTTCACCAGTACACGCCCGAGGACGTGTACTGGGGCGAGTTGGGTGGTGCCCTCGAAAACCTTTCGGCAGGAACGACGACGGTGGTCGACACATCGCAGTGCTCCTACACTCCTGAACACAGCGACGCTGCGCTCGATGCGATCCGCCGGTCGGGGATTCGCTGCGTATTCAGCTTCACACCGGTTTTCGGCCACGAGCCGGCCCCAACATATAACTACCCCAACGACATTCGCCGCCTGACGGAAGCTACCGACAAGTCCGATGACCGCGTGAGTCTTGCGCTGGGCTACCTGGTCGATGCCAACGACTTTCGGCTTGCGCGCGAACTAGATCTGCCTGTCTTCGCGCATATCAACAACGAGTGGTTCGGTCGGACGCTCGAGGAACTCGACGGCGAGGGTCTTCTGGGGCTGCGCAATACCTATATTCACTGCCTCGGCTTGAATGATTCGACATGGCAGGCGATTGCCCGCACCGGGGGCAAGGTTTCGCTTTCATGCTTTGTCGAGCACGCTCTCGGCATGGGGCGCCCCGCAATTCAGCGTGTGCTCGATTACGGCATCCCAAGCGGCCTGGGCACCGATGCCGCCAGTCTCGGGCCCGTCGACATGTTCACCCAGATGCGCGCGGCGTTCCAATCAGCTCGCCAAGCCGACACCAACCCTGCAAGGCCGGCCACCACACGCGACATTCTCCGGATGGCCACACTCGGTGGCGCGCAAGCCGCACACCTCGATCACCGCATCGGTTCTCTTACACCAGGCAAGATCGCAGACATCGTGGTGCTCAACGCACGCACGCTCAACACTGTGCCGGTGTTGCACGCATCGGGTGCAGTCGTCCACCACATGGACACCAGCAACGTCGACACGGTCATCGTGGGCGGTGACATCGTGAAGAGTCACGGACGGCTGCACAATGGCGAGGTGGAGGCGACCCTCAACGGGTTGACGAAATCCGCCGAAAGTCTCCTCAGCCGTTCTCGGGAATAGTGCGAGACGACGTGCTGTCGTAGCTCCTATGGCAAAGGCAGTGCAGTTTGATTCCTACGGCGGCATCGATGTCCTGGAGGTTCGCGACATTCCCAGACCGGTGCCCGCCGCGGGCGAGGTGCTTGTGGAGGTGAAGGCCGCCGGGATCAATCCGGGTGAGGCGATGATCCGCCAGGGCCTCCTGCACGATCGCTTCCCGGCCACCTTCCCGTCGGGACAGGGCAGCGACCTGGCAGGCGTCGTCGTCGAGATGGGTCCTGGCGTCGACAGCGTCACCGTCGGCGACGAGGTCATCGGGTTCAGCGAGAACCGGGCGAGTCACGCCGAATTCGCTGTGGTGCCAGCGAATCAGCTCACCCGGAAACCGGCCGACGTCAGTTGGGAGGTGGCCGGGGCGTTGTTCGTCGCGGGTACCACTGCGTACGCCGCGGTGCGCGCTGTCGGGTTGAAGCCCGGTGAGACGGTCGCGGTTGCAGGCGCCGCGGGGGGAGTGGGCACCATAGCCGTCCAACTCGCTAAGCGTTCCGGCGCAACAGTTCTCGGTATCGCCGGTCCCTCGAACGACGACTGGCTCGCCGCCCACGACGTGGTCCCGGTCAACTACGGCGACGGATTGGCGAACCGGCTTCGCGAGGCGGCGCCAGACGGGCGGATTGACGCGTTACTGGACTTTTTCGGAGGCGGCTACGTCGAACTGGCGGTGACGGAACTCGGCATCGATCCACAGCGGGTGGACACCATCATCGACTTCCCGGCCATCGAGCGGTTCGGCGTCAAGGGTGAGGGAAATGCCGACGCCGCCGACGCCAATGTGCTGGCCGAACTGGCGAAGCTGAGCGCTTCAGGCGAGCTCGAGGTGCCGATCGCCGCGGTGTACCCGCTGGCCCAGGTGAAAGAGGCGTACCGCGCGCTGGAGCAGCGGCACACCAGGGGAAAGATCGTGCTGCGGCCGTGACGCAGATCAGCGTGGGGCGGGGACTCAGCGTGGGGCGGGGATCTGTTCCTCGTCGGGGTGGTTGCCGGTGACCTGGAAGATGACGCGGCGAGCCACCTCGACGGCGTGGTCGGCGAACCGCTCGTAGAAGCGGCCGAGCAGCGTCACGTCGACGGCTGCGGCGACGCCGTGTTTCCATTCCCGGTCCATCAGCACCGTGAAGAGGTGGCGGTGCAGGTCGTCCATCGCGTCGTCTTCTTCACGGATCCTCGCGGCCTTCTCGGGGTCGCGGGTGAGCAGGACCTCTTGGGCGCTGTTGCCCAATTCGACTGCGACGCGGCCCATTTCAGCGAAATAGCCGTTGACCTCTTCGGGCAGCGCATGCTGGGGGTGGCGGCGTCGGGCGATCTTGGCGACGTGTAGGGCCAGCGCGCCCATCCGGTCGACGTCGGCCACGATCTGAATGGAGCTGACGATGGCCCGCAGATCGCCCGCCACCGGCGCCTGCAGCGCCAGCAGCACGAATGCGCTTTCCTCTGCGCGGGCGCTCATGGCGGCGATCTGCTCGTGGTCGGTGATGACCTGCTCAGCCAGCACCAGATCGGCCTGCAGCAGGGCCTGCGTGGCGCGTTCCATGGCAGCGCCCGCCAGCCCGCACATGTCGCCGAGCTGGCCTGTCAGGGCATCCAGTTGCTCGTGGTACGCGGTCCGCATGCGCCAAGCCTACGGGGTCTGTCGTCGGTACGTCACGACGCCAGCGGTGAACGAAAGGTGAATGCCACCTGCCTAAACGGGGCGAGGCTGGCGCTCGTACAGCCTTATTCGCAACTAGTGTCGGCGGCGTTGGTGACCGTCAGATCTTCGGGTAGATGCGTTGGCGCGGTGCTGGTCCCGCGCACGACGTGAACCTGCACAGGCGAGCCGCTTGGCGACGGCGGAGTCACCGACAGGAAGTCGCTTCCGAGCACAACGCGCACCACGTCGCCCAAGCCGCTGACCCGTTCGATGGTGGGGTTGGTGAAGGACGAGGCGACCGTCGCCGCGGCCTGCTCATTGCCCGGCGAGAAGAAGACCGTCGTCGAGGTCAGCGGCCCCGGGTAGTCGTCCGGGCTGGTCACGTTGAAGCCGTGCGACTGCAATTCGCCCGCCGCGGTCGACGCGAGCCCATTCTCGCCGGTGGAGTTCGACACCCGGACGGTGATGTCCTGCGGATTGGTGGTCACGGCACTCACCAACTCGGCGCTCTCCGGCGCGGGTGTGGGAGCTGCCTCGGGGGTACTGGTCTTCGACTGCGGCGTGCCAGGCACCGGGGTGTTGTCCGGGTTCTTCTCCTCAGGCAGCGGGTCGTCGTTGATGATCGCGTCGAACAGCGCCCGCATGTCGTCGGTGCGGGGCGTCTCGTTGCCGTACTCGTCGGCGTATCCGACGGTCGGCACGGTCACGAACGTGATGCGGCCGGCATTGACGCCCTGCACGGACTGGCCGAGGTCGACAAGGTCCTTCGTATTGATGTTGTCCACGAAGCTGTCGTTGATGAACATGTTGACCACGTTGTTGAGCTTGGACAGCGAGAAGAACACTTCCTTGGAAATCATCGAGCGCAACAGTGACGACAGGAACAGCTGCTGGCGCTTGATGCGACCGTAGTCGCCGTTGGTCTCGGTGGTGACTTGGCGGGCACGCACGTACTGCAGCGCGGTGTGACCGTCGACTATTTGCCGGCCCGCGTTGGCCAGCACGGTGCCCAGTTCGTAGTCCTCCAGCGGGGTGGTGCTGCATACCTCGACACCGCCAAGGGCGTCGACCATCTTCGAGAAGCCCGCGAAATCGACTGCCATGAAACGGTTTACGGAAAGACCGGACAGTTTCTGGACCACCTTCACCAGACACTTAGGGCCACCGACCGCGTAGGCCGAGTTGATTTTTGTCTCCGTGTACACCTCGTCGTGTCCGTACATGTCGGACTGTTGGTCGGTGACCGGACCATATTGGTGCGTATCGGGATCCCAGTGCTCGCACTTTGTCGGTGTGATCGCGAGGTCACGCGGGAACGACACGGCCACAACGCGTTTGCGGTTGGCGGGAATGTTCACCAGCATGATCGTGTCCGACCGTGCGCCAGCGGCGTCGGCGGTGGTTCCCGCCCCCATATCGCTGTTCTCGCCGGATCGGCTGTCCACCCCGACGATCAAGAAGTTCTCGTCACCGAACTGCGCGTTGGGATCGACGATGTCTTTCGAGTTCAGATCGAGTGCAGAGACCTTGTTGAGCATGTTGTTCTTCGACGACTGCCACTGCCAGGCCCCGCCGGTCAGGACCAGCGCGCTCACCGCAATCAACGCGGCCGCCGCACGTCCCGCAACCATCGTCTTGGTGAACCGCGGTCGCTTCTTCTCGGGCTGCGGCGTGCCACGCCCAGTCCCGATACGCGACGGCTGCACCCGGTCGTCGCTGCGCAGCGCCGCTAGATCCGGCACCTCGTAGGCGTACCCGGCCACCACGGGGATAACCTCCGTGGCCGGATCGTCGAGTTCGACGACGGGCGGAATGATCTCGGTCGCCGGGGCCTGCGGCTCGGGTACCGGTCGCGGCTCGGGCGCGCGGCGCCACTCGGGTTCTGGGCGCGGCTCGGGTATGGGAGGCGGCTCCGGTTCGGAGCGGGGGCGCCTGAGCTCCTCGGGAACGCTCGACGCACCGTTCAGTTTGGCGATCAGATCGGCGACGGTGACACCATCGGTGTGGTTGCCGGCAGGGGCGGCGGTTTCGTCGTCCTCGGGCTCGGAATTTCCGCTGCGCTCCCACGGCGCGGCGCCTGGCGGCGGCGGCGTACTTCGGGTAAGCCATCGATTGGGCCCAGCGCTGGGAAGCCCAGGAGTGGCGTTTTCGCCGTCACTCATGTTTCTGGTGGCCTCCGACTTCTGGACCATCGTGCGCGCCGGTGCGCATGGGCGTATGCAGTGTTGCGCGTGCCTTCTAGCTTGCTGAACGGCACTCTGCGGGCTCCGCCGTTGGAGCCGGATACGACAAGAGCCTTATCGTACTGAGACATCCTGAGAGACGGCCAGTCCACCGAAGGTACCGAGAACGTCTCGGTTTAGCCTCCGGAGTGCATGACGTCTGCCCTCGCGGGCACCGTGCAGTCGTCAGGATCGGTCAGCCAGCCTTCGGGCAGTGCCACCGACGCCGCAGACCCTTGTCGTCCGCGCGGGCCGGTCGCAGCCAGCGGGAACGGCACCTGCGGGTCGAGCTGATCCAGCAGCGCGTCAAGCTCTGAAAGCGTCTTGACCAGGGCCAATGCCCGCCGCAGATCGGCCCCGGCGGGGAATCCGTGCAGGTACCACGCGATGTGCTTGCGCATATCGCGCATGCCTTTGTCTTCACCGAAATGCTCGGCGAGCAGCCGGCCGTGCCGACGCATGATGGCCGCGACCTCCCCGAGGCTGGGCGGTGTGGCCGGTGTCGTCCCGGTGAACGCCGCCGAGAGCTCGGCGAACAACCACGGCCTACCAAGGCAGCCGCGGCCGATGACAACTCCGTCACACCCGGTCGCCGCCATCATTGCCAGCGCATCCTCGGCGTCGAAGATGTCGCCGTTGCCCAGCACAGGAATGCCTGTGACGTGCTGTTTCAATGCCGCAATCTGCTCCCAGTCGGCGCTTCCCGAGTAGCGCTGCGCCGCGGTGCGGGCATGTAGCGCCACGGCGGCCGCGCCCTCCTCGGCGGCGATCCGGCCCGCGTCACGGTGGGTGTGGTGGGCGTCGTCGATGCCGATGCGGAATTTGACGGTCACCGGGATATCGGTGCCCTCTGTCGCGCGCACGGCCGCCGCGACGATCTGTCCGAACAGCCGCCGCTTGAACGGCAGCGCCGCGCCGCCCCCGCGTCGGGTGACCTTGGGCACCGGGCAACCGAAGTTCATGTCGATGTGGTCGGCTAGGCCCTCGTCAGCGATCATTTTCGCCGCCGCGAACGTGTTATCCGGGTCGACGGTGTAGAGCTGCAGCGAGCGGGGCGACTCGTCCGGCGCGAACGTCGTCATGTGCATGGTGACCGGGTGGCGCTCGACGAGAGCGCGAGCGGTGACCATCTCGCACACGTACAGCCCACTGACCGTCCCGGCGCGGGCCAGCTCGAGTTCGCGGCAGAGCGTACGGAACGCGACATTCGTCACACCGGCCATCGGGGCCAGTACGACGGGGCTCCGCAGCTCGATCGGCCCGATCCCCAGCGCCGTCTGTCCCCCTGCCCTTCGGGCGGGAGGTGCTCCCTGTTCGCGCAAGCGGCTCATCACGGCGGGCCGTGAGTCGATTACGACGCTGATGCGGCGAGCTCCTTTGCAGCCTTCTTTTCGGCCATCTGGGCCAGACGCTCGAGACGGCGCCGCTTGGCGATCTCGAACTTGTCGCAGGCCTCCTCGAGCTCCTCGACAAGGGTGGCCAGCTCGTCGCGCTGGCGCGCGGCCTCGCCGGTGAAGTCCTCGCGCTCGAAGATGCGCCACTTCTTGAGCACCGGCATCACCACGTCGTCAAGGTGGATGCGCGGGTCATAAACGCCACCCGAGGCGATGGTGACGGCCTTACGGCGGAAGTCAGGAATGGTGTAGCCGGGCATCTTGAAGTTGCTCAGCACCTTGTGCAGGGAGTGCATCGCTTGGTTGGGGGCAATATCAAACCCGGCAGCCGACACATCACGGTAGAAGATCATGTGCAGGTTCTCGTCGGCCGAAACACGTTGCAGCAGTTGGTCGGCGACGGTGTCGTTGCACGCCCTACCCGTGTTGCGGTGGCTGACGCGCGTCGCCAGCTCCTGGAACGTCACGTAGATGACGGAGTCGAACAGGCTCTCGGCGAACAGGTCGGCGTCGCCCTCCAGCTGCTGGTTCTGGCCGGGCGAGAAGCCACGGGTTACCTGCTCCATTCGCAGCATCTCGAGCTCGACGGGATCAATGGAGCGGGTGACGACGAGGTAGTCGCGAAGCGCGATGCCGTGCCGGTTCTCCTCGGCGGTCCAGCGGTTGACCCAGAAGCCCCACGGGCCGTCCATGGAAAAGTTCATCGCGATCTCGCGGTGATAGGCAGGCAGGTTGTCCTCGGTCAAGAGGTTGGTCAGCATCGCGACCCGGGCGACCTCGGAGAGCTTCGACTCCTCGGGGTCCCAGTCCTTGCCGCCGAGGGCGTAATAGTTCTTGCCGTCCGACCACGGGATGTAGTCGTGCGGATTCCAGTCCTTGCGCATCGACAGGTGCCGGTTGATGTTGTTCTCGACGACGGGCTCGAGCTCGTGCAGTAGCTGCAGATCTGTCAGACCTTGCGGCATGGCCCCTCCCAGTTATCTGTACCTGTTGGTTGCACTCAATATATCTGTGTCCCGCGGTGACATTCAAGTTGTTCGTTGGAGTGTGCTCGGAGTGCCACATCGCCGCGGCAGCGGACCCGGATGTCGTGGGCCAGACCTATAGCGACGCCGGAAACACCATCCAGCGCTGAACTGTAAACGCGGCGGTCGCATCCGCGTGTTCGGCTGGGCTGTCTGCCGCCAGCCCATAAGGCCGTAAGGCGTTGATTGCGCAGGAAGCGGGCTGATACTGGCGCGCGGTAGCGGCGACGCGGGCCACGCAATAGACTCCCGAATATCGGTTTTTCCAGGCATTTCTACGATAATTCGGAGGTCGGGCTCAGTGAAGAAGTCTATAATGCTGTCCGTCGGCTCGGCCGTCGCCGCATCAGCCTTGACGGCGCTGTTCGGCACGGGTGTGGCTGCGGCGGACGATTATGCAGGGCAGACCTACGCTGACGCGTCATCGGCGGCCAGCGACGCCGGCCAGACGGTGGTCGTCGCCGGCCGCGTCGGCGACAAGCTGTCGCAGGACGAGTGCCTGGTAACCCGTTCGCAGACCGCACCATTCGTCTCTGCCAATGACGGCGCACACTACGACAGCAAGGTGCAGTTCTACTTGAACTGCAACGGCGGGTACGCGACGGCGACCCACCCCGGCGCCTCGGTCGCCAGCCCTGAGGGCCGGGAGGCCAAGGCTGCGGCCGACCAGGCAGCCGCCCAAGAGGAAGCCCAGCTCGCAGAGGTCAGCACTCCCGGCGCGTAGCCGGTTAGTAGCTCGAAACTCGACTGAGGAGCATGTCGACGCAATAGTCGATGAACTGCTCGCGCGTCGCCGCCAAGCGGCCATCCAAGTACGCGGTGAACAGCGCTGTCAGCGCCCCGATCAGGCCGGTGGCCACCATCGCCTGCACCGCTGGATCGGTGATTCGGGTCAGCTTGCGCTGCAGCAGATCGATGAAGTTCGGCATCCATTCGGCGCCCGAGCGGGTGAGCACGGGTTCGACGCCCGGCGCGAGCAGCAGGACCCGGCCGTGCGACGGATCGTCGACCATCAATGCGACGAAGCGTTCGACGGCGTCGCGCGGGGTTTCGGCGGTCATCAGCGTGGACATCGCCCTGGTGCATACGTCGTCGTAGACGGCGCGCACGAACTCGTCGCGGTCGGCGAAGCTCTCGTAGAAGTAGCGCTCGGTCAGCCCCGCGGTGCGACAGACCGCCCGCACGGTCAGGGCCGGACCTGCGGGGCCGCCCAACAACTCGACTCCGGCGGTGATCAGTTCGTCACGGCGCAGGACCTGGCGGTCCTGCAGCGGAACGCCCGACCATCGGCCGCGTCGTTGACTGGAAGGCACATCACTCCCTAAGCTCTATGGTGACAACGCCCGTAGTCAGAATCTGCGAGGATGCCATCTGACTCGATCGGAAGTTCACCAGTGACTCAAGATACGTCTGAGGTGTGCCCGGAAACCACCGGAGCCCCCTCGCCGGCAGCAGGTTGTCCCGTTACCGCGGGTGGGTACGACGCTGTGCCGGCACCGCTCGGCCCAGACTCGTTGACCTGGCAGTTGTTCGGCGACTGGCGCGGTCTGCTGCAGGGGCCGTGGGCGGGATCCATGCAGAACATGCATCCCCAACTGGGCGCCGCCGTCGAGCGACATTCGATTTTCTTCTCAGAGCGCATGCCGCGACTACTGCGTTCGTTGTACCCGATCGGGGGTGTGGTCTTCGACGGTGATCGGGCTCCGCAGACCGGCGCCGAGGTGCGTGACTATCACGTCGGCATCAAGGGCGTCGACGATCAGGGCCGTCGGTACAGCGCGCTGAATCCCGACGTCTTCTACTGGGCGCACTCGACGTTCTTCATGGGCACGATCCTGACCGCGGAACGCTTCGGCGACGGCCTGACCGAGGCGCAGAAGCGTCGGTTGTTCGACGAGCACATCACCTGGTATTCCATGTACGGGGTGAGCATGCGGCCGGTACCCAAGACGTGGGAAGACTTCCAGATCTACTGGGATCACATGTGCCGTAACGTCTTGGAGAATAACTTCGCTGCACGCGAGGTGCTTGATCTGTCGACGATGCCTAAACACCCGTCACTGCACTGGATTCCGGACTGGCTGTGGCGACTGCAGCTGAAAGTGCTTGGCCCTTTTGTGGTTTGGGTGACGGTTGGCCTTTACGATCCGGCGGTTCGCGACTTGATGGGCTATACGTGGTCGGCGCGCGATGCGCGGTTGCATTGGCTGTTCGGCAGATTGGTGAACCTGTCATTCAAGATGCTGCCGAGGCGACGCCGCTATCACCCGAGGGCCCGTGCCGGTTGGGATCGTGCCACCGGACGCCTGCCTGCCGACGCGCCATCGGTGCATACGCCGGCCCGCAATCTGCCGCCTGCCGGTCACCGCGACAACGGCATGCATTACTGCCCTGACGTCTAGCGCGGTCGTGCGTAGGCCGTCCACAGCGCGCCGTCGAAATACCTTAGCTGCAAACCGTTTTGCGGATCGGGGAACCAGCCCGCCTGCACGGGCGGGTAGCGGCCGTAGCTGCCGCGCGGATCACCGGCGAGGTTCAGCCGATGCTCGAGTTCGGCGCGGGCCCGCAATCTCGCGTCGCGCACGGCCAGCGCCTGCCTGCGTCGCGCCACGAAGATCAGCAAGCCCATCACGTAGTGACGGCAACTGCGTCGCCGTTGTGCAGCCACCAGAGCGCCAACACCAGTCCCGCGCCGGTGAACACGGGGTGCCGCCGACAAAACGACCGGTGAACGTGCTGGTAGAGCATCAACTTTGGGCATACGATTCGCCGGACGTTTTTCGCCTTCGAAAAGGAATGGGCTGCTGGCCCAACACCCACGGCGGTGCTGACCGTGCCAGCCCGGTAACGTTCGGCGTTTTTCGCTATGCCTTTCGCGATTTATGGGGCACGATTCTCTTGTGTTGCGTGTGATCCGGTCTCTTGGCTGCGTGGCGATGTCCTTGATCGCCGCCGTGGTCATCGGGCTGTCTGCGCCCCCGACCGCATCGGCGACGAACGTGACGGAAGTTTACGCCCCGCCGCCTTCGCCCCTGACAGTGCTGACCACACCGTTTACCTTCGGCATGCATGTCATCGAGACCATCGCCGAGGGTCTTGCGAACGCGGTCGAGATGATCGCGACGCCCGACCCGATCGCGGTTCCAGCACCGCGCAGCGACGCCTAGCGGTGGTTTGACGCCGGTGTGGACCGGCTAGTTTTGACCTATGCAGGCGCCAGAAGTACTTGGCGGCCGTTACGAACTGCGGGGCGTTCTCGGGCGCGGCGGCATGGCGGAGGTCCGCGACGGCTGGGATATCCGGCTCGACCGTCCGGTCGCGGTCAAGCTGCTGTACCCGGTGTTCACCACGCAGCCCGACAACCGGATGCGCTTCGAGGTGGAGGCGCGCGCCGCGGCGGCGCTCAATCATCCGCACATCGTTTCCGTCCACGACAGCGGCGAGCACGCCGGGATGCCGTACATCGTGATGGAGCGACTGTCCGGGCAGACATTGGCCGATGTCATCGCCCAGGGGCCGCTGCCGCAGCCACAGGTGCGGTCGATTCTCGACGAGGTGCTCTCAGCGCTGTCGGCCGCGCACGCCGCAGGCATCCTGCATCGCGATATCAAGCCGGCCAACATCCTGTTCTCGACGTCAGGTCACACCAAGGTGGCCGACTTCGGCATCGCCAAGAGCGCGGCAAGCGCACATACGTTGACGGGTCAGATCGTCGGCACGATGGCGTATCTGAGCCCCGACCGGATTGCGGGCAGGCCGGCCACCATCGCTGACGACTTGTATGCCGTCGGCGCCGTCGGCTATGAAGCACTGACGGGACGGCGGGCATTCCCGCAGGAGAACCTGGCCGAGTTGGCCCGCGCCATCTCCGAAGGCGTGCCGCCACCATTGGCCGCGCTGCGTCAGGATGCCGACCCGGCGCTGGTGGCGGTGATCGAGCGCGCTATGGCGCGCGATCCGGGGTGGCGGTTCGCCAGCGCCGACGAGATGCGGGCGGGGTTGTCAGGCCCGGCCGGACCGCCCGTGCGGCCGGCGACCCGCGTGCTCGCCGCTCCGCTGCCGGACCCGACGACGATGGTGGTCGCGCCCCCGCATAACCGACGGTCGCGGTGGTACGTCGGTGTCGCCGCGGGCGTGATCGCGGTGTTGATCGCCGCCATCGCGTTTATCGTCGACTCGGCTTCGACCCCGTCGACCCCAGAGCCGGCCAGCACGAGCATGTCTGTGCCCGCGTCCACGCCGTCCTTCGTGCCACCGCCGCCACCGACGACCACCCCGGTTCAGGTCGAGGAGCCACCGCCTCCAAAGAAGCGCGGTGGCAACGGAAGTGGGCACAAGAAGGGTGACTGACACCGTGTGAGGCGTTGTTTGCGCCGACGCTATCGTCGGGCAACACGACGCGTAAATGCGTTGGTCGCGAAGGTTGTTTGCGGCAGATGCGAACCTCCTGCGGACCGGCCTCGCGTGAGGACTCTGCGGATGGGCGTTCAACCGCGAATTGTTGTGTCTCGCCGCCGTTTCGACAGTTAGAGTCGGCACGTCCCGTCGCTCATCGAACCCGCTCGCGACCCCCCGCCGCGAACTGCATCCGCCTCGACTCCCCGCGCTGACTCCGCAAACAAGTATGTCCGGGACGCCATCGACGACCCGGGACACACTTCAACACCTGACTGAAATCAACCCCTCTTGAAAGGCATCTCCTCACCCCCTCATCTACTAAGAACGTTGCACGGCTTAGGAACCCGCCGCACAAGTATCTGAACTCCTCGATAAAACGATAGTGATTTGCCGTCTCGGACGAATCAGGGTTTTCCCTGCATTATCACTGTGAACCCCACGGAAGATGAACAGCGATAACCGTCGCTGCGTCAATAATGGGCGTCCGGCTAGTCGCGTGCGGTTACCGCCGAGACGCCTCCGCTGCTTTTGCCCTTCCGCTACAGCACGATGATGCAATCGGTTGCGCCAGCGAATCCGTGCGTACCGGAGAGCGTTTCGATCGAAGTCTTACGAACCGGCTTGCGGGGGTGATGGAGCGCAACCAGTGCCGCGCGCCGGTACCGCGTCGACCATGTTCTTGTCCGCCTCCCGAGGCGCAACGCTAGGCGAAGTCCTGCGGCTGATCCATGCAGCCGGCCTTGCGCGTCCCGGCCAGGGTCCAGTCGAACCCCTCCGACGCTGCGCGCTCCATGAGACGTCGGTTGTTGTAGCCCAAGCGGTAGAGCCGGTGCGCCCTGTCGTGCTCAGTGGCGTCCACGGCGATCGGCGTGCGGCCATGCAGCCAGCGCCGATCGTTGACGAAGTACCCCTCACCTGGTCGCATCGGATGGCACCACGCGGCCTGCTGCAGCGCCGCGGTCGCTGCCTCACACCACGGATGCTCAGGGTTGTATATATGGCCGTTGAAGTCCTCGAAGTTCCCGCACACCGCGGCGTTGGCGAGCTCGGAGCGCATGTCGTCTACATGCGCCCGGGGCATGCCGGCGTCGGCCAGTATGTCCCAGACGCTGTCGATCGGATACAGCAGGGGCACACCGTTGCTGCCGGGGAGGACCCGGTTGAAGACGTTGAACAGCAGTTCGGTGTGCCACATGTCCGCGTGGGGCGGGAACAGGCCGCCGCTGCCGTCCTTATTGCCCGCATGCGTCGTTGGAACGGCGTGCGCTGACAGCCGCTCCCCCGTGATTTCAACTACGGCCCCGCGCATCCACCCCAGCAGGTGCTGGAAGGCGTCCGGATCGGCGCCGACGAGCATGTCCGTGACGATTGCGGCGTCGTCGTCCGGCAGTTCGAACTCGTAGAAGGCGTTCGCGAACTGGTCCATCTCACGTCGCAGCCCCGGATCGGTGATCACATCGGAGGACAGATGCAGGCACTTCCATGCCGGCTCGCGCCACGGTGCGGTCAGGTCGTCGGCGTCCTCGGCATCATCTGGCCGTTCGTAGCTGACCAGCAGAACGGGGCCCAGTACCGGGACGGTGGCCGCGAACCGATCCAGCACCGCGCGCCAGTGTGGATGCCACGTCAGGTGCGTCAGCCGATACTCGGTCGTCGGGTGGGTCTCGATCAGCGCCGGTGGCAATTGACTCACGAGGCGATGCTCCTGCTCAGGGACATCCGCCGGCTTCGTCTGCTTGCGGCCACGCCGCCGAGCACGCACGCGGCTGTCATCACCGACGCGGCGGCGAACACCGCCCTAGGACCGCTCAGCGCCGCCGTCGCGCCGCCGAGCACGAGTCCGGCTCCGATCGCGAGGCTGTCCAGCGAGTCCTTGATGCCGAACACGCGGCCGCGGAGCGCGGACGGGGTCAGCGAGGTCGTCATCTGCAGTTCCACGCTGATGAACGCGCCGACGCCGACGCCGGTCATGACGAACGCCACCGCGGCAGCCGGCACGCTGTCGGCGACCACGGCGACGGCGGTTCCCGTCGCGGCCAGGGCCAGGGCGGCCAGCAGCGTCCGCCAACCGCTGCGCTCAGCGCACGCCGCTCCGCCGAACGTGGCCCCCACGCCGAACAGGAAGATGAGGACCGCGAAGCTGGCGTCACCGGCGTCGAGCTCGTTGGTCACCAACAAGGGTTCAGCGACGTTGATCCCCGCCAGTGCAAGTCCGCTCACGAAGCCGATCGTCAGGACGGCGCCGAGGCCGGCGGGAAGCCCGCGCGGCAGCAGGCGCCAGCCGGCGTGCTGCTCCTCATCGGGCCCGGCCTCCCCGTGGCCACGGCGCCGGAGCGGCAGGCCGGCGATCACTAACGCCGAGACTGCGAACGTCACGGCGTCGATCAACAGCAGCGCGTCGACTCCCGTGATCGCGAGCAGACCGGCGGCGAGCGCAGGTCCGACGGTGAGCGCCGCCGACCACGAGGTCGCCAGCGCCGCCATCGCAACCGTCGCATTCGGGCCTGCGAGGTCGGCGAGGGCGGTCTTGTTCGCCGGCCGATGGACGGCGGTGGCTATTCCGATGAGTAGCGCAAGTCCGAGGATCAGCGGGAACGTCGTCGCTATCGCGATGCCGACGAACGCCGCCACGCGGATGAGGTCGCAGCCGACAAGTAGGGGCTTCGGTGCCGTCCGGTCGATGATCACTCCGGCCAGGGGAGCTAGGACGATCATCGGCAGCAGATCTGCGCACAGCACCGCGGTCACCGGCCAAGCGCCTTCGCCGGTGCGGCTCGCGATCAGCAGCACGGCAATGAGCCCGATCTCGTTCCCGATCGAGGACTGCAACGCAGTGAGCGTCAGCCGGCGGAGAGGGCCCGGGTGTCGTAGGAGCGCGAGCATTGCGAAGACTTTATGCATCACTATTAGCAAAGGAATCAGGTGATTCCCTAGCGTTCAAAGGCGTTCGCCCTCAAGGCGATGGCCCAGCTACACGTCACACGTGTACTGACAGCTTCGATGCCACCCGCGAGACTCCTCTGGGGAGTGTCACGGATCAACCGAAGCAGGTGTAAAGCATCAGCCGAAACACGGTCAGCGATCAACCGAAGACGAAATGCCCACCATCAACCGAGGCATACACCGTCAAGGTGCCCCCAGCAGGGCTCGAACCTGCGACCTGCGGATTAAAAGTCCGTAGCTCTACCAACTGAGCTATAGGGGCGACGACTGATCAGGATACTGCGTCGCTTAGGGCATCTCGTTTGAGGATTGGGGTCCGCGTACCCTAAGCTATCGAGGCTCCCAGCGTCACAGCGTCGGGAGTACCCCGGAGAGATTCGGCTGGCCCCCTTCGTCTAGCGGCCTAGGACGCCGCCCTTTCAAGGCGGTAGCGCGGGTTCGAATCCCGTAGGGGGTACGCGCGGCGCCTCGTACCATGGGAGTCGCAAAGCAAGGCCCTGTGGCGCAGTTGGTTAGCGCGCCGCCCTGTCACGGCGGAGGTCGCGGGTTCAAGTCCCGTCAGGGTCGCCATTCATGGCGAGGCACTTGGGTGAGTTGGGTGCCTTCCGGCCAGGTAGCTCAGTTGGTATGAGCGTCCGCCTGAAAAGCGGAAGGTCGCCGGTTCGATCCCGGCCCTGGCCACCAAGAGGTGCCCAGTTCATTGGGTATCTGCGACCCCCCGCCGAGCCTCGCCCTTATTGGTTCGAACCGACGACGGGGCCAATATGTGGCCAAACCGAGGAGCCGCCAGCGGTAGGGATACTTCAGTGGTCCCGGCCAACGTCATCCAGCGAGTCGAGCGCGGCCGCCATGTTGTCGAGTTCAACATCGAAAAGGTCGGCGTAGGTGCGGGCGGTCACGGTGATCGATGCGTGCCCCATGGCATTCTGCAACAGGCGAAGATCGGCGCCGGCACGGCGTGAGAGCGATGCGTACGAGTGGCAAAGATCGTGCACGCGCATTTTGTCCCGCCCGATCTTGGCAATCGCTACTTCCAGTTGACCGACCGCTTCCAATTCTCAAGCCCGAGCCGCGACCCGCGGGGAGACGCGACGGCCGGAGCGCCGGGTGGCCGGCCATCGAGTCGCGCCTTCAGCATAGGCACCAGACGTTCCGGGATGGGCACCTACCGTTCAGATTTGGGTTGCCTTCAACGAGTCGGCCGCCAACGGCGGCACGAAGCCGTAAGGACTTTCTCTACTGCTATCAAGCGTCGAGGCTGGGTGTTTTCGCCCAGCCTGGGTTTGACCCGGAACGGACCGCCTGACCCGGGCTCGTCGGGCACGATGGCCGAATGTCATTGGGAGCTAAGTCCATAGCGGTCGCGGTGTTCGCCGCGCCGTAACTTGTAGTCATGATTATGGATTTGGTTCCCCTGGCGCAGTTGGCGGTACTGCTGGCGCTGGCAGTGGTTCTGTCGGTAACGGCGGCGGTATTGGTTGCGGTACCAGTGTTTCTCCCGGTTCCGGTGCCATTTCGTCTGCCGGTGGGATACCTTCGGTGGGAAGCGTTGGCGCACTCCAAAACCCAACCGGTTCCATATGATCTTTGCAGTAATTCGTGGAATCCATCGGCACCAGATATTCTTTCCACGCGCCAGGGGGATTCGGCGCCGGTGCATCCGTACCGTCAGGGCAGCGCCAATTGCACGATACGCCACTGACACCCTGGCCGACACCGGCAATGCCGAGAGTACCCATTTCACCGACACCGACGCCGGTAGTGGCCAGTCCAAGGCCGACGCCACCGCCCTGGCAATGCCAATGCGCCCCATTGATTTCCGTCGGGAAATCGCAAAAACCGCCACTGACACCACCGACACTTGCATTTAAGACGCCGACGCCGGGATATGGGCATTGCGTGTCAGCTTTGGCTGCCGGTGCGAGAAACGTTGATGCGCAAAAACCGAAGGCTACTGCGGAAACGCAAACTACTGCTTGTGTTTTCATCGCTGTCCTTTGAATGGTCCAGGTTGACGACCTGCTTTGTTCGGGATCAATCCGATCGCCACCCTACCCACCGCGTTTAACGTCTGTGGGGCCATTTAGATAGTTATGTGTTGGCCGATTCGTCGGCGATGTCGTCCACGTCCTCGGCGAGGTCAACGTCGGCTTCCTCGGGCCGCTGGCTCGTCGTCGTCAACGGTCTCGCCCGACACGATCCGATTGTCCTCGGTCGGGTCGAGCGGACGCCCGGACACCCCAGGCCGAGTGGATGGTCAGAAGTGCGGATGGTCTGGCGTAACGCTGCCGGAAAACTAATCGATGTGCTGTACCCACGTCGGGTTCGAACGACGCCCGGACGAGACCAGCAAATAGCGAGCGCATGCGTCCACTGAAGGCGCTGCAGCAGACGACGTAACAACTAGGGACGAATTCCATGAGTTGGCGGGGACAACTTGAGACGGGCCCCGCTGGAGGCCCATTTGAGAGTCCATGAGAGACAAACAAATTCGGTCAACGTACAACTGGGGGTCAAGCGTTAAGGCCGGTCATCCACCCAGTCCGTCTTTGGCCGAAACGGGCCGCTTGACCCCGCCGGTCAGTCATGATCGCAGTATGTCATTGGGAGCCAAGTCCACCGCGGTGGTGTTCGCTGTGGCAGGCGCGGCATTTGCCGGCGCGGCCGCGCCACTAGCCAGCGCCCACGGAGCGGACGCTGTCATCAACGACCTTGAGGCTGAGGGATACGTCGTTCACATCAACTGGAGCAACGGCTTCAACACTCAGCAACTGTCGGACTGCACGGTGGTCAGGGTCAACAACCCCTCGTCGAATCCTGAGCCCGCGCCGGGTGACACCGTCTATGTCGACGTCACATGTCCCAACAACTTGTACTAGCCGGCGTTCGGTCCAGCTGTCTGCCGCGTCGTGCATCGGCGGCCTCAGTTGCGGCGCCGGTTGGCATAAACTCAGAATCCGAACCCAATTCCGAGGCCGAACTCAAAATCGACATTGACGCCCGGCATCTCAATTCCGTTGTTTGCATTGGGGTTGCCCACGCAGTAGTCGACCTCGACACCCTCGACGATCTCGCTCGTACACGTCGCCACCGGTTCGGCCGAGACGTTGGGCGTTGCGGCAATTGAAAGCAGCGTGACCGCACCCGCCGCCGCCGAGAACTTACCGACGCGTGACCGCATCCGGGGTTACTTCGCGAGTAGCCAGTGGTAGAGCTCGAAGGAGGCCTGCTCGATCCAGCCACGGTGCAGCTTGCCCTTGTCCACGGTCCAGATGGCGGTGCCGGTCATGGCGATCGGCTTGCCGTTGGGTTCCGTGCCGAGGATGCCGTTGTTGGTGCCAGTCATTACCCATCGGGATGTAACGCGGGTGCCGTCGTCGCTTTGGAAGGTTTCGATGGTGTCGACGTGTAGATCGTTGACGTGATCGAGGAATTGCTTGATCCAGTTCTTGACGCTGTCCTGGCCAGCGATTTTTTGGCCGCCTGCCTCGATGACGACGTCGTCGGCCACGAACCGATCGACGGCGTCGGCTTCGTCGGCGTTCCAGACTTCTTCCCAGAACGCGGTGACAATCTCCGTTGATCGCATGTCTGCACCATCCCACTCGCAATCGGCGCCCGCACCGGTTTCGCCACCGTTCCAACACCGCCCGCCTCTACCAGCGCATGGCAGTTATCGTCCGTCAGCAGAACCGGCAACTCGGCTGCACGTGGCCGAACCGGCGGTGGTCGATTACTTCTTGAGCTTATTGCTTCCGCTGGTCGCTCCGGCCGTGTTGACAGCCGTGCTGTTTGGTCCGGGCGTCAAGGCCGTCCCGCCGACGCGGAAAGTGTTGATCGCGATGCCGGGATTCGTCTTCGTGACAGTTTGACCGTCCCGGAAGAGGGAAGCGGCAAACGCAAGCGGATCCTGGCCCGCTGCAACTTTATTGTTGGTGCCGGTATCGGCAACAGCGCGCAGGTCGCGTTCTTTGTAGGGGCTAACCCCAACCCGGCGCTTGCGAGTACTGCGCTCGTCACGGCGCAAGCTATTCCACCAGTGATCTTGTAGCGTGGTTCTGCGACACTCTGTGCGACCATTTTGCTGCGCTCCAATCGACCAACTTGCTGTCCGATGACGAAAAGAGCGCGCTGGTTCGGAATATCAGCCTATCGGATCGTTTGGGTTTCCGAGTGGGAATGTGACTGTCCATCAAGTCACGGGCTTAACTCAAACATCGCCTGGTTGGGTGGCGGCAATCTTCTTGATGAACGCATCCGGGTTCTTCTTCCAATCCTGAGGGATCCTTGGGGATTCGTGAAGACTGTCGTGATGCCCGTCGCGCTAAACGAGGGGACCGCGTCCTGTGTACTTGTCGAAATCGGTGTCGAAGATGCCCTCGACCTGCAAGGTGTAGGCCGGACCCAACGTCGAACACCACCCCGCGAGGTAGTGCAGGCGTAGCGGCGCGAGCCTCCGAGCTCCTCGAAATAGTCTCCACGATCGGCTAGCCGCATGCCCGGACGGCCTGCTCGCGGCCTTCCTCAACTTTGGCGAACATGGAAAATCCGTAGCACACACGAGTTCTCGGGTAATCCGACATAGTGGGCGCGTTCGAGGCCGAAATTTCCTTCTTTCGGGATGGCCTTTGCCGCGGGTCTCTCCAATTTTGGTCCGGTATTTTTCGCCCCATTCGGCGCACAAGCGGCGGTACATAACACGCCTGCCGCGGTGTTTGTGGGTGTTTGGGCGACTGACAGGAGAACACTCGTTATCAATATGGAGAATCTATGTAAAGAATTTCTCATAGTTCACAACAAGGTAGCTGGGGTCCAGGATATTTGCCGATACCGCACCGCGATCGAGCGCAGGGAATTACGCTCCGCGAGTATCGGTCTCGTCGCGTCGACACGAGTCGACAGTGACCGGCCGCCTATCGGGAGGGAGCAGCCGTGCGACTACGACAGTGCTGCCTGAGTTTGGGTCTTGTCCTCACGTTTGTGCCCATCGGTGTCACCTCTGCTGCGCCAGCGTCAGCGGATTGCTCGAGTGCCGGTTACGCCACCGTGTGTGCCCAGGGCGACGTCCGCGGCGGTGGTGCGACCGCCCCACAGGCGGGGCCGGCCTACCCCTCCTATTGCGCCGATCCGTGGTATTGCGACGACGAGTGGGATCTCGACGTGATCCTCCCACTGCCTCCTCCCGATATCGGACGCCCAGGCCGACCCGGCGGCGGCGGAGGCGGTATCGGACCGCGTCGTTGAGCAACGTCCCCCATCACCCACGAAACCAAGGAGTCTCACATGTTTATTCGTAGCCTGATCGGCGCCGGCGTGATCGCCGGTGCGACGCTCATCGGCACCTCGCCGACCGCCGCCGCCGATCCGCCGAACTGCACGGCCGCCGACCTCGCCAACGTTATGTCGGGGGTCAACGCGGCGATGTCGTCATATCTGTTCAGCCATCCAGACGTAAACAACTTCTTCACCAGCCTCAAAGGCAAGACCAGGGATCAGATGCGCACGGACACCACCGCGTACCTGGACGCAAATCCACAAGTGCGCGACGAGCTGACGGGGGTCAGGCAGGCGGCATCTGATTTTCGGGATCGCTGCAACGCGCCTCTTCCCGACGGGCCGATGGGCTAAAGGTCGAGCAGCGCCAGTTCCGGCGCCTCCATCAGGTCGCGGAGCTCAGACAGCAACGCCGTGTAAGGCGCCGTCCACGGTGCGGCGAGTCCGATCTTCGGGGCGAAGCAGCCCGGGTATTAAGGGTGTGAGCGATGGGCGGAATGGGCCTTCCGGGCTTGTGGCTGTTTCTCGCCCTGGTCGTCACCGGTTCAGTCCTCGTCGCAGTCAGCAGCGTTTAGCGAGCCCACAAGACAATTCACCGGCCTGGCGCCAGGGATGAAACGGGATCCCTGTCGCCGTTCCTTACCAAGGTCGCACTTGTCTACGGTGCCCTACTGGGTTTCACCGTCGTCGTCGCTTGGGAGCAATTCTCTTCTGCCGAGACAAACGTGACCAACGAGTCGTCCACCCTGGCGACGATGTATCGGCAAACGATCAGCCTGCCCGCGCCGGAGCAAGCCACGATGCGTGAGCTGCTGCGAAATTACACGGCAGCGGTCCAAGGGGAGCGGGACAGCCAAGGCAGCGATGCCGCAAGCGGCAACGCACGAGCAGCGATTACCCACATGTACCGCGTGCTCGGCGCTCAACAACCACCCACCGTCGCCTCAAATCCGATCAATGCCGAGGTCCGCGGCCAACTCAATAGTTGACATCACAACGCAACACGCGCGTACTGGATGCAAGGCCCCGAATTCCCGGCTTGCTATGGGGCGGGCTGTTATTCGGCGGCGTCCTGCTCATCGGTCTGCTCGGATTCACCCGCCTCGATAACCGCCTGACTCATACCATGCTGGCGAGCGCCATCGCGGTCCTGCTTGGCCTCCTACTCTCCCTCATTTACTGGCTCGACCATCCATTTGGTCGCCAAGTCGGTGTCACACCAAAATCGTTCGACTACACCGTGCAGGTCTTCGACGGAGTCGACGAAGACACCTAGACAAGACGGATGCCCGTCGCCATGCTCCAGCAAACACGCGGACATTCCGAGAACTAACGGCTCTGCCGAAGGAGTTGTCACAACGTTGTCACACTAGATACGAACTCGGAGAGTTGACGGGGAACAGCTTGAGACGATTCCCCTTGTCAGACCGGTCCGAGAGTCTTTGGGAGACAGGCCAATTCAGTCGCCTTCCGACTGGCGGTCAAATGGTCGCAGATGCAGGTCGTCTCAGCGCGAACAGCGGGTAAGTAGGGGGAAGCCGGGCTTCGCACGAGGCCCGCGTGCACGACCTCGGCACACCTGCGTCTCCAAAGCCGGCCGGCCCACTGCCCGCCGTACAACGGCACCCCGGCCGCGAATCCATCAGCACTATCGTCGTCACCGACGGGCACCTCGACCGATCGAGCGACAAAAGGCAACGCCGATGCCATGGACGCCCATGCTCGCTTAGTTGATGTAGACGATCAGGATCGTGCCTTGGGCATTGACGCCGGAGCAACGCTTCGCTCCCGGCCACACGTTGGTCGTCGCCGGCGCGCACGTCATTAGGTATGACTGGTGGGTTACCGGGCTGTAGGCGATAACGCTCTGGCCTGGCTGTGAATACCACGATGCGCGAACGTTGTCTGCGAAGGCGCAGCTTGTCTCATCAGTGGCAACGCCACTCAAGCCGGATGGGCAGATTTTGAAATTCTCGAGAGGTCCCGCTCCCGGGGGCGGCGGTAGAACGACCGTCGACGGTGGCGGTGGCGGTGCGGCCGCGGTGGGCGCTGGCGCTTGCGTCGGCATGTCCTGGACTGCAAACAGGAATGCGCCAGGCGCCGCCTCCCACACGACTTTGTCGCCATCCGCTGTGACGTCAATCGCCACATCGTGGCTCTTGCCGCGCGAGGTCGTCACCGTCGCAATGCCCTTGTATTCGTTGCCGGCTTTGTTGACTAGGTCGACGTGATTCACCTTGAGGCGCAGAGGCGAAAGGTCTGGATCTGTGTCCAGCTTGGACTGCATCGACGACTGCACCTCTGCGGCGACCTGGTCGGCCCGAGACACCGTCGGGCCTGGCGTCGTAGTCGGCGTAATCGTTGGCGCCGCCTTCGTACCTTCGCCAGTTGGGCGCGTTAACACGAATACTGCAGAGCCGACAGCGATTACGACGGCCAAACTCAATCCCACCCAGACGGGCCACTGGGGTCGCGACTTCTCTTGTGTCGTTGGCGGCTCTGGGAATTCCTCGGGCGCTGTCGGCGGGCCCAGCTGAATGGCGCCTTCCCATTGGGTGCCATCCCAGTAGCGGGCACCCTGACCGCCCAATGGGTCGGGGTACCAACCGGGCTCAGTCACCATTGCCGTCGACAATCCATCGGTACTCCGCGGCCGTGTGCAACACCATGCAGTCGCTCCAGGCCTTCTGCCCAGCGATCGCCGGGTCCACCTGTTGCACACCAGTGTCGGGCAGCCACTCATATTCCGCCGAGGGAACCGACACGAGGCCGCGACACCAACAGCGCCTACATCTACCAACGGCCCGCCGAACAGGAGTTTGGCGGCGACCCGCTGCCCAGCGCATGTCATGGACCGCGGCAGTGCGCAGCGCGCCGGTCGTCTCGCCCGCGCCATTATCGCCAGCCACGACCAGCCCATCACCGCACACGAGGTCGCTGCCCAAACACCCAGCGCCGCACTGCCGCAACGCATCCGCGGCGTCCGCGACCGCCGCGCAGTCACGGTGCAGCGCCGGCGGGCGATACACCAAGGCTGGCAGGCGGCCGCACAGAGCTTCGCTCGGGCGTTAACCATCGCCCGAGAGTGCCACCACAATCGCACCGAAGACCGCAGCCTCGACTGCGGTATGGAGTTGAAATAACACTCGGTCAGTCAGCGCCACCGATATCTCAGCTGGACGAACCCCGTGAGAACTTTCTTCACTGCTATCAAGGTCAAGGACCGCAACTACGTCGGCCTCGGCGACGCGCGCCTGGCCGCTGCGAACCGTGCCCGAGTGCCGCTGGTGCTGTGACCAACCCGCCGTCCGGCCAATCCCTGTCCGACCCGAGAAACGGATAACCAAACAATGAACCAGTAACGCCGTGCGCCAGCCTAAACGAGCGTCAGCGCGCCATGCGGGCGGTCGAGCTACGGCTGCAAGGACAAACCTATGCCCAGATCGCCGACGCGCTCGACTACAGCGACGAGAGCGGCGCACGGCAGGCGGTGTCGCACCTGCTCGCACGCCGCGAGGCCGAGTCGATTGCCGAACTGCTTGAGGGCGCCAAGCTCTACGGCCTCGACGCCCCGGCCCGCGTCGCCGTCGGCCGGTTTGCCAACTAGAACACGTTCACCCGCTCGATGGAGGGATCACCTCGAGGCGGCATTTATTGTCGCTCGCGTCGGAAGCGGCCCGCCGTTATGGGTTCAGCGAGTTGATAGCGCGCTCTTGGACGAGTGGCTCGGCGTGTGGAACGCGATGGATGCTACGACGTCGCGGCAAACTTCGCGGGTCGGCGCGCAGGCCAGCGGGGCGTCTAGGCGTCGATTAGTGACCGGCATCACAACATTTGCCTCGAAATTAACTGACTCGTAAGCCGTCAATTGCACGTGCAGCGCCATTCGGAGATCCCACGTCCTGAGATCCAGAGCATTGGTCAGCAGTCCGGATACGTCTCGGCCAGTCGGCGGTCGCGAGACGCAAACGTGGGTTCCCAACTGGTTCAGAGGAATTCACCGCATTGCACCGCTGCCCGGCTTCCAGAGCAAGACCCGTCGACGAAGGGGGTCGCCACGGGTGATCGGCCGATCGGACGCGACACGGAACTGCGCCAACGACAAGGATGTCTCTCGTACGAAGTATCGCCCCGAGATTCAATTGGTGAGACCTGAATGCCGCCAATCCCTTGACAAAGTCGGCATTTGACCGCCAGTAATCGGCAATCGTGTGTATTCGCCCTTTTGTCGATTGGCGGCCGCGTTATCGTGGCAACAATGCGCGATTTCCGCCGTCCTCGATAGTCGGTGTAGAGCCGATCTAAGTTACGCCTTTGGATTTAAGCGTGAGTCGCAATTGAATTGCCTCTCAAGGCGGAGCGTTCAATCCCAATCGGAGTTTGCCAGTGTTGTTACGGCGCGGGTTAGGATTCCCACCTCGACGGCAGCAAGGCGTCCGCCGTGACTAAAAGGCCAGGTCAAATAGGGTGTCCGGCCGCTGCGAATACATGAAGACGAGCAGTCGCTGCTGTCCCGTCAGCGTAGCTGGGACGCCGAAACTTCGCCATTGGTCGACGAATTCTGCAATCAAGCTGGTGTGCCAGGAATCCGATCGGAAATTGAGCCGATGACGTTTGGCATTAGACCGCAGGGGTATCCGGCGGACATGTGGGGCTCAGTTAGATCGAATTGCGAAGCGCCCTTGCATCACGTGCCTTGCATCACGTGCAGAGTACAAATCGAGCCTAGGAGTATGTCGTGAAATGTGGAGCCCGTGTAGCGCTCGGGGTCGCCGGAGGATACTTCCTCGGACGTACCAAGAAGATGAAGGTCGCGCTGGCGCTTGGAGGCTGGGCGGCCGGACGCCAGTTGGGCGGTCCTGGACAGATGCTCGGGCAGGCAGGTCGACTCCTCGGGGAGTCACCAGAACTGTCCGCGTTGACGGATCAAGTGCGAGGCCGGCTGCTTGAAGCCGGTAAGGGGGCGGCCATGGCGGTAGCCACTCGCCAGGTCGAGGCGCTGACCGACCGGGTGGGTCGCCGCGTGGAGGACTTGAGCGACATACAGCGAAAAGCAGACAGCGGTGTGCGCCGGGTTGCTGACCTTGATGACCTCGACCTGAGCTCTCGCGACGAGGTCTACGACGGTGATGACGTCGACGACGAGCAGGACGAGGAAGAGCAGACGACGCGCACGTCCGGTCGTGGCCGCTTGGGCCGTACCGCCGTCCGGGGGAGTGGTCGATCACGCTCTACCGCTACAAGTCGTTCCGGCACCGGCCGATCCGCCGCCCGGGGGACTGGTCGGTCACGCTCTACCGCTGCAAGTCGTTCGGGCACCGGCCGATCCGCCGCCGCTAAGAGTGCGTCAGGCAACGGTCGGGCGACAAGCCGCAGCCGTTCCTCCAGCACCGGGTCATCGGCATCCGGCGGCCGCAAAACCGCGCGCAGCGCGTCCGGCGCCAAGAAGGCCAGCGGCCGTAAGCCGGCAGCGAAGAAGGCCGCGACTTCGTCGAAGCGGACACCGAAGAAGGCCCCAGTGAGCCGGAGGGCATCGCGCACAACCCCTACACGCCGGGAGGTAAATGATGGCTAAGACAAGCAGCAATGGCGCAAGCAACCACGGCGGAACCGCGACCGACACCTTACGAGGCGCAGGCCAGGATCTCCTTGGCGTCGTGCTTCAGCGCGCTGCCTCATCAGCCAGCGAGCGCATCAACGGCTTCGCCGACCGGCTGACCGATGTGAGCGAGACCGGCGAAGGGCTGACATCGCTCGTGCGTCGGCCGCGCAGTCACGATGACGATGACGATGACGATGACGATGACGGCAAGAATGGCGGCGGCGGAGGTCTACTCGGAGGGCTGAAGGACAAGGTCAAAGACATGTTCGGCGGCGGTGGAAAAGGCGGCGGGGGCGGCGGCAAGAAGCTGAAGCTGACCAACATCGTGGAGACCCTCGATGTAGGCGTGCCGTTGCGCACTACCTATGACCTGTGGACGCAGTACACCGACTTCCCCAGTTTCATGAAGAAGTTGGAGGCCGTCGACCAGTCGTCGGACGAAGAGACCCATTGGAAGGCCCAGGTCTTGTGGTCACACCGGGAGTGGGATGCCACGACCGTCGAGCAGGTGCCGGATTCCCATATCATCTGGACATCCAGGGGATCCAAAGGCCACGTCGACGGAGCCGTGACCTTCACCGCGCTAGGACCGAATCTGACCCGGGTGACGCTGGTCATCGAATACTTCCCGCAAGGGTTGTTTGAGCGGACAGGCAATTTGTGGCGTGCCCAGGGCCGGCGCATGCGTCTGGAGTTCAAACACTTCCGCAGGCACGCGATGACGCAAGCGTTGTTGCACCCGGAGGAAATCGAGGGCTGGCGGGGCGAGATCCGCGACAGCGAGGTCGTCAAGACGCATGAAGAAGCGCTGGAGGAAGAGCAGGAATCCGGCGGCGGCGTAGACGACGAGGGCTACGCGGAGGCGTCCGATGAAGACGAGTCGAACGAGGATGTCGGAGACGACGACTACGACGACTACGACGACACCGATGACGTCGACGAGGGCGAAGACTTGGCGGACGACGAGGACGAAGCCGAGTACGACGAGCCCGAAGATGAGGACGTCTACGAAGACGAGCCCGACGAGGACTTGGCCGACGAGGACTTGGCCGACGACGACGCGGGCGTTGAGGAGGATTACGACGAAGCCTACGACGACGAGGATTACGAAGACGAAGGCGAGCCGCGGCCTCGCAGGCGCAGCCGGCATCCCGTCGGCGCCAGCGGCGGTGGTGGGGGTGCGCGATCATGACAGTGGCGACGCATCAAGGCCGTAACAGCCCAGTCGAGCGATCTGGCGGCGGTCGATCCGGCAACTTGGCCGACGTCATCGAACTCATTCTCGACAAGGGCCTCGTCATCGACGTGTTCGTTCGGGTGTCCCTTGTGGGAATCGAGCTGCTCACCATCGACGCGCGGATCGTGGTCGCCAGCGTGGACACATTCCTTCGGTTCGCCGAAGCGACTAACCGGCTGGACCTTTACGCCCACGGCGGCAAGGACTTGGGAGATCTTGCGAAGTCGGTGACCGAGGGCGGCGCGAAAGGAAAGAGCTCCGGCGCGATTGAGGGTGCGGTCGAGAAGGTGGGAGAGATGTTCACCAGAGGTCGGCGTGGCGACGATGAGGACGAGGACGAAGCGGAGGAGGAGCCGGCGCCGCGGCGACGTCCGCGGCCGCGGGCCAGGGAGCGACGGTGATGACCGCCACCTACGTCTACGGATTGGTCAAGGCGGACGCCGAACTGCCGCCGGATCTCCAGGGATTGGGACCCGGCCGAGTCGGCACAATCGCGCATCAGCGGGTCGCGGCGATCGTGAGCGATCTGCCCACCGGCCGTCCGCTCGGCACCCGCGACGACCTGATCGCACACGAGCGGGTGCTGGATGCAGTCGCCGAGCGGACGGCCGTGCTGCCCATGCGCTTTCCGGCCGTCGTGGAAGAGGACGGCGTGGTGTCGGAACTGCTCGCGCCCAATCAGGAACGGTTCATGGAGGCCCTCGCCCGACTGGACGGTTTGGTTCAGTTCACCGTGAAGGGCCGTTTCGAGCAAGAGCCTGTGCTCCGCGAGATCGCAGAGGCCGACGACGAAATCATGGAGCTGCGCGAGCGGGTGCGTGGGCTGCCGGAGGATGCGACATATTACGACCGGATTCGCTTGGGGGAACTCGTGGTTACTGCGATGCAGCAACGGCGTGATGAGGTGGCCGTGCGTGTACTGGACCGGCTGAAGCCATTCGCCGTGGACATGTCACCGCGCCGGCTGACTCAGCCTGACGAGGTGCTGAATGCTGCGTTCCTTGTCGCCCGCGACCGCGTCGAGAACTTCGATGACGCTGTGGAAGGGGTCGGCCGCGACCTTGCCGGCCGCGTGCGCGTCCGCCTCGTTGGCCCGCTGGCCCCCTACGACTTCGTGCCGGCGGGCTGAACCATGGGCTTGTTCACCGGATTGCTGACTCTTCCGCTTGCACCTGTCCGCGGCGTGGTGTGGGTGGCAGAACAGATCCAGGAGTACGCCGTAGAGCAGTACTACGACCCGGCGAACATCCGCGCCGAACTCGACCGCGTCGAGGAAGCCCGGCAATCGGGCGAGCTGACCGAGCAGGAGTGTGCCGAGTGGGAGGACGAGTTACTTCACCGGCTGATTCACCGGGAGGAGTAAACCGCGGAGGACCCGTGGAGCACCCATGACTGAACAGACCGATCGACCTCGACGCCGAAGGGCGCCGACCGAATCGCCGCGCCCGTCCGGTGACCGAGCTAACGGGCAGCGGCCGCGGCGGCTCTCCACAGCGAAAGTCGCTCGGGCGGCGATGGAACAGATGGCCGACCTCACCGGCCACGATGTGGAGGGCGTGATCTCCGTGGAACGCAACGACAACGGATGGGGGGTCGGGGTCGAAGTGGTTGAGAGCCATCGGATTCCAGACTCGGCGGATATTCTGGCTACCTACGAGGTGCATTTGGACGAAGACGGTGAGCTCTCCTCCTACCGTCGCACCAAGCGCTATTTGCGCGGTCAGACGTTCGGGGGATCGCGGTGAACGGTGACCTCTATCCAACTGGCCGGTCCCAGCTCGACCACCGTCAGGAAAGCACGAACCTCGCCGACATTCTGGAACGGGTGCTCGACAAGGGAATCGTGATTGCAGGCGATATCCAGATAAATCTGCTGGACATCGAGCTGCTGACGATCAAGATCAGGCTGCTCGTGGCCTCCGTCGACAAGGCCAGGGAGATGGGCATCGACTGGTGGGAGCACGACCCGTCGCTCAGTTCGGGCGGAGGCGACTTGGCGGTGGAGAACCGCCGACTGCGGGACCGCATAGGAGAGCTCGAGGCTTCCAATGGGGACGGGTCAGGATCGCCGCAGACCAACAGTAGCCGTCGTCGGAGTCGCCGCACCGAGATCGTTGACGCGGATGAGTGACCACAACGTCTACCTATACGCGATCGGTGACAGCGCGCTGGCCGATTCCCGCGCGCTGGCCGACGTCAAGGGCGTCGACGACGTTCCGGTCCGCACCATCGTCGAGGGCACACTAGCCGCCGTCGTCGCATCGGTGGATCGGCAACGCTTCAGCGAGAACGCGATTCACGAGCACATGGAGGATTTGGAGTGGCTCGGCAAGCTCGCAAGAGTGCACCACGAGGTGGTCGCCCGGCTCGCGCAGGACCATCCGGTCGCGCCTGTCCGGATGGCCACCGTTTTTCTGGGCGACGCGGGTGTTCGCGAATTGCTTGAGAACCGCCAGGCTGAACTGGTCGCGACACTCGATCGGGTGCGCAGCCGTTCGGAATGGAGTGTCAAAGGGTATGCGACACCCGCTACGGATGCGTCAGACGAGGAGCCTGGCTCCTCCTCTGACGCGCCGGGCACGGCGTACTTGTTGCGCCGCCGCTCCCAACGCGACCGCACAGCACGTCGGCGCCAGGACCTTCTCGAGGCGGCGGAAGACGCGCACGAACAGCTCGCGACCGTCGCTGTCGAGAGCCGCCGGTACCCGTTGCAGGACGCCCGGCTCAGCGGACGCCCCGAGCCGATGATCCTCAATGCCGCTTACCTGGTCGACGATGCCGAAGCGGTGCAGTTCGAAGAGCGGGTGCACGCCATGTCGCGCGTCGATCTTCGGCTGGAGTTGACGGGTCCGTGGGCACCGTATTCCTTTGCAGCGAAGGTTGATTCATGACTCTTGCGATGAACGCCACCGAAGATGTGGCACTTGTCGATCTGCTCGACCGTCTGCTCGGCGGCGGTGTGGTGGTTGTGGGCGATCTGACGATCAGCCTCGCCGATGTCGACTTGGTTCACATCGACCTGCGCGCGCTGATCAGTTCCGTGGACAAGTTGATGCAATGACCGCGGGTGGCCGGATCGAGATGGATCCCGAGGAAGTCGGTCGAGATCTCGGCCGACTGGTGCTCACGATCGTCGAACTGTTGCGCCAGTTGATGGAGCGACAGGCGCTGCGCCGGGTGGACGCCGGCGACCTGTCTGAGGAAGCGGTCGAACGGCTTGGCGTCGGGCTGATGCGGTTGGAGGACGCGATGGCGGAATTGCGGGACTACTTCGGGCTTCGGCCGGAAGACCTCAACCTCGATCTCGGGCCATTGGGACAGCTCCTGCCCAGCCGGCCTGGCTGATCCTCCGCAAATGACCTGCAACGCGTTCGTGCTAGGCGGCGGTGGCGTGCTCGGGGCCGCCGAGGCCGGCATGGCGCGGGCTCTGGTGGAAGCGGGTGTGCGCCCAGACCTGGTGTGCGGCACGTCAATCGGCGCGATCAACGGCGGGGCGATCGCCGTGGATCTCACTCGCGCGGGTGTCGAGCGCCTGTTGTCGATGGCGCACGCGAGGTGTTACCACTGCCGTGACCGGCGCGACGAGTGCCCACGTGTTGGCTGGAACAAACCTGGACGCAGGTCGACCCATGGGTTGCCGGCCACACCGACCAACCGGACCCACGAACCGGACGGTCCGGCGTGTCTTGACGGTACGGTTAATTACGCCTAAGAACGGGTGGTCAATTTTAATGCGAGGCGCGAACGGGCGACCGTTATGAGAGTTACCCAGTCTGGGGTTAGGGCTTGTGCGCCTTTTGTCGATCCGTGGAAGTGATCTCTTTCGACCACTTCGGCGAGACCTTGGTTTGCTGGGCGCCCTACTCTGGATCGTTGCCTCTGTGCTTGGGCTCGTCGGCCCGGTGCTTTGCGTGACCATCGTCGTCCTGCCGGTGGGCATACCGCTCCTGGGCGTCGCCCGCCGCTTTTTGACTTCCGCCGTTCAACTCATACTCCCCCGCTCCTTAGCCCATCCGGTCAACGAAGTGACCGAGACGGTCAAGAAGTCGGGCAAAACGACGGGCAAAAAGCTTCAGAAGGCCGTGCGCAAGAGCGACAAGCTGATGGCCTGACCTTCGATTAGGTCATTGCGATGTCATTGCGATCCGGCCCCCACCATCGCGATCAGCGCCCCGACCAAGAGCGCCAACAGTAGGACCAGCAACACGATCGGTCCCAGAAGAAGTCCGAGCGTAACGAGGAGAACAAGGGCCACTTTGGCCTTGCCGCTCAATCCGGACACCAGGCCCTTGAGCGCTGCCCACAAAGGATTCTTACCTGTGAGAACACCCCGAATGCCGCCTAGCGCCGCGTTGACGCCGGCCCCGCCGTCCGAAACCGCATCCGCGAGAGTGTCTATCCACTCCTCGATCTTGTTCTTCAGCACCTCCCCGCCATCCCGCGCTCTCTCGAGGAGCTGGTGAGCTTGCGCTTTCAGCCATTCGGTGACGGCATCCAATGACTGCGACACCAGGCCACCGTCGGCGGACGAGGAGGGCCCCGGCCGGCGCCCCGAATTCGACGAGACAGCCTGCGAGGGCGCAGACGCCCGGGGCGGTAGCGCACGCGAGCGTCTCCGAGCCGTCGGTGTGGCAGTGCCGGCCTGAGCCCGCGCGAGTTCCGGGGGCGTGATGCCGTGGACTGGCCGGTGCCGGTGTGGAGTCAAGCTGGACGTGCCGGGTGTATTGCGGCGCTTCGCGGGGCTGCGACGTGACGTTGCGTGCGACTTCGTGGCCGCTGCACGTCTGCGCGGAAGCTGCACCACGACGGCTTCGGATGCAGACTCCGGCCGTTTCGATTTTCCACCAGGCGCGGTCGACCTGGTGTTGCTGGCGCGGTTCTGGCTGCCGCCGGATGCCCCTCTTGTGCGCGAGCTAGTCGCTCCGAGCCGGCCGCTCGGCTTGTTTTGCCCACTCATACGAGATAATTACCCCGCAGTCAATTCCCGAAACCCGAAACGGAGCCAGCAGCGGAGGCCTAGAAGGGCTCGACTCTCGAACTCCGCCTGGAAAACGGAAGGTCGCCGGTTCAATCCCGGCCCTGGCACCAAGAGGTGACGTCTCCCTCGGATCGCGAATCCCGCTGACGAGCGGATAATTCGAAAATCTAAACACCGATGGCTTCCCGCAGCGATCGTAATAATGATCCTGATCAACGGAAGAAGGGGCAGCGAGTTGAGTGATCGGATCTCGATCCTCATTGCGGAGGACTCGCTGCTGGTGCGCGACAGCGTTCAGCGAGCGCTGTCGATCGATCCGGAAGTGACCGTCGTCGGCGCCGCCGAGGACTACGACTCCGCGGTGGCACTGGTCGACAAGCATCGGCCGACTGTGGTGATCACCGACATTCGCATGCCGCCCACGTCGACCGACGAAGGCATCCGGTTGGCGCGATGGGTGCGTACGGCGCATCCCGAGGTCGGGGTGATCGTGTTGTCGCAGTATGCCGAACCGCGCTATGCGGCCGGGTTACTGGAGGACGGCACGGCGGGCCGGGGCTATTTGTTGAAAGAGCGGATCTCGCATTTCGAGGAGTTGGGTGAGGCCGTGCGCCAGGTGGCCGCCGGCGGCACCGTGCTCGACCCGCTGGTGGTGGAAGCGCTTCTGGCGCAGCCCCGCTCGGCCCCAACGCTCAGCCGGCTGACACCGAGAGAACGCGAGGTGCTCAGCGAACTGGCGACCGGCTTTTCCAATCGGACCATTGCCCAGCGGCTGGTGCTGTCTCAACGGGCGGTGGAAAAGCACATCAACTCGATCTTCGCGAAGCTGGAATTGACCGTTGACGACTCCGTTGATCGGCGAGTCAAGGCCGTGTTGATGTTCCTCAACGACGGTGGATCGCCGTGAGTGGCCGCAGCGCCGCTGAAAAGGGTGGTGTGTGCACCATGGTCCGCAGCAAATCCGGCGGGCACGATCATCCGGTGGCGGACGGTGTCGTGCGGGTCTGGGTCGTCGACGACCAGGCCAGTTTCCGGCGGGCAACCGCCGCGACGCTGGCCGCAATGGACGACTTCGTGATGGCCGGCGAGTGCGAGACCGGCGAATCCGCGATCGACCGCATCACCGATAGCGGTGCCGACATGGTGCTGATGGATATCCACATGCCGGGTATGGGTGGCATCGAGGCCGCGCGACGACTCCGCGCCGCGCACGCCGACTTGATCGTGGTGCTGATGTCGACGTACGACCTCGAGGACCTTCCCGCGGCCGCGTCGGATTGCGGTGCCATCGCATACCTGCACAAGGAACACCTCTCCCCGGAACTGCTGAACCGGATATGGCAAGCAGCGGAGTAACAGAGCCGGCCGCCGGCGGAATGATGTCCCACTGGCGGGCACCGCAGGTGCTGCTGACCGCAGCCGTGCGGTCGTCCTCTTTGTTGGGTCACGACCTGATCAACCGCTTCAGGGCCGAGCGCTACGAGCTGTTCCTCAGCGGGCACTTCGCTCTGTGGGCGAGCGCCGGCGTCATGCTGCCACTGTTGGAGTACACGCTTTGGTACCGGACGCCCTATGTGCTGCTGTTCGCTGCGGTCGGTGCCCCGCAATGTGTTGCGTTGGCGTTGGGGCTGCGGCTGGCTCGGCTCGGTAGGTATGCCCAGTCGATCAGCCTTGTCTGCGTGACGAATTGGATCAGCTCCGTCCTCGTGACGGTGATCAACCCCAACTTGCTGGCGGTGATGGCCCTGGTGGCCCTTGTCCCAGTTGTCTTCGCGGAGCCCTACATTCGCTGGCAGCGCGGGCTTGCCTTCACTGTGATCACGGCCGTCGTTGTGCTGGCGATGGCCATGCTCGCGCGCTTCCTTCCGATCCCCGAGGTGGTCCAACACGGGCCGCGCTGGCTGGAGACGGCGTTCATCGTTGTGGGCGTGCCGTTCAACGCCTTTCACCTGTTGATCATCGTGTGGAACAACGCCGCGGCCCTTCGGGTGTCAGAAGGCCAGCTCGCTGAACGTGCCGCCGAGCTGGTCGCCTCGCGCACCCGGTTGACCACCGCCGCCGACGAGGAACGGCGCCGCCTCGAGCGTGACCTGCATGACGGCGCGCAACAACACCTCGTCTCCCTGTCGGTGCTCATCCAACTTGCGCGCAAAGCCGAGCCCGAGCGGTGCCAGTCGCTGCTGAAGGAGGCGTCCGAACTGGTCGAGACGTCGATCGTCGAGATTCGCAGGCTCGCCCACGGAATCTATCCCCCGCTGCTGGTCAGCGGCGGCTTGAGCGAAGCCTTGCCGACGCTTGCCGCGCGCGCGTCGGTGCCTGTGCACCTGGATCTGCAGGGCCTCGGCCGATATCCGCCTTCGACGGAGGCGGCCCTGTACTACTGCTGCAGCGAAGCTTTACAGAACGCCGCCAAACACGGCGGTCCGGACACCACGGTCACAATCAAGGCTCGTGGAGATGAGCGGGCGCTGAACCTCTCGATCAGCGATACCGGCCGTGGATTCGAACCCGCGACGATCGGTCACGGGCTGACCAACATGACAGATCGGCTTTCGGCCATCGGCGGTCAACTCGTGATCGACACGGCGCCGGGACGCGGCACCCGCATCGTCGCCGCAGTCGACTGCAGCGGACGCTGACGCGCGCCTGTTCCCAAGGGTGTACGCACCACCGTCAATCGTGTTGCACACACTGTGGAAACGCGTTCGGCAGGTCAGCAGGATGGAGCCATCGTCGAAATTCTCAGGTCGACAACGTGTTTCACAGACCACCGGGGACACACGCGCCGACCTTCGAAAGTTGCGGGGGCAAGAATGACGATTTCAAGCACGTTGGCGACGGTAGCGGCTGAACGTCGTACCAGAGTACGCATATCGGATCGGTTCGGGTGGCGACCAGAATCGCTTGGCATCTCGCCACGCGTCAGCGTCACACCGAATGCCAATTCCGATGACGCCGATGGCCGAATATTGCCGACGGGCACTGTGACACTCCTGCTGGCCGACATCGAAGGCTCCACGCGGATTTGGGAATCCCAGCCTGACCACATGGCGACAGCACTGGCCACCATGGATCGCGTGCTGGCGGACGTCGTTCGCGCCAACAACGGCGTGTGCCCGGTTTCCCAGGGTGAAGGAGACAGCTTCGTGGTGGCGTTCAGCCGTCCTGGCGATGGTGTGGCCTGCGCGCTGGCCCTGCAACGGGCCGCGCTCGCACCCATTCGCCTGCGGATTGGCGTGCATACGGGTGATGTGCTGTTGCGCGACCGCGGCAACTATATGGGTCCGACGATCAACCGTGCCGCGCGCCTGCGGGAGCTCGCTCACGGCGGTCAAACCCTATTGTCCGGTGCGACAAGCGAACTCGTTCACAAGTCGCTGCCTGATCAGACGTGGCTGGTGAGATTGGGTTGTCATGCGCTTCGTGACCTCACCCATCCCGAGCGCGTGGCTCAGCTGTGCCATCCAGACCTGCACAACGACTTTCCGCCGCTGCGAACCCGTCCTGTCTCGCGGTAACCACCCGGGCACGGCAGTACGATTGCCTGTGAGATGGAAGGCATCGAGTGACGGCAGCTCAGGCCGGGCAGCGACAAGGCGCCGGCGAGGAGAAAAGCAACTTTCGCCAACGCCTGCTCGACGCGCTCGAAGCCTCGATCGCCGACGACGGTTACTCGCGCACGACCGTCGCCGACATCGTGCGCCGGGCGCGGACGTCGCGGCGCACCTTCTATCAGCACTTCGACACCAAGGAAGCCTGCTTCGTCGCACTGCTTCACGATGCGAATGCCGCGCAGGTTCGGCAGATCGCGGCGGCCGTCGACCCCCATGCGCCATGGCGTACCCAGGTGCGGCAGGCGATCGAGGCCTGGATCTCCACGGGCGAATCGCGGTCCCCGCTGATGCTCAGTTGGTTCCGTGACGTGCCCTCGCTGGGCGAAGCCGCGCGCCGGTTGCAGCGCGACGCGACCGAGAACTTCATCGAAATGGTGCAGGCACTCGGCGGCACCGACGAGTTCCGCGCCGCAGGCATCGCTCCCGTTTCCCGTCAACGCATCATCATGCTGCTCGGCGGCCTCCGCGAACTCGCGGCGATCACCGTCGAAGAAGGTGGTCAGATGAGCGACATCACCGAGGAAGCGGTGGACGCCTCGGTTGCGCTGCTGACGCCGCGCGATCAGACCGACTAGCCGACGACGCTGATCGCCTGTGTCGGGCAGGAGTCGGCGGCATCCTGAACGGCCTCTTGATGCGCCTCGTCGATCTCTGCGCTGAACGCCAGCCGCGCGTCCTCGTCAACCCGGAAGACGTCAGGCGCCAACCCGGTGCACAAAGCCGATAGGGCACAACGGTTTTCGTCCCATTCGATGCGCATCAGGCGATGCTCCTGACCCGTGCCGAGACGGCAGGCGCGAATATGACGGCGTCATCGATAGGGCCGCGGCGCAGCAACCGTACGTCCTTGACATAGTTCTGGTGCAGCCGCCATGGCGCCCGATCGCCCTGCTTGGGCAGTTCGGCCAGGCTGCGCTTGACGTATCCCGATGCAAGATCCAGGAACGGGTTCGCCGCCGTGGTGCCTGCAGCATCGGGCGTGACCGACGCATAACCTCCCGTGTCCATGTGCTTGAGCAGCCGGCACACGTATTCGGCAACCAGGTCGGCCTTCAGCGTCCACGATGCATTCGTGTAGCCAATCGTCCACGCGAAGTTCGGCACTCCCGAGAGCATCATTCCCTTGTAGGACACTGCTTTTGACAAATCGACCGTGCGCCCGTCGACTTCCAGTTGCATGCCGCCGATGGCAAGCAGATTCAGTCCGGTGGCGCTGACTACGATGTCGGCCTCCAACTCGGCCCCGGACTGCAGCCGAATACCGGTCTCGGTGAAGGTGTCGATGTGGTCGGTGACGACGGAGGCGCGGCCGTCGCGAATGGCGGTGAACAGATCGCCGTCAGGAACCAGGCACATCCGCTGGTCCCAGGGGTTGTAGGTCGGCGCGAAATGGGTGTCGACGGCGTAGCCCTCGGGAAGCCGCCTGATCGCATCCTTGCGCAGCATCGATTTCATCATCTCGGGACGACGGCGGCTCAGGTTGAAGATCGCGATCGCCTGTAATGCGTTCTTCCACCGCACGATCGCGTAGGCGAGCTTCGGCGGCAGCCACGCCCGCAGCCGGTCGGCAATCGCGTCGCTGGCAGGCCGCGATGCGACGTAGGTCGGCGAGCGCTGCAGCATCGTGACGTGCGCGGCCTCTTCGGCCAGCGAAGGCACCAGGGTCACCGCGGTCGCTCCGCTGCCGATCACGACGATGCGCTTGCCGCGGTAGTCGAGGTCTTCAGGCCAATGCTGCGGGTGGATCACCGATCCGTGAAAATCCTCCACGCCAGGGAATTTCGGGCTGAAGCCTTCGTCGTAGCGGTAGTACCCGGTGCAGACGTACAAAAATGAGCAGCTGATCGTGAACCGCTCGTCGGTGTCGGCGCGATGCACGTCGACCGTCCAGCGCGCTTCCTCGCTGTCCCAATTGGCGTTCACCACACGGTGATTGGTTCGGATTAGCTTGTCGATACCGAAGGTCTGCGCGGTGTCATGGATGTAGCGCAGGATGCTGGGCCCGTCGGCGATGGCCTTCGGATCGGTCCACGGTGAAAATCGATAACCCAGCGTGAACATGTCGGAGTCCGACCGGATGCCCGGGTAGCGGAACACGTCCCAAGTGCCGCCAATGGCGTCGCGGGCTTCGAGTACGACGACTGACTTGTCGGGGCACTCGCGGCGCAGTTGGCACGCGGCGCCGACGCCGGATAACCCGGCCCCGACGATCAAGACATCCACTGTTTCCGCTGGTCGTGACATCGACGCTGCCCTCTCGACTCGCTCCTGGTACTACCCTGTACCAGTCTCGGTACCAGAAGGTACCACTATTAGACGCGTGTGGAAAGGGGCTTGTGCAGATCGGTACTTTGACGTACCGTGGTCCGGTACCTTTGAGTACCACCAACGGAGGTGTTCACATGGCTGTGGCGACCACGGACCCGGTGCGACTGCCACCCGCTCCGCGGATACCGAAGCTTCTACAAGGGATCGGCTTCGTCGCCGCCCGGGAGAAGTCGGTCGCTGCGATGGCGCGGCGATACGGCTCGGCGTTCACGCTGCGCCTGCCGGTCTTCGGTGAGGCGATCGTGGTCAGCGACCCGGCCTTGATCAAGGATCTGTTCACCACCAACACCGATCTCATCGCCCGGGCCGGGGTGCTTGGCGAAATGTTCGGTCCCGGTTCGACCTTCAGCCTCGACGGCCCCGAGCATCGCGAGCGCCGCAAGCTTCTGGTTCCGCCGTTCCACGGCAAGCGGATGGCCTCCTACGAAGGGATCATCGAAGAGGAAGTGCTGCGCGAGGTCGCGTCATGGCCCGAGGGCAGGGAATTCGCAACCATGCCATCGATGATGCGCATCACGCTCAATGCGATCCTTCGCACGGTCTTCGGCGCCGAGGGGGCTGCGCTCGACGAACTGCGTGACTCGCTGCCCGACATGGTGCTGCATGCCTCCCGGCTGGCCGTGATGCCGTCGATTCTGCGCCGCGACGTCGGGCCGTGGAGTCCGGGCGGCAAGCTGGCGGCGAATCGCGAACGATACGACGCGATCGTGCGCCGCCTGATCGCCGACATCCGCAACGATCCGAAGTTCGACGAACGCAACGATGTCCTGACGCTGATGCTGCAGGCGCGGTACGACGACGGCTCGCCGATCTCCGACGACCACGTCGCCGACGAGCTGCTGACCCTGTTGGCCGCAGGGCACGAGACCACGGCGACGACTCTGGCGTGGACGGTCGAGCGGCTGCGCCGTCACCCCCGGCTGCTGGCACGGTTGGCCGCGGAGGTCGACGCGGGCGGATCCGACCTGGTGCAGGCCACGATCTGGGAGGTGCAACGCACTAGGCCGGTAATCAACGGCACGGCCCGTTTGACGAAGACCCGGATCCGCTTGGGGGAGTGGGTAATTCCCGAGGGATATACGGTGATCGCAAGCATCTCGCTTGCACACGCGTCGGAGAAAAGCTTCGCCGACGCCACGGCGTTCAACCCCGACCGATTCATGGGCAACCCGCCGGACAACTACGCGTGGATTCCCTACGGCGGCGGGGTACGTCGTTGCATCGGTGCGGCCTTCGCGAACATGGAGATGAATGTGACATTGCGGACACTGTTGCGAGAGTTCGAGTTCGGCACGACGTATGCACCAGGCGAACGCCTGCACTCGCGTGGCATCGCGACCGCGCCCGCGCACGGCGGGCGTGCCGTGGTGTACCGGCGCGCCACCAAGTCGGCATCGCGGGCCGGCGCAACGCGTCGGGTTTCGGCATGACCGCGCGCGAGGAGATGCTCGTCGACGTCGGCCGCGGCATCCAACTGTGCTACGACCAGACCGGTGACCCCGGCGACCCGCCGATCCTGTTGATCGCGGGCCTCGGGCAGCAGTTGCATTCGTGGCCAAACGATTTCGTCGCCGCACTGGCCGGGCGCGGCTACCGGGTGACGCGCTTCGACAACCGGGACGCGGGCCGGTCGACGCACATGACCTCGCGGCCGCCGAGTCCGGTCGCGATGCTTCGCGGACGCAACGAGTACCACCTCGGCGATATGGCGCGCGACACTGTCGGACTGCTCGACGCGCTCGGATATTCCGATGCCCACCTGGTCGGCATTTCGATGGGCGGGATGATCGCCCAGACCGTCGCCGCCCACTACCCGGGCCGGGTCCGCACGTTGACGTCGATCATGTCGACCACCGGGGCGCGACGACTAGGCCGACCGGCGCTGTCGACCTGGCGTCGAATGTTGACATCACGTCCGCCCCGCACCCGCGCTGAGGCGATGGACCGCGCGGCGATGATGTTCTCCCACATCGGGTCTCACGGCTTTCCGTTCGACGAGAATGCGGTCCGCGAGTACGCAGGCATCGCCTTCGACCGTGATTCGAGCCCCGCTGGAATCGCTCGCCAACTCGCGGGCATCTTCGCGTCCGGCGACCGCACCGCCGAACTTCGCAACATCGACGCCCCGACCCTGGTCATTCATGGCGACCGGGACCGGATGGTGCATCCGACCGGGGGAGCGGCCACCGCCCGCGCGATCCCCGGTGCCCGGCTGGAGACCGTCGTCGGCCTCGGCCACGATCTGCCCATCGGCGCGTGGGGCCGAATCATCGACCTGATCACCCAACACACCACGTTCGCACCTGTCACCCATTCTGAGGAGCACGCATGAGTAACCGAAGACGACAACGAGTGAGGATCGCAGCGAGGAACGAGCGAGGACCGGAGCGAGGAGTCGGGGCATGAGTAAGCGCACCATCAGCGGCCGCACCGTCGTCATCACCGGCGCAGCCTCCGGCATCGGTCGGGCTCTGGCGCGACGGCTTTCGGCACACAGCTGCCCAGTTGCCATCGCCGACATCGACGAGAGGGGGCTCAAGGAAACCGAGGCCTCACTGACCGGGCCCGCGTTGCTGCGGGTGCTCGACGTCGCCGACGCCGAAGCCCAGCGCGATTTCGCGGGCGAGGTGGCTGAGTGGGCGCCCCGGCCGATCGGCGCGGTATTCAACAACGCCGGCGTCGCCACGTCTTCGAGCGTGCTGGACACCATCCCCGAGGATGACGACTGGCTGTGGAGCATCAACTTCCACGGAGTGGTCAACGGGACCCGAGCGTTCCTCCCGATCCTCGTCGAGCAGAACGAAGGTGCGATCGTCAACACGTCGAGCGTGTTCGGTCTGGTCGGTATGCCCAACCAAAGCGCTTACTGCTCTGCCAAATTCGCTGTCCGCGGGTTTACCGATTCGCTTCGACAGGAGCTGCGCGGCACTGGTGTGACCGCGATCAACGTCCACCCTGGTGGCATCAACACCAACATCGTGCGAAATGCCCGGTGGCGCAAGGACCCGGAGGGCCGCGGCCGCAGCCACGATCAGATGGTGGCTGAGTTCGCCGCGATCACACTGACCCAACCCGACAAGGCCGCCGAGATCATCCACCGCGGAGTGGAACAGGGCAAGGCGCGCATCCTGGTCGGGCCGGACGCCTATCTGTTCGACACGCTCGGTCGCCTTGCGCCGACGCACTATTACGACATTCTCGGCCGGCTCGAATCGGTGTTGAGGCGGCGCAGTCAGACGAATGCTGCGCCCGAGGCTGGATCCGCTGACTTGCAGAAGAGCGCGCGTTAGCGTCTGACCCATGCGCGCGGTAGTCATAACCAAGCACGGTGACCTGTCGGTCATGCAAGTGCAGCAACGCCCCGACCCGCCGCCGCCGGGCCCAGGGCAGGTGCGCATCGCGGTGCGGGCAGCCGGGGTCAACTTCGCCGATCACCTTGCGCGCGTTGGGCTGTATCCCGATGCACCGAAACCGCCGATGGTGGTCGGTTACGAGGTGGCGGGGACGATCGAGGCCGTCGGCGACGGGGTGGATGCCGCTCGCGTAGGGGAGCGGGTCTTCGCAGGCACTCGCTTCGGTGGTTACGCCGAAATCGTCAACGTGCAAGCGGCAGACGCGGTGGCGATACCCGACTCGATGAGCTTTGAGCAGGGCGCGGCGATCCCGGTCAACTACGCGACCGCGTGGGCGGCATTGCACGGCTACGGCTCGTTGCAGGCCGGTGAGCGGGTGCTGATCCATGCTGCGGCAGGCGGCGTCGGGATCGCGGCCATCCAGTTGGCCAAGGCGGCCGGTGCCGAGGTGCACGGGACCGCGTCGCCAGGTAAGCACAAGCGGCTAGCGGAGCTGGGCGTCGACCGCGCCATCGACTATCGCCGCGACGGTTGGTGGAAAGGTCTGCCGCCGTACGACATTGTGCTGGACGCGATCGGCGGCAGGTCGCTTAATCGGTCCTATGAGTTGTTGCGTCCTGGCGGTCGGCTCGTGGGCTACGGCGCATCGGCCATGCAGCAGGGGGAGAAGCGGTCTCTGCGCACCGCGCTGCCGCAACTGCTGTCGATGTTGCGCGGTTTCAATCTGATCAAGCAGCTGTCGGAGTCCAAGACGTTGATCGGGCTGAACATGCTGGCGTTGTGGGACGACCGCGGCACGCTGCAGCCGTGGATCGAGCCACTGTCAAGCGCGCTGGTCGACGGCATCGTCCAACCCGTCGTGCACGCGGCCGTGTCCTTCGCCAACGCCGCTGAGGCCCACCGTATCTTGGCGGCACGCGAGAACGTCGGCAAGGTGGTGCTTGTCCCGTAACAGGGCCCGCGCCTTATCAGAGGGCTCCGACATTTTTGGGCTCGGGCGTGTAGTTATCCCCAGGTTCGAATTCATCCACAGACTGGCTGGCGGTGGTCGCGAGTTGTCAATGGCGCCAGAAGAATTGAAGTGTGTTCGAGGGATGTGGTGAGGCGGAGTTGCTTGATCTGATGGGTGATGCTCAGCAGGTCGAGCGGGCTGCGTCGGCGCACCGGTTGATGGCCATCGGCCAGTACACGGTGCGTCGGATCGCCGAGCAGACCGATGAGCACAGCCGGTGGGCGGTGGACGGCTGGGAGCAGATCGCCGCGGAGATCAGCGCGCAGTTGGGTATCAGCCGCAAACGCGCGTCTGCGCAGATGAGCGACGGGCAGAGCCTGATCGAACGCCTCCCCAAACTGGCTGCGGTGTTTGCGGCTGGGCAGGTGGATTTCCGGGTGATCGCCGCGGCGATTTATCGCACCGATTTGATCACCGATGCTGACGCGTTGGCGGTGGTCGACGCGCAGTTGGCGGCCAAGGCGCCCTCGTGGAACACACTCTCGCGTGAGAAGGTCGCCGAGTTGGTCGACTGGATTGTCATCGAGGCCGACCCCGAGGCGATCCGGGCCGCCAAACAGCGCGACGCCGATCGCCATATCGAGGTGCGGCCCGGCGCCAACGGGACCGCCGAAATCTATGGTGAGGTCCGCGGCCCGGATGCCGCGGTCTTCGACACCGCCCTCAACGAATTGGCCGCCACGGTGTGCCCCAATGATCCACGCACCCACAAACAGCGCCGCACCGATGCGCTGAGCCCCCTGTCGGCGCGGGCCACCAGCATGCCGTGCCTGTGTGGTTCACCGAACTGCCCCGCCGCCGGTGTCGAGGTGAGCTCAAGTCCGATGGTGATCAATCTGATCGCGGAGGTCGCCACCGTCGCCGGCACCAGTGATAAACCGGGGTATCTGCCCGGCTATGGCGCGGTACCCGCGGAGACAGTGTCTGAGCTCGCCAAGAGCGCCTCACTGCGCCCGGTCCCCAACGCGAACGAATTGGGTGCCGAAGAAAACTATCGGCCCTCGGCGGCACTGACGCGGTTCATCCAGTGCCGCGATCTAACGTGCAGCTTCCCCGGCTGCGGTCAACCCACGGTGGGTTGCGATATCGACCACAGCGTGCCCTACCCGCACGGGCCCACCCATCCGTCCAACACCGGGCTGAAATGCCGCATCCATCACCTACTCAAAACCTTCTGCGGCTGGACCGACCGCCAACTCCCCGACGGCACCATCGAGTGGACCTCACCACGCGGGCGCACCTACACCACCGCACCGGCCGGGGCCCGCTTCTTCCCCCAACTCGCCACCCCCACCGAAACGCTGACCCTGCCCAATAGTCCACCGCCCGACCCGAACCGGGACCTGGCGATGCCCAAACGACAACGCACCCGAACCCAAGACCGCCAACACCGCATCGAGTACGAACGCGCACAAAACCGCGCCCGCTACGAAGCCGACCCACCACCCTTCTAGGCGGTGGCCTGCGCCCTCTCCAGCAGCGCCGGGTCATGCGCGCTGACGATCAACAGGTCCGGCTCCTGACGCTGATAGAGCTCCGCTAGTCGAGTGTGATTGTCCCGCACTGCGTTTCGATCGAACGCGACCATCGCCTCCATCGCCGCGAGCCCACGCGGTACCCGCGTCCCCACGAGGGTGCCGTGGTGATAGAAGGCGTCACCGGCGTGCAGTACCCAGCGATGCCCCGCATCGACCGCCACGCAGGCGTGGCCGCGGGTGTGTCCGGGAAGCGACACCAGCGCAATGCCGGGCGCGATGTCGGTGAGTTCCTTGGCAGCGGCGAAGCCGCGCCATTTCTCACCCTGCGGGTCGTGCTCGACGATGTTCGGTGTGTGCGCCCACTGCGCCGAGCGATATCGAATCTTCTCCCGCCTCGACGGAGCCCGTAGCGCGCCGAGCGCCTCCGCAGCGGTCAGATGGACCTGCGCAGCAGGGAAGTCCGACAAGCCGCCGGCGTGATCCATGTCCAAATGCGTGATGATGATGTGCCGCACGTCATCTCGCGCGAAGCCGAGCCGGCCGAGCTGGTGCATGACGGTCTCGTCGTGGCTCAGGATTGGCCGCGACATGCGGCGGGCCGGTCCTACCCGTCGCGGGTCGTCACAGTCATGGGTGCCAAACCCGCTGTCCACCAACACAAGTCCATCGTCGGTTTCAATCAGGAGTACGTGGCAAACCATCGGGCTCGGCAGCTTCATCGTGCCGCAGTTCAGGTGGTGCACCTTCATGTCAGCCGCCAAGTCCCAGGCGCGACGCCAGCAGCTCTTCGACCTCGCGACGCGCGGCCACCAGATCGACTTGATCGTCGAGTACCCGCTGCAGGGCCACGCCCCGCAGCATCGCCACGATCACCGTCGCCATCCCGTTCGGATCGACCAACCCCGTGACTTCGCCGGCGCTGACCGCCAATTGGATCCGTTTCTCGATCTCCTCGCGAAACTCCCGGTCGGCCGAGATCATCTGCGGCCGAACATCTTCGGACGGCCCTGCGACCGCATCGGCCCACAGCACCAGCCGCGCCCGGTTCACCGGCTGAAGGTCCGCGACCACTCGGAAGTAGAAGTCGACCAACTGCCGCAGCTGGTCGATCGGCGAATCAGATTGGCTCTTTTCGGCTATCGCGTCACGGAACTGGCTGGTGACCGTCTCTACGAGCCGCTGCATCAAAGCACCCTTCGACCCGAAGTGATGCGTCGCCAACCCGCGGCTGTAGCCCGCACGCTCGCCGACGTTTGCAAGGGTTACCCGGGCCGGTCCGACCTCGGCGACAAGCTCCGCTGCCGCGCGCACGAGTCGGCGTTCGGCTTCGATCCGACGCTGTTCCTGTGTGCGCGGCAGGCCCGACTCAGTCACCGGGCGTGCCTGCCAGCGCCAGCAGTTCGCCGCGGCCGATCTGGGTGACCAGGCTGGCGGTGTCAAAGTAGATGCGCTCGTTGATGATTCGCTCGCCATCGAAGAAGAACACCGCGATCATCGGCACCTGGAACGACTTACCGGTCGGCGGCATGCCGTAGAACTCGCCGAGATTCGTTCCCAGCAAGTCGAATTCGACGATCACGGTGTCGTCAGAGACATGGAAGCGGGCATTCTCGTGGCGTTGGTCGGGAAACGCGGTGCGGGTCGTCAGGTAGTAGCCCATGACCTCGTCGTCGCCGTCATAGACCTGACCGGTGGCCATGATCTCGTAATGCGGGTGGCCCTCCCCGTTGGTCTTGAACGTGGCCAGCGTCGCGTCGAACTCCTTGGTCACCTCGGTGTCCATGTGCTCGCGGATGATTGCGAGTCGACGCTGTCGCAGATCGTCAGTGATCATCGGGTCTCCCTAAGACTTGCTTGTTGACGAACAAGTTACGGTACGCGGTGGTACCGTGTCAATGCCGGACCTCAGTTTTGTTTCGTCGCCGCCCGCGCGAGCATGCGCATCAACACCTGGCAGATGGCCGCGAGCGGGGCCTTGACCAGCGGAGACCTAGCCGACGAGGTGAGCGTATAGCTGATCTGGGTGCCTGCCCCGGCTTCGCTCAGCCGTACCTCGCCGCTGTATCCGGGGAACGGCACGCCGGACAGCGCCTTATAGGCGAGCACGTGAGGCGGCTCGGAGGTGACGACTTCCTCGACGATGTCGGGCCCGGGCCCCGCTGATGCGATACGACGAATGGCCCCAACGCCATTGGGGTCGGTCGTGCCGACCTTGTCCATCGTCACCGTCAGCCCCGGTGCCCAGCGGCCGATCCCGAAGTGATCGCTCAGCGCGTCCCATACGGTTTCGATCGGCACCGCGACTGTCTTTTGCGATGTGACCTGCATTGGGGTCCTCCTAGACGGTTGCGTTGGCGTACTCGTAGTTTGTCCAGTCGTGTGGGCAGCTCATCACCGTGTCCGACTCCCGGCGCCACCTCATCGAGCTCCTTGGCGGTGGCGAACCCCCGCCACAATTCACCGCCCGGGCTGTGCTCGACGATCTTTGGTCGATGCGCCCATTGCACTCGACGAAAGCGGGCCTTCTCTCCGCGCGTCGGGGCTCGCAGCGCGCCTAGCGCCTCCGCGGTGGTGATATGGATCTGCGCGTCTTGGAAATCGGAGATGCCGTCGATATGGTCAAGGTCGAAATGCGTGAGGACGATGTGCCGCACGTCGTCGGGCCGAAAGCCAAGTCGCTCAACCTGATTGACGGCGGCCTCAGCAGCGTTGAGCACCGGGCGGATCAGATACCGGGACGGCCCGGCCCGGCGGGGCGGATCGGCGCAGTCCCGCGTCCCGAACCCGGAGTCGATCAATACCAGCCCGTTGGCCGTCTCGAGCAGCAATGCGTGGCACACCATCTCGCCGCACCCGAGCGGATACAGGATTCCGCAGTTGAGGTGGTGAACCTTCACTCGTGCAGTTCTACACGGGCGAGTCGACGCCCACAGATGATTGCTGGTGCCGATGCTGCCGCTCGACGGTCGCGAAGTAGAAGGCGAACGCGAACGTGCAGCTGGTGAACAAGCTCGACACGAAGAACAGCCACGGCCGGCGGATGCCGCGGCGACGCCCGTCGACGATCGTGAACAACGGCAGCAGAAGGACGTTGACGATCGTGTAGTCGGCGCTGGCCGAGGCTGCCGCGGGGTTGGCGTATCCGAGCGAAATGAACTGGCCCCAGTTGGCGCCCTCGCCCCAGAAGCGGTTGGCCGAATACTCGTAGACGTACTTGATGTTGAAGTACCAGCACAGCGGCAGCGATACGACGCCGATCGTCCAGAACGCAATCTCCAGGACGGAGAAGCGCGGCCCGTTAGGTGGCCGGGAAAAGATCTTCGGGTTCGACGCAATGGTGAACCATATGGTCGCAATTCCGAGAAGCGCATGCACGACGAGGGAGACCATGACGGCAGTCTCGCCACCGATTCCAGTTTTGTCAATATTGACATAACCGGATTGCGGTACGTTACCGGACATGGTCCGGCCTGCTCAAACGGCACGCAGCGAGCGCACCCGCGAGGCGTTGCGACGCGCGGCGGTGGTGCGGTTCACCGCGCAGGGCATCGAGGACACGTCGGCGGAGCAGATCGCCGCCGACGCCGGGGTGTCGCTGCGAACCTTCTATCGGCACTTCGCGTCAAAGCACGATCTGTTGTTCGCCGACTACGACGCCGGCGTGCACTGGTTCCGCAAGGCGCTGGCGGAACGGTCGTCCGACGAATCGATCATCGAGTCGGTGCAGGCTGCGATCATGGCTCGGCCCTATGACGACTGGGCCGTGACGGAGATCGCTGCGCTTCGCGCCCAGGAGCTCGAGCCCGGCCGGATTGTTCGCCACATCCGGCAGTTGGAGGTCGATTTCGCCGAAGCGATCGAGGAGCGCCTAGCCGGGGACAATCCGCCAAAGGCGGGCACCGATGAACGCATGCACATCACTGTCACTGCGCGCTGCATCGCCGCAGCGGTGTTCGGAGCGATGGAGGTCTGGATGCTCGGCGACGACCGGTCGCTGCCCGAGTTGGACCGACTGTGCCGGGCGGCGCTCAAGTCGCTGCGGACGGGACTCCTCGACCAGGACTAACGAGAAGTTTTGTCATTATTGACAAAACTGGGGGGTGCGTGTCAGCCTCACCCCATGACGGACTTTGACGCGATTGTCGTGGGCGCGGGCCACAACGGACTGACCGCAGCCGTACTACTCCAGAAGGCCGGGCTGCGCACGCTTTGCCTCGACTCCAAGCTCTACGCAGGCGGAATGGCGTCGACGGTCGAGCTATTCGACGGCTTCCAGTTCGAGATCGCCGGCTCCGTGCAGATCCCGACGTCGGCGACGGTCAGCCGGGAACTCGGGCTCGACGGACTGCCGACCGTCGACCTCGACGTGATGTCGGTGTCGCTGCGCGGCGTCGGCGACGAACCCCTGGTCTACTACACGGACCCGATGAAGCTGCTGACGCACATCAACGAGGTACACGGTGCCGAGGCCGTCAACGGGATGGCCGGTCTGATGGCGTGGTGTCAAGCGCCGACGCGCGCGCTCGGCCGCTTCGATGCGGGCACGCCGCCGAAGACGCTCGATGAGATGTACGCCTGTGCGACAAACGAATTCGAGCGTTCCACGATCACCGACCTGCTGTTCGGCTCGGTCACCGATGTGATCGATCGCTACCTGCCGGACAAGGAGAAGAACGGCGCGTTGCGCGGCATGCTGGCGCTACTGGCGTGCAACACCACCTACCGCGGGCCCGCCACTCCCGGCACCGCCGCGGCCCTGGCGTACGGGTTCGCCGTTCCGGACGAGAACGCGTTGCTGGTCAAGAAGGTGCGGGGCGGAATCGGCGCGTTGACGGCGCATCTGCTCGACGTGTTCACCTCGCACGGCGGCGAGCTACGGCTGCGCAGCAAGGTCGACGAGATCCTGGTCGCCGACGAGCGGGTCAGCGGCGTCCGGCTCGAGGACGGCACCACGATCAGCACACCGGTCGTCGTCTCCGGCATCGCGCCCGACCTGACGATCAGCATGGTGGACGGGGCCGCAGTTCCAGCGGACATCCGGGAGCGGTTCTCCCGCGTCGATCACCGCGGCAGCTACCTGCAGATGCACTTCGCGCTCGACGGCGTTCCGGAATTCGCGGCGCCCTACGAGATGCTCAACGATCCTGCCATGCAGTCGAATATCGGCATTTTCAGCACGCCGGAAGATCTCCAGCGACAGTGGGAGGACTGCAGGCGCGGCATCGTGCCTGCCGATCCCTCGATCGCGCTACAGATTCCGTCGGTCAATGATCCAGGCCTGGCGCCGCCAGGAAAACACGCGGCGTCGGCGTTCTCACTCTGGTTCCCCGTCGAGGAGAGCGACGCCAGCTACGGCGAGATGAAAGTGGAGATGGGACAGCGGGTCATCGACAAGATCACCCGGCTCGCGCCGAACTTCGAAAGCCTGATCCTCAGGCACACCACCTTTACGCCGAAACACATGGGCACCATGTTCGGTGCGCCCGGGGGCGATTACTGCCACGGCCTGATCCACCCCGACCAGATCGGCATCAACCGGCCAGGGCCGAAAGGCTATGTCGATCAACCGATTCCGATCGACGGGTTGTACCTGGGCAGCGCTGGCTGCCACGGTGGGCCTGGCATCACGTTCATCCCCGGCTACAACGCCGCGCAGGCGGTGCTCGCCGACAGCAACTGACGCGTTTCAAGGTCCCTGAGGCGGGGAACGCCACCGGGCATGGCAATCACTGTTGCCGTCACGGGCCCGACAGGCGACATCGGCGTCTCAGCGGTCAAGGCGCTCGAAGACGCACCGGAAGTGGAGCGAATCATCGGGATGGCGCGGCGTCCCTTTGATCCGGCCGCACATGGCTGGACCCGGACGGAGTATCTGCAGGGCGACATTCTGGACCGCGACGCCGTCGACGCGCTGGTCGCCGAGGCCGATGTGGTGGTCCATCTCGCCTTCATCATCATGGGTTCCCGCGAGGAGAGTGCCCGCGTCAATCTCGAGGGCACGCGCAATGTCTTCGAGGCGACGGTGGCAGCTGACCGCCCACGCCGATTGGTGTACACCTCGTCGGTGGCGGCATACGGCTACCACACCGACAATCCGGTGCCGATCACTGAGGATGTGCCGCCGCGCGGCTCTCCTGAGCACTATTACTCCGAGCAGAAGGCCGCCTGCGAGGCCACGCTGGCCGAAATCACCGACGGCTCGTCGCTCGAGGTGTACGTGCTGCGGCCGTGCACCGTGGCTGGGCCGAAGGCGCCGGCGCTCGCCGAGGCGATGCCGTGGAACCAGCTGCCCGGGCCGGTCAAGCGAGTCGCGCAGGCGCTGCCGTTGCTGAAGCCTCCGTTCCCCGATCCAGGCACCCCGTTGCAGTTGGTTCATCATGACGACGTCGCGGCCGCAATCGCTTTGGCGGCAACGACTTCCGCGCCGCCAGGCGCCTACAACATCGCGGGTGATGGGGTGCTGTCGATGTCCGACATCGCCCACACACTCGGCGCTCGACCGTTCCGGCTTCCCCGGGTGGCGGCTACGGCAGCGTCTGAGGTCATTGCGCGCCTGCCGTTTGTGCCCTCGGTGCTGGAGTGGCTGCATGTGGGCCGCACATCGGTGGTGATGGACACGGCCAAAGCGAAGTCGGATCTGGGCTGGACCCCGAAATACACTGCAGCCGAGACACTCTCGTCCCTGGCCCAGGCGATCTAGCGATCGTCGGTGTCCTCGGCGGGCCCACTGGGCGTCGCGCCGCCTTCGTCGGACCAGTCGACGCGATCCTCGGAACCCTTGGCGGGGTCGCTTTGAACGTCATCATCCGCGTTGGCCGCGCCCGCGTCCGAGCCGGCGGTCTGGGGCTTTTTGCTGCTCACCCGTCCTGACTACCCGCCCCGTCGGGCTCAGAAACCGTCAGGACCGCCTCGACGACGAACGCGCTCTTTTCCAACTCCTGCTCAAGACGGCGAAGGGTTCGGGCGACAGACGACTCCGCCTTATCGCCTACCAGGTCGACACTGGCCACGATGAAAAGCTGCTTCGGGCCGATGAATTCGAGCCGAAGGTAGCGCACCGCTGCGATCTCCGGCATCTCCTCCAGCTGAGTGTGTGCCGCGTCGTACAGCGCCGGTGTGCCGGGCTCGCCGGTCAGGAACCGGCGATTGCGGTCAATCAACAGCACTGCCACACCAGCGAGTAACAAGCCGATGAGAATGGAGCCGGTCGCGTCCCATGCCACCTCGCCCGTGACTTCATGCATGGCGATCCCGAGCGCCGCGACGACGATACCGATCAGCGCCGCGCTGTCCTCGGCGAACACCGCGCGCACTGTCGGATCGGAGGTCAGCAACGCGTGGGTGAGAAGGTCACGATCGAATCGCTTTGCCTCTCTGCGTAACTGACGCATGGCCTGCAGCCAGGACACGCCTTCGAGCGCGAACGCCACCGCCAAGACGATGTAGGCAACCCGGTAGTCTTCGGCTCCGCGTTCACCGTGGAGTAGCTCGTCGACACCGCGCCACACCGAAACCGTCGCGCCAATGACGAACAAGCCAACCGCGGCCAACAGCGACCATACGTAGGCCTCGCGGCCATAGCCCAGCGGATGGCGTTCATCGGGCCGGCGAGCGCTGCGCCGGTCGGCGATGAGCAGGAAGATCTCGTTGCCGGTGTCGGCCCAGGAATGTGCGGCCTCGGCGGCCATCGAGGCTGAACCAGTGATCACGCCGGCAACCGTCTTGGCAACCGCGATCGCGAAATTCGCACCGAACGCGACCAGTACGGTCAGTGTGCTTTCGCCGCCGGCCTTGGGCACGAGCGCTCAGTCGCGCTGACGCAATAGCTGGACCCAGTCCTTTGGCACCCTGTCATTCGGCCCTGGCGCCGTCTGATCGGCGGGATGAGACTCGGGCGCGGCGAGCTCTGGCCCGTCGTAGTACTCGTTGGTTTCGTAATTCCAGAACCAGTCTTCGCCGGGCTCGAAGGACCTGATGATGGGATGACCCGTCTCCCGCCAATGCGCAGACGCGTGCCGGGCCAACGAGTCGTCGCAGCAGCCGATGTGTCCGCATGCCGCGCAGCGACGCAGATGCACCCACCAGCCACCGGCCGCATCGCATTCAACACAGCCCGTGCCGCTCGGCGGAACTGTCGGATCCACGGTGGTCATAGGTGACGAGCCTACCGACGCAGCCGCCGCGCGCTCGCAAGACTATTAATCCACTTGATTCGATCGAACTGAGCGAAACCAAATGCGTTGGGGCAACCAGCGAATTCCCTTAATTGACGGCCCTGTTTGGGCACGGAGTCGCGTTGACAGCTAACCCAGGCTCTCTTAGCGTCCCGCCCAAGCCTGGCGACGATGGGAATGCATGTGGGATCTGCGGAGGGGTGCTCGCGCGCGGCAATGACGCTGCAGTCGTCGCTATGCGTTCGTCCTCTCGGCGGCCGACCGTGACAGAGACTGTCTGGTCCAAACCCGCATTCGCCATCGGAGACTTCGTCGTCCTGATCGGCGAGACATTCGCCGCCATGGTTCGTCCACCGTTCGCGTGGCGCGAGTTGCTGGATCAGATCTGGTTCGTGGCCAGGGTGTCGATCGTGCCAACGCTAGTGCTGTCCATTCCGTACACGGTGCTGATCGTCTTCACGCTCAACATCGTGCTGATCGAAGTCGGCGCGGGCGACCTGTCCGGTGCTGGTGCAGCGCTGGCGTCGGTGACGCAGGTGGGGCCAGTGGTCACAGCGATCGTCGTCTCCGGTGCGGCAGCCACCGCGATGTGTGCCGATCTGGGCGCGCGAACAATCCGTGAGGAGATCGACGCCATGAAAGTCATCGGCGTCGACCCCGTTCAAGCTCTGGTGGTGCCACGGGTGATTGCCGCGACTTTCGTTGCGCTGATGCTGTATTCGGTGGTCGCGGTCGTCGGGCTCGCCGGGAGTTACTTCTTTGTGGTCTTCATCCAGCATGTAACGCCGGGGGCCTTCGTCGCGGGGATGACTCTGTTGACCGGCCTGCCACAGGTGGTCGTCTCCTTGGTCAAGGCGCTGCTCTTCGGCCTCTCGGCAGGCTTGATCGCCTGCTACAAGGGCCTGCACGTCGGCGGCGGGCCGACGGCGGTTGGCAACGCCGTCAACGAAACTGTGGTGTTTGCCTTCATGGCGCTGTTTCTCATCAACATTCTGGCCACTGCGTTCGGTGTGAAAGTGGCGCCGTGACGATCAGCGAGAAACGAAGTGGATCGCGCATCGACTTAGCGCTCGTCGACCGGACTCGCAGGCTCGGGGAGCAGACCGCCTTCTACGGCCAAGCGCTCTGGCATACCCCCAACGCTGTGCGGCGCTATCCCGCGATGGTGCTACGCCAGATCGCGGGCATGGGCATGGGCACCGGAGCGTTGGCCGTCATCGGCGGCACGGTGGCGATCATCGGCTTCCTCACGTTGTGCACCGGCGCGTTGATCGCCGCGCAGGGTTACAACACGCTGTCCAATGTCGGGATCGAAGCCCTCACCGGCTTTCTCGGGGCGTTTCTCAACGTTCGGTTCATCGCCCCGGCGACCGCGGGTGTGGCGCTGGCGGCGACCATAGGTGCCGGTGCCACCGCGCAGATCGGGGCCATGCGCATCAATGAGGAGATCGATGCGCTGGAAGTGATGGGGATCCGGGTAATCACCTATCTGGCGTCCACTCGCATCGTGGCGGGCGTGGTCGCGGTCATCCCGATCTACACCGTCTCGGTGCTGATGTCGTTCCTGGCGACCCGGTTCGGGACGACGATCGTCTACGGGCAATCGCGAGGTGTCTACGACCACTACTTCACCACGTTCCTGCAGCCGACGGACCTGTTGTGGTCCTTCATCGAGGCGTTGTCGATGGCGGCCGCCGTGATGGCGGTGCACACCTACTACGGCTACACCGTCACCGGCGGCCCGGCCGGCGTAGGGGAGGCGGTGGGTCGCGCGGTGCGCACCTCCATCACCGCAGGCGTTTTCATCCTGTTGACCATCACACTGTCGGTGTACGGGCAGTCTGGCAACTTCCACCTCTCGGGGTGACGGGCATGGACAACGCATCCCGACGGGGGAAGATCGACCCAATCTGGTGGGCACCTGTGCTGTTTCTCGTGATCGCATCGCTGTCCGCGCTGACGATCCTGCTGTTCAACGGGACGCTGCGCGAAACCATCCCACTCACCCTGGTCTCCGACAGGTCGGGTCTGGTCATGGAGGACGGCGCGAAGGTGAAGCTGCGCGGTGTCCAGGTCGGGGAGGTCGCATCCATCGGCGAGGACGCCAGTCGGTCGAAGCTGACGCTCAAAATGGATCGGGGGCCATTTCAGTATCTGCCGAGCAATGTTGAGGCAGAGATCAAGTCCAGCACCGCATTTGGGGCCAAGTACGTCGATCTCATCGTCCCCGACGATCCGAGTGCGACACCGCTGGCGCCAGGCGCGGTGTTGCACTCACGCAACGTGACCGTAGAGGTGAACACCGTATTTCAGAATCTGCAGTCAGTCGTCCACTCGGTCGACCCGGCGAAGCTCAACGCAGTACTTTCCGCCGTCGCCGAATCGGTGCGTGGCAAGGGCGAGCGCATCGGTGAGGCGATCACCGAAGCGAACAACGTGCTGCTCGCGGTGAACCCCCGGATGCCGACCGTTCGGGACGACTGGCAGCTCTTCGGACAGACTGCTGAAGCGTATTCGGCTGCAGCGCAGGACATCCTGTCGATTCTTGACTCGTTCTCGACGACCGGCACCACGATCACCACGCATGCGAAGTCGCTCGATCAGCTGCTCCTGTCGGCGGTCGGATTCTCGCAGTCGGGCATCAGCACGATCGGATCGAATCAGCCGAACCTGGTGCGGGCGATGAACATTCTGGATCCAACGACCGCTCTTTTCCTGAAGTATTCGCCGACCTACACATGCCTTTTCCAGGGTGCCCAGTGGTTCCTTGACCACGGCGGTCGAGATGCGTTGGGCGGCAACGGCAAGTCGGTGATCATGGACGCCGGCCTGCTGATGGGCGACGACCCGTACCGGTTCCCCGACAACCTGCCGATCGTCAACGCCAAGGGTGGCCCAGGTGGCAAGCCCAGCTGCGGCTCGCTGCCCGACGTCAGCAAGAACTTCCCGGTGAAGTATCTGGTCACCGACACCGGGTTCGGTACTGGTCTGGATATCCGGCCGAACCCAGGCATCGGCTTCCCCGGCTTTGCGAACTACTTCCCGGTGACCAAGGCGAACCCGGAGCCGCCGAAGGTCCGTTACAACGGCCCTCCGGCGCCAGGTCCCTGGCCTACCTATCCAGGTGCACCCCCTTATGGCGCACCGGAATACGGACCGGACGGCACGCCGCTGTATCCGCCTCCGCCTGGGGGGACCCCGTGAGACGCAGAACCGTTCGCGCCGCGACGCGCGTAGCGCTGTTCACCGCGCTGTGCTTGGTGTCGATGTTCGTCCTGGTGACGGTGTTCGGGCAGTTCCGGTTCGACACGCGGGTGTCCTACAGCGCACTGTTCACGAATGTATCCGGCCTCAAGGGCGGCAACTTCGTTCGCATTGCCGGTGTCGAGGTCGGCAAGGTCCAAAACCTGACCCTGCACAGGGACGGCACCGTGACGGTCGACTTCTCCATCGACAAGGGGTTGCAGCTCACGGAGGGCACCAAGGCCGCAGTGCGCTACGAAAACCTGATCGGTGACCGCTACCTGTCCCTCGAAGAGGGGGCGGGGTCGGTGCGCAAACTTCAACCCGGAGAGACGATCCCGCTGGGACGGACGTCACCCGCACTCGATGTCGACGCACTCATCGGCGGCTTTCGTCCGCTGTTTCGTGCGTTGGACCCCAATCAGGTCAACGCGTTGTCCGGCGAACTGCTGAAGGTATTCCAGGGTCAGGGCGGCACCATCTCGTCGGTGCTCGCCCAGACTTCGGCGCTGACAACAACTCTCGCAGGCCGCGACGACCTGATCGGGCAGGTCATCACCAACCTGGACACCGTGCTGGGCACCTTCGCCGCTCGCGACGATCAGTTCTCCGAAGGTTTGGACAAACTCTCACAACTCGTGCAGGGGCTTGCCGAGCGGAAGAACGACATAGCGACTGGCACCGCCTATATCAACGCCGCAGCAGGCTCCGTCGCCGACCTGTTGACAGAAGCACGACAACCGATCAAGGACTTTGTGCAGCAGACGGACCGGGTTGCAGACCAGATCGAAGCCGATCACGACTACGTCGACGACCTGGTCAAGACGCTGCCCGACGCCTATCAGGTGCTCGCCCGTAACGGCCTCTACGGCGATTACTTCGGCTTCTACCTCTGCGACGCGATTCTCAAGGTCAACGGCAAAGGCGGCCAACCCGTGTTCGTCAAACTCGCCGGTCAGGATTCGGGGCGGTGCACCCCGAAATGATGCGATTCACTGGAAAAACGCGGTGGCGGCCTCATATACGACCGCTGAGCGAGCGCAATCGGGTGGTCGTCGGTGCCGTCGGCATCCTCATTCTCATCGTCGCTGTGGTCGCCGTCTTCTCCTACGACAAGATCCCGTTCATCAAAGGCACCTCCGACTATTCGGCGTACTTCTCCGAGGCCGGCGGTATCAAGCCCGGCAGTGACGTTCGGGTGTCAGGCCTCGGCGTCGGCAGAGTATTCAGCATCCACCTCGACGGCGCCAAGGTGTTGGTGGACTTCACTGTCCGCGATGGCGTCGAACTGGGCGACCGGACCGAGGCCGCGATCAAGACCGAAACCGTGCTCGGCACCAAGTACCTCGAACTGACCCCGCGCGGCGACGGCAGTCTCGCGGGCCCGATTCCCCTCGAGCGCACCAAATCTCCCTACGACCTACCCGACGCACTTGGTGACCTGACCACCACCATCAGCGCGCTGGACACCACGCAGCTGTCATCGGCACTCACCACGTTGGCGGACACGTTCAAAGACACGCCGCCCGATTTGAGGATCGCATTGCAGGGGGTGGCCCGGTTCTCCGACACCCTCAACACCCGCGACGCCCAGTTGCGCAATCTGCTGGCCAACGCGAACAAGGTCACCGCTGTGCTGGCCAAGCGCAGCGATCAGATCGCCAGCCTCGTCGCGAACGCCAACGCGCTGCTGGCCGAGCTGCTGTCGCAACGCGATTCGGTCGACGCGTTGTTGAACAATCTCATCGCGGTGTCGCACCAGATATCCGGCGTTGTGAACGACAACCGGACGCAACTCAAACCTGCACTCGATAAGGTCAACGGTGTCCTCGGGATCCTGGACAACCGTAAGAAGGAACTTCAGCGCACGCTGTATCTGCTTCGGCGGTACGCGATGTCGTTCGGCGAGGTGCTGGGATCCGGGCCGTTCTTCAAGGCCTCACTGGTCAACCTGGCCCCAGGTCAGTTTGGTCAGCCGTTCATCGACGCCGCCTTCGCCGATCTGGGTCTCGATCCCAACGTGCTGACGCCATCGCAACTCGTCGACCCGGGTGTCGGCCAGCCGGGAACTCCGGCACTGCCGGTGCCGTACCCACGCACCGGGCAAAGCGGAGAGCCGAATTGGACACTCCCCGAAGCGATTACGGGCAACCCAGGCGATCCCGGTTGCGGGCCGCCCGGGGTGCCGCTGCCCGGCCCAACGGGCTGCTATCCGTACCGCGAGCCCTTGCCTGCGCCGCCGCCCGGCGGGCCGCCGCCAGGACCGCCGGCGCTTGCGCCTGTCGCCGGTGAGCTACCGACCCCGACATTCGGGCCGCCCGTGCCGCAACCCGGGGTCGGTCCGGCCGTTCCCCAACCGACGTCCGATCGGCCGCAGCCTGTTCCGGCGACCGGAGGTCAGTGAGCATGCGCCTGTTGAGAATCGCGACCGCGATCACCCTGGCCATCACGCTTGCCGTCGCGATAACTGTGGTAGCCACGCCGTGGTGGAAGAGCTTCGCCAGGAACACCTTTGTCGCCTACTTCACCAATACCAACGGCCTCTACACCGGCGATGAGGTACGCATTCTCGGCGTCGCCGTCGGCACGGTGGAGGAGATCGACCCGCAGCCGAACGCCGCGAAGGTCACGTTCTCGGTCGACAGGCAGTACCCGGTGCCCGCCGACGTGCAGGCCGCGATTCTGTCGCCGTCACTTGTGTCTGCGCGCGCCATTCAACTCGTCCCCGCATATTCCGGCGGTCCGAAACTGGCTGACGGCGCGTCAATTCCGAAGGAGCGCACCGCGGTCCCCGTCGAGTGGGACGACTTGCGCCAGCAGCTGGAGAAGCTGACCGACTCGCTGCAGCCCACCACACCCGGTGGAATGAGCCCAGTCGGCGAGTTCATCAACAGCACGGCTGCCAACCTGCGCGGCCAGGGCGACACGGCACATGACACGGTCGTCAAACTCTCCAAGGCGATTTCGGCTCTCGGCGACCACAGTACTGACATCTTCAGCACAGTGCGAAACCTGCAGACGCTGGTGTCAGCGTTGTCTTCGAGCAGCGATCTGCTCGCCACGTTCAACACGAACTTGGCGGACATCACGACGGTACTTTCGAACACGCCCAACGAAGTGGCCGATGCGACGAAGGGTCTTGACGCAGCGGTGAACGACCTGCGTGGCTTCGTCGCCGACAACCGAGACAGCATCGGCGTCACCGTCGATCACCTGAACGCTGTCACCACGGCGCTGAACGAGAGCCGCCGTGACATCAAGCAGGTCCTCCACATCGCGCCGACGGTGTTCCAGAACTTCATGAACATCTACCAACCCGCACAGAGCGCCGTCACCGGCATCTTGGCACCGGTCAACTTCGCCGACACCGTCCAATTCATCTGCAGCGCAATCCAGGCCGCGTCGCGAGAGAACTGGGAGAGATCGTCGAAGCTGTGCGTCCAGTATCTCGCGCCGATCATCAAGAACCGCCAGTACAACTTCCCGCCGCTCGGCACCAACCCGTTCGTGGGTGCCTCGGCGCGGCCGAACGAGATCACCTACAGCGAAGACCGTCTGAATCCGCACTTGCCACCGCAGACCCCGCCAGGTGTCCCAGTACCGGCAAACAACCCGGCAGAACCACTGGCGGCAGAAGCGGCCATCGGAGACCTGCCGCCGGAGGCGATGCCCACCGACCCCTCCGAGGGCTTGCAGGGCCTGATGGTGCCGCCTGGGGGTTCTCCGTGAGGCGCATGCTGACCGCGGCGCTGATCGTCGCCTGCCTGTCCGCGATTCCTGGCTGTGAGTGGCGCGGACTCAACTCATTGTCCCTGCCGGGGACCGAAGGCTCCGGCGACGGCTCGTACACCATCCAAGCGCAGCTACCTGATGTCGTTGTGATTCAACAGAACACCCGGGTGCGGGTCGCAGATGTCAACGTCGGCAACGTCACCAAGATCGAGGTGCAGGACTGGCATGCGCTGGTGACCATGCGCATCAACAAAGATGTCCATCTGCCTGCGAACAGCACCGCGAAGATCGGGCAGACCAGCTTGCTGGGGTCCATGCACATCGAACTGGCTCCGCCCACCGACGAGGCGCCGCAGGGTGAGCTCAAGAACGGTTCGGTGATTCCGCTCGCCAGAGCCGATACCTATCCGACCACCGAGCAGACGTTGGCGTCGGTGTCGGTTCTGCTCAACGGCGGCGGGCTTGGTCAGCTTCAGGAGATCAACCAGTCGTTCGCCAAGGCCCTGGCCGGCCGTGAGAACGACATGCGCAGCCTGCTGAATCAGTTGGACACCTTCATCTCTCAGCTCAACGCCCAGACCGACGACATCATCGCGGCCACTGAACATCTCAACTCGTTGGCCGGGCAGGTCGCCGCGAAGGATCAGACTGTCGACAGGGCGCTCACCACGATCCCGCAGGCGCTGGCGGTGCTGTCGGATTCACGCACCAAGTTGGCCAATGCGATCGACGCGCTCGGCAAGTTCAGCGCGATCGCCACGTCGACGGTGAACCAGACCAAGGCATCGTTCGTGAACAACCTGCGCAACATGGCGCCGGTATTCAGGGAACTGGCCAACGCCGGGCCCGCGCTCACGAAGGGGCTGGACTTCCTATCTACGTACCCGTGGGTGAAGAGCACGCTCGCCAACTGGTTCCGCGGCGACTTCGCCAACATCACCCTCGTCATCGACCTGACGCTGAGCCGGATCGACAGCAGCTTGTTCACCGGAACGCGCTGGGAAGGTGATCTCACCGACCTCGAAATTCAATGGGGCCGCACCATCGGGCAGATGCCCAGCCCGTACACCGCGGGCAATCCGCTGATCGCGCCATATCGGTGGGGGGCGTACTAGTGCTGCGGCGTCTGACTCGGCAGGTATGGATACAACTGGCGACCATGGCGGCAATCACCGTCATCGCCGTCGGCGTGATGGCGTTCGGTTTCGTGAAAGTCCCCGCGTTGTTCGGGATCGGGCGATACACGGTGACGGTCGACCTGCCCGCGTCGGGTGGTTTGTACCCGACGTCCGTGGTGACTTATCGCGGCACCGAGATCGGCAGGGTCAAGTCGATCGAGACGACCCGCGACGGCGTTCAAGCGGTCCTGACACTCAACTCCGACACTCCGGTTCCGTCAGACGTTTCCGCGGCGGTCCACAGCCGCTCCGCCGTCGGTGAACAGTTCCTCGAACTGACCCCGAAGTCCGCCAACTCACAGAAGCTACGCGACGGCGATGTCATTCCCGTTGGCAGGGTGCAGATTCCGGCCGATATCGGAAACCTGCTCGACGCGACGAACAGGGCACTGCAGGCGATTCCGCCAGACAATCTGCGGACGGTCGTCGACGAAGCGGATAAGGCCGTTGGCGGTCTGGGGCCTGAGCTGTCGCGCATCGTGGACGGATCGACGGCGCTGGCAATCGAGAGCGGGAAGTCTGTCGATCAAATCAGCCAGCTGATCGATCAGTCTCCGCCTGTGTTGAATTCTCAAGTGCAGACGGCGGATTCGATCGCGACGTGGGCGCAGCGGATGGCGTCGATCACGCGCCAATTCAAGGCACAGGACGCGGCGTTCGCTGATCTACTCAACGTCGGAAGCCCTGCGCTGGAAGAAGGCAGGGCGCTGTTCGACCGGGTGGCGCCCGCGCTGCCGGTCCTGCTCGCGAATCTGGTCAGCCTCGGCGATATCGCGGTGACTTACCGCAACGACCTCGAGCAATTGCTGGTGCTTTTCCCGCAGGGCACCGCGGTCATGTCGGCGATCGCCGTCGCCGATTCCGGTGTCAAACAGGCGTATCGGGGCATCTACCTCGACTTCAACCTGAACCTCAACCTGCCGCCGCCTTGCAACACTGGTTTCCTGCCCGTGCGGCAGCAGCGATCGCCCTCGGACCAGGATTATCCCGAGCGGCCCGCCGGCGAGTTGTACTGCCGCATTCCACAGGATTCGGACATGAATGTTCGTGGCGTGCGCAATATTCCGTGCGAGACGGAACCGGACAAGCGCGCGCCTACGGTGGAGTTGTGCGAAAGCGACGAGCAGTATGTCCCGCTCAACGACGGCCTCAACTGGAAGGGTGACCCCAACGCGACGCTGTCGGGTCAGGGCATACCGCAGTACGCGCCACCGCCACAGCCACCGGTGGCCGCCGTTCCGTATGACCCCGCGACGGGTGACTACATCGGTCCGGACGGAAAGCGTTACACGCGGTCCGATTTGGCGCACCCGGGCAACAAGACGTGGCAGTCGATGCTGATGCCGCCATCACCCTAGCGCTTGCCCTTGCATTCACTCTGCGCTATGGGCGGTGCGTACTCGCGCTTTGTCGCCCTCCGCGCAGAGTCAATGAATTTTAGCCATCGTCGAGTCGGGTGCGCTCCAGTCGGTCGACACGAAGCGGTGGCGGATCAGCCAGTCGTCGCTGACAGGCACGAACACGTCGCGATACCGGCCGTAGTGATCGAGGCCGATCTCGGTGACGACCGTGAAGTAGCAGGTGATCCGCGCCTCGTCCGGTTGTACGTCGGTGAACCGGATGTTCGTCACGTTGTGGCGCACGATGCGCTTGACACGCGGTGTTTGCGCGGGCGTGTTCGGGGCTGAGACGACCCCGCCGAGCAGCTCGACGATCGCGGCGCGACCACGCACCGGGTCGCTGCCGCGCAGCTCGAGCTCGCCGTCCTCGCAGAAAGTTTCGGCGAGCTCGTCGAGGCGCGCCCCGTCACCCGACCAGTTGTAGCGGGCCAGTGTGTCCCTGATGCGTTCGCGCGCCACCAGCTCCCAAAGCTCCATGTGTCGAACGGTAAACCTGGGGGCACCCCCGCCCGAAGGGTAGGGGGACTATGGTCGCGCCATGGCTACCAGCGATTCCCGTGAAGTTGTGATCGAGGCCAGTCCGGAGGAGATTCTCGACGTGATCGCCGACGTCGAATCGACGCCGACGTGGTCCCCGCAGTACCAGAGCTGCGAGATTCTGAACGCTTACGACGATGGGAGACCACGCCAGGTCAAGATGAAAATCAAGACGGCGGGCATCAGCGACGAGCAGGTGGTCGAGTACACGTGGACAGCGAACAAAGTGAGCTGGACGCTCGTCAGCGCCGGCCAGTTGAAGGCTCAGGACGCGTCCTACACGCTGATCCCCGACGGGGAAAAGACCAAGGTCGAATTCGACATCACCGTCGACCTGTCGGTGCCGCTGCCGGGGTTCATTCTCAAGCGGGCGATGAAGGGTGGCGTGGAAACCGCCACCGACGGCCTGCGCAAGCAGGTGCTCAAGGTCAAAAAGGGTGGCAGGTAGTTCCCTGCGCACCTGTCTAGCAGCGAACTATCCGCTTTTCACGTCCCGCCGCTAGCTGGGCTCCTAGGCTTCTTGCGTGCGCTTGTCGTGGCCGTTAATTGGACGGACGGAGGAGATGGGGGCCGTCGAGGCCGCCATCTCGTCATCGACTGTCTCCGGCATTCTGGTTTGCGGATCTGCAGGCGTCGGGAAGAGTCGGATCGCCCGTGAGGCGTTGTCGGCTGCGGCTTCGGAAGGCTACGAGACCCGCTGGACGGTAGGCACCGCTTCAGCGCGGGACATTCCGCTCGGGGCGTTTACTGCGTGGGCACCATCGGGCGTCACGGACACGATTCAATTGCTGCAAGGCGTCATCGAGTCGCTGACTTCCACGTCTGCATCCAAAGCGGTAGTCCTGGGCGTCGATGACGTCCATCTGCTCGACGACCTTTCGACGTTCGTCGTGCATCAGATTGTGCAGCGCGGGTCGGCGAAGGTGATACTCACTGCTCGGGACACTGCGCCGATTCCGGTGGCCATACGGGAGCTATGGAAAGCCGGCCAGTTCGACAGGCTCGACCTAAAGCAATTGTCGCTCGACGAAACTTCTGCGTTGCTGTCAGCAGCGTTGGGCGGTTCGGTGGATTCGGTTGCTGCCGAGCGGCTTTGGAGGCTAACCCGAGGAAACGTCCTTTATCTGCGCAACATCGTCGAGCAAGAAGTTGCCGACGGCAGAATCGCGCGCGAAGACGGGCTGTGGCGGTGGATTGGTGATCCGATTATGCCGCCCGGGCTGGTTGAGCTGATCGAGTCCCGTATCGGTGACTTGCCGGCGCCGGTCAGCGATGTGATCGATGTGCTGGCTGTCGCGGAACCGATCGACCTCGCGGCGTTGACCCGGATCACCGACAGGGCAGCAGTCGAGGAAGCCGAAATCCGCGACTTAATCACGGTTGAACCGGCAGGTGCAGGCATCGAAGTGCGGGTGGCGCATCCGCTTTACGGCCAGGTGCGCCGCAGACGAGTGGCGCACACCCGGCTACGACGGTTACGGGGATTGGTCGCCACCGAACTCGCCGCATCCGCTGAGCATGACGAGATCCGAGTCATCGTCCGCCGCGCGACGTTGAGTCTGGACTCCGACCTTGCACCCGATGCCGACCTGCTGGTCCGCGCAGCGCATGGTGCCGTATGGCTCGGGGACCTCTCGCTCGCGGATCGACTAGCGGAAGCGGCACAACGCGCCGGCGCGGGACCAGAACCGAACTTTGTTCGCGCACACGCGTTGTCATGGTCAGGAAGGGGCGAGGATGCCGAGGCGGTCTTCGCGGACATCGACACCAGTCGGTTGACCGATCACGAGCGTGCCAGGTTCGCGTTCCTGCGGTGCAGCAACATGCTGTGGGCGCTCGGTGATCCGGCGCGCGCGAAAGAACTGATAGACGATGCATCGCGTTACACCCCGCCGCGCGCACGTGGGTACATCGACGCGTTCCTTACCATCTACTGGTTCGCAATGGATCAGCCGCAGACTGCCATTCAGGCTTCGAAATCTCTTGCGTTGACGGATATTCCGGTCGTTGGCGCCGAAATCGCATGGGTGCTTGCACAGATATCCGCTGACGCGGGGACCACCACCGAAGCCCTGGCTGACGCCAAAGCGGGCCATGGTGTCGCGGCTCGCACTCTCGACGCTCCACACATGAGATTCAACATCGCCGACGCCGAGATAGGAGCGCTGCTGCTTTCTGGCCGAGTTGCCGATGCCCTCGAAGTTGCCGAACGAACGCAGCAGCAGGCGGCCAATCTTCCCGGCGCCGCCCAACTCCTCGGTGCTGCCATAGCCGGCCGGGCAGCGCTTGGCGCGGGGGATCTGCACAGCGCATGCTCGTTGCTCGAGCACGCAGCCGACGGACTGTCGGCAACCCATCCCGGCGGCTTTGGTTACCGCTATCGCATACCTCATGCGACAGCACTCGCCGTTCGCGGACTGACTGACGAGGCGGCCGCCGTACTGGCCGCGCTCGAGAACGTGCCGCGCCGATTCCGTTCACTGGACCACGAGATGAGCCTCGCCCGAGCGTGGGTGGCCGCGGGTCAAGGCGCGGTCAGCGAAGCCATCAATACACTGCTGTCGGCTGCCGAGAGAGCCAAGGAATCGGGTCGATTCGCGGCAGAAGTGCTGTGTCTGCAAACCGCCACCCAGTTCGGCGACCGCACCACGGCACCCCGGCTGCGGCAACTCGAATCGATCGTCGAAGGCCCACGTGCCGGCTTGGCGGCGCGCTTCGCTGAGGCCCTTCGTGAGGGTAGTCCCGCTGACTTATTCTCCGTGTCAATGGAATTCGAGCGGATGGGCGATCTCGTCGCCGCGGTGGATTCGGCCGCCCACGCCGCCCTCGCGTATCGGCGCCAAGACAAGCGAGGATCGGCACTGAAATGCTCCGCACGTGCAGACGAACTTGCAGCCAAATCCGGCGCGTGCACACCGGCACTTCGTCAGGCGAGCGAAAGTTTGCCGCTCACCGACCGAGAAGCCGAAGTCGTGATGCTCATCGGCGAGGGATTATCGAACCGCGCCGTCGCGGAGCGACTGACCCTTTCGATCCGAACCGTCGAGAGTCACATCTACCGGGCAATGATGAAGACCGGAACCACCAGCCGCGACGAACTCGCCGCCCTGATGCCGCGGGTGCGAACAGAGTGAAGTACGCCCGCGCGGGCGTTCGTTGTCGCGTTGACGATTTCAGTATCGGCCTACTGAGTCGACTCGACGACAACAGACGCATGCTGGTCCGATGGACAATGAACTCAGCGAGCGTGAGCGTGCGTTACGCCGGCTGCCGTTACCGTATGCGCTGGCATTGAGGTGCCGCGACGCAGGCGTCGCGAGAGACGAGATCTCCCAGTACGTCAAAGTCGAGCAAGCTGCCCTGGACGGCTTCTTCCGCATCGCCGAGGCCAAACTCCTTGCGGTGCAAAAGACACTAAGCGGTGGCGCCAACACCCGTCGCTGATTCGAAGCGGCCGCCCTGTCTGTTCGGCTCGCCGGAGTGGCACGGGCAGATCAACCGTCAGACCAGGTTTCCGGCGGTAACGGGGAGTCGTCGGTATACGGCAACCGAAGACGGAACGCCCAACACGGGACCGCTCTGTCACTGAAAATCGCATTTCGCGCGCCGCCCACATCCGGATTGGGCGGGCCGCGGCAGTCTGAGCTGGGCAAGTAGGTACTCGCAACGATGACTAGGTACCTCTGCGCCGAGATCGGTCGAGATTGCAGTGGTGCGGTACTGCGGGCGTCGAAACTGACGCGGCTGATGATTAATCGGTCACAACGTCAGAAGAGGGGGCCCAAAGTGTCCGATCTAGATACGGCAGCCGCCCATCAGCCGGCATTGACCGAAAAGCGCGAGCAGGTTGAGGCAGAGGTGACTCAGCCACTCGTTGTCATCACAGAGCAACAACTTGCATTCAGCACGGCGGCGGCTGTGCCATTGCCGATGACGAAGCCCAGGCGTGGGCTGATTGACGCCGTGCGCGCGCTGTTTGCGCGTTCGTCTCAGGTCGCACAGCCGACGGCGGAACATGTTCCACCCCGGTTCTATCCACCGCGGCGCGACGAGTTTCTCGAGGACGCTGCCATGGAACGTGAAATGCACAGACTATGACCGCGGTTGCCTCGGCACCGATTGACGTGCTGCGGCTCGAAGGCGTCACCAAGAAATACCGCACGGGCGACGAGGAGGTGCAGGTCCTTCCGACTTCGACTTCACTTTGAAGGCAGGCGAATTCGTCGTCGTGACCGGTCCGTCGGGGGCCGGCAATTCGACCCTTCTTCATATTGCGGGCGGCCTGGACGCGCCGGATTCCGGTCGCGTGGCCGTGGCCGGTCGAAACGTGTGGACAATGAGCACCGGCGCGCGCGCCGCATTGCGGCGGCGCAAACTCGGATTCGTTTTCCAATTCTTCAATCTGGTTCCGATGTTGACGGCGGTGGAGAACGTGTCGTTGCCGCTGGTGCTCGACGGGGTTGCGGCCCGAAAAGCAGACGCGCGCGCCGAGGAGCTACTGCAACGGGTGGGGCTCGGCGACCGCGTCCGGCACCGGCCGGCTGAACGTTCCGGGGGACAGATGCAGCGGGTTGCCGTGGCGCGCGCTGGTGGCCCAGCCGGCAATCGTCCTCGCCGACGAACCAACCGGAAACCTGGATAGCCACTTGTCGACCGAGGTCTTGGGACACTTGCGTTCGTTGTCAAACGAAGAGAACACGGCGGTCGTCATGGTGACCCACGACCGGGACGCGGCGAGTTACGGCACCCGCGAGCTGCATCTCGTCGACGGGCGTGCGGTCGATGCGGAAGCCGTCCCCCTACTGCGTGCCGATGTTCAGCGCTACGCGCTGTTGTTCGGTATCTCTGCGGCGGTACTCGCCGAAAGCACCAGCCTGGCCATCGGATCACAGAGCATGCAGCTGCTCGGCGCCAACCAGGTTGCAGCGCAGAAGGCCGACCGGCTGCCCGCGTCCCTGCTGATCGCCACTCAATCGGTACTCGATCAGCGCGACGGCCAGTCGCCGACGCTACCTTCCATTTGGTTGTCGGCGCGGCTGAGGGACGCAGCGTATCGTCCCGGTGGCGGTCGACGATCTCTTCAGGAACGTTGTCCCGCCTTGTCATTGGCGTTACGCCGGGGGATGGTAGAGCCGAGGGCTATACGAGCCGACCGGTGAGAACAACTGGATGTGGCGGGGCTTGGGCGAAGGCGAAGTTGGCCTGAGCGAGGTGGCCGCGAGCCGGCTAGGAGTGGCCACGGGCGACTCGGTCGAGCTGACTACCGTCGACGGACCGAAGCGATACCGGGTGGCCGGCACCTTTCGTCCGCGGATGATCAATGACACCGCAGTGGGGGATATCGTCCTGGTCTCCGAAGCGTTGGCGCGCAAGGATTGGCCAGCCGTCCGCGATCAGGGTGCGGTGGCCTATCCGTCGAGCGACGAAGCGACCGCTCAGAGTGCCGACTTCCTCAACATCGGCGCTGGATTATCGGTGTACGACGACAAAGAGTGGTACGCGGCGGCCACGAGTGGGATCAGCCGCACCAGAACCGATTTTGCGGGCGATGACTCGGCCTGAATCCAGGCCCACTCGCAACAGGAGATCCATGTCACCGCACTCGGCACGGAATTTGGCATTGGCCCGCAGCTCGGTACCGCATGGCCCGCACGCCACGCCACCGCCGTCATGCCGAGTCGCCCTCGAGCATCGCGTTGGCCGAATCGATGTGTCCTTCGTAGCTAAGCGATTCCGCCATCGTGCGATAGCGACTCGCCAAGTCTCGGTACGCGACTTTGTCGCCGTGCGCCCCTGCTAGCAGCGCGCGTAGCCGCAGCAGTGTGATCTCGAGCATCGCCGAACTTTGATCGGCATGTAAGGCCGCCACCCAGTCGATCATCACTTGGGCTTCGGCAAGGTCACGCTCGCCGCCGCGCTCGAGCAGCGTCTCGACGAAAAGTCCAGTGCCGCAAACGCCATACCCGACTCGTCCTGCTCGGTGCAGATCGGCTACGGATTTGCGCATCACCGATATGGCAGCGTCACGGTCGCCGCACCTGGCTTTCTCGCGGGACATCACCAGGTCGGTAACGGGGACCAGGGAGGGTGCTTGTTCGCGCTGCCACTCGCGGGCGCGCGCCATCAGCTCCAGCCCGCGGTCCCGGTCGGCGGCGGCCTCCTGATACAGCAGCAAGCCGCCCAACCCGTACTCGGCATAGAACACTGCGTGGTCGTTGCACGCGCTTAGGGCAGTCTGTACCGTCGCCTCGATCTCATGAAGCATGGCGTCATCGGGCCGAAGCACCCCGTAGAGGACCCCACCGTAGGACCAGGTCAGGACAAGCGCGAGGGTTGCCGGGTCGCTGTTTCGGGCCATCGAGACGGCGTCGTGGAGGTCCTGTTGCCATCCGCGACGACCCAGCCACCACTTAGCAATGCCGCGAAATGTCAACGCGACCGCCAGCGGTGATCCGATGCCGAAGCCGGCGCCGGTGGCGCGGTCACCGGCGGCCAGGTCGACGACGGCCTGCGACCACCGCAAGAGCTCATCGAATTCACCGGCCTCGAACTTCATGGCGAACGCAACGAATGCCAATCCGATGGTCAAGGTCGGTTCGCCGATCGATTCGAGAAGGGCGATCTGTTCTGATGCCAGTCGCGACCCCTCACGCGTGCGCTGAGCGAAGAGGAGCTCGGTGACGAGCCCGCCCATGCCGATGGCCAGCGAAACCTTGTCCCCGGCCGCGCCGCATAACTCCCGCAGCTCGTCGAAGCGGCCTTGGCTTTGTTGAATCGCTTGGTGGCCTTGCCAGTCGGTGGCGCACAGCATGGTGCGGGGGGCGATGCGCATTGACAATTGGCCAGGGTCGTCGTTGGGCAGCGCGTCGGCGATGCGGCGTGCTCGCTCCCAGCTGAGTCTGGCGGCGCGGACATCGCGGTTGGTTGACCAGGCACCGGCGCGCATGTGCCAGTCGTAGGCCGTGTGCAGCTCGCTGGCAGCCTCGAGATGTTCCGCGATTAGCGCCGCGTTCTCGTCCACCGACCCCGGGTCGCACTGTTGCATCGCGGCGGCCAGGCGCCGGTGCAGCTCGGCGCGATCGGATTTCAGCTGCGATTCGTAGGCCACCGCGCGAATCAGGGGGTGTCTGAAGGTGTATTCGGCATTCGGAGTGAACCGCACCTGATCAATCAGCTCGGTGGTGAGCAATTCCTCGACCGCATCATTTCCCAACGCGCTGAGCAGTTCCGCGTCGAAGCGGGCTCCGATCACCGACGCCGCGTGCAGCGTCCGCTTGGCTGGGGCGCTCAGCCGGTCGATGCGCGCCTCGATGGCGGCCTGTACCGTGGCAGGCACGCTGAGCTCAGTGACATCCACCCGACAGACATACTTACCGTGAGTGCCGGCCAGCGCCCCGCGTTGCACCAGCTCGCGCACGATCTCCTCGGCAAAAAACGGGTTCCCGGCCGCCCGCTCGGCGATGACCGACGCCAGTTCAGCGACCGAGTGATCGGCCCCCAGCAGCTCCCCAAGCAGTACGGCGGTGTCCGAATCATCCAGGGGGGCAAGAGCTATCGTCTGGGCGCCGTGCGTCCTTGTGAGTGTCCCCTCATATTCGGGTCGATACGTGATTAGCACCATCGACGGAGTGCGCGGAATCACCGACAGCAACGCGGCCAGCACCGACTCGCTGATCGCATCGATCCAGTGGGCATCCTCGATGATGTAGAGCGCCGGTTGGGTGCGCGCCAGCACCGCGGCGTTGATCAGTGCAGTCAACCGGCGGCGCCGCGCGTCAGCGTCGATCTGGGGCAGAGGCACATTAGGCTCGGCGATACCGAGCAGATCATTCAACAGCAGCAGATCGTCTGGGTCTGCATCGATAACTTGTTGCCGGGCGCGAGCGCGGGCGGCTTCGCCGTCAACGCCAAGCACGCCGGTAGCCGCGCGCAGCAGGCGCGCCGCTGCATAGAACGGGATGTCGCGGGCATGTGATTCGCAGAAGGCCCAATAGACCTCGACCCCACGATCGGCTGCGGCAGCGGCGACCTCCCGCGCGATCCGACTCTTGCCGATGCCCGGAGGTCCCACCACATTCACGACACCACCGCGCCCACCGGTCGCGCGGTCGACGAAGGTATCGAGCGCCGCCATTTCCCAGCGCCGACCGACCAGGCTGGCCTCGGCGCGTCCGACCGGGCCAGTGCGCGGGGCGATTGCCAATAGCCGACGCGCGCGCACGGGTTCGTCGGCTCCCTTGATGTGCACCGACTCTGGTTCGGCCAGCTGCACGGTGTGCTCGACCAGCTGCGCGGTGGACTCCGACACCATCACCCCCCCTGGCGGTGCCACCGATTCCATCCGCTGGGCAAATCCGACTGTCTCGCCGATCGCGGCGAATCTCGGTGAGCCCGAACCGACCTCACCGACGATCACCCGACCCGAATTCAGGCCCACGCGTAACCGAAGAGACAAACCGTCGCTTTGCTGCACCTCGGCAGCTAGCCGGGCGGTCTCATCCTGGATCGCCAGGGCGGCAAGACAAGCCCGAAAAGCGTGGTCCTCCAGTGCTGTTGGGGCGCCGAAGAGCGCCATTACACCGTCGCCGGTGTATTCCACGGTCCCGCCGTATCGACGCGCCACCGCCGCCGAGTGCTCCACGACCTCGGTCATGATTTCGCGCAACCGCTCGATATCCACCGTCGCCGCAATGTCCATCGAGCGCACCACGTCGGCGAACAACACCGTCACCTGTTTGTACTTCGCCGTCTCGCCCGAAACCTTAGTCGGGGCACCGCACTCGTCGCAGAATTTTGCGTTCTCTCGCAGTCGGGTGCCGCACGATGCGCACGCTACAGCCGCGGCCGTCATCCCGACCCGCCCTCGGCCATCGACTCAGCCCAGGCGATGTGTCCTTCGTAGCCAAGCGATTCCGCCATCGCGCGATAGCTGATCAGCAATTCTCGGTGGTCGGCATCGTCGCCGCGGGCCCGGGCCATCAGCGTGCGCAACCGTAGCAGCGTAATGTCGCGCATCGCCGATCCCGTATCGGTAGGTAGCCCGGCGAGTCGGTCGATCGCATTCTGGGCTTCACCTACGTCGCCGTCGGCGTCACGCTGCAGCAGCGACTCCACCAAAATGCTGCCGGCCAACACGCAATACCCGAACCGTCCGGCCTCGTGCAGTTCGTCGGCGGCTTTGCGCGCCATGGCGATAGCACCGTCGCGGTCACCGCGCCTGGCCCTCTCGGGCGCGACCACCAACTCGGCGACCGGAGCTAGCGAGGGGGCACGTTCGTGCTGCCACTCGCGTATCTGAATCATCAGTTCCGACCCGCGATCACGGTCGGCCACGGTGTCCCGACAGAGCAGAGCGTTACCCAGCGCCATCTTGACTAGGCCAAGTGCCGTATCGTTGCCGAATCCTTGGGCGATCTGCACCGCCTCCTCGATTGCGTGCACGACGTAGTCGTCGGGCCGTCGCACTCCGTTGGGTATTTCGAGACCGAAGGTCCAAGAGACAACGAAGGCGAGCGTTGCAGGATCACTGCGTCGCGCTAACGCGACGGCGTCGTCGAAGTCCTGCCGCCACCCGGAACGACCCAGCCAACACCGGGCAACGCCGCGAAATGCCACCGCGGCCGCCAGCGGGGATCCCAGACCGAAGCCCGCGCCCTTGGCGGGGTCGCCCCCGGCCAGGTCAATGATGGTCTGCGACCACCGCAAGATTTCTCCGAAATCACCGACACTGCACCAGTTGAGAAACGCCGGGATCGCCAACCCCATGGTCAACGTCGGATCGCCGATCGACTCGAGCAACGTCATTTGTTCCGATGCCAGCTGCGCCCCCTCACGCGAACGCCCGGCGTAGAGGAGCTCGGCGACCCGGCCGGTCATGCCGATGGCGAGCGAGACCTTATCTCCGGCCGCGCTGCACAACTCCCGCAGCTCCGCGAAGCGGCCCCAACCTTCCTGAATTGCTTGCCAGTCCGTGGCGCACAGCATGATTCGCGGGGCTATGCGCATTGACAGCTTGTCGGAATCGTCGTCGGGTAATTGGTCCGCGATCCGTTGTGCGCGTTTCCAGCTGACCCGAGCGGCGCCGACATCGCGATTGATTGCCCACGCGGCGGCGCGCATGTGCCAGCCATAGGCCGCGTGCAATTCGCCGGCGGCCTCGAGATGTTCGGCTACTAGGGCAGCATTCTCCTCAACGGCCTCTGATTCAGACTGTTCGATTGCGTCGGCGAGGTGCCGGTGCCATTGCGCGCGATCGGATTTCAACTGGGTTTCGTAGGCCACTGCACGGATCAGCGGGTGGCAAAACGCGTACTCGGCGTGCGGGGCGAACCGCACCTGTTCGACCAGTTCGCCGCTGAGCAGTTCGTCGACCACTGCATCGATGCCCACCGCGGCGAGCAGATCGGTTCCGAAGCGGGCCCCAATCACCGACGCCGCGTTCAACGTCTGCTTGCCGCGGTCACTGAGTCGGTCGATGCGCGCCGCGATGGCCGCTTCTACCGTCGCAGGCACGGCGATGTCGGCGGCGTTCCCGTGACACGCATAAATGCCGCGGCTGCCCGTCAGCACGCCGCGCTGGGCCAACTCGCGCACCATCTCCTCGGCGAAAAAGGGGTTCCCGGCGGCGCGTTCTGCGATGATCGCGCCTAGCGCTCCGACCGACGGATCCGGACCCAGTAGCTCAGCCAGTAATGCCGCCGCGTCCGAATCTCCCAGGGGAGCAAGCACTATCGACTGGGCGCCGCGCACCCGCGTCAGCATTCCCTCGTAGTCGGGGCGAGACGTGATCAACACCATCGATGGAGCGCGCGGGATCACAGCGAGGAAGTCAGCCAGCATCGACTCGCTGACCGCGTCTATCCAGTGCGCGTCTTCGATGATGAACAGCGTCGGTTCGGTGCGCGCCAGCCACGCGGCGTTGATCAGCGCGGTCAACCGGCGGCGCCGTGCATCCGGGTTGATCTCGGGCAGCGCCACATTCGGCTCGGCGATGCCCAATAGATCGTCAAGCAGCAGCAGATCCAGCGGATCGGCATCAACGGGCATGCGAGCTCGCACCCGTTTACGGGCAGTTTCGTTGTCGAGATCAGCAACCCCGCTGCCCGAGCGGAGCAGCCGCGTCGCGACATGGAACGGGACGTCACGGGCATGCGACTCGCAGAAAGTCCAGAACACGTCGACGCCGCGACCTGCTGCGGCCGCCGCGGCCTCGCGGGCCACCCGGCTCTTGCCAATGCCCGCCGGCCCAACCACATTCACCACGCCGCCGCGACCAGCGACCGTACGGTCGATGATGGCGTCCAATGCGGCCATTTCCCAGCGCCTACCGATCAGGTTCGCCTCGGCACGACCTATCACGCAATCACGTTGGCCAATCGCGAGCAGTCGGCGCGTGAGCACCGGTTCGTCGGTGCCCTTGATGTGCAGCCACTCCGGTTCGGCCAGCATCGCGCTGTGTTCGACCAGCCGCGCGGTCGACTCCGAAAGCATCACCGCGCCGGGGGGCGCCGCGGCTTCCATCCGCTGGGCCATCCCGACGTGCTGGCCGGTCGCGCGGTAGCCCAGCGCCCCTGAACCGATCTCACCGACGATCACCCGGCCCGAATCGAGGCCCACCCGAAGCTGAAGAGACACGTCATCGCGCCGCGCTACCTCAGCCGCTAGCCGGGCGACCTCTTGCTGGATGGCCAGTGCGGCGAGGCAGGCACGAAAAGCGTGGTCCTCCAGGGCAATTGGGGCGCCGAACAGTGCCATTATGCCGTCGCCGTTGTATTCCACGGTCCCGCCGTAACGCCTGGCCATCGCCGCCGAGCGCTCGACGACCTCTGTCATGATGTCGCGCAACCGTTCCATATCGAGATCGGCCGCGATGTCCATCGACCGCACCACATCGGCGAACAGCACCGTCACCTGCTTGTATTCCGCGGCGTCACCCGAAACCGATGTGGGAGCACCGCAGTCGTCGCAGAACTTGGCGCTTTCCCGCAAGGCAGTGCCACATGAGCCGCATGCTACGTCTACCGCTGTCATCCGACGCCACCCTCGATCATGGCCGCGGCCCGGGCGATATGTCCTTCGAAGCCAAGCGATTCCGCCATGGCGCGATAGCGACGCACAAAGTCCCAGTAGGCAACGTCGTTGCCGCGGGCCCGGGCGAGCAGTCCACGCAGCCGCATTAGCGTGATCTCGATCATCGCCGAACCGTCGTGTCCCGGCAGGTTCGCCAACCTGTCAATCGCCGCTTCGGCTTCGGCCAGGTCGCCCTCGGTGTCACGCTCCAGCAGCGTCTCCACCCAAACGCCGATGCCCCAAACGGCATAGGCGAGCTGCCCTCCCTTGTGCAGTTCGTCGACGGATTGGCGCATCACCAGAATGGCAGCATCGCGGTCGCCGTGCCCGGCCATCTCCCGTGCGACCCACAAGTCGGCGAGTGGCACCAGGAAGGGGCCACGCTCGCGAACTAACTCGCGGAATTGCACGATCAGCTCCAACCCACGGTGACGGTCGGCCGCGTCGTCCTGGCTCAGCAGCGCAATACCGAGCGTGAACTTGGCCAAGCTTAGTGCTACCCAGTTGCTGGATCGCGCCATCTGCACCGCCTCCTCGCTCCCGCACGCCAGGGAGTCATCGGCCCGAAGCACCCCGTACTGCATCGCGAAACCGTAGGCCCAGGTGACGACAGGGGCGAAGGTTGCCGGGTCGCTGTTTCGGGCCATCGCGACGGCGTCGTGAAGGTCTTGGCGCCATCCGGGACGGCCCAGCCACGCCCTCGCGATGCCGCGCCACGCCAACGCGACGGCCAGCGGTGATCCCATACCGAAGCCGGCGCCCTTGGCGGGATCGCCCACGGCCAGGTCGATGACGGTCTGTGACCAGCGCAAGATCTCGCCGAATTCACCGACATCGAACCAGTTGCAGAACGCTACGAACGCCAACCCCATGGTCAGGGTGGGATCGCCGATCGACTCGAGCAGCGCCATCTGTTCGGATGCGAGCCGCGACCCCTCACGCGCGCGCCCAGCGTAAAGGAGCTCGCTGGCCAGCCCAGACATGGCGACGGCCAGCGAGACCTTGTCCCCGGCCGCGCTGCACAACTCCCGCAGCTCCTCGAAGCGACCCCGGCTTTCTTCGACTGCTGGGCCAAACGCGACGGTGGCGCACAGCATGGTGCGGGGGGCAATGCGCATCGGCAATTGAGCGGGGTCGTCGACGGGTAGCGCGTCGGCGACCTTCTGAGCTCGCTCCCAACTGAGCCGGGCCGCGTCGATGTCGCGGTTCGTCGCCCAGGTCGCGGCGCGCATGCGCCAGCTATAGGCCTCGCGCAGTTCGCCCGCTGCTTCGAGGTGTTCGGCGATCAGCGCCGCGTTGTCCTCCACCAACCCGGGCGCACGCTCTTGGATTGCGGCGGCTAGGCGCCGGTGCCACTGGGCGCGATCGGATTTCAGCTGCGATTCGTAGGCCACCGCGTGGATCAGCGGGTGGCGGAAGGCGTACTCCGCGCTTGGGGTGAAGCGCACCTGATCGATCAGCTCCGCGCCCATCAGCTCGCCGAGCACCGCATCGATGCCCAGTGCGGCGAGCAGCTCCGCTTCGAAGCGCGCTCCGATTACCGCCGCCGCGGTCAGCGTCTGCTTGGCTGGGGCCGCGAGGCGGTCGATGCGCGCCTCGATGGCGGCCTGCACGGTCGCCGGCACCGCGATGTCGGCGGCGTCCACGCCACAGACATACCCGCCGCGCTCGCCGGCCAGCGCGCCGCGCTGGGCTAGCTCGCGCACCATCTCCTCGGCGAAGAACGGGTTCCCGGCGGCCCGGTCGGCGACGGTCGCCGCCAACGTGCCGACCGAGGGATCCGAACCCACCAGCTCACCGATCAGCGCCCCGGTGTCCGAATCAGTCAGGGGGGCAAGCGCTATCGCGTGCGCGCCGCGCACCCGCGTCAGGGCTCCGTCGTATTCGGGGCGGTAGGTGATCAGCACCATGGCTGGAGTACGCGGGATGACGGTTAGCAAGTCGGCGATCAGCGACTCGCTGACCGCATCGATCCAATGCGCATCCTCGATGATGAACAAGGCCGGTGCGGTGCGCGCTAGTGCCGTCGTGTTGATCAGGGCGGTCAACCGGCGCCGCCGTGCGTCCGGATCGATCTGGGGCAGCGGCATATTGGGGTCGGCGATGCCCAGCAGGTCATCGAGCAGCAGCAAATCCTGCGGATCGGTGTCGGGCGGCATACCCGCCCGCAACTGTGTGCGAGCGGCTTCGCCGTCGAGGTCGGCCACCCCGATGCCGGTGCGCAGTAACCGCGTCACCGCGTAGAACGGGATGTCGGTGGCGTGGGATTCGCAGAAGGCCCAATACACCTCGACCCCGCGGCGGGCGGCAACTGCCGCGACCTCTCGTGCTATGCGGCTCTTGCCGATGCCCGGCGGTCCCTCCACGTTCACCACATCACCGCGGCCGCCAATCGCGCGGTCCACGATGGCGTCCAAAGCCGCCATCTCCCAGCGGCGACCAACCAGACTGGCCTCAGCCCGCCCGGGCAGACCATCGCGGGGGTTGATAGCCACCAACTGGTGTGCGCGCACCGGCTCGTCGGTCCCCTTGATGTGCACCCATTCCGGTTCCGCCAGCCTCACACTGTGCCTGACCAGTCCAGCGGTTGAATCCGAGAGCATCACGCCGCCCGCAGGTGCCGCGGATTCCATTCGTTGGGCAAATCCGACCGGCTCGCCGGTCGCGGCGTATCCCAGCGTCCCCGAACCGATCTCTCCGGCGATCACCTGACCCGAGTCGAGGCCGACCCGCAGCCGGAGATCGACGCCATCGCGGTACCGGACCTCGGCAGCTAGCCGGTTCGCCTCCTCCTGGATGTCGATGGCAGCCAGGCAGGCGCGAAAAGCATGGTCCTCCAGAGCAACTGGGGCGCCGAACAGTGCCATTATGCCGTCGCCGTTGTATTCCACGGTCCCGCCGTAACGCCTGGCCATAGCTGCCGAGCGCTCGACGACCTCTGTCATGATGTCGCGCAACCGCTCCATATCGAGGTTGGCCGCGATGTCCATCGACCGCACCACGTCGGCGAACAGCACGGTCACTTGCTTGTACTTTGGCGTGTCGGCCAACGCAATAGCTGGGGTACCGCACTCGTCGCAGAATTTGGCACTTTCCCGCAGCGTTGTGCCGCATGAGGCGCAACATAGGTCCAGCGCCGTCATCGGGCCCCACCCTTGATCATGGCCTCGGCCCAGGCGATGTGTCCTTCGTAGCCAAGCGCTTTCGCCATGTCGCAATAGCGGATCCCCAAGTCCTGGAAGGCAACAGCGACGCCGGCGGCCCGGGCTAGCAGCGCCCGCAGCCGCAGCAGTGTGATCTCGCGAATCGCTGAAGCTTCATCTGCGTGCTGGTCCTCCAGCAAGTCGATTGCCCGTTCAGCTTCGGCGATGTCGCTCTCGGTGCCGCGCTCAAGCAGCGTCTCCACCAGAACGCCGGTGCCGAAAACGCCGTACCCGAACCGTCCCGCCTGGTGCAGCTCGTCCACCGCTTGGCGCATCACCGCGAGGGCAGCATCGCGATCACCGCCCCTGGCCCGCTCCCGGCCGGCCCACAAGTCGACGATCGGGACTGTCTGAAGACCAATGTGTTTGCGCACCCAGAAATCGCGGGCCTGCACTATCAGCTCCAGCCCGCGATGACGGTCGGTCGCGGCGTCCCGACTCAGCAACCCGGTACCCAACCCGTACTCGACCACGCTCAATACGACATCGTCTCTGGCCCCTTGGGCGGCCTGCACCGCCTCCTCTAGGGTGCACACCGCGGAGTCATCGGCCCGTAGCGCCCCGTACTGGATCGCGACACCGTAGGTCCAGGCGACGACGGCGGCGAAGGTTGTGGGGGTGCTGTTTCGGGCCATCGCGACGGCGTCGTGGAAGTCTTGGCGCCATTCGGGTCGGCCCAGCCAATACCGAGCAACGCCGCGCCATGCCAGCGCAAACGCCAGCGGCGATCCCACGCCGCCGCCGGCGCCCTTCGCGGGGTCACCGGCGGCCAGGTCGATGATGGTCTGCGATCGCCGCAGGATCTCGCCGAATTCACCGACCTCGAACCAGTTGCCGAACGCTATGAACGCCAATGCCATGGTCGGGGTGGGATCGCCGATCGACTCCAGCAACGCCATCTGTTCGGATGCCACCCGCGACCCCTCACGCGGTCGCCCGGAGTAGAGGAGCTCGGTGGCCAGGCCGGTCATCCCGATGGCCAGCGAGACCTTGTCCCCGGCCGCATCGCACAACTCCCGCAGCTCGGCGAACCGGCCCCGGCTGTCCTGGACTGCTCGGTCTTGCCAGTCGGTGGCACACAGCATGGTGCGGGGGGCGATGCGCATCGACAACTGATCGGGGTCGTCGGCAGGCAGCGCGTCGGCGATCCGGCGTGCCCGCTCCCAGCTGACCCGGGCAGCATCGCGATCGCGGTTGGTGGACCACGAGCCGGCGCGCATGTGCCAGCCGTACGCGGCAGTCAGGTCACCGGCGGCCTCCACGTGTTCGGCGATCAGCGCAGCGTTCTCCTCCACCGCCCCCGGGGCACGGCCTTGGATCGCGTCGGCCAGGCGCCGGTGCCATTGGGCGCGATCGGATTTCAGCTGTGATTCGTAGGCCACCGCGCGGATCAGCGGGTGGCGGAAGGCGTACTCCGGGGTCGGGGTGAACCGCACCTGGTCGATCAGCTCTGCGTCAAGCAACTCATCAATCACCGCATCGATCCCCAATGCGGCCAGCAGTCCGGCCTCGAAGCGGGCGCCGATCACCGACGCCGCGTTCAACGTTCTTTTGGCCCGGGCGCTGAGCCGATCGATGCGTGCTTCGATGGCAGCCTGCACCGTGGCCGGCACGCTCACCTCGGCGGCATCCACTCCGCAGACGTAGCGACCGCGTTGGCCAGCCAGCACGTCCCGTTGCGCCAACTCCCGTACCATCTCTTCTGCAAAAAATGGGTTCCCTGCGGCCCGCTCGGCGATGACCGCCGACAGCTCGGCGACCGACCGATCCGCACCCAGCAACTCACCCAGCAACGCGGCAACCTCCGAATCACCAAGTGGGGCAAGGGCTATCGTCTGGACGCCATGCACCCGCGTCAACGCTCCCTCATACTCGGGGCGAGTGGTGACCAGCACCATCGATCGGGTGTTGGGAATGATGGTGAGAAGTTCGGCCAGCATCGACTCGCTGACTGCGTCGATCCAGTGTGCATCCTCGATGACGAACAGCGCGGGTTGGCTGCGGGCCAGCACCATGGTGTTGATCAGTGCGGTCAACCGGCGACGCCGCGCGTCGGGATCGATCTGGGGCAGCGTCACATCGGGATCAGCAATGCCAAGCAGATCGTCGAGCAGCAACAGATCCTGTGGGTCGGCATCGGCTGGCGCGTCGACCCGCACCCGCGCGCGGGCGGCTTGGCCGGCAAGGTCGGCGACGCCCGCGACGGCGCGCAGCAGCCGCGTCACGGCGTAGAACGAGATGTTGCTTGCGTGGGATTCGCAGAAGGCCCAGAACACCTCGGCTCCGTGGCTGGCGGCCAGCGCCGCGGTTTCGCGGGCAACTCGGGACTTGCCGATGCCCGGCGGTCCTACCACGTTCACGACAGCGCCCTGGCCAGCGATCGCGCGGTCCAGGATGGCGTCGACGGCCGCGAGCTCCCAGTCTCGCCCGATCAGGGTTGTCTCGGGCTGCCCCATCAGGCCATCGCGCGGGTCGATCGCCAGCAGTCTGCGCACCCGGATTGGTTCGTCGCTCCCCTTGATGTGCACGAACTCGGGTTCAGCCATCATCACGATGTGCTCGACCAGTTGTGCCGTGGACTCTGAGAGCATCACGCCGCCGGGCGGCGCGACCGATTCGATGCGCTGCGCCATCCCGACCTGCTCGCCCGTCGCGGCATAACCCAATGACCCCGAACCGATCTCGCCGGCGATCACCCGGCCCGAATTGAGGCCTACTCGCAGCTGTAGCGCGACGCCGTCGTGGCGGGCCACGTCGGCGGCTAAGCGGCCCGCTTCCTCTTGGATGGCCATGGCGGCTAGGCATGCGCGAAATGCGTGATCTTCCAACGCTATCGGAGCGCCGAAGATCGCCATCACACCGTCGCCGTGGTACTCCACGGTCCCGCCGTAGTGGCGCAGCACCGCCGCGGAGCGCTCAACCAAGTCGGTCATGATTTCGCGCAGCCGCTCGATGTCCAGCGCGGCGGCGATATCCATCGAGCGCACCACATCGGCGAACAACAAGGTCACCTGTTTGTACTCCGCCGCCTCGACCGCGGCTGTCAGCTGCGACCCGCAGGTGCTGCAGTATCGGGCGCCCTGTTGTGGCGCAGCCCCACACGACCGGCAAACGTCCGTCGCCGGCAGCATCGCGTCCCCCGCCGATTCGTCGGCCCATACTGACTGGCTGATTCGGCAAGCGTATGGCTTCTGACTGCGGCCCTCGGGGAAAACGGACGAAATTGACGCGCGCGACGCTTCCGGGCGCAAACACGTTTCCGCGGTTGACTAGGGCCGCTGCGTTACGTTGCACCGGGGAGCAACAATGGCCCCCTTGCCGGGGTGAAAGTACTCGAACTCGGCGGCATCGGCCCGGGCCCGCACGCCGCGATGGTGCTGGCGGACCTCGGCGCCGACGTGGTGCGGGTGCGCAGGCCCGGCGGCCTGCAGATCCCGGCCGAAAACCTGGACCTTCTTCATCGCGACAAGCGCATCGTCGATCTCGACGTGAAAAGCGAGCCCGACAAGCTGTTGGCGCTGGCGGCCAACCTCGGCGGCGGGTCGATGTTCGTGCTGCTCGGCATCGTCGCCGCGCCCTACGAGCGGGAACGGTCCGGAATGGGAACCAGCTCGACGCGGCGGCTTCCCCGAAGTGCACAAACTTTTCGCGGAGAAGTTTGCGAGCAAGACCCGCGACGAATGGACCGAGATTTTCGCGGGCACCGACGCGTGCGTCACACCCGTACTCACCTGCCGTGAAGGAGCGCAGAATCCCGTCGACAGGGTCGGCAAAAAGAAGCGCGATGCTGCCGACGGCTCGGTTATTTAGAGGACCAGCATCTACGACTTGTCGGCCCAGCCACCCAGGCAGCACCCACCGCTACACGGATCTCGCCGTCTGACAGGCAAGCAGTAGATCGGGTTCCGACGCGTGCCGACTAAGTAGTACCGCTCTCGGCCGCGCGAGATTGCAGTAGTGCACCACTGCTCGCGTCGTACCCAATTCGAGTGACGCTTTCATGACGTAAACAAAGCGCGCTATCACCACCTTCCACCGCGATGGAGGTGAAAGAAATGACGAACATCCCTCTGCATGCGACCGGCCACGCTTGGGCTAAGGACAGCACCCTGCTGCGCGTCGACCGCGAACGCGGCATCGGCTGGGTTGCGACGCATTACGACGGGAACCTGCGCGTCATCCAGCGAGTCCGGGGATCAGACGAGGAAGTGCACCGCGCAACGGCGCGTTGGGCACAGGGCTAGGGGAGAGTCATGGCGTTGAACGTTGTCGAGTCGAATTTCGGACACACACCCAGTGAGCCGATCGCCGTTCTCGGGATGGGATGCCGCTTTCCGGGCGGTGTTAGCTCGCCGGATGACCTGTGGCAGTTGATATCTGAGGGACGCGAAGCCGTCTCGGCGTTTCCCGCCGACCGAGGGTGGAACCTCAATGCCCTGTTAGCACCAGATCCCGAGGCGCCAGGCGCCACGTACGTGCGAGCAGGCTCATTTGTGGACAATGTCGGAGATTTCGACCCGGGATTCTTCGGCATTGCTCCTCGCGAGGCCCAAGCAATGGATCCCCAGCAGCGGCTGCTGCTGGAGGTGACTTGGGAGGCGCTGGAGCGCGCGATGATCGACCCGGGTTCTCTGCACGGCAGCGATACGGGCGTGTTCGTCGGCGTTGGCGGCCAGGAGTACGGCCCCCGGATCCACGAAGATAGCGAAGGATTCGCGGGCTATCTGGCGACGGGCACCAGCCCCTGCGTCGCATCCGGCCGGGTGGCATACACACTCGGGCTGCAGGGTCCTGCGCTGACGGTCGACACGGGCTGCTCGTCTTCTCTAGTTGCACTGCATCTTGCCGTGCGCTCGTTGCGGTCAGGTGAATGTGAGCTGGCGGTCGCGGGCGGTGCAACCGTGGTGTGCTCACCAAGCATCTTCGTCGGCTTCGCAAGGCAGGGCGCGCTGTCCGAGGACGGCCGATGTAAGCCGTTTGCCGCGGCGGCGGACGGGTTCGGTGTCGCCGAAGGCGCCGGCGTGTTGGTGCTGGCCCGACTGTCGCGCGCGCGCATCCTCGGCTATCCAGTCCTCGCGCTCATCCGTGGCACTGCCGTCGGACAGGACGGAGCCTCCGAAGTGCTGTCCGCCCCCAGCGGTCCGGCCCAGCAGCGGGCGATTCAACAAGCTCTGATCGACGCCGGCTTGACCGCGGGAGATGTCGACGTGGTTGAGGCGCATGGCACCGGCACGAGGATTGGCGACCCGATCGAAGCGAAAGCTCTGCAGGCGACATACGGCGACGTCCACTCAGTGACGCGGCCAGTGCTGATCGGCTCGGTCAAGTCGAACATCGGTCATACACAGCACGCGGCGGGTGTCGCCGGGATGATCAAGGCCATCCATTCGATTCGGCACGGCGTGGTGCCCGCGACGTTGCATATGGATTCGCCGACACCCCAAGTGAATTGGTCATCCGGGACAATCAAGATTGTCGAAAGCGCCTGTGCATGGCCTGACCAGCCGGGCCAGCCTCGGCGCGTAGCCGTCTCGTCGTACGGCATCAGCGGAACGAACGCCCACGTGATATTGGAGCAGGCGCCAACAGCGGTTAGAACCGTGCCATCAAGGTCCGCTCGTCCGCCGGTGATGCCGTGGGTGTTGTCCGCGAAGTCGGCCTCGGCACTGGCCGAACAGGGAGCCCGGCTGGTTCGATTCGTCGAACAGCACCCCGAACTCGAGCCCAACGATGTGGCGTATTCGCTGGCCACCACCCGCGCACTTTTCGACCACCGTGCGGCTGCGGTAGGCGCCGATCGTAACGAGTTACTGAACGGCTTGGCCGCGATCGCATCCCGCGAGCCTGCACCGAACGTGGCCACGGGAAAGGCAGCTGCTACCGGGCGAGTGGTCTTCGTGTTCCCCGGCCAGGGTTCGCAATGGGAGGGAATGGCAGTCGAACTGTTGGACTCCGCGCCGGCGTTTGCCGACGAGATGCGGCTCTGTGATGCCGCCTTCGCCGAGTTCGTTGACTGGTCGCTAATGGAGGCCGTGCGGGGTGGTGCCGGCGCCCTGAGTCTCGACCGGGTCGATGTGGTGCAGCCCGTGCTGTTCGCGGTGATGGTGTCGCTGGCCGCGCAGTGGCGAGCGCTGGGTATCCATCCCGAGGCCGTCCTCGGTCATTCGCAAGGCGAAATTGCGGCGGCCTACGTCGCAGGAGCCCTGTCCCTGCGAGACGCCGCGAAGGTAATCACATTGCGTAGCAAGGCGATCACGGCAATCGCGGGAACCGGCGGCATGGTGTCGATCGCATGGCCCGCTGAACGCATTCACGCACTGGTCCAACCATGGGTCGGATCGATCTCCATAGCCGCGCAAAACGGTCCTTCCTCGACCGTCATCACCGGCAACGCAGCAGCCTTAAACGAGTTGATGGTCGTATGCGAGCGAGACGCGGTGCCCGCCAACCGGATTCCCGTCGACTATGCCTCACATTCCGCTGACGTCGACACTCTGCGGGAGACATTGCTCGAGTCACTGTCGGGGCTGCAGCCGCGGACCTGCGATATCGAATTCATTTCCGCGGTCACGGGCGCGGGACTGGACGCCAGGATCCTCGATGGCGACTACTGGTTCGCGAACCTCCGGCAACCGGTGCTGTTCGAACAGGCCGTACGATGGTCGCGCGAACACGGTTATCGCACGTTCGTCGAGTCCAGTCCGCATCCGGTGTTGACTGCGGGCATCGAGGAATCCTTGGAGGACTGCGACGCCGAACACTGCGTGATTGGCACACTTCGGCGCAACGACGGCGGCATGCGGCGATTCCTGCTGTCGGCCGCCGAAATGCGCGTACACGGAGGATCGTCCGACTGGGCAAGCATGTTCGACGACCTCGGCGCGCACCGTGTCGAGCTGCCAACCTACGCCTTCCAGCGAAAGCGCTATTGGATGAGCTCGGGCGCCGGGTCCGCCGACGCGAAGACCCTCGGTGTCACCGCCGCGGGGCATCCGATGCTCGGCGCGCTTGTGCCACAGGCGGAATCGGGCAGCATCATCTTGACGGGCAGGCTGTCGCTCGCGACCCATCCGTGGTTGGGCGATCATCGGGTCCGCGGGGTCGCGTTGATGCCGGGTTCGGCGATGGTGGAGCTAGCGCTACACGCGGGTGATCGTGTGGGATGTCCCAGGATCGATGAACTCGTCCTGCGTGCCCCGTTGATCGTCGGCGAACACGGCGGTGTAGTAGTGCAGGTCGTCGTCGGCGCGTGGCAGGAAACGGGCGAACGTCCGGTGCGGATCTACTCGCGGATCGACAACGACGGGACCGATCGGACGTGGACGCTGAACGCCGAAGGCATTCTCTCTGACCCCCCTTACGCCAACATCGAACAGGCGGTCGCGGAATGGCCACCGGCGGGTGCGGAACCGGTCGACGTTGCCGAGGCCTATCCGATGCTCGCGGAGCGTGGATACGAATACGGTCCGGCGTTCCGTGGTCTGCGTGCGGTATGGCGCCGCGGCGACGAGGTGTTCGTGGAGGCCGCGTTGCCTGAACAAGCGAAAGCCGACGCGAATCAGTTCGGTCTGCATCCAGTGCTGCTCGACGCGATCCTGCACGGTGTCGGTGCAAGCGGCGTACTCACAGAGTCGGAGCTGACCAGATTGCCATTCGAATGGGAAGGCGTCTCGCTGCATGTGGTCGGCGCAACGCAGCTCCGTGCCAGGGTCACGCTTGTCGACCTCGACACGATATCCATTACTGTCATGGACAGCGGTGGAGGCATGGTGGCCAGCGTCGATTCGCTTGCCCTGCGCGGTGTTTCGCCAAGTCAATTGCGCGTGAGCACAACTGCCGACGACGAATTGTATGGAGTGGACTGGGTCACGCTTGCCGCCGGTGAAGCCACGGACACCACCATTGCGGAAGATGTAACCGTATTGCGTTGTCCGACAACGACTGGGAACACCTCAGCGCTCCTCGAGGAGACGCGGGATGCGCTGGCACTCGTGCTCGAGCGAACGCAGCATTGGCTGGCGGACGTTGACCGTGACGAGAAGGCACGACTGGTGGTGCTCACTCGCAGGGCGATCGCGGTCGACTCATCGGAAGATGTCGTGGATCTCGGCCAAGCCTCGGTGTGGGGGCTGTTGCGCAGCGCGCAGTCCGAGAATCCTGGGCAGATACTTCTTGTTGACGTCGACGACTGGGCCTGTGCAGACATTGCGGTCGCCGAATCGACCCGCCGTGACGAATCGCAACTCGCCGTTCGCGATGGCGTGTGCTTTGCCCCGCGCCTGGTGCACGCTGCTGCGGACCGAATCGGAGGCGCAGAACTCATCGGGGGAACAAGTTGGCGACTCGCCGTCCTCGACAACGGAACACTGGACCCGCGCAACTTCAATCTTCGCCCGTGGCCCGAATCCGAGCGTGTGCTGGCACCCGGCGAAGTGCGTATTGGATTGCGATGCGCGGGCGTGAACTTCCGGGATGTCTTGATATCACTGGGTCTATACTCCGACGCAGAGGCCACCGTCGGCAGCGAGGGCTCCGGCGTCGTGCTTGAGGTCGCAGAGGGTGTGGTCGGGTTCGCTCGAGGTGATCGAGTGATGGGCCTGTTCGACGGGGCGGGGCCTGTTGTAGTCGCCGACCATCGGACGATCGCGCACATTCCCGCAGGGTGGTCCTATGCACAGGCAGCGGCGGTACCTGCGGCCTTCCTCACCGCGTATTACACGTTGGCAGATTTGGGTCGCGTACGCGCGGGTGAGCGGCTGCTCGTGCATGCCGCCACCGGCGGGGTTGGTATGGCTGCAGTGCAGTTAGCTCTGCACTGGGGCCTCGAGGTCTTTGCAACTGCAAGCCCAGGAAAGTGGGAGATCCTGCGCGGCATGGGATTCGAGGCGGACCACATAGCGAACTCGCGTGCGGTGGATTTCGAACAGAAATTCTCTGCGACCACCGGCGGGCAAGGCGTGGACATCGTACTTGATTCACTCACAGGGGAATTCGTCGACTCTTCGCTGCGACTGTTGCCGCGCGGCGGACGATTCATCGAGATGGGCAAGAGTGACGTCCGGGATGCAGACGAGGTAGCGGCGCGCCATCCGGGTGTTCGGTACCGAGCGTTCGATCTAGCCGAAGCCGGTCTCGACCGTGCGCAGGACATACTCGGCGAATTGGTCAGCCTGTTCGAGGCGGGCGAGCTGCGGCCGATTCCGGTGCATTGCTGGGACATTAGACACGCGTCGGATGCCTATCGATACCTCAGTCGCGCCCGCCATGTCGGCAAGCTGGTGTTGACCGTACCCAGGCCACTCGACCCGGAAGGCACTGTGCTGATCACGGGCGGCACCGGTGTACTGGGCATGCTCCTCGCGCGGCATCTGGTGGCTCGTCACGGTGTACGCAATCTGCTGCTGATCAGCCGCAGGGGACGTGCTACTGACGGTGCTGCCGCCTTTGAGTCGGAGCTCACCGAGCTCGGTGCGTCCGTACATATCGCGTCGTGTGATGCGGCGGACAGAGTTGCGTTGCAGCGACTTCTCGCTGGTATCCCCGACGATCATCCGTTGACCGCTGTTATTCACGCCGCTGGGGTGCTCGATGACGCCATGCTCGGTACGCAGACGCCACGCCATCTTGAGTCGGTGTTGCGGCCGAAGATCGATGCGGGTTGGAACCTGCACGAACTGACCCGCTCCGCGGACTTGTCGGCGTTCGTGGTGTTCTCGTCCGCGGCCAGTGTTCTGGGGTCCCGCGGTCAGGCCAATTACGCTGCGGCAAATGCGTTCCTGGATGCACTCGCACACCATCGTCGACAGCAAGGGTTGCCGGGTATTTCCATGGCGTGGGGCTGGTGGGCGCAAACCACCGGGATGACAGGCCATCTCGACGACCACGATCGCGCGCGAATGTCTCGAAGCGGATTCGTCCCGATGTCTTCGGACGAGGGACTCGCACACTTTGACGCGGCACTCCTGCAAGCGCGCTCGTTCGTCGTGCCGGCTCATCTCAACCTTGCCGCGGTTCGTTCCGATTCGGCGTTGACGGGCTTGCCGACAGTGTTCCGTGGTTTGATCCGCGGGGTACGGCGCAGCGCGGAATCTGTCGCAGTCGAATCCTCTTCGGATCTCCGGCAGCGGCTCGCAGCGATGAGCCCATCCGAACAGGAACGCGAACTTCTGGGCCTCGTGCGTGCACACGCCGCCGCAGTTCTCGGGTACGACTCCCAGGACGCGGTCGAAGCCGACGAGGAGTTCAAGAACCTCGGCTTCGATTCACTAGGCGCCGTCGAATTCAGGAATCGATTCAAATCAGCGACCGGTTTGAAGCTGCCTGCCAAAGCCGTGTTCGATCATCCGACGCCATCAGCGTTGGCCAGACACCTGGTCAGTGCACTTGGCGCCAATCAGATCACCCAGCCGACAGAAGAGCGAAGTAATGGAGATGTGGAACAGGAATACTGGCCGGTGACGGGTTATCAGCGCGACATTCTCGCGGTCAGCGCGCGCTATCCGGACCTGCCCGTCGCGCAGGCCGTCGCCTACACCCGCCTGGATGGCACCGTGGATTTAGACCGGATGAAAGAGTGCCTGCGCCGAACACATCTGCGGAACGACGCGGTGCGACTGCGTTTTGAGATTCGAGACGACGAGTTCGTTCAGCGCGTCGGTGCCGAGGTGCCCGAACTCGAGTTCGTGGACTTCACCGGTGAGGTGGACCCTGAGGCGGCGTGCCGGTGCTGGATCGACGAGGCGGGCGAAGAGGTGTTGCCGCTGAACGGGTCGCTAGTACGTGTCGCTGTCCTCGTCGATCGGACCGATTCCTTCATTTTGTACGGGTGCTTCCACCACGCCGTTGGGGACGGGTGGAGCGTCAATCTCGCGATGGGTCAGCTCTCTTACGAATATCAATCGGAAATCGCGGCCCGCGGTACGGACGACATCACGATGCCGAGCTATCTCGACTTCGTGCGCACAGAGCGTCACTACCGCCACTCGCCGGACTGGGTGGCCGATCGCGAATACTTCGTCGAGGAATTCCGTGACGTGGAGCCTGCTCTATTCGCCCGTAGCGGATCGATGCGTAGTCGCACTCGCCACCGACACGCCCTGAACGTGAATCCTGAGATGGCTGAGCGCATTAGAGCCACCGGCCATTCAATATTCGCCTTCACCGCTGCTGCGGTCGGCGAGTATCTGCGTCGAGTACACCGTGGCCGTGACATCGTGATCGGCGTCCCGTTTCTCAACCGTTCATCCGATGCCGAACTCGGCACCGTCGGTTGCATGGTGAACATTCTGCCGTTGCGAATTGTGGGGGACGACAACGCGTCAATGTCCGACCTCGCCGACCGTGTCCGGCAGCGGGTGTGGGATCTACGGGGCCGACAGAGATTCGCCTACGGTGATATCGTCTCCGCGGTTCAGGAGGGTGACGGGGCATCCTCGCCAATGTTCGACGTCACGTACTCGTATCAGACAATTCCTGACGACAAACGCGCACTGGCGTTATGGAAAAGATCGACTGTGCTTGCGTCGGGGTACTCACTCGATGCGGTCAACATCTCCGTTCGTGACAATGAACGAGACGGTTCGCTCGACGTGGACGTCTTCTATGCCGACGATGTCTTCGATGCGAACTACCGGTTCGCCGATGCCATGCGTCATGTCTTGACCTTGATCCGAAAAGCGCTTGACGCGCCAGATATGCAAGTCGGCGAACTTGACATGCTGTCCGAGGCGGATCGAACTCAGCTGACCACGTTCTCCTCCGGAGCGCCGATCGATGCTTGATTTCGCGTTGGACATGACGGTCGACCGATTGGCCGCCGACATTTCTGGCGATCGCATTGCGGTCGTTTCGGAGAGCGGGACTCTGCGCTATTCGGACTTCGACGCCGCGGTGAACCACGTCGCGGAAGTGCTGCGCGCCAAGGGTGTTTGTCGTGACGATTGCGTCGCCGTGATCGTGCCAAGGTCACCGGAGCTTCTAGTCGCGATACACGGAATCCTCCGCGCCGGAGCCGCATATGTGCCCATCGATCCGGAATACCCGCTACTGCGGATTCGTACGGTCATCGAAGACTGCGGTGCGCGTGTCGTCGTAGCCAGGACCGATTTCGCCGAAATCGTCGACGAGCTTGGTGCCAGTCGCGTCGAACCGACCACTGCCGGAGCGGATCTCGTCGAACCAGTCGCGTCGCCCGGCGACTTGGCCTACGTCATATACACGTCGGGCTCGACCGGCCAACCGAAGGGAGTCATGGTCGAGCACCGGTCGGTGGTGAACCGCCTCCGGTGGATGCAGCGGCAGTACCCGCTTGACGCCGACGATGTGATCCTGCAGAAGACGTCGGTGACGTTCGACGTTTCCGTGTGGGAATTGCTGTGGTGGGCGATGGCGGGCGCGCGTGTCGCCATGATCGAACCCGGTGCAGAGCGCGATCCGCGCAAGATCGTCGCCGCAATTCAGAGCCATGGGGTCACTGTGATGCATTTCGTGCCGTCGATGCTCGGCTCATTCCTCGATCAGCTGGAATCGCAACCTGACTCGATCCACCGGCTGACGTCGTTGCGCATGGTGTTCTGTAGCGGGGAAGCGCTTACTCCGGCGTTGGTCGAGCGGTTCAATCGGGTCTTCGGCGTCATCGGGGTGCCGCAGCTGGTGAATCTCTACGGGCCAACTGAGGCGACGGTGGACGTGAGTTACTTCGACTGCCCGTCGGCCGGCACGGTCGATGTAGTCCCGATCGGAAAGCCGATCGACAACACCACCCTGCTGGTTCTCGACGAGCGCAGGAGCCCTTGCCCTGTGGGGGTGGCCGGTGAGTTGAATATCGGCGGCGTGTGCCTGGCCCGCGGTTATCGTGGCCGACCCGATTTGACGGCGGATTCCTTCATCGACGACCAACGCGTGCCGGGCGGTCGACTGTATCGAACCGGTGATCTCGCCCGCTGGCGGTCGGACGGAAACCTTGAGTTCTTGGGCCGCATCGACGATGAAGTCAAGGTGCGTGGCAACCGAGTAAGCCTCGGAGAAGTCCAAGCCACGATGGAGTCGTGTCCGGGGGTGCGCTCGGCGGTCGCGATAGCCGAACCATCGGATAATCATGGCTCCAACCTGATCGGTTACTTCGTAGGAGATTTCGTTTCCCTCACTGCGCTCCGCGATCACCTCGCACGGCGGTTACCCGGGTACATGATTCCCACCAGCTTCGTCGAATTGACTGAGCTCCCGCTCACGACAAGCGGAAAGGTGAATCGTCGGGCGCTGGCCCGACCGGTCACGCGGGATCGCTCGGCCGTCGCGCCGCGTACTCCGGCCGAGGCGGCGTTGGTGGACGTGTTCGGGTCGGTTCTCAACGTCGACTGTGTGGGTGTGCACGACAACTTCTTCACCATAGGCGGAGATTCGATCCTTGCCCTCGCCGTACGGAGCGAGGCAGAAAAGCGCGGGATAGCTTTCGATATCGAGGAGCTTTTCGCCCGACCTACGGTCGCCGAACTGGCAGAGTCGAATTCGCGACTGACGGCGGCAGAGCCGCAGGGCATCACGGACTCGTTCGCAATGCTCCCTCTAATTGATCGCGCGTCGCTGCACGATGCCGAGGATGCGTTTCCAGCAACCGGGTTGCAACTCGGCATGCTATTTCACAGTATCGAGCGTGCCGAATCGACGATGTATAAGGACGTCTTCCGATACCGCGTAGCGATGCCCTGGTACGAACAGCAGTTCACCGACGCGTTTGATCGGCTGGTCCAGCGGCACCCCGCGCTACGGTCGTCATTTGAACTGAAGCAACATTCGGTGCCGTTGCAAGTCGTCAGGTCAACAGTGCCGCGAGCTTTCGACGCTGTGATCGGAGCAAGCGATGTAGATGTCAAAGACTATATGGCTGCCGGGCACCGGAAAACGTATGACATCAGCTCAGGCCCGCTCTACAGCCTGCGCGCCTTTGTACGCGAAGATGGCATCGACCTTGCCTTCGCATTCCATCATGCACTTCTAGACGGCTGGAGTGTCGTGAACCTCATCGGCGAGCTACTGCAGGACTATCTGGTCAGCGTCGGTCTCGACGTGCGACCGATCAACACCGAACCGTACTCGTCCGCCATCCTCGCCGAGTATGTCCGTGCTGAGATGGAGGCACTCGAAAACCCTGCCGCACAGGAATTCTGGCGTGCTGCACTGTCCGAATCGTGTGCAACGTCGCTGGAATCTTACGTTGTTTACGAAGCGCCCACGACTGTCCCTCCGATTGTGACGGTCCTGATTCCTCAGTGGTTAGAGGATGCTGCTCGAAAGCTTGCGACCGCTAGTGATATACCGATCAAGTCGCTGTTGCTCTCTGTGCATTGCATTGCTCTACAGAGGATTTCGGGTGAAGCGGACGTCACGACTGGGGTGGTCACCCACGGTCGCCCTGGCCGTGTCGGGGCCGAAGCGGCCGCAGGATTGTTTCTTAACACCATTCCGATCCGGCTCAACGGCGCTCAGGCGACATGCCTGGAGACCGTCGAACACATTGCCCGATTCGAGCGTGCGAGCCACCGATATCGACGTTATCCGTTGCAGGCGATGCAATCTGATGCGGGCCGTACACTCTTCAAAACGGCGTTCAATTTCGTTAACTACCATCACTTCGCTGCGTTGGCGAGAGCCACCGGGGTCGAACTGCTCGACTTCGAGAGCTACGAGCAGACAAACTTCGCTCTGCTCGCGACCGCAGGCATCGACCCGCGAAGGGGGCGGCTGTTCCTACGCGTCAATGGTGATCCGGTAAGCGTCACAGCCGCGCAAGCGCGCGAATACGCGATCGCGTTTACGGGTGTGCTGGCGGAAATCGTACGCTCACCCGACCGGGCCCTCGATGTACGCGCCAACGAGGTGGCTGCTCCTGACGTCACGCAGCTTGTCGCCCAGCAGGCGGCGGAAGAACCCGATTCGGTTGCGCTGGTTGATGATAGCCGAACATGGACCTATGCCGAATTGGACGGCCGCGCAGATCGAATCGCCGCCGGACTGCTTGCCGCCGGTATGCCGCCAGGAGCGCGCGTCGGCGTGATGCTGGATCGTTCGCCTGAGCTCATCGCAACGGTCCTAGGTGTTCTGAAGGCGGGGGCAGCCGTCGTACCGCTTGATGTGAGTTATCCGAATGCCCGAATCGACGCAATGATCCGGCAGGCGAGGCCATTCCGCGTTATCTCTGACATTTCCGAGGTCCGACAGCTGGTAGAAACACCTGAGGCAGGCGTGCTGCCGGCGATCGATCCGAACAGCGCGGCATATGTTTTGTTCACATCCGGCTCGACCGGTGCGCCGAAGGGCGTCTCAATGCCCCACCGCGCGCTGGCCAATCTGATTACATGGCAGAATAGGCAAACGTCCGGTGCGGTCGGTAGTTCGACCCTGCAGTTCGCGCCGCTGTCGTTCGACGTGTCGTTCCAAGAGATCTTCTCGACCCTGTGTGGTGGCGGCACCTTGCGGTTGGTGTCGGAAGCGCAGCGCAAGGATTCGGTGGCGCTGGTGCGTTTAGTCGCCGACGAAGGAATTGAGCGCGTCTTCCTTCCGTTCGTCGCATTGCAGGCGTTCGCCGAGGCGGCCTGTTCCACCTGCACGTGGCCAGCATCGCTGCGGGTGCTGATCTCGTCGGGCGAGCAACTGCGAGTGACACCGGAGATCCGCCGGTTGTGCACCCGGTTACCAGGTGTGCTACTGGAGAACCAATACGGCCCGACCGAAACGCATGTTGCCGCCAGCTACCCAATGACCGGTTCGCCGGACGAATTTCCAATGCTGCCGCCGATCGGCACCGCGATCGAGGGCGCGACGCTTGCGGTCATCGGGCCGGACCTACGGCCGCTGTCACCGGGGAACAAGGGCGAAATCTGCATCGGCGGACGTTGTGTCGCTTCGGGTTACGAGGGGCAGCCCGATCTGACTGCAGAGCGGTTCGTTCGGGTCGGTGATCCCCCCGTCACGATGTACCGAACCGGAGACGTCGGCCGAGAGCTACCCAGCGGCGACATCGTTTGTCTCGGGCGTATCGATACTCAAGTGAAAGTACGCGGCTTTCGCGTCGAATGCGCTGAAGTCGAGATCGTGATCAAGCGCCTGTACGCCGACGTGATTCGCGCGGCCGCGGTCGTTGCTCGCCGACTTCACACCGTTGATTCCGTGCTGGTGGCCTACCTCGTAGGCGACAGCGACGCGGTCACTGCCAATGGCATTCGATCACGGTTACGCAGTGTGCTCCCGGAGCATATGATTCCGGACCGCTTCGTCTGGCTCGATGAACTCCCGCTCACCCCTAGCGGCAAGCGTGACGACAAGACGCTGCGTGAATTGCCTTTGTCGCATGACGCCAACGAAACCGAGGGCACACCGCCGCGCAACGGACGGGAGCGGGCGATCGCGGACATCATGGCGGAGTTTGCTGGCGCTGCAAGTTTCGCCGCGGACACCAACTTCTTCGATGCGGGTGGCACATCGATTGGCGCGATGCGGGTGATAATGGCGATCTCGCGCTCCTGGGGCGTGGAGATTCCGCTCGACGCGTTTGTCGCCGCCCCGACCGCGGCCGATCTTGCCCGGTTGGTGACGACCGGTGCCGTCTTCCGGGCGTTCGATCCACTTGTCGCGCTGCGCAGCTCGGGTGATCGTCCACCCCTGTTCCTGATCCACCCGATCGGCGGGAATGTCTTGTGTTACCTGAACCTTGCCAAGCACCTTCCGGCCGATCTGCCGATCTATGCGTTGCAGGCGGCAGGCGCAGAGCCTGGAGCAAAACCGCTTCGCACGATGAGCGACTTGGCCGTATCGTACATCGCGGCCATTCGTAGAGTGCGGCCGGAAGGGCCATACAACATCGGTGGATGGTCCTTCGGGGGTTACGTCGCGGCCGAGATGGCTCGGCAGCTGGCTGACGACGAACTGGCACGTCTGATCCTGATCGACACGATCGTGCTCACTGACAGCCCGCGGCCTGTGATCGCTGACAGGGACCTGATCATCTGGTTCTTCATGGAATTGCTGTCGCAAGCGCGGGGTTCTGATGCGTCGAAACTGGTGGGCAGGTATGACGGAATGGATTGTGACGCGTTGTTCGATTCGTTCCTCGGGCAGGCGATCGAGGCAAAGATCGTTCCAGCTGAGAGCTCGCCGCAATTGATCCGAAGGCTCTACGACATTTTCCACGCCAACTACGAGGCAACGATGAATTATCGCCATACGCGGTTGGATCGCGACATCACACTGCTGAAGTCGACCGAGCAGTTGCCGACGGTCGCTGCCGATGTTCACCGCATCGTCGGCAGCAGCTTCACGAGCCCAACCAATGGCTGGGAGCGGTTGATGCCCCGCAGCCTGAGCGTCATCGACGTCGCAGGCGATCACCTATCGATGATGTCCGAACCCAATGTCATTGACGTCGCGTCGAAACTGGAAGCGGCGTTGAGATGAACACGCCGAAGGTAACGATCGTCGGTGCAGGAATCGGCGGGCTGACAGCAGCAATTGCGCTGCGCACCAAAGGCATCGACGTTGAAGTCTACGAAGCCCAGGCGCAGCGGCGGCCCACTGGGACGGGCCTGGGCCTGGCGAGTAACGCCACCAAAGTCCTCCGTTCCCTAGGTATCGATTTGACCACGGGTGACTACGGGCGAGTTCTGGAATGCTTCGAGCTACGCACCGCCCGTGGGAAATTGATTCGCTCGCTGCCAGTTTCATCGATGACCGCCGAACTCGGCGATCCGGTGGTCAGCATTCACCGCAACGATCTGATGCGAACGTTGCAGGCGGCGGCTGCCGACCCGCCTGTCCGGTACGGCGCCGAGGTAGTCAAGGTCGAAATCGGCGATGGAGGAGTCAGAGCCACCTGTACCGACGGCCGAGTCATCGACGCCAATCTACTGATCGGCGCTGACGGCATCCGGTCTATCGTTCGGGCCACACTCTGCGGTGAGTCACAACCGACCGAGTACGGCTACGTCTGCTCGCTTGCCACTACACCGTTCAGCCATCCGCAGATGGTGCGCGGATACTGTGGCCACTACTGGGGTCGGGGGCAGCGGTTCGGACTGATCGACATCGGTGGGGGAAACGCCTATTGGTGGGCAACGAAGAATATGCCCGCCGCCCGGGCTCACGAGTGGCGCGGTGGAAAGTGGGAGATACTCGCCTCCTTCGAGGGGTGGGCACCTGAAGTTGTGGCGGTGATCGAGCGAACACCAACACACGAGATTGTCAGCGTGCCCGCGCAGGATCGGCCATTTCTCAACCGTTGGGGCAACGGCCCTATCACCTTGATTGGCGACGCGGCACACCCGATGCTCACCAGCATCGGTCAAGGTGCCAGCTCTGCTATCGAGGATGGATATGTGCTTGCCGAGGCTCTGGCCGCAGTTCCTGATCCCGTTGCGGCGCTGAGGCATTACGAAGACACACGCCGTGCGCGTACCCGCATGTTGGTAAGGACTTCACGTCGGCTGAGTCGCCTCGAGCAGGTCGAGAGCCCAGTGCTCCGAGCAGTGCGAAACATCGGGGCGCGTGGTGTCCCGACTCGAATCCTCAAGCGACGCATCATCCGTCCGATGCAGTTCGATCTGGGGTGTCCTGATGACCCTCGCCGAACGGTGGAGCTTGATCACCGACCAGATTTCGCTTGTCCAAGGAGGTGATTTCATTGGACGTTCTCGCGCGGTGGCTTGCTAGGTACGCAGGCTGGATAGTCGCGGTGGTGTCGGTTTTGTTCGTGCTGTTCGGGCTTTACTCTGCACATCTGAATAGCCGGCTCAGCGGTGGTGGCTGGACGGTGCCAGGCTCAGAAGAGGCGCGGGCTGAGCAGGCGCAGGATGCAGGCTTCATCGGGCGTGGATCATCGAGCGTCGCGCTGCTGGTGCACGACGACAGGTTCAGTGCGCCCTCAGCGGAATTCGAAGACCGTGTCGCGGGTGTGATCCGGCAGGTCACTGCCGATCCGCGACTGCAGATCCGCAGTCAGCCCGATTGGCGTTCGCTGACAGGGCCGCAAAAGGATGAGGCCCTTGGCCGCGACGCAAGGACAACACTCACAACACTGGAGCTCGGCATCGACGACGACACGGCCAAACGGGTTCTTCCCGAGGTCGAACGCGGACTGTCTGTCTTCAACGAAGCAGGGTTGCGCGTACATCTGGTGGGGCAGGCGGCCTCCGTCGGTGCAGTCAACGAGGTTGGCGCGGCTGCTCTCAGCCGAATCGAACTGATCCTGTTGCCCCTCGTGATCGCTATCCTGTTGGTCCTGTATCGAAGTGTCGCCGCGGCGCTGGTCTCGCTGGCTGTGAGCGTGACCGCAATCGTCATAGCGATGGGTGTAATGACCTGGGTCGCTGGCGTTGCCGAACTGACCGTCGCTGCCCAGACCATCGCAACGATGCTGGGCCTCGGTGTCACCGTCGACTATTCCCTTGTCATGATCCGCCGGTTCATCGACGAACTGAGGGTTCTGGATCGAGCTGCCGCGCTCGCGAACACCATGCGAACCGCTGGACGCACCGTGGCTGCCTCGGGAGCCACAGTCGCTGCCGCACTGACGACGCTGCTCATCGTCAACTTGCCGTTGATCCGTTCGATGGCGGTGACGGCGGTCATCGTTGTCGTGGTGGCGGTCATCACTTGCCTTATTGCGCTACCCGCGGTGTTGTACCTGCTCGGTTCTCGCGCGACCGCATGGCGCGTGCCGTGGCTGCCGTCCAGCCGGGATCCAGCACGCCGACGGTGGGAACGAGTTGCCCGAACCATCATGGCCAGACCAGTTGCCGCGCTGGCGATCACGTCTATCGCACTTCTAGGCCTGGCGGTGCCAGCGCTTGGGCTGCAGACGGGTGGCGCCGACGCTTCGGCTTTGCCGAAGAGCTCGTCGGTCCGCCAGGGCAACGATCTGGTCGAGGAGCAGTACGGGAAGAACGCCGTCGACCCAATACTGGTTGTTATCGAAGCCGAGCGACCGTTCTCCGGCACAAAGGATTTCGCACGCCTGGAAGCTATGACCACTAGCTTGGGTCAGCTGGACCACGTCGTGCGAGTTGCCTCGCCGGTTCCTCTCCTGCATACGGTGATGCCGGCCGATCCGTTCGCCGCGATCGAGCCTACCAACTTCCAACTTCTGCCAGCGGATTCCCGGACGCTCATCAATCGCTTCGTGTCGGCCGACCGCAACACTATTGCCGTCGACGTATTTTCGAACGAGGGTGCTGGCGACTCGAATGTCGCAACACTCCTTGGCGAGGTTCGCACTGTCGCCAAGCACACCGCTGCTCCGGGGTGGCACATATCAGTCGGCGGTACGGCCGCCATCGTATTGTCAGCCAGCCAACATATTTCGGATGCCAGTCCCATTGTCATCGCCATCATGCTTGTGACCATCTACCTACTGCTCGTGCTGGCACTGCGCTCGTTGTTGTTGCCATGCAAGGCGATCGCGCTCAATCTGCTCTCCGTCGGCGCATCCGTCGGCGCTGTCGTACTCATATTCCAACACGGCTTTCTCGCGGGCACTGTCGGCATAGAGTCGGTCGGGCCGATACAGAACTTTGTACCCATACTTCTTGTCACCGTGTTGTTCAGCCTCAGCACGGATTACGAGGTATTCCTGCTGAGCCGCGTCCGGGAACGCTACGAGCTGACCGGCGATAATACCGAGAGCGTTACCTACGGGCTCGTGGAAACCGCGCCGCTGATTTCAGGGGCGGCACTGCTGATGGTCACGATATTCGCTGCGTTCGTGGCCGTTCCGATGGTGACGGTACAGCAAACGGGGCTGGCAGCGGCAATCGCTATCGCGATTGATGCCACAGTCGTCCGACTCGTCATGGTCCCGGCCGCCATGCGCCTGATGGGGCGCTGGAACTGGTGGCTGCCTCGTTGGATGACTCCATACCGCGGTAGGCATCGTCGCGGGCCTTCTTGTGCACCAAGCCATTTTGACGAAGTAGGTGCGCAATGCGTTCCCTGACTTTGACGCCTGCGCGACCGAAGTCTGTCGTTGTCACCGGAGCATCGACCGGGTTGGGAAGAGCTGCGGCTATCCACCTCAGTGGGCTCGGCTATCGCGTATTCGCTGGTGTGCGAACCGAATCAAGCGGCACCGAACTCTCTCGACTCTCGCCTTCCGCGGGGGAGCTCATCCCGGTCATGCTCGACGTCACCGATGCAGCGTCCATCGCGCAGGCTGGCGAACTCGTTGACCGCCGGTGTAGCGACACCGCACTGTGGGCCGTCGTGAACAACGCCGGCATCGCCATCAGCGCGCCGCTGGAATGCGTTCCGATAGATGTTGTGCGCAAGCAGCTCGAAACGAATGTTATTGGTGCTCTGGCCGTTACACAGCGTTTCCTACCCTTGTTGCGGGCATCGAAGGGCAGGATCGTCAACGTCAGCTCCGGTGTTGGCAACATCGCGCCACCGTTTCTCGGAGCGTATGCGGCATCTCAATTCGCCAAGGAAGGCCTCAGCGATACGCTACGGCGCGAGCTGCGTCCATTAGGGGTATCCGTTTCGGTCATCCAGCCAGGTGCAGTCAACACGCCGATCTGGCACAAGACGCACAGATATGCAGAGCAGATTCTTGCGATGGCTCCCGCGGAAATCGTGGAGGCTTACCACACGCGCTTTATCGAGTTCTTGAACGCCAACGAGGCGCGCGCACAAGAAAGCAAGACCACGACCGCAGACTTCGCCGAGGCCGTCGCCGAGGCGTTAGCGGCCAAGCACCCAAGGACCCGATACCGCGTAGGCATCGACTCGTGGACGAGCGCCCTCGTGCGTCGCTTCGTGCCGGATCGAATGATGGATGTTCTGATGGCAATCGGCATCAGCAGGTCGACGAGATCCGCGTCGTCGCACCCGGTCATCCGAAAAATCGGCGACATGGTGAAAGCGGGTGACCGGTGATGGCTACTGTAACCGCCACCCAATATGTCGAGGATGCACGTCGGCGGACGGCAGGCGTTGCCCGCGTAGTGGCAGCGGCAGCTGCTCGTAGGCTGCTGAATAGGAATGCCGTGCCGTCCGGCCTTGCGCCTGCGCCGGATCATACTGGGCTGCAATCGATTCCGGGCGACAAAGGCATCCCGATTCTCGGCCATACGGTCACAGCGGCGGCGCTCGGAAACGAGTTCTTGGAGCACCGCCTAGAAACCTACGGTGAAGTCTCTTGGTCGAGTGGGCTTGGGATGCCGATCGTCCTGGCGTTTGGACCCGAAGCGACGCAGGAAGTGTTCGCCAATAAGGAAAAGGCCTTCTCCCAGAAGGGTGCGGAGTTCTTCTTGGGCCGCTTCTTCAAGGGTGGATTGATGTTCCTGGACGCCGAGGAACACCATTTCCATCGTCGGATCATGCAGGAAGCATTCACGCGGGAGCGGCTGAGCGGCTACCTGAATTCGATGGACCTGATCGGCCGGGACGCCGCGGCGGCGCTTGCGTCCGACGAGTTGCTCATCTACCCCTTCCTTAAACGCACTCTTCTCGATATTGCGACGGCAGTGTTCATGGGCGACGAACCCGGCCCGCAAAGCCAGATGATGGCGAAGGCTTTCACCGACTGTTTACGCGCCTCCACGGCCGTGGTTCGTTTTCCGGTTCCTGGTTCGCGTTGGTCGGCGGGCGTGCGAGGCAGACGCGTACTCGAGCAGTATTTCCACTCCCGGTTGCACGCGAAACGGGAGTCCAGCGGCGACGATCTGTTCGCGACTCTGTGCCGTATCCGCGACGAGGACGGCAACCAGTTCACCGACGAAGACGTCGTCAATCACTTGATCTTTCTCATGATGGCCTCCACCGACACCTGCTCGACCACGGCGACGGCAGTCTTGCACCAGTTGGCACTCCATCCAGAGTGGCAGCACCGCGTTCGAGCTGAGTCGGTCAATGAGATCGGGAGGGGCCCACTCGATCTGGATGCGCTGAGCCGCATGCACTCGCTCGGGATGGTCATCAACGAATCGCTGCGGCTGCTGGCTCCGGTTCCCGGGGCGATCCGAAAAACTCTGGCGGACACCGCGATTCGGGGCTACTTCGTGCCCAAAGACACCATGGTCGTCAGTGTCATGTGGCTCAATCACTATTGGCCCAGCATGTGGACGAACCCACATGCATTCGATCCTGAGCGCTTCAGCGAAACACGGCGTGAGGACAGGTCACACCGTCTTGCCTTCGTGCCGTTCGGTGCGGGCGCACACAAATGCATCGGTACTCATTTCGCGGCGATGCTGGTCAAGGTCTTGGTCCACTATTTGCTTTTCGACCATCGAATCGAACTGCGTCCCGGCTACACGTTGGAATGGAGTAAGAACGCAGCGCCGGCGCCCCTCGACGGTCTCCCGATGCGCATTCGCCGGGTCGACGGCTCGGACTTTAAACACATGTCTGTTTCACAATGAATTGGAGGGGTCCCCATGGAATTCACATACTTCTTGGGTATGAATCGGTTCGTCTCGAAGTTGTTCTATCGCACCCAAACTCGCTTAGTTGCCGCCGATGATGTGGTCTTCCTCAACGTTGGCTACGAGGAAGATCCGCCGATGGCCGTCCCGCTGGCGGAGTCCGACGAGCCGAACCGGTTCCACATCCAGCTCTACCATCGCGTAGCGACCCAGTCCGACTTGAGGGGCAAGCGCGTACTGGAAGTCGGTTGCGGTCACGGCGGCGGGGCCTCCTACCTCATGCGCACCTTGCACCCGGTCTCCTACACCGGGCTGGACCGAAACAGGGCTGGCATAGCGTTTTGCCGGAAAGCACACAATCTCGCGGGCGTGGACTTCGTGCACGGCGACGCCGAGAGGCTGCCTTTCCCTGACCAATCCTTCGATGCGGTGATCAATATCGAATCTTCGGGCGCCTATCCTCACTTCTCGCGTTTCCTCACGGAGGTTGCGCGCGTCCTCCGACCGGGAGGCGACTTCCTGTACGCCGATCTTCGGCCTAGTGAAAGCGTCGCCGATTGGGAGGCGGCGCTCGCCGGCGCTCCCATGCGGATGCTCTCCTCCGAGAACATCAATACGCAGGTCCTGCTCGGCATGGAGATGAATACTCAGCGAATAATGGAGCTGATCGACCGAGTGCCGAAATATCTGCGCGGCGTCTCCCGCCAATTCGTCGGTATCCAAGGCTCGCCGTTCTACCGCGCGATGCAAGGCGGGAAGTACTCGTTCCGGATGTACCGCTTCAGCTGGGTCGAAGCGTCCGATCTTGCGCGGATCATTTCAGCATCGTGAAAGCCCCACCACCTGACTATCACACCCTGATCGTCGGTGCCGGGTTCTCCGGCATCGGCACCGCGGTTACTCTCGACAAGGCCGGCCTGCACGACTACCTGATCATCGAGGCAGGTGGCGAACCCGGTGGCACCTGGTACTGGAACACGTATCCCGGTATTGCCGTTGACATTCCATCGTTCTCGTATCAGTTCTCGTTCGAACAAAGCTCCAACTGGTCGCGGACCTACGCCACCGGCAGTGAGGTGAAGGCCTACGCGGAACACTGTGTCGACAAATACGGACTGAGACCCCACATTCGGTTCAACACCAAGGTGCTCGGCGCCGACTTCGACGACGAGTCGGATTGCTGGCGCGTTCGGATCGAACCCGAGCGCGTCATTACGGCGCGATTCCTCGTCAACGCGTGTGGGATAACGATCATGCCCAAGATTCCAGACATCGATGGTGTCGACTCATTTTCAGGTCCGACCATGCACACCGCGCGGTGGGACCACGACGAGGATCTGACCGGCAAGCGCGTCGCTATCATCGGAACTGGCGCATCCGCTGTGCAGGTCATTCCCGCCATCGCACCAATCGTCGAGCGCCTCACCGTTTTTCAGCGCACACCGATCTGGTGCTTTCCCAAGTTGGACATTCCGCTTTCCGGCGCTGCGCGCTGGGCGATGCGATTACCCTGGGGCAGGGCTATCCAGCGGTTCATCAGTCAGGTCTACGTCGAGTTGACGTTTGCGCTTGCGGCGCAGTACTTCACGGTCAACCCGATGGCCAAGTATTCATTGAAGGCTGGTCACGCGTATCTGCGTAGGCAGGTCGATGACCCATTGGTTCGCGACAAGCTCACGCCGCGTTACGCCCCGGGCTGCAAGCGGCCCGGCTTTCACAACACGTACTTGTCGACCTTCAACCGCGACAACGTCGAGTTGGTCACCGAGCCGATCGACACGATCCTCGGGTCAGGTGTGGCGACTGCCGACGGTGATACCCATGAGGTCGACGTGCTGATCCTGGCAACGGGTTTCGGTGGATGGAGCGACGTGTTGACGTACCCGGTCAATGGGGCCGGGGGTCGATCCTTGAGCCGGTTCTGGGATGACCATCGGAGACAGGCTTATGAGGGCGTGAGCATCCCGGGATTCCCGAACTTCTTCACCGTGTTCGGGCCGTACGGCTTTGTCGGGTCGTCCTACTTCGCGCTGATCGAGTCGCAAACGCACCACATCGTCCGGTGCCTGAAGCACGCCTCCCGCAGGCGCGCCAGCCGGATCGAAGTGAGCCAAGAAGCCAATGATCGCTACTTCGCGGAGATGATGCGAAAGCGCCATCGCCAGATCTTCTGGCAGCACAGCTGCCAGTTCGCGAACAGCTACTACTTCGACAACAACGGCGATGTGCCGTTGCGGCCCGCCAACACCATCGCCGCGTACTGGCGCAGCCACCGCTTCCCACTCGCCGACTACTGCTTTACCGGCAGACAGAGATTTGCTTCTAAGCCCCGCAGCCTTCAGGGGGAAGCCCTGCCCCCGTAGGGCGGGGTGTGGTTTCAGCTCGCGTGTTTGCCGTGCACCCACTGCAGGTGGCCGACAGTTTTGGTATGCACGCCCAAGAAGCCGTCGTCCTCGAGAAGGTCACCGAGTTCGTCGTCGCCGAAGAACCGGGCACCTACGCTGGGGAACAACCACGAGTACCGGCTCGCGTGGTCCGAGATGGGCACGAGCAAGGCCAGTCGCCCGCCGGGCCGCAGCACCCGCCCGAATTCGGCTACCGCTGACGCGGGATCGGGCACCAATTGCAATACGGCGATCGACAAGACCGCATCGACGGTGTCGTCGCGCAGTGGCAGTCGCTGAGCATCCGCCCGCAAAAACCCGACGTTGGGCCTGGAGTAGGCGCGAACCGCCCGCGCCAGCATCGGCTCAGCAATGTCCAGGCCCAGGGCGAGTCCATAGGAGCCGGCCGCGTCAGCCAGCGACGCGGTCACGTTTCCGGGTCCGCAGCCTACGTCCAGCGCCACCCCGCCGTGCGGAATGTTCAGCCACTCGGTGGGATGCTGCGTTGCGCTGAGCAGCTTTCGCATCAGCACCTGCGCGTAGTCGAAAAACAACGAACCCAGCGACGACGCATACACCTTTTGAATCGGCCCGGTGTTCTTCGGCACGTCGGTGGAGCGGCCACCCAGCAGATCGAGATAGCCCTTGCTGACGTCAGGAGGTGTCGGCGGCTCGGCGACCAATTCGAGCGCCCTGCTCAGCGCTGAAGGCATCGTGGTGGTCATGCGACGCATCCTGCTGCGGGTCTGAACAGCATGCGAGAGGCGTCGACGCGGGAGGATCCAAATGCGCTGCGTGGTGACGCGGCTGCCATGAGGAGCACGCCCGGCACGTGGTCGAGCGGATGGTCGAAGAAGAAGGGGTCGCCGGGATCAACACGCGCAAATCCGTGTGACACTCCCCGGTCCGCCGAAACGTCCGGGATGTCAATCGCGCGTCGGGGAACAACCCCGGGCTCAATCGGTGCGAGTAGCGTCATCGTTGCCCCCTTCGCTCGTTTCGCGCACTGCCCAACCCCGACGCACGATCCATATATGCCCGCGCCGGGTACTGTGCGGCGCTCCGCTCGGTAGCGCTTTCTGCGATAGGCATCGTCACTCGCATTCGGCTAAGCGAGCCCAGTAGTGCCCTACTGCAATTTCGCCCGTCTTGGCGCGGTGCTACTTAGTCGTCGTCGCCTTGTCTGGCAGTCTCCCGCGCGGCGTGCACCTCGGCGAGTAGGACTTGATATCGCAAATTCCATAGCGGCACTGACGGTGAGCAGGATCGTCGCGATACAGGAGGCGGACCACGTCGGCCAACAGAACCGTCACCTGCTTGTACTCGGCAGGCTTGGGCGACACGGCGATTCGGGTGCCTCATTGAGAACTTGTTGTTGTCTCGTAGTTCGGCGCAACAGGCTGCCCAGATCGATGCGGCCGCGGTCATGTCATCGTCGCGGCGATCGCCATATGCCCTTCGAACCCAAGGGATTCCGCCATCGCGCGATAGCGATTCACCAAGTCCCGGTACGCGTCCTCGTCGCCGCGGGCGCGGGCCAGCAGGGCGCGCGCCCGCAGCAGCGTGATGTCGCGCAGTACCAACCCCTCGTCTGGCGGCAGCTTCGTCGCACGGTCGATCGCAATCTGGGCTTCGGCCATGTCAGCTTCGCTGCCACGCGCCAGGAGCATCTCCACCAGGAAGGCGGTGCCCGGAGCGCCGTACATCAGCTGTCCCGTTTCGACGAGATCGTTCAGAGCTTTCCGAATCATGGGTATTGCACCGTCGAGGTCACCGTGCCGGAACCTCTCAATTGCGTAAGCCGCCTCGATGCCCGGTAGCTCGCTACGGTAGAACCGCCCGTGCAGGCACATGTCGTGCACCTGCTCCATCAGTTCGAGTCCACGCTGCCGGTCGGCATCGGCATCACGTTGTGCCAGCGCGACCCCCAGCACGTACTTGGCGAGGCCCACGGCGGTGTCGTCACCCGATCGTTCGGCGATCTGCAGCGTCTCGTCGAGTTCGCCCACCGTGGTGTCATCGGCCAGGAGTACTCCATGCGTAGTCGCCCAGCCGTGTTTCCCATAGACGACCAGGGCGCGGGTGGCAGGGTCGCTACCCCGGGCCATCGCGACGGCGTCGTCGAGGTCCTGACGCCACCCGTCGTGGCCCAGCCAGAATCGAGCCACGCCGCGCCACATCAGCGCGCCCGCCAACGGGGATCCGAGGACAAGGTTGCCCTTGGTGGGGTCACCATCGGCCCAATCGATGACGGTCTGCGACCACCGCAGTACGTCGGCGATGTCGCCGCTTCGGTATTTGATGATCATCGCCTGGAACCCCGCCCCAACGGTTAGGGCAGGATCGCCGATCGACTCGAGCAGCGCCATCTGTTCGGCCGCGAGCCGCGATGCGTCGCGGAAACGGCCTTGCATCATGTGACTCATCACGATGCCGGTCATGCCCAGGGCCAAGGAGGCCTTGTCGCCGGCGAGCGTGCACAACTCACGCAGCTCCTCGAAGTGGCCGGCGATGTGCGCATCGACTCGCCAGCCGGCACCGCAGAGCATGGTTCGGGGCGCGATACGCATCGAGATAGTCCCCGGGTCATCGTCGGGTAACGCGTCGGCTATCTGGCGAGCTCGTTCCCAACTGACACGCGCCGCGGGGATGTCACGGTGGGTCGACCAGCCTGCGGCACGCATGTGCCAGCTGTATGCAGCGTGGCGCTCGCCGGCGGCCTCCAAATGCTCGGCGATCAGCACCGCATTTGGGTCAGCGGACACCGGATCACGCTCTTCGATGGCAGTGGCCAGCCGCCGATGCAGCTGCGCACGATCGGATTTGAGCTGTGATTCGTAGGCCACCGCGCGGATCAAGGGGTGCCGGAAGGCGTATTCGTCGTCCGGGGAATACCTGATCTGGTCGATGAGTTCGGCCGTCATCAGTTCGTCGACAACCGAATCGATCTCCAGCGCGGTGAGCAGCTCGGCACCGAAGCGCGCTCCGATCACCGACGCGGCGTTCAGCGTCCGCTTGGCTCGGCTGTTCAGGCGATCGATGCGCGCCGCGATAGTCGCCTGCACAGTCGCGGGCACGCCCACCTCGGTGGCGTCCGACCGGCAGATGTAGCCACCGTGTTCGCCGGTCAGCGCGCCGCGCTGCACTAACTCGCGCACCATTTCCTCGGCGAAAAATGGGTTTCCGGCGGCACGGTCGGCGACGATCGCCGCAAGGTCGCCGACCGAGGAATGCGACCCCAACAGCTGAGCGAGCAGCGCCGCGGTTTCCGAATCGCCCAGCGGGGTAAGCGCTATCGTCTGCGCGCCGGCAAGCCGGATCAACGCTCCCTGGTATTCGGGCCGGGCTGTGATCAGCACCATCGACGGGGTGCGCGGAACGACGGCGAGCAGGTCGGCGATCATTGACTCGCTGGCCGCATCGATCCAGTGCGCGTCCTCGAGGATGAACAGCGCCGGTCGGGCACGCGCCAGCCACATGGTGTTGATCAGCCCGGTCAGCCGGCGCCGCCGCGCATCGGGGTCGATGGCAGGCAGCGGAATATCGGGGTCGGCGATGCCCAACAGATCATCCAGCAACAGCAGATCCTGCGGGTCGGCATCCGGCGGCGCAGCAGCGCGCACCCGCGCGCGGGCGGCTTCGCCGTCGACGTCGGCCACCCCGCTGCCTGCCCGCAGCAGTTCCGTCACCACCCCGAAGGGCATGTCGCGCGCATGGGATTCGCAGAAGGCCCAGAACACCTCGACTCCGCGACTGGCCGCGGTTGCCGCGGCTTCGCGGGCCACCCGGGACTTGCCGATACCCGGCGCGCCCACCACAGTCACCACGCCACCGCGGCCACCAATCGTGCGGTCCAAGCTCTCCTCGAGGGCCGCCCGCTCCCAGCGCCGGCCGACCAGGCAGGCCTCGGTGCGCGCGACGAGCCTGTGGCGCGGCGGGATTGCCACCAGCTGGCGGGCGCACACCGGTTCGTTGGCTCCTTTGATGTGCACCCATTCCGGTTCGGCCAGCACGGCGATGTGCTCGACCAGTCGTGCGGTCGGCTCGGACAGCATCACCCCGCCCGGGGGGGCCACTGATTCCATCCGCTGCGCCAACCCGACGTGCTCGCCAGTCGCGGCGTAACCCAATGACCCCGAACCGATCTCACCGGCGATCACTCGTCCCGAGTTGAGGCCTACCCGCAGCTGCAGCGCGACGCCGTCGTGGCGGGCCACGTCGGCAGCTAATCGGCTTGCTTGTTCTTGGATGGCCATGGCAGCTAGGCATGCGCGAAAAGCGTGATCTTCCAACGCCATCGGAGCGCCGAAGATCGCCATCACACCGTCGCCGTGGTACTCCACAGTGCCGCCGTAGCGGCGCAGCACCGCCGCGGAGCGCTCCACCAAATCGGTCATGATTTCGCGCAGCCGCTCGATATCCAGCGCGGCTGCGATGTCCATCGAGCGCACTACATCGGCGAACAGCAATGTCACCTGCTTGTACTCCGCCGCCTCGACCGCAGCCGCCAACTGTGACCCGCATGCGCCGCAGTATCGGGCGCCCTCTTGCGGCGCCGCTCCACACGACCGGCAAACCTCCGTCGCCGGCGCCTTTGCATCCCCCGCCGATTCGTCGGCCCAAACTGACTGACTGATTCGGCAAGCGTATGGCTTCCCGCCGCGCCCTTTGGGCAAAAATGACGATATTGACGCGTGCGACGCTTCCGGGCGCAAACACGTATCAACGGGTTGACTAGGGCCGCTGAGTTACGTTGCACCGGTGACCCAAAACGGACCCCTTGCCGGGGTAAAAGTACTCGAACTCGGCGGCATCGGCCCGGGTCCGCACGCCGCGATGGTGCTCGCGGACCTCGGTGCCGACGTGGTGCGGGTGCGCAGGCCAGGCGGCCTGCAGATGCCGGCGGAAAACCTCGACCTACTGCATCGCGGCAAGCGCATCGTCGATCTCGACGTGAAAAGCGAGCCGGGCAAGCTGCTGGAGTTGGCTGCCAAGGCCGACGTATTGCTCGACGGATTCCGGCCCGGCACCTGCGAGCGGCTCGGCATCGGGCCCGACGAATGTGCGGCCGTCAACCCGCGGCTGATCTACGCGCGGATCACGGGATGGGGCCAGGACGGGCCGTATGCGAAGGTCGCCGGCCACGACATCAACTATTTGTCGCAAACGGGGGCGCTGTCGGCGATCGGCTACCGCGACCGGCCGCCGGTCGCGCCGCTGAACCTGGTCGCCGACTTCGGCGGCGGATCGATGTTCGTGCTGCTCGGCATCGTCGCCGCGCTGTACGAGCGTGAACGGTCCGGAAAAGGCCAGGTGATCGACGCCGCGATGGTCGACGGAGTATCGATCCTGGCGCAGATGGCATGGACGATGAAGGCGACCGGCTCGCTGAATGACGAGCGCGAATCGTTCATGCTCGACGGCGGCGCGCCGTTCTACCGCACATACGAAACCGCCGACGGCAAGTACATGGCCGTTGGCGCGATCGAGCCCCAGTTCTTCGCGCAACTGCTCGCCGGCCTCGGTTTGACGACGGACGACGTGCCGAACCAGCTCGACGCGGCGGCTTTCCCCGCAGTGCACGAACTTTTCGCGGACAAGTTTGCGGGCAAGACCCGCGACGAATGGACGGAGATCTTCGCGGGCACCGACGCATGCGTCACACCCGTGCTCACCTGGCGTGAAGCAGCGCAGAATGAACACCTCAGGGCGCGCTCAACACTGGTGACATCCAATGATGTTGATCAGGCTGCACCTGCTCCGCGGTTCTCGCGCACTCCATCCGGCCCGGTGGGTTCACCGCCGCAATCGACCACTCCGATCGACGAAATCGACTGGTGAGACAAATTAGCTGCGAATTGGGCTGCGCGAGGCTTACGAGTTAGCTAGACTTTGCCAACATGGCTGTCCGAGCATCGAGAGAAGTCGTCTTCGAGGCCACGCCCGAAGCGATTCTGGACGCGCTCGCCGACATCGATTCGGTGCCGACGTGGTCGTCGGTTCATAAACACGCCGAGGTTCTCGATCGGCATCCCGACGGCAAGCCGCGTCACGTCAGGGCAACCTTCAAGATCATGGGCATCACCGACAAAGAGGTGCTCGAGTACAACTGGGGTCCCCGCTGGATGGTGTGGGATGCCAAGGACACCTTTCAACAGCGGGGCCAGCACGTCGAGTACAACCTCACGCCCGAAGGTGAAGAGAAGACGCGGGTGCGGTTCGACATCATCCTCGACCTCGCCGCGCCGATCCCCGACTTCCTGATCAAACGCGCGAAGAAGATCGTGCTGGACGTCGCAACCGAGAGTCTGCGCAAGCAGGTCATGGAGAAATACGCGTCGTAGGGTTCGCGTCATGGCCGTCCGAACATCACGCAAGCTCGTGATCGAGGCGCCGCCGGAAGCCATCATGGATGCGCTGGCCGACGTGGAGGCCCTGCTGTCGTACACACCCGCCTACCGGCGCGTGGAGATCCTGGACAGATATGACGACGGCCGCCCGCACCACGTTCGGCTAGCGGTCAAGGTGCTCGGTCGCGTCGATGAGGAGCTTCTCGAATTTCGTTGGGGGCCAGACTGGTTGGTATGGGACGCGGCGCAGACCAAACAACAGTATGCCCAACACGTCGAGTACACGCTGCGGCCCGATCACGTCGGGACGTCCACCACCGTCACTGTCGACGTCACCGTCGAGCCTGATTCACTCATTCCGGATTACTTCATCAAGCGAGCCGGCAAGACGATCATCGATGCGGCGAACGAGGGCCTGCGACAACGGGTACTGCGGGGCAAGGCTTCCGATCAACCCGAGTAGATCGGAATAGGCGGCTTCACGCCTGCGGTTGCGCGCAATATGCCAGCGGGAATCTTCTTGTTTCCCAACCCGCAAGCTGTACCCACCACCCTTCGCTGGCACGGTCTGGCGGCGTCAATCCCCCAGTGGGTGAGGTCTATTCACCCTGCGCGGCGATGGGCAACACTCGAACCGTCAAATTCGCTGCGGCACTATTTGATTTTGCTGATGAATCAGCAGGATGAGAGCCACATGTGCTGAGCTCTACGCGAAACTGTTTGAGCCAGTGGGCATGACGCGACGGTCAGTATTATAGGTAGTGGCGCCAACAGCACTGAAAGTGGTTGCTACGCATCGTGATAGGCAATATGCGGCATTTCGCACCAAGTAACGCATGCGGTGTTGGCTAGGAGGTAAATCCGGAGGTCAGCCGGGTGAGGACGTTGCCGAGTGCAGGCGATGGCGTTCGCACAACGGCTGGCCTGAGTCGCGCCCACGGGGATTTCGGCGAAGAGCGGTATTTCACTAGCACTCAGAATGTTTAGCGTTTGCTGTGATCGGACTTCCCATTGAGCTTCGCTATGATCTCGGCTGCAGTTTGTGATCTTGGCCATAGACGCCTAAGCTCGCCCGCGGGGGGTCCTACAGCTAATTTGCACGAGGGGGCTGGGGCCAGGTGAAGCACGCAGTTAGATATCAACGGCCAAGTTTCGGCTACCGACAATCGCGAATAGTCGACGGTTCGTTGTCGGCTAGGACGTCAACACCGTCCGCTTGCCCACGGGGTCGGATGCGTCGAGCGGTGCATGTGCTCCTGGTTGCCATGGCAGCCGTCGGGTCTGCGCTTCTCCTGGGCGTCAATCAGACGATGACAGCGGTCGTCGCGCTGAGTGCTACGTACATCGTGAAGGGCACCAACAGCGCCTTCAACCAGATCCCGGACAGCGCATACCCCGCGTTCGCCCAGAAGTACGACAACGCCGTGGGCGCCCCTACGCCCGACCCGATCATCCTCGTTCCCTATCCGGCCACGTTCTGGCCGGTCACGCCGCCCGGCTTTATCTTTTCTCCGACATACGACCAATCGGTCGCCACCGGAGTGCGGAATCTTGAAGGCACCCCGACGTCGCCCGGTCTTCGTCCGCTGAACTCGACCAGCACGGACACACTCTGGGGCTACTCCCAAGGCGCGACAGTGGTGACGCAATACAAGCGGGACTGGAACGCCGCTTTCCCCAGCAATCCAGGCGCCGTACATCCGATCTACGTATTGGTCGCGAACCCGAACAGGCCTAACGGAGGCATCCTCGAGCGCGGGGTGGCGTTCGGAACCATCCCGATTCTCGGCCTCACATTCAGTGGCGCCACGCCGACTCAGACGGCGGGCGTGCCCAACTGCAACTGTGCGAACGATCCCAACGCCACCATCACGACATACGACATCGCACGGCAATACGACGGCATCTCCGACGCCCCGGTCAATCCGCTTAATCCGGTCGCGGATCTCAACGCGGCTATGGGTTTCTACTACCTGCACGGGCAGTACCCCAACGCGGACCCAACAACGGCCATCGATCAAGGTACCTACGGCGACACGCATTACTACTTGATTCCGACGTACCCCTTGCCGCTACTCATGCCGCTGGAATCGATCCCGGTCATCGGCTTCCCGCTGGCCGATACTTTGGATCCGCCGCTGCGCGTCATCGTCGAGTCGGCCTACGATCGCAATACCTCACCCGGTGTGCCAACGCCTGCCAATCCGCTGTACTTCCCCAACCCGGCGACATTTGCCACCGACCTTTTAATTGCGGTTCCGACAGGACTGGACAACGGAATCGGGGACTTCACGGGAAGTCGTCCTTTCGGAACCACACGGCCAGGTCCGTACGGCGTCGGCGGTTCAGCGACGATCGGCCTTGACGGCAAGCCGATGCCGCCACCCAGCAGTCCAACTGCGGGCACCAGTCCGACGATCCCTGTGCTGTTCGGTTCGCCCGGTGGCGGGTTCTTGGGTCTGCTCCCGGCAAGCATGCTGGCGAGCCCGACCGCATCGACCGGTGCGGGTATCGGGTCAGCCCTGGATCCGATGAATGCCCTGTCGAGTCCCGCCTCGGCTGCTGGCCAACCGCCGGCCGGAGCCGCAGCGGTCGACCGTGCGACCGCCTGGACGAACCGCACGCCGGCTACCACGGATCCCACCTCCTCGGCGACTCCGCAAAACAGCGCAAGCCCATTACCCGGGATAAGCGTGACAAACGTTGGCACGCAACCGCCGAATGACCCGCAGCCATCCACTTCGAACCCCGGCCCGCGCCTCAACGTATTGAGGAGCTCGCTCGGCGCGCCGAGCCCGCAGCCACGGACTAGCTCGTCCACCGGGTCGCAGGCCACGAACAACCCAATTGGGACTGCTCTCTCCAGCGTGACGAATTCGGTTGCCGGCGTGGCGAAGTCGATCAGCTCCACGCTTGGCGGGCTCTCGAAAGCCGCCGAGGAAGGCTCGAAGTAGCGCTCGCCCTGTGGCTTCGAGTCATTAGGCGCTCTACAGCTTCGCTGATAGTTGCTGGACTCGGGGCAGCGGGACTTTGCTCGATGTCGCACCATCGTCACAGAAGCTCAGTGCCGACGCAGCACACCGAGCCGCCGGATTGCCTCATCGAGCGTTTCATCGCGCTTGCAGAAGGCAAAGCGCACCAAGTGATTCCATGCGTCGGCGTGCTCGGCACCCGGATCGCAGAACGCGGACATCGGGATCGCCGCCACCCCAGCGCGTTCCGGCAATTGCGCGCAGAACTCCGTGCTGTCGTGATACCCGAGCGGTCGCGGATCGGCGCACAAGAAGTAGGTGCCGAAGCTGTCGTGCACCTCGAACCCCAGCTCGGCCAACGCCGACCCGAGCTTGTCGCGCTTGGCCTGCAAGGAGTCCCGCAGCGCGGCCACCCATGCCTCCTCGGTGTTGAGCGCATGGGCGACGGCCGGTTGAAACGGCGCACCACCGACGTAGGAGAGGTACTGTTTGGCGGCCCGCACGCCGGCCATGAGATCGGCTGCGCCGCAGGCCCATCCGATCTTCCAGCCAGTGCAATTGAACATCTTGGCCGCGCTGGAGATCGTGACCGTTCGGTTTTTCATACCCGGATAGTTGGCTAGTGGGGTGTGGCGGTGCCCGTCGAATACCAGATGCTCGTAGACCTCGTCGGTGATCACCAGCAGGTCGGCGTCTACCGCAAGTCTCGCGAGCGCCTTCAGTTCACCCTCGGAGGCCACCATGCCGGTCGGGTTGTGCGGCGAGTTGACGATCAGCGCCTTCGTTTTCGGCGTCACCGCATTGCGCAACCCGTCGACGTCGATCTTGAAACCGCGGCCGTTCTGAACCAGCGGCACCGCGCGCCGCTCGCAGCCGGCCATCGCAATGACGGGGGAGTAGGAGTCGTAGAACGGCTCGATCAGAAGAACTTCGGAGCCCGGTTCGACGAGCCCGAGCACGGCTGAGGCGACGGCCTCGGTGGCGCCGACGGTCACCAGCACCTCGGTGTCGGGGTCGTACTCCGTGCCGAAGTGGCGCTTGCGTTGAGCGGCGATCGCCTCGCGTAGTGGAGCGATGCCGAGGCCGGGCGGGTACTGGTTGACCCCCTCGGCGATCGCGTTCTCCGCGACCTTGAGCATCGCGGGCGGCCCATCCTCATCAGGGAAGCCCTGACCGAGATTCACGGCGCCGATGCGAGCAGCCAGCGCCGACATCTCCGCGAAGATCGTGACCGCATAGGGCTCGAGGCGCCGCACCGTCATGGTCGTCGAGCCTACGGCGTTGCCGAACGTGGGTTACCCGCACGGAAATCCATGGCAGATTCATACGTTCAGTGCAACATTCCTTGATTTGGGGGGTTGCACATGCCGAGTGGTTATCCGCATCCGCGCTGGGTGCGACGGGCGTTGTTCGACCGGGTGTGTGTGGGTGAGCCGTTGGAAGTGGCGGCGCGAGCGATGGGCGTGTCGACGACGGCGGCGGGCCTGTGGTGGCGTCAGGCTGGCGCTATGTCATTGCAGCACGGACAGAACGCCGAACGGACTCACGGTCTGGTCGAACCCGGTGATCCGGACCGGCCGGGCGGGCGCGGTCATCGCCTCAACCTCGATGAGCGCATCGCGATCATGCGTGGCCTCGACGCCGGGCTGTCCTACGCCGAGATTGGTCGCCGCATCGGCCGTGACCGCAGTGTGGTGTGGCGCGAAGTAGGTAAAAACAGCAACGCCGACGGCGACTACCACGCTCGGATGGCCCATAGCCGCGGCGCCGAGAAGCTCAAGCGTCCCAAAGCGTTCCGTCTGGATAACCCCCAATTGTGCGCCAAGGTCACAAGGTGGATGGACGACGGGTGGAGCCCCAAGCTGATCGCCGACGTATTGGCTCGCGATCACCCCGATGACAGGCTGGCACGGGTGAGTCACGAAACTCTCTACCAGTGCCTCTACGTCCAAGGCCGCGGCCAGCTGCGCGCCGATCTGCACAGGCGGCTGTCGACCAAACGGGCGGCGCGCAAACCCCGCGGCCACACCGAACGACGCGGCAAGTTCAATGACGTGATCACCATCAGCAAGCGTCCCCCCGAAGCTGACGACCGCGCCGTGCCCGGGCACTGGGAGGGCGACCTGATCCTTGGGACCCGAGGGACAAGTGCGATCGGCACCCTGGTCGAGCGCAGCACCCGGTTCACCATCCTGCTGCACCTGCCCGACGATCACACCGCTGAATCGGTGGCCACCGCGATGATCGAAGCGATGAACGACCTGCCGGCCCATCTGCGGCGCACCATCACCTGGGACCGCGGCAGCGAGATGGCCAACTGGCAAGACATCGCACTGCAACTGCAGGCCCCGGTCTACTTCTGCGACCCCCACTCACCGTGGCAGCGCGGCTCCAACGAGAACACCAACCGGCTACTGCGGTTCTGGTTCGAGAAGAGCACCGACCTCAGCGTGCACACCAAGGCCGACCTCCAACGCATCCAGGACACCCTCAACACACGACCCCGACCCACCCTGGACCTCGACACCCCCGCCGACCGCCTCAACACACTCATCACCCAAGCAGCAGCATGAACCCCGACGTTGCACTGATCACTTGACTTTGAGCATCGATTTGTGTGGGGGTAACCCACGTTCGCGCTGCTGAGCGGGCACCCAACCAACAGGTTGGTTTAGCCTGTTAGGCTGGCCGGGCAGAGGACTACCGCCCACATGGGCTGGGCTCCCATAACCCCATCTGAACAGGAAGAATCTTCATGTCTGAAGAAGCCTTCATCTACGAGGCCATCCGTACGCCTCGCGGCAAGCAGCGCAATGGATCGCTGAACGAGGTCAAGCCGCTGAACCTGGTCGTCGGCCTGGTCGACGAGCTGCGTCGGCGCTACCCGGATCTGGACGAGACGCTGATCAGCGACATGATCCTTGGCGTCGTCTCGCCGGTCGGGGATCAGGGCGGCGACATCGCCCGCACCGCGGTGCTGGCCGCGGGCCTGCCCGAGACCACCGGCGGCGTGCAGCTCAACCGCTTCTGCGCGTCTGGCCTTGAGGCCGTAAACACCGCCGCGCAGAAGGTCCGCTCCGGCTGGGACGACCTGGTGCTGGCCGGCGGTGTCGAGTCGATGAGCCGCGTCCCGATGGGCTCCGACGGCGGCGCGTGGGCGACCGACCCCGAGACCAATTACCAGATCGGCTTCGTGCCGCAGGGCATCGGCGCCGACCTGATCGCCACCATCGAGGGCTTCGACCGCGAGGACGTCGACCGCTACGCGCTGCGCAGCCAGGAGAAGGCCGCCGCGGCATGGTCGGGCGGCTACTTCGCCAAGTCGGTGGTTCCGGTGCGCGATCAGAACGGCTTGACGATCCTCGACCACGACGAGCACATGCGTCCCGACACCACACTCGAGGGCCTGGGCAAGCTGAAGACCGCGTTCGACGGCATCGGCGAGATGGGTGGCTTCGACGACGTGGCGCTGCAGAAGTACCACTGGGTCGAAAAGATCAACCACGTCCACACCGGCGGTAACAGCTCCGGCATCGTCGATGGCGCCGCGCTGGTGCTCGTCGGCAGCGAAAAAGCCGGCACCTCACAAAATTTGACGCCCCGCGCGCGCATCGTGGCCACCGCCACCAGCGGCGCCGATCCCGTCATCATGCTGACCGGTCCGACGCCTGCCACCCGCAAGGTGCTCGACCGCGCAGGCCTCACGGTCGACGACATCGACCTGTTCGAGCTGAACGAGGCGTTCGCCTCGGTGGTGCTGAAGTTCCAGAAGGACCTGAACATCCCCGACGAGAAGCTCAACGTCAACGGTGGCGCCATCGCGATGGGCCACCCGCTGGGCGCCACCGGCGCCATGATCACCGGAACCATGGTCGACGAGCTCGAGCGCCGCAATGCCCGTCGCGCGCTGATCACGCTGTGCATCGGCGGCGGCATGGGTGTCGCGACCATCATCGAGCGAGTTTAAGGAAAAGGCATGGCAGAGAACACCATTCAGTGGGACAAGGATGCCGACGGCATCGTCACCCTGACGCTCGATGACCCGACAGGGTCGGCGAACGTAATGAACGAGCACTACAGCGAGTCTATGCACAATGCGGTCGAACGCCTTGCCGCGGAGAAGGATTCGATCACCGGCGTCGTCATCACCAGCGCCAAGAAGACCTTCTTCGCGGGCGGTGACCTCAAGGGAATGATCAACCTCGGCCCGGAGAACGCCGGCGAGGCGTTCGACACCGTCGAGAACGTCAAGCGCGACCTGCGCGCCCTCGAGACGCTCGGCAAGCCGGTCGTGGCCGCCATCAACGGCGCCGCGCTCGGCGGGGGCCTCGAGATCGCGCTCGCGTGTCATCACCGCATCGCTGCCGACGTCAAGGGCCTTGTCGTCGGTCTGCCCGAGGTGACGCTGGGCCTGCTGCCCGGCGGCGGCGGCGTCACCCGCACCGTGCGGATGTTCGGCATCCAGAACGCCTTCATGAACATCCTCAGCCAGGGCACCCGGTTCAAGCCTGCCCAGGCCAAGGAGATCGGTCTGGTCGACGAGCTGGTGGGCTCGGTCGAGGAGTTGGTGCCGAGGGCCAAGGCTTGGATTAAAGAGGAGCTCAAGGACAATCCGGACCGTGTCTTCGTGCAGCCGTGGGATGCCAAGGGCTACAAGATGCCCGGCGGCACCCCGTCGTCGCCGGCGCTGGCGGGCATCCTGCCGTCGTTTCCCGCGCTGCTGCGCAAGCAGCTCAAGGGTGCGCCGATGCCGGCGCCGCGCGCCATCCTGGACGCGGCCGTCGAGGGTGCGCAGGTGGACTTCGACACCGCCAGCCGCATCGAGAGTCGCTACTTCACCCAGCTGGTCACCGGCCAGGTCGCCAAGAACATGATTCAGGCGTTCTTCTTCGACCTGCAGCACATCAATGGTGGCGGTAGCAGGCCCGACGGCATCGCCCCGGTGAAGATCAACAAGATCGGCGTGCTTGGTGCGGGCATGATGGGTGCCGGTATCGCTTACGTGTCGGCCAAGGCAGGCTACGACGTGGTGCTCAAGGATGTCAGCATCGAGGCCGCCGAGAAAGGCAAGAACTACTCGGAAAAGCTTGAGGCCAAGGCACTTCAGCGTGGCAAGACCACCGAGGAGAAGTCCAAGGCGCTGCTTGACCGGATCACGCCGACGGCCGACGCCGCGGACTTCGCGGGTGTCGACTTCGTGATCGAGGCCGTGTTCGAGAGCCAGGAACTTAAGCACAGGGTATTCCAGGAGATCCAGGACATCGTCGAGCCCAACGCACTGCTCGGCTCGAACACCTCCACGCTGCCGATCACCGGTCTGGCGACCGGCGTGAAGCGCCAGGAGGACTTCATCGGGATCCACTTCTTCTCACCCGTCGACAAGATGCCGCTGGTGGAAATCATCAAGGGCGAGAAGACATCTGACGAGGCGCTGGCCCGTGTGTTCGACTACACACTGGCCATCGGCAAGACCCCGATCGTCGTCAACGACAGCCGCGGCTTCTTCACCTCGCGTGTCATCGGCACCTTCGTGAACGAGGCGCTGGCCATGCTCGGTGAGGGTGTGGAACCGGCGTCGATCGAGCACGCGGGGTCGCAGGCCGGCTACCCGGCACCGCCACTGCAGCTGTCCGACGAGCTGAACCTCGAGCTGATGCACAAGATCGCCACCGCCAGCCGCAAGGGCATCGAGGACGCCGGCGGCAAGTACGAGGCGCACCCTGCCGAGGCGGTCGTCGAGAAGATGATCGAGATCGGTCGGCCCAGCCGTTTGAAGGGCGCCGGCTTCTACGAGTACACCGACGGTAAGCGGACCCAGCTGTGGCCCGGGCTGCGCGAGACGTTCAAGTCGGGGAGTGCCGAGATTCCGTTGCAGGACATGATCGACCGGATGCTGTTCGCCGAGGCGCTCGAGACGCAGAAGTGCCTCGACGAGGGCGTGCTCACCTCGACTGCCGACGCGAACATCGGCTCGATCATGGGGATCGGCTTCCCGCCGTACACCGGTGGTTCGGCGCAGTTCATCGTCGGCTACCAGGGCCCGGCCGGCACCGGCAAGGACGCCTTCGTGGCGCGCGCCAAGGAACTGGCCGCCCGCTATGGCGATCGCTTCACCCCGCCCTCGTCACTGTCCAGCTAGCAGTAGAAGCAAGGCCCCCGGGGCACTGTCGGATGTCGCCGCCGAAGCGGCTCCGCGGCGTCTCGGGGGCTTTCGCTTTGTCCAGTGGCTGAATAGTGCAGTGAGGGCTGTCGATTGCCAAGAACCACGACCGTGAGTGCAATCTTGCACGACTGCGACTTGCTATGCGACCAACGCTTCGTTCTGCTGCAACGGATTGGCCGCCTGATTGCTCGCCAGCGCGTCCAGAACGATGGACCACACCTGCGGGCTCAACACCACGCCAAGGTGCCCGGCGGGAAGGTTCGGATACAGGTCCTGAAGTACGACGTTCGTCACGGCTGGGCCGTCGAGCAACTGTTGCGTGTACGGGGTGACGATCTCGTCGTTCTTCGAGATGATCGTGGTGTACAGGACACCGGGGCGGGTGTCGCCGTTGCCGTACACCTCCTGCTGGAAGGCGTTACCCAGCGACTGCTGCTCCAGGGCCGGCCCCACCGCATTCGCGAACGCGATGACCAGCGGTCCCAGAATCGGCAAGCCCTGCAGCCCGATCAGGCCGCTGGCATCTGTGCCGTGATTGCTCGGTGCGATACCGATGAGCTGCGAGACCTTGTCGGCGCCGTCGAGGTTGTTGATGTAGTACGCGGGAAGGATTCCGCCGCCCTGCGAATGGCCGATGAGGATCACCTTGGGCGCGCCGGTTTCCTCGAGGACCTTGTTCACCTCGTCGGACAGCTGCTGCGCGGACTGCCTGATATCGTCCGTCGCCTGGATCGGGAAATTCGGATCGTTCGTGACGTTGCCGTAGTTGAAGGTGTAGACCTTGTAGCCGGCATTCGCGAGCACGGGCGCTCCCACACCCCAATTCTCGCCCTGGGTGGCAATCGTGCCGTTGATCAGAATGATCGGCAGCGGATGCTCGGGAGTGACCGTGATCGACGGATCATTTGCACCGGGTGGCGGTTTCTGCGGATTGAAGAAGGAAAGCCCGTCGATGAGCCCGTAGTTGACGGGGAAGGGTCCTGTGCTGGCGGTGGCTGGTGCTCCGATCAGCGATCGGCTCACCGCCGCAGCCGCATTGGCGACAGCGGTCGCCAATGCATACGGCGCTCCGAAGAAACTGTGCGGTCCGAAGATCTGCGCGGTGGTGTCCGCCAAGGTCCACACCGCCGACATCGCGACGACGCCCACGTCGGATACCAAGCCGACGACTTCCCGAGGCTGCGGGAGTCTGATCGTGTTGCCGCCAGATGTCGTGCTCGGGACTGCAGGCGCGATTGAGGCCAATTTCGCGGCCACCGGCTGTGAGTCAGTCGGTGGTGTAGATACAACAGCTGCTCGCTGACTTGTCGTGCTGGTCGTCGAGGGCTCCGAGTCGTCGGCGGCAGGCTTCGCCAGCGTTGCGGGCTTTGTTGACGCGATGGTCGAGCCGGGTTGGTGTGAACTTTGGCGGGTGTGCCGCTGTGGCGGATCATCGGAGCCCGAAGCCGCATCCGTCTTCTTCGCGGCCGCGTTGCTGTCGTCAGCTTGCGACGTCGATTCAGCAGTGGTGCCGGCTTTCTCCGCGGACAGTTTCGGCCCGTCGGCTTTCTCCGCAGACAGTTTCGGGCCGTCGGGTTTCTCCGCAGACAGTTTCGGGCCGTCGGGCTTCGACGGGTTCGAAGCCGGTGACCCCGCCGAAGTCGAAGTGTCCCCTGAGGGCGACGGATCGTCGGCCTTGGCGATACCGCTGCTCAATCCGACCGCGACCCAGGCCGACAGGACGAAGGCGGCCACCGTTAACCGCAACCACCAATAGAAGGACCTCGTGGACACTCGCAGACCTCCCCGTCCGGTAGGCATGCAATGTATCCAGATCAGGGTCGGGGTTGTCCCGATATTGGCAATGCTCGTTGTCGGCTCAGCGACAGGTCGGCGAGATCCGCAGCATCGCGACGTCGTGTGGCGCGACGGTGCGGGCGATCGCGCCGGTCGTCGTGGTGTCGGTGTGCGTCCACAAGTCGCGCACTGCGTAGCATGGCGCGTCGCGCAGTCCGGCGATCGATGCACTAGTGGTGATGTCTGCGGGTTGGTCGGCGGCGTTGAACAGCGCGACCGCCACGGCGTCGTCCGACAGCGGCTTCACCAGGACTCTGTTGTCCCGCGGTAACGCCTTTGCCTGCGCGGTCAATGGGTCCTGGTCCACAGCGATCACATCGCGGTTGGTCAGGATCGCGCGCGTCTGATCGCTCATCGTCCGGACGTCGTTGCCCGCCAGCAGCGGCGCCGCCAGCATTGCCCACAACGAAAAGTGCGCGCGCTGTTCGGATTCGGTCAAACTGGGCTGAGCGTTGGCGCGCCACGACACCTCGGCGTTGGACAGCGCAAGCTTCGCACGCACCTTCTGCAGACGCTCGGGTGTCAGGTCGTCCTCCGACACGAGAATGCGGCTGAGGTCGAGGTGATTGACGAAGAAGTCACTCCACGACAATCCCACGACAAGCATGTCGGGGTCATTGAAATACTCTGCGCGGCTTCGCGAGACCACCGGCGAGGAGGCGCGAAACTCGTCGGGCACGCCCAAATAGGTGCCGGTGAGGAACGCGTCGGAGCTGTCCAACGGCGGCAGCGTGTTTCGCCACACCGGAACCAGGTCGGTGGTGTTGCGGGCCATGTCGGCGATGCCCGACCAGTCGTAGCCTGTTCCGGCATGGTGATTGTTGGAACTGTTCGGATTGATGCTGTAGAAGATGCGACGACCGGTGGCGCGCAATGCATTTCGCATCGCAGTGAAGAGCTTGACCTGATTGGCGTGGTCCGCATCGGGGTGGCACCAGTCGTACTTCAGGTAGTCGACGCCCCACGCTGCGAACGTCCTGGCGTCGGTGTCCTCGTGGCCTGCGCTGGCGATCCGGGGATCCTGCCCGCAGGTCTCGTCGTAGGGGCTGGCATACAGGCCGAGCAGCATGCCCCGGTCATGGACGTAGCGAGCCAATGCCGCGATGCCGTGCGGAAACGTCTTCGGATCGGCGCGCAGTTTGTCGTCGGGTCCGCGCGTCGGTGCCGCCCAACCCGCGTCGAGGTTGACGTAGCGGTAACCCGCGTCGCGCATGCCGGACGAGACCATCGCGTCGACGGTGGCCTTGACCGTGTCTTCGGTCAGCGGGATACCGGAGTTCCACGAGTTCCACCCCATCGGCGGCGTGAGCCGCTGCGGTGCACCCGCATCGATGTGGGCGGCGCAGCCGGCGATGCCCGCGCTCGCCAAGCTCATTGCGACGAGGATCGAACACAGCCGTACGCCCACCGGCCGAGGATCGCCGACCAGGGTGTGCGTACGCTGTCAGCGCCCTGCGTGGCCGCTGAATGCGCTCAAGATTGCACTCAAGGCTACGGACTCGCATGCACAACAACCCTCATTGCAAAATCGGTGGAGAGGGCGTAGCAGAATGAGGCTCGTGCCCGAAAGGTTTACCGAAACATTCGCGGCAGGGCTGGCGAGCTACGGCGAGCAGCCGTGTATCGAGTTCGAAGGCCGCTGGTATTCCGGTGCCGATATCACCGGATACGCCGACGCCATCGCCTCCCTGCTCGACGAATCCGGTGTGCCCGCCGGCGCACCCGTCGGGCTGGTCGTTCGCAACCGGCTGCCGCATGCCGCCGCGATCATCGGCTTCTTGGCTGCCGGCCGACCCGTCTCGATGATCTATTCGTTCCAGTCGCCCGACGCGATCGGTCGCGACATCGAAAAGCTGAACCTGTCCGCGATCGTCGCCGACCGCGAGGACTGGGCCGACGAAGTGGTCGACGCCGCGAAGCGCGCAGGCAGCGCAGGCATCGCGATCTCGTCGTCGCAGCCGGGCGTCGCAGCGGTCGACGGGCTCGAACATCGCGACAGCAGCCGTCAGCACGCCGAGGTCGAACCCGGTGTGGCCCTTCAGATTTTAACCAGCGGCACCACTGGCCCGCCAAAGCGCCAGGACATCAAGACCTCCGTGCTGGAGCGAACCGTCTTCAGCGTGACGAGCGGCGAGAAGGACGCGCCGGGCGCCCCGCCGGAGTTCGCCTACTGGCAGTTCGGCGGCATCGGGGTATGCCAACTCGTCGCCGGTGTCCACAACGCCCGACGCATTGTGATGCTCGAGCGCTTCACTGTCGACGGCTTCGTCAACGCCATCAAGACCCACCGCATCAAGCGCTCCGGCGTGCAGCCTGCGGTCGTCCGCATGCTGCTCGACGCCGACGTACCCAAGCAGGATCTTGCGTCACTCGAATTTCTGATCAGCGCGTCGGGACCGCTCGACCCTCAAACCCGCGACGAGTTCGAGAAGCACTTCGAGATTCCGATCCGGTTAGCCTATGGCGCAACGGAATTCGCAGGCTCATTGTGCGCGTGGACACCGGCCGACGTCGTGCAGTTCGGTGACGCCAAGCGCGACAGCGTCGGCAGGCCGCTGCCCGACACCCGGGTGCGCGTCGTCGACCCGGACACCGGAGCCGAGCTGCCCGTCGGCGAGCAAGGGTTGTTGGAGGCCAGGGTCGCACCGATCAGCCCGGATTGGATCCGCACCACCGACATCGCCTCGATTGACGTCGACGGCTTCGTCACCCTGCACGGCAGGGCCGACGGTGCCATCAACCGCGGTGGCTTCAAGATCCTGCCGGAAACCGTTCGACGCGTGTTGATCTCGCATCCGGCCGTGCGGGACGCCTGCGTGGTGGGCGTACCCGACAAGCGGCTGGGGCAGGTGCCGTTCGCGGCCATCGAAGCAACGCCAGGCGTGCCGGTTCCAACCGCAGACGAGCTCAAAGACCTTGTCCGCCAAGCATTGCCGGTGTACAACGTGCCGGTCGACTTCGCTATCGTCGACGAACTACCGCGCAACCCCGCGCTGAAAGTCAGCCTGCCCGCCGTCGCCGCTCTTTACGAACTGCGCGCGAACAGGTAGTAGCGCGCCTGGAACCTGTCCCTGACGACAGTCCTGGTTCGTCTTCGGCAGACAGCAGCTGCCACCGCTGGCTGAACCGCTGTTCGACTTCGGCCGGCGCGATTCCACGCACCGGGAACGAACCCGGCGGGAACGCCACGATGAGAAGTCGGGCATCCGGTGCCGCCAGTGCCGTGACCTCGCGGACATAGGCGTCGCGGTCGTCGTCGCTCATGCCATGCAGGCAGCCATTGTCGACGATCAGCGTGAAATCCTTGCCTACGCCCTCGGAGGACAGCCGCGTTGCATCGGCGTGCACGAAGTCGACCGCCACATTTTTCGCTGCCGCCTTCGCCCGTGCCTTGTCCAACGCCGTCGGCACGAAGTCCGCCCCGGTGACCCGCCAGCCGTGCTCCGCGAGATAAATCGACGAATCGCCTGTGCCGCAACCGATGTCGAGCGCGGGTCCGGTCGGCAGAGCGTCTTCGCCCTCGACCAGATTCCGCAGACTTGTCGCTAACGGATGCTCATTCCACGGCGTGAACCCGAACCGGTACATGAGCTTGAACAGCAGGTGCTTCGACGACATGACGTCACATTGAGCCGAGGTCAGCTGACAGCCAGTGCTCCGGTTTCATGAAGATGGCCACGCCGTCTCCGTGTTCCCGGCGGGCGAACTCGAGGTAGGCATCGACCTTGTCGGGCGGCATGTAGCGCTTGACCATCTCGACGAGTTGCTCGTCGGTGGCCGGTTCGATGCGGCTGACCGGGCCGTCGACCGCGACGTAGCGGACAGTCGGTTCGAGCCGCTGGACCATCAGCGTGAATTCACCCTGGGTCTCGATTAGCCGGTGCTTGCGTGAGCCGCTTCCGGTGTGCACCCATGCCTCGCCACCGGGCGTGTACTGGTACCAGATGGGGACCGTCAGTGGTCCACGTTTGTCGCCCGCGCTCACCGACAGCGCGGCGATGTGCGGCTCGGCCAGAAACTGTTCGCGTTCTTCCTTGGAGAGGGCCATGCGGCCCAGGCTAGTCGCGCGTTATGACAAGGCCTCGAGAGGAAGCGTCAGCACCAGGCCCTTGAGAAGAAGGCGAGCGCGACGATGCCGATCGCCAGTGCGGCTTGCGTCTGCCCCATCGAAGCCGTGCTGACGATGCCCGCGAGCGCGCAAATAGCGATGAGCGCCAGGAGCGTGTTCTTGACCCAATGGATGCCGTCGACCGAGCCTCCGGCGCCTACTGGCCTGACCTTGGGCCCAGGTACCGGACGCCCGTTATGACTGAACACTGAGCCTCCTCTGTGCGCCAGCTCACATTCTATCGCTGGTGTGAGGCACACCATAGCTCATGATCAGCCTTCGCTGGTTAATTCCGAATGTCGTTTGGGTCCCGCTTGCCTACAGCGCAATGAAACGCTTGAGTTTGCCGCTGGCCCGGTTGCGGGGAATGCGGTCGACAGGCTTGATTTTGACACTCGGATTCGGCAGCCCGCACCGCTGCAGCGCCGCCGCCACTGACGTCGCCAAGTTGTCGATGTCCGGACGGCCCACGGCAAGGATGTCGGCGCCGCGAGTGGTCTGCATGACCTGGTATTCGGAAACGTGTGGATCAGTCCCGAGGACATGGCGGAAAGCGATGGCGGGCACCGTAATCGAGCCGTAGCAGAAGTCGTCGTCGCGCCGCCCGCCGATGGCGGCGACTCGTGCGAACGCGCTGCCGCATTCGCACGGGCCTTTGAGCACCTTGACGTCGTCACCGAGGTCGTAGCGGATGAATGGGAACGTCCGATTCGCCAACCCGGTGGCCAGAGTGCGCGCGGCCGGCTCGTCGGGACCGACCGGCGCGCCGTTCTCATCGACCCGTTCGAGCACCACCTCGTCCTCGCAGATGTGCAGGCCGTCGCCGATACCGCAACCGACGGCCTGCACGCCGATCTCGGTGGATCCCCACAGGTTGTGGACCGGCGCCTGCCACGCGTCGGCGATCGCCTGGCGGTCTTCGTCGAGGAGTGGCTCGGAGTTGGTGCTCACCCGCACCGGCTGGCAGTCCAGATCGCCGTCAAGCACCGCGCGGGCGAGTCGGCCGATCACGGACGGGTAGCCGACCAGGTGCGTCGGCCGGGCGGCTGCCACCGCGGAAAGCACTTCGTCGAACGGCGCTCCCGCCGGAATGACGACTGTTTGCATGCCCGCCACGGTCGGCACGTCAAAGAGGGGCGTGCTGGCATGCGGCGGGGCGCCCGCCTCGAGGACCGCCATCCGTGTGGGGCCCGGGTGCGGGGCACGTCGCTCCGCCTGCGCTTGGGTCCGCCATGCCAGGCAGGCCGCGGACACGTACAACTGCCAGTTCCAGACGTAGACGCCGCGCACCCCGCTGGAGCCGCCGGAGCTGAATATCTGGTAGCCGTCGGGCGTGTACGAATACCATTCCTGTTCTGCCAGAATGCGTTCCGCGCGATCGCGGTTGAGCCTGCGGTCGGTGACGATGTCGTCCCAGTTGTCCTGCGAGTCGGCCTTCGTCATCACCGGCACCGACGCCAAGTCGGCGACAGTGACCGAGCTCAGCTCGAGGGCGCGTAGGCGGCGGGCGTGAAACGGCGACCGTTGGCGTGCGAACGACAACAGCGCGCGCAGTTGATGTTCCCGGTACTGCTCAATCTGATCGGAGGTCCAGGCGAGTCGCGCGGTGTGGTCGACGAGCGCAGCCTGGACCGCGCTCAGATGGACCGCGCGCATGCGCTCGTACTTGGCTCGGGCCGTCATCGCGTCCTACGTTGATCCTGATTTGACGTTTCCGTAAATCAGCATAGGGCGAGCCTGGCCGATGTTTGCCGATTACCGGCACACCAACTTGTGTGTCTCCTGTCGAGCAGGCCGGTTACGTGCCGCGACGTCATCGAGCCGCACCTCGGGGGCATCGACGAGGTCAACCGCTCGTTCCTCGCGCTCGTGGCAGCCTGCGACCCCGATGGTTGCCTGGCAGGGCTGGCAGGCCCCGCCGCCGATAGCGGCATAGAGTCGAGACTCATGCGCTTTGGCTTCTTCATTCCGCAGGGTTGGCGGCTCGACCTCGTCGACATTCCCACCGAAAAACACTGGCAGGTGATGCGCGACCTTGCTGCCTACGCTGACGGCAGCGCATGGGACTCCGTGTGGGTCTACGACCACTTCCACACGGTCCCGGTGCCCACCCGCGAGGCCACCCACGAGGCGTGGTCGCTGATGTCGGCCTACGCGGCGACCACATCGCGGGTCAAGCTCGGTCAGATGTGCACGGCCATGGGCTACCGCAACCCGGTCTATCTCGCCAAGGTGTCCGCCACCGCCGACATCATCTCCGGCGGCCGGGTCCAGATGGGCATCGGCGGCGGCTGGTACGAGCACGAGTGGAAGGCCTACGGCTACGGCTTCCCGTCGGCGGGCGCCCGACTCGGCATGCTCGACGAGGGCGTGCAGATCATGCGCGATGCGTGGCGCAAGGGCGAAGTCAGCCTCAACGGCAAGCACTATCAGGTCGACGGCGCGATCGTCGAGCCAAAGCCCTTACAGGAGGGTGGTCTTCCGCTGTGGATCGCCGGCGGCGGCGAGAAGGTGACGCTGCGAATCGCCGCCAAGTTCGCGCAGTACACCAACTTCACCTCCGAGCCCGAGGGGTTCGCGCACAAGTCGAGAGTGCTGTCGGACCATTGCCGCGATGTGGGCACCGATTACGACGCGATCGTGCGGTCGGCCAACTTCAACGCCGTTGTCGGCGAATCGGACGCCGACATTGGTGACCGCGTGGCGCGCGTGCGGGCCAGGATGGTCTCGGTGGCACCCGACGCCGCCGTGGACCCGATGCTGGCAACGGTGACGTCACCGGACTCGGCGAGTGGCACTCCCGAGCAGATCGTGGAGAAGCTGACGCGGATGCGCGAACTCGGTTGCGAGTACGCCATCCTCAACTTCCCGGAGGCCGCCTATGACCGCTCGGGCATCGAACTGTTCGAACGTGAGGTCATCCCCGCGCTGACCTGAAATTGATGCGCGGAAGCCATTCGCTGCGCTGTTAGCCTCACTGAGGAAAGGGTGGCGAGCGCATGGGGATCTACGACGTTGTCGAAAACGTCTGCGACTTCGTCACGGACGCGGCGGGCAGGGTCCGCAGCGCCGCACAAGTCGTCGAGTTCGTCGCAAAGCGGGCCACCCTCGCTGACATCGCAGACGTCGCGAAAAGCGTCGGGAAGTCGGCGTCGCCGCTAGATGTCGCGCCGACGTCGGTTCTGGTCGGCGGCCAGAAAGTGATTCAGGGCATGGTGCGGACCACCGGCGATGGTGATCCCCAGTCGGGCGAGGCATTCGGCGACGGGTCGCGCGCTTTCGACGATGCCAAGCAGAGCCTCGCTGATGCGCACACGAATTCGTCGTGGGACGGCGGACCCGCCCCCGCGGCATATGAGCGACGCGTCGGCGAACAGGAGAACAGGGTGGCCACGCTCGCTGATGCTGACAGCCGGATCGCGTCCATCGTGAGCCGCGAGGCCGGCGAACTCGTCGAGACCCGCCGCACGCTCAACGGGTTGCACGACTGGCTGGCTGAATACGGCGAGTACACGCAGACCCTCGGTGTCATCCCAGAAGTGGGCAAGGCCATCCAGATGCAAGCCGAGATGCTGGCTGTGGGAATGGCTTTGAAGGATGCGTCGGCGAAGATGTGGGAAATGCACAACAACGCCAACACCAATGCCGCTGCGGTACGTGAAGCGCTTGCGATGTATCAGCAGGTGAGTACGGCTGCAACGCAGCAGGATTCGATCGGGGACGGTCAAGACAGGCGAATCGCCGCGTCCACTATCCGTAGTGTGGCTTCGCACCAGGACGAGGCGGCGCGCGGCATCAGTTCGGCGGTCTCGGCGGTGCAGAGCGTTGGCGAGAACATGACGAAGACCCACGGCCTGGTCTGTGCCGTGACAAGCGCTGCGGTGGCGGCGGCAGAAACTGAACGCGCGACGGCCGGCAACCGCACAGCAGGCGTCAGCATCGAACTCGCCGGGAAGCTCCGCAACGCCGCCGAGAAGTACGATGAGACCGACCTGGCCGAGAAGGCCAAGCTCGACGATCAGCTGCCACCTCCCTGAGGAAGAGCCGTGACGGACGACGAAAATTACTCAGCGTTGGAGGCGTTCGACGAATACGTTCCCGCGCCGGAAGACGGTGCGGAACAAGAACTTTCGTCACCGCTGTACACCGTCACCAATCCAGCTCGGACCGTGTCGGTCACGGTGTGCCTGGACGGCAGAGTCGATCATGTCGAACTTGCACCCAATGTGACGGACATGACGGAACGGGAACTGGCCGAGGAGATCACTGTCATCGCGGATCTGGCGCGCCAGAAGGCCCGGTCGCAACTGCATACGTTGATCGTCGAAGGAGTGCGCGTGATGGGTTATGACCCTGCGATCATGCGCGACGGATTGCGGCGCGAACTGGATATGCCGACACCGGAGGAGGCGGCGGCATCGGCGGCGGAAGTTTTCGCATCCCGATACGTCTCTGACGAGAACGGAGACCGTTGAGCGGCACACCGCAGGATGCCAGGCGAGATTGCAGTTATCGCGGAAAATATCGAGTGTCCATCACGATAACTGCAATCTCGGCGCGCAGAATCTCGCCGAGGTCCACCACGCACCCTGCCGGCCCGCAGTCCTCACTGGGGGGCCCGATCCGAAGTGAATAAGGGGTAACGCGCAGCCAACGAAACTTAACGGCCCGGTGAACCTGTGGAGTCGCTGACGTTTCAAACCTCTGTGAGGATCTGTACGTGTTATCGATTCCACGCGAGGTCGACCTAGAACCCCACCGTCCGGTGTGGGTGCCCCGGCCGCACCTCGTCCGGCAGCGCGCTGACACCTGGGCTCGGCCGGCGCATCCCGCCGATATCGCGCAGGCGCGGCTTTTCGACGCCGTTCTACTAGGCGAAATCGCCGAGTTGGAGGCGCTTGTCGCCTCGATGGAAAAGCGTTGGCGCAGGCGTTGTGAACGTGGCATCGATGATCCGAATCGGCCTCCGGATAACTTGGTGCGGATGCGCGGCCGCGTCGCCGAGGCCCAGGAGTTGCTCGACGCGTTGCGTGACCGGTTCCCGTCGGAATGAGCAAACCACCGCCACGCGACCGAGATCCGCTCACCGTGAATCAAACTCACGGAGTCCACACGCCGGTGGCGGCCGCCTCACGGGCGTAGTCGGCGAAGTCTTTCGGCTCGCGGCCGAGTGCGCGTTGCACGCCGTCGGCGAGCTGCGCCTTGCTGCCGAGCACTTCGGTGAACAGATGGCTCAGCAGCCAGATGAAGTCTTGCGGCAGAACGTATTCCGTGAGCATCGCGGTGTAGTCCTCGATCGGCACCGAGACGAAATTGATGTGCCGGCCCGCAGCCGCCCCGATCTCCGCCACCGCGTCGCCGAAGCTGAGCAGGCGTGGACCGGTCAGCTCGTAGAGTTGGCCGACGTGGCGGTCGTCGGTCAACGCCGCCACCACCACGTCGGCGATGTCATCGGCGTCGACGAACGGTTCCTGCACCTGATCGACCGGCAGTGAGACCGTGCCCGCGAGCACCTCGTCGAGCCACGCGCCCTCGTCGAAGTTCTGTGCGAAGAACGCGCACCGCACGATCGTCCACTCCAGTCCGGAGGCCATCACGACGCGCTCGGCCTTCTCGGCCTCGGCTTCGTTGCGCCCGGACAGCAGCACGAGTCGGCGGACGCCGGCGGCCTTGGCCAGCTCGGTCAGCCTGCCGATGGCGTCGACCGAACCCGGGACGGCCAGGTCCGGGTAGTAGGTGATGTAGACCCTGTCGACGCCGGCCAGCGCCGACGCCCAGGTCCGGGGGGTGTCCCAGTCGAATGGGATGTCGGCCGACCGTGAGCCGTGCCGGACTGCGACGCCACGCTGTGCCAGTTGATCGACTACGCGCGTTCCCGTCTTGCCGGTGCTGCCGATGACGAGAATGGTGTTGTTGGTCATGCCTCGAATTCAACGGCCCGGATTCGAGACGATCCATGGCCAGGACGCTCAATGGAATGTTCAATCGTCTGGAAGGGGATGGGCGATGGAGAAGATCTCACTCACTGCACTTGCCCGGCAGCACCTGGAGTCTGCGCGTGCGGCCAGTAGCGGACGCAGCGCCCACACCGTCTATGGCGGCCACGAACATGCACTACGCCAGACGCTGATGGCCATGATCGCCGGCAGCACCATGGACGATCACGAGAGTCCGGGTGAGGCGACGCTCGAGGTGCTGCAGGGCAGGGTGCGCGTGACGAACTCCGCATCAGGTTGGGATGGGTCGCCGGGCGACCTGATCGTGCTGCCTCGGGAGCGACACGGCTTACATGCCGTTGAGGACTCGGTCGTGCTACTGACTGTCTCGAAACCCGTTGGGCCGCATACCTAGTCTGCCGAGTGTGCAGTTTCGTACGCTATGAAGTCTCTCCAGCCGAGGTTCATCACCTCGCGCAGCCCCAGCACCCGCACGTACGCGTCGCGGGCCGCCTCCAAATCCGGCACGGTCAGGATCGGCATGACGCGCCGAACGGTCATATCGCCGGACCCAATAGATCGTCGGCGTCCTTGATGACGTAGCCGTAGCCCTGCTCGGCCAGGAACCGCTGCCGGTGCGCGGCATACTCCGCGTCGAGGCTGTCGCGCGACACCACTGAATAGAACATCGCGCCGCCGCCGTCGTGTTTAGGACGCAGCAGCCGTCCCAACCGCTGCGCCTCCTCCTGCCTGGACCCGAAGGTGCCCGAAACCTGCACTGCCACAGACGCTTCCGGCAAGTCAATGGAGAAGTTCGCCACCTTCGACACCACCAGGGTGGAGATCTCGCCGCGGCGGAACGCGTCGAACAAGGCCTCGCGTTCGGCGGTCTTCGTCGAGCCCTGAATCACCGGGGCGTTGAGTTCCTGGCCCAACTCGTCGAGCTGGTCGAGGTACGCGCCGATCACCAACGTCTGTTCGCCTTGGTGTTTGTCCAGGATCGACTTCACCACCGCGATCTTGGTGTGCACCGTGGAGCACAGCTTGTAGCGCTCGTCGGGTTCGGCGACGGCATAGAGCATGCGCTCGTTGTCGGTCATCGTCACGCGGACTTCGATGCATTCGGCGGGCGCGATCCAGCCCTGGGCCTCGATGTCTTTCCAGGGCGCGTCATAGCGCTTGGGGCCAATGAGCGAGAACACGTCGCCCTCGCGGCCGTCCTCGCGGATCAGCGTGGCGGTCAACCCGAGACGCCGGCGCGACTGCAGGTCCGCTGTCATCCGGAACACCGGTGCGGGCAGCAGGTGCACCTCGTCGTAGATGATCAGGCCCCAGTCGCGGCTGTCGAACAGCTCGAGGTGGCGGTACTCGCCCTTGGTGCGGCGGGTGATCACCTGGTACGTCGCAATCGTGACGGGCCGGATCTCCTTCTTCTCCCCCGAGTACTCGCCGATCTCCTCCTCGGTCAGCGACGTCCGGTTGATCAGCTCGCGCTTCCACTGCCTGCCGGCGACGGTGTTGGTCACCAGGATCAGCGTGGTCGCGCCGGCCTTGGCCATCGCTGCCGCGCCGACGAGCGTCTTGCCCGCACCGCACGGCAACACCACCACGCCAGAGCCGCCCTCCCAGAACGAGTCCGCGGCCATCTCCTGGTAGTCGCGCAGGTGCCAGTTCTCCTGATCAAGGGAGATCGGGTGCTTTTCACCGTCAACGTACCCAGCCAAATCTTCTGCGGGCCAACCGATTTTGAGCAGCATCTGCTTGACGCGGCCGCGCTCGCTGTTGTGCACGATGACGGTGTCGTCGTCGATGCGCGCACCCAGCATCGGCGCGATCTTCTTGTTGCGGAGCACCTCTTCGAGCACCGCGCGATCGAAGCTGACCAACGTCAGGCCGTGCGCCGGGTGCTTCACCAGCTGCAGGCGCCCGTAGCGGGCCATCACGTCGACGATGTCGACCAGCAGCGGCTGCGGCACCGCGTAGCGGGAGAAGCTCACCAGCGCGTCGACCACCTGCTCGGCGTCGTGGCCCGCCGCGCGTGCGTTCCACAGCGCCAGCGGAGTGATCCGGTAGGTGTGAACGTGCTCGGGCGCGCGCTCCAGCTCGGCGAACGGAGCGATCGCGGCGCGCGCCGCGCCGGCCTGCTCATGGTCGACTTCGAGCAGCACCGTCTTGTCGGACTGCACGATCAGGGGGCCGTCGGTCATTTTGTCCATTATCCGGATGACGCCGACGTGCCGCCGTTCAGTGGGTCGCTGCCTGGGCCGGCGCGCCCGCCGGCGCGGCCGCGCCGCCCCCTCCGGGCAGCGCAATCTGGGGCACACCGGGCGTGCCGACCTGGCCGGCCAGCCACGGCAGCGAGTCCTTGAACACGTCCATTGCGAACGGCCAGTCGTGTTTACCCGGCGACGCGACGACCGCGCATGCGATGCCGTTGGCCTTGCCCACCTTGCACAGGGAGTTGGCGGCGTCGGTCTGATCACCGGGATTGCCCGCGGCGTCCTGACCGCCGAGGCCGACCGCATTCGGATTGCCATACCCGCCTTTGCGCGGCGTCGGGGCGTCCGACGAGATCGCGAACCAGCCCGCCACGCCCTGGTAAGGGCCGTGCTTGTCGATCACCGTGGTGGGGTCGTAGACCGCCCACTTGGCGGCGTCGCCGCCGTAGATGCGGGCGATGGTCTGCTCCTTGGTTCCGGCGTTGGGTCCCATGTCGCCGGCGACGTCGACGAACGTGCTGAACAACCCCGGGTGCATCACGGTCAGATCCACAGCGCAGGTGCCGCCCATCGACCAGCCGACAACGCCCCAGTGGCTGCCCTGGACGCCGAAAGTGGTTGACACGTATGGCGGTACGTCCTTGGTCAGATGGTCGGCGACATTGCCGCGCGGCCCGTTGACGCATTCGGTGTCGTTGTTGAATGACCCGCCGACGTCGACGAAAACGAACACTGGCGCATTACCGCCATGCTCGGCGGCGAAGCGGTCGATCGGGGCGATCGCGTTACCGGTGCGCGGCCAGTCCGACGGGGTGTTGAACTCACCGGCGATCATCATCACCACCGGCAGCTTGGGCGCATTCGCGGCGAACCACGCCGGCGGCAGGTATACGAGTTCGGTGCGGTGTTTGAATCCTGACGCGTCGGCGGGAATCGTCACCGGCACCAGCGCGCCGTGCGGCGGAGCGCCCTTGCCGCGCATTGCCATCACGGTAGTCAGATCGGTTTCGTCGGGCAGCGGCCCCGCGGTCAACTCGTTCCAGGCAGCCTGAACCGTCGGGAAGTAGCCGACCCACAGGTTCACCGCAACCCCCGCGCTGAGCAGACACAGCGGAATGGCCAGCAGCGACACGGTCCGGCGCCGCCACCGGCTGCTGCGCCAACCGAGTACCGCGACGGCCACCGCAAGGCCGGTCAGGCCGACCCAGATCCACAGCGACGACGGCGCCGGATCGCCCGCCATGCCCTGCGAGTCGATGTACCAATGTGTCCACGCCGCCGCGATCAGGCCGACGGCGATCGCCACCGGCAGCCACACCATGCGCCACTTCCGCGACCGCCAACCGATCGCCAGCACCAGCACCACAGCGGCCACCGCCCACACAGTCGGCGGCAGCCACCCGTGCAACAAGGACAGGCCGTGCCGATAGCCGGCCGGTGCCGCTGGTGCCTCGGTTAACAGCGTTGTCACACAGACATATTCACCAACGGTCCTGTGAACCAGCTGTGTCGTAGCTAGCTATCCGGCGTCTGCGGCCACCACCGAAGTGACGCGGTGGATCGCGAATTCGCGAACCCGGCCCGATGCTGGGTCGTACGCCGTCAGCTGGCCGCCACGGACGTTGATCGGTGCCACCACCCGCTGCGTCGCCACTCCTGCCGGGTCCACGTAGCCGATCACCACCGAGGACTGGTGGTGCGCGGCCTCCTGCAACTGCGTGATGGCGACGGCGGGGTCGAGGCGCATGTTCCCGAACGGCGCCGATGCGACCTTTCGCAGCACCGCGACGATGGCGCCAAGGGTCTGGCTGGTTGGCGTCGGCGGGCGATGCGCGCGGCGCCGTCCCGGCGGTGCGGGCACGCGGGCGCCGCGTGCGCGGAGGTCGACGATCGTGCCGGTCGAGTCCTCAGCGGCGGGGGCGAAATTGGAACCGCGTAGCGTGGCGAGCACCTCGGAGATCGGCGCCTGAGACACCGCCACGGTCGGCGCGAGCAGCCGCATCTCCAACTGGTCGGCCGCGGGCGTCGCAACGGCCTGTGCGAGCAGGGCCGGGTCCTCACATCGCACAAACGACTGCGCCATGCCGACCCGCAGTTGTCCGTGCCTGCGCGCAACGTCATCGATCAGATACGTCAAGCCTTGCGGCACAGGTGTTTTCGAGTGCTTGCTAAACAATGCGTGTAACTCGCTTGCGGTCCGGCCGGTGTCGAGAGCACGCCGGATCGACGCCTCTGTCACCCGGTACACCATCGCCGCGCCTGCCGATTCCACCGTCGCCACCGCAGCCAGTTGTTCGGCCAGATCGCGTTCGAGTGGTCCCGGCACGATGACCGTCAGGTCGGCCTGCAGCAGGAAGTGGTCGATGGGTGCGGGCAGCACCTCGTCCATCGTGGCGATGACATCGTCGGCCGACTGTTCGGCCAGCAGCTTGCGCGCAGGCGACGCGATCGCACCGCGGCCGACCACACCCAAGGCATGCGCCTCGGTCAGCAGGTCGCCGACGGGGCCGGGTTGCAGCCGCGCGGCCCAGCGGGGACGCCGCCACGTCATCGCGCGGGACGCCGAGGTGGCGTCGACGCCGGATCCCGCGGGTAGGTCGGTCAGCACGTCGAGCAGCAGCCGCCGGTCGAGCGGGGCAGCCGTTGAGAACAGCGAATCCGACAGCGCCGCATAGGGTTTGCCGTCGGGGCCACGGCCACCGACCAGGCTCGGCCTGCCCGGCAGGTCCAGCCACGTCGACGCCAGCAGGTGCCATTTAGAGGCTGTCGGCGATTCGATGAACCTGTCGGCGGCCACCGTCGGGGCCCAATACGGGCCGACGGCGCCGTCGTGCGGATCGGGTTCTGGCATCCCTGCGGCGATAAGTCCCGCGGCCGCCGACACCTCGAGGATCAGCCCGAGTCGGGTTTCGTCGATGCCGGTCACCTTGGTCATTCGTTTGACGTCGCGCACGCCCAACCCACCACTGCGAAGCTCGGGAACCGGTGTGGCGCCGAGGGTTTCGAGCACCAGCTCGACCTCGCGCAGCAGATCGATGGCCGCGCCGGCGGCCACCGCGTCGACGTCGGCGGCGGAGGTGGTCGACGCCGTCGGATCGGGTGGCGTCAGATGCGTCGGCCCCGGCTGCTCGCCGCGCATCACCTGACCGACCAGCCGCGGCAGGATCACGGTTTCGTCGTCGACCTGACGCAGCAGCCCGGCGGCCAGCAGCCGCTGCACGGGCCGGTCCGGCGGAGTGCCCGGCGCGGCGTCGCGGGTGCGGCCCATCGGCGAACCCTCCAGCAGCCGCTGCAACAACTCGCGCTGCGGGCCGTCGAGCGCCTCGATCCGGGCGGCGATATCCGTCTGCTCGTCCCCGTCCTCCAAAACGGCCTGCCCGGGATACCACGGCAGGCCCGCGGACGCCTCGGCTGCCACGCGTACGGTGTCGCCGCCCCACACCAGAGCGCGCGCGCGAAGGTCGTCGACGGCCGCGGTAACGGTGTCCTGGCTCGCGCGGTCCCCGATCAGGGCTAGCAGCTTGGACAGTGGGACCGCCGCGGTGTCCGCATGCAGGACGAGTAACCCGTCGAGCACCGCGAGCCGCAGGAAATCCAACCCGTCGGTGGCGGCCTTTACCGACTGCCGGGCCTGGGCGCGCGCCGCCAGCGCCGCGATGGTGCCCGGCGGTGGCTGGGTCAGGTCGGGCCGCAGCTCCAGCAGCCGGATCAGCCGCTCGTCGTCGAGCTCGGCCAACCAGGCGCCCAGCGGGACGCCCGGAGAAGTTTCGGTCATTGCTGACCAGCGTAAAGGACCCTGCCGGTGTCGCCACTGGTCGCGGCGCCTGCCACAATGTCCACGTGGCTGACAACAAGGGCAAGAAACAGTACGTCGACCCGGGCTGGCCCGCGGTCAACGGCGATGACGATCACGCGGTCAGCGAGCTGGCCACGGACCGCACCGGCGCGCTGTCGCCATTCGGTGAGCTGGTGTTTCCGCAGCCTGCCGACGAGCTTCCGTACGTACATCCAGTCACGGTGGTCAACAAGTAGCGGTGACCGACTCCGCGCGTCGCTTATCGCACCTCGACGAGTCAGGCGCGGCGCACATGGTCGACGTCACGGGTAAGGACGCCACCAAGCGCACCGCCGTCGCCGCAGGAACCTTTCATACGACCGCTGAGGTGGTCGCGCTGATCGCATCGGGCGGGCTGCCCAAGGGCGACGCCGTGGCCACCGCCCGCATCGCCGGCATCATGGCCGCCAAGCGCACCAGCGACCTCATCCCGCTTTGCCACCCGCTGGCGCTCACGGGTGTCGACGTCGACTTCGAGATCGGCGACGACCGCATCGGTATCACCGCGACCGTGCGCACCACCGACCGCACCGGCGTCGAGATGGAAGCGCTGACCGCCGTCAGCGTCGCCGCGCTCACGCTCTTCGACATGATCAAAGCCGTCGATCCCGCAGCCCGCATCGGCGACATCCGGGTGCTGCGCAAAGAGGGCGGCAAGACGGGGTCGTGGACGAGGTGATGAGCGCTTGCGCGAAGAACCGACGATGACGACGCGGACGGGCCGGGTGGTGATCGCGTCCACGCGCGCCGCGGCCGGCGTATACGAGGACCGCACCGGACCGATCATCGTCGACTGGCTCAACGGGCAGGGCATCACGACGCCGGCACCCGTCGTAGTCCCCGACGGTGCCGACGTGAGCCGCGCGCTGTCCGCCGCGATCGGTGAAAACGTCGATGTAGTAATCACTTCCGGCGGCACCGGCATTTCGCCGACGGACTCCACACCGGAAGCCACCGCCGACATCGTCGACTATCAGATCCCCGGCCTTGCCGATGCGATCCGGCGCTCAGGCCTGCCGCACGTGCCGACCTCGGTGCTCTCACGCGGCATATGCGGCGTCAGCGGCCGCACGTTGATCGTGAACCTGCCCGGCTCCACCGGGGGCGTCAAGGACGGCCTCGGGGTGCTCGACGACGTCCTCGAGCACGCGCTCGACCAACTCAGGGGTAAGGACCACACCCGATGACCGCCGTCGTCTTACGCGTCGATCTGACCGAGCAGCCGATCGAGCTGTCGGACTACGAGGCGCTGGTGTCACACGAATCTGCCGGAGCCGTAGTCGGATTCGCGGGTGTGGTCCGCGATCATGACGGCGGCCGCACCGTGACCCGGCTGGAGTATTCCGCGCACCCCTCGGCGCAGCAGACTCTGGCCGACGTGGCCGCCGAGATCGCGGCCGACTGTCACGGTGTGCGCGCCATCGCGGTCAGTCACCGCATCGGCACGCTGCAGATCGGCGACGCGGCCCTGGTGGCTGCCGTCGCTGCCGACCATCGGGCAGCCGCATTCGAGACGTGCGCGCGACTGGTCGACACGGTCAAGGCGCGGCTACCGGTGTGGAAGCACCAATTCTTCGCCGACGGCTCCGACGAGTGGGTGAACTCGGCGTGATCGCCTAAGCGGGCGGCAGGATCGGTGCGCCCGGTGCCGGTGGCGGGACAGGTGCGCCGGGTGCGGGCGGGGCGGCCGGATCGACCGGGGCCGCCGGGCCGACCGGCACGTTGGGGCCAGGACCCTGCTCCGGGTATGGCGTGTTCATCCCGCGCTGGGACAGCCCCATGATCAACGCTTCCTTGCCGCTGATGTCATGGTTCTGGACGGCCTGCCACAAGTCCTTCAGGTAGCTGACGTTCGGGCCGTCGTTGCCGTTCACGCTCGGATCCATCGTCGAGCCGGGCGGCGGGGCGTCCGGGCTCGCCAGGTGCGGGACACCGTCGGGCAGCGTCGGCAGGGCCGCAGCGGGATCGGTGGTCGCCTGGTTCGCGATGTCATACGCCTGGCCCGGAATGTTGACCGCGTTGAGCGGGGCCAGTGGGTCCGGTGCGGGTGCCGCAACGGCCCCCGGCGCGGGCGGCGCCGGGGGAGCCGGTGGGGCGGGCGGGAGCGGCGGCAGTACAGGGTCGAGCGGCGCCGGGGCGTGCAGGGCCCACAGGTCCGGCTGGGCGGCGGGTGCCGGGGCGTCAGCGTGGTCCCAGTTGTCAGCGAGCGCGACGTTGTCGACCACCGGCGGCGGTGCATCGACCGGCGGCGGAGGGGGCAGCGGCGCCTCCAGTGAAGCGTCGACGATCGGGGCCTGCTCGGGCGCGGGCAGGGGCGCGTCCACCGGCGCGGCGGGCGGCGCATCGGGCACCGGAGCCGACAACTCGTCAATCGGCGCGGCCTCCGGCGGCGGCGGGGGAACGACCGGATCCGGCGCAGGCAGTTCGCCGTTGACGTCGGGGTTGTCGAGCGGCTGCGGCGCGACAACATTGCGCGGCGTCGCACCGGACAGCGGGCCACCGCAGACGGGCCATGCACCCTTGCCCTGCGTGGCGAGCACGCGCTCGGCGACCGCGATCTGCTCTTCCTTGGTGGCCATGTGCGCCGACGGGGCGTACTGGCCGCCGCCGTGTGAGGCCCAGGTGCTCTGCGTGAACTGCAGCCCACCCTGATAGCCGTTTCCGGTGTTGATGGCCCAGTTATTGCCAGATTCGCACTTGGCTACCTGGTCCCATTCGCCGTCGGTGGCGGCGCCAGCTTGCCCGGCGAGGGCAAGGCTTCCGCCGCCGATGACCGCGCCGGTGAAGGCGATCTTGGCGACGCTTACTGCAGATGAAGTGGGCTTGCGGTGCCGTCCACTCATAGGTGCGTTAGGTCCTCTCTTATTCGCGCCTACGAGGTCAGCTGTCGGGTTCGGGCTGGAGAGGTTGCCCGGCCGTGTTGGACACGGCTTCACCCCAAGGGGCCGCAAGCGGCTCCTGGTCCTGTGTATTTCGGTGGACCGGTGGGTCCCCCGCCTCCATCCAAGTTGTTCGTCGTTGTCCCGTGTCCAACGGATGGAGCTCGGCGCTATCGGACACGGCAGGCCAAACGATTACGGGTCGATGGCTTGGGACTGAACGCTAACGGGTCGCGTTGACGACGTCACCTTTTAACGGGCTCGGCGATTCGGCGTCAAGCTAATTCTAAAAAGGCTCTAAATCCCCAGGACGCCAACGCATTTCCGCAGGTGCGCTTTCACAGGTAACGGTCCGTGGTCATCTTGTGACCATTCCGTTATGTGATGCAAATCACTCTTATCCGCCGGCGAATGGGGGAAGAACATCGACGGTTTGAGCGTCGCTCAACGTCAATCCCAAGTCCCGCACCGCAATTCCGTCGCAAAGATACGAGCATCGGCTCAGCACGTTCGCGAGCTCGGCACTGCGTTCGCCGAGATTTTGCACCAGCGCGCCGACGGTAGTGCCCGGCGCGACGCCGATGATTTCGTCGTCGAAGCCAGCAGCGGCACGCGCGGCCGCGAAGTAGCGGACGGTCACCTTCGCCGCCATCTCAGCCGCCGATCGCGCTCATCGGGCGGTCCGGCTGCACGAAGTCCGGGTCGTTGATGCCGTGGCCCGCCGCTTTGACCCACATGGTGGCCCGCCAGGCCACCGCCAGTGCGTCATCGTCGGCGCCGGAACGCAACAGGCGCCGCAGGTCGGTCTCGTGCTGGGCAAACAGGCAGTTGCGGACCTGACCGTCGGCGGTCAACCGCGTGCGGTCGCAGGCCGCGCAGAACGCATGCGAGACCGAGGCGATGATGCCGACCTTGCCCACGACGGCGTGGCCGTCAACGACCTCCCACAGCTCTGCGGGCGCCGATCCGCGCGGCGCCTGATCGGGTCGCAGGTCGAAACGTCGGCGCAGGGCGGCCAGCACGTCGTCGGCGGCGATCGCCCGGCCGCGCTTCCATTCGTGGCCTGCGTCAAGTGGCATCTGCTCGATGATGCGCAGCTGGTAGCCGTTGTCGATGCAGAACGCAAGCAGCGCGACGGCGTCGTCGAGGCCGGTGACCGGATCCAGCACGGCGTTGACCTTCACCGGGCTCAGCCCGGCTGCCTTTGCGGCCGCGAGTCCTTTTATTACGTCGGGCAGGCGGTCGCGGCGGGTGATGTGGGCGAAGCGTGCGGCGTCGACGGTATCGAGGGAGACGTTGATCCGGTCCAGGCCGGCCGCCTTGAGCTTGGCGGCCCGCTTGTCGAGCCCAATGCCGTTGGTGGTCAACGTGATCTCGGGCCGCGGCCGAAGCGCGGCGGTGGCGGCGACGACGTCCTCGAGGTGCTTGGCCACCAAAGGCTCACCGCCGGTGAACCGAACGCTGGTGATGCCGAGCCTGGTGACTGCGATGCGCAACAGCCGGGCCAGCTCGTCGGTGCGCAAGAGCTGCTCGCCCGGCAGCCAGTCCAGGCCCTCGGCCGGCATGCAGTAGGTGCAGCGCAGATTGCAGCGGTCGGTCAGCGAAACGCGCAGATCCGTCGCGACGCGGCCGAAGGTGTCGACCATCGGTCCGTCGATCGGCATCCCCCGCACGGGACGCTGCACCGACGGCACGCCGAGCTCGGTGATGGTCATGCGGCCGCTCGCATCGGGGTGTGGAGGGAATCGACCGGCACGATCTCCTTGCCGAGCGGGAACAGCGACACCGGGACCAGCTTCAGGTTGGCCAGCGCCAGTGGAATGCCGATGATCGTGATCGCCATCGCCACTGCGGTGATCACGTGGCCGATGGCCAGCCAGATGCCGAACAGGATGACCCAGATGACGTTGCCGATCAGCGCGCCGGGTCGCGGGCCTGGCTTGTCGACGATGGTGTTGCCGAACGGCCACAGCGCATAGAGCGCGATGCGCAGCGCGGCGAACCCGAACGGGATCGTGATGATCAAGACGAAGCAGATCAGCGCGGCAACCAGGTAGCCCAACGCCAGCCAGAGGCCGCCGAAGACCAACCAAATAATGTTCAGGATCAGCCGCATCTTTCCTCCAGCAGTGGTTTCAGACTACCGAGTAAAGGGGGTGCTCGGTTCTGCGGCGTCCGAGTAGGATCACCTAAACGCGTCCCGGCGCAGGCGGGGCGCTTTCGTATGTACTCCTATGTAGTCGTTTTCGTTAGAGACAAGCGGGTGAGACCAGTGCCGACCGGCCGGGTTAAGTGGTACGACGCCGAGAAGGGCTTCGGCTTTCTGTCGCAAGAAGACGGTGAGGACGTCTACGTCCGGTCCTCTGCGCTGCCCACTGGTGTCGAGGGCCTGAAGGCCGGTCAGCGCGTCGAGTTCGGCGTGGCCGCCGGCCGGCGGGGCCCGCAGGCGTTGAGCCTGAAGCTCATCGACCCTCCGCCCAGCCTGACGCGGACTCGTCGCGAGGCGGCGGCCGCCGAGCACAAGCACACCCCGGATGAGTTGCACGGCATGGTCGAAGACATGATCACGCTGCTCGAAGGCACGGTGCAGCCGGAGCTGCGCAAGGGTCGCTACCCCGACCGCAAGGTCGCCCGCCGGGTCTCCGAGGTCGTCAAGGCCGTCGCACGCGAACTCGACGCCTGACTTCTACTCGGCGGGGGAACACTGAAGGCATGGCATACGTCGCAGGCGGCGGTGAGTTCAACCGCGACACCAACTACATCACCACCCGCATCACAGCTGACGGGCGCGACGGCTACCCCGTCGAACCAGACCGGTATCGACTCGTCGTCGCGCGCGCCTGCCCGTGGGCCAACCGCACCATCATCGTGCGACGCCTGCTGGGCCTGGAAGACGTGCTCTCCATTGGCTTTTGCGGTCCGACGCACGACGACGACAGCTGGACGTTCGACCTTGACCCGGGCGGTGTCGATCCCGTACTGAGGATCCCGCGGCTCAAGGACGCGTACCTCAAGCGTTTCCCTGATTACGAGAAGGGCATCACGGTGCCCGCGATCGTCGAGGTGGTGACGGGTGAGGTCGTCACCAATGACTTCGCACAGATCACGCTGGACTTCTCCACGCAGTGGGCCAAGTTCCATCGCGAAGGCGCGCCGCAGCTGTACCCCGAAGGGCTGCGCGACGAGATCGACGAGGTCGCCCAGCGCATCTACACCGAGGTCAACAACGGCGTGTACCGCTGCGGCTTTGCGGGGTCGCAGGAGGCTTACGACAAGGCCTACGACCGGTTGTTCACCGCGCTCGACTGGCTTTCCGATCGGTTGTCGAACCAGCGCTATCTGGTCGGCGACACCATCACCGAGGCCGACGTCAGGCTGTTCACGACGCTGGCCCGCTTCGATCCCGTCTACCACGGCCACTTCAAGTGCAACCGCCAGAAGCTCGCGGAGATGCCGGTCCTATGGGCCTACGCGCGGGATCTGTTCCAGACACCTGGCTTCGGCGACACCATCGATTTCGTGCAGATCAAGCAGCACTACTACATCGTGCACAAGGACATCAACCCGACCCAGATCGTGCCGAAAGGGCCCGATCTATCCAATTGGTTGACGCCACACGGCCGGGAAGCGTTGGGCGGCAGTCCCTTTGGGGACGGCACACCACCTGGCCCGACGCGCGAGGGTGAGCGGGTGCCGGACGGGCACGGCGCGGGCTAGGGCCAGACCGTCCGCACCGACCACTCCGCGTGTGGCACCGGAAACTCGTTGCCCGCCTCATCGCGCACCAGTGTCGGCAGCTGCACGGCGATGCCGAACAATCTGCCGCGGTGTGGATCCACGGCGGGGATGGTGACCGCCAGTTTCGTCTCCGGCCGGAATTCGGAGACGACATCGCCCCCCTCATACGACCGAACCAAAACCCATGGTGCGCGGGCGATTTCGGTCGGCACCGACAACTGCACGGCATGACGCTGGTCGACGCGCAATTCGCCGGCGGCCTTGGGAGTTTCGCACTCGGTGGGGTTCAGCACCTCGCAGTACCGGTATGGTCCCACCCTTACCAGCTGGCCATCCGAATAGGCGCTGATCTCGGGATGTTTCGGCCGCGGGTCTTGCACGAGGCGCCAGACCAGCACACCGGTGAGGACAGACGCGACGATCGCGACGATCGCCAGCGCGGCGACAACGCGTTTCACTCCGGCGCCACCGCCGCCCGATCCGGCCTGCCGCCCTCTTGCTCCGCAAGCACCGGACGGTTGCCGCCAAAGCCGGGTATCAGCGACTCGCCGAAGTAGCTCACCACGGTCTGCGCCAGCCCGACGATCAGGATCGCGGTGATCGCCGTGAAACCCACCCACAGATCGGTGTAGACCAGAACGCCGGTCGCGCCGCCCGCCACCCAGGCCAACTGCAGCAACGACTCTGAGCGGCCGAACGCCGACGCGCGGGACTTCTCCGGCAGATCGTCCTGCAGCGACGCGTCGAGTGAGGCCTTCGCGATCGCCGCGGCCGCAGAGGTGATCAGTGTGGCCAGCGCCGCCACCATCAGCTTGCCGGTCAATGCGGTCGCAAAGGCGAACGTCGTGACCGCGATTGTGCAGCGCACGACCAGCAGCGCCGGGTAGCCGAGCTTCAACCGCGCCGCAGTGAAGTTGCCCGCGAAGTTGCCGATCGCCGCGGCTGCGCCGATCACCCCGAGGATGCGCAACTGCTCCCAGCCGCCGGCGTCATGCGACTTCGCTACGAACGCGGGATACAGGAACAGGAACCCGACCATCACCTTGATGGTGCAGTTACCCCACAGTGCAGCAATAATGTTGCGGCCCAAAGGTTGTCGCGGCTCGGCCGAAGTCTTGTGCTGTTCGGGATGACGCCGCAACTCCCCGCTGCGGCCGTGATATGACAGCGTGGTCGGCACCTCACCCGCAGTCACCTCGACCCACTTGGGGATCCGCATCGACAATGCCGCGCCGACGAGGGTGACCGCGACGATGACGTAGAGCGCGCCGGGCAGGTGCACCACCCCGAGCAGATACTCCGCGCCCGCAGCGATCGCTCCGCCGACCATCGTGCCGCCCAGCAACCCGAACGTCGTCAGCCGCGAGTTCACCCGCACCAGGTCGATCGTCGGCGGCAGCACACGCGGGGTGACCGCGCTGCGCAGCACGCTAAAAGACTTGGACAGCACCATCATTCCGAGTGCGCACGGATATAGCACCCACGACGGGTAGCTGCCGGTGAGGCCGTCGTAGTTGGCGACCAGCACCATCGCGAGCGCGGTCCGCAAGCCGAACGATGCGGCCAGCGCAACGCGGCGGCCGTGCTGCAGCCGGTCCAGCGCGGGGCCGATCAGGGGGGCGATCACCGCGAACGGGGCGATGGTGATCAACAGGTACAGCGCGACCTTGCCCTTGCTCTCCCCGGAAGCGGCGGCGAAGAACAACGTGTTGGCCAATGCGACGGCCATCGCCGCGTCGACGGCGAAGTTGGCCACCACCGGCCACGTCAGTGCGGTCAGGCCGGACTTATCCGCACCGTCGGCCGTGGCCGCGCGGTGCACCAAACCGTACATTTTCGAACCCATTTCGCGGCTGCGCTGCGCGGCCGCGCGGGTGACGGTGATCCTCTCACCCGCGCCCGAGCCCACGGTGGGCGGCGGCGCCGACGGATGCTCGCGGCCGGAGCGGTCATCGAGCGGGGGCAGCCACCGGTTGGCACTGGGCGCCGACGACGAGCGTCGCGGGCGTCGATAGCCGACGCCCACGTCGGGGTCGCTGGGGTAGTTCGCCATCCCGGGATGCTCCCCGTCGGCATCGGAAGGCGGACGCGGCGGGTAATAACGGTCTTCACGCCGACCCCGCGGGTCTCCGTGATCACGCCGCGATCCGGTCACGCCACGATTCTCCCCCATCGAGGCGGTAGCGGGCGTGCAGGTGACCGGTGTGGCTCCAGGTTCGCGGGTCAGGCACTATTGATGGCGATGGACAGCGTGGACACCGACGATCGCCCGGACCTGGAGGCGGTGCTGATGGGCGCCGTCGAGCAGGCGCGCGCGGCGATCGTCGAGTTCAGTGGCGAGGACACCCTGGGGGAGTACCTCGGGGCCAGCTTTGAGGACCCGACGTCCGCCACGCATCGGTTCCTGGCCGATATGCCTGGCTACAAAGGCTGGCAGTGGGCCGTCGTGGTCGCCGCCTGCCCGGGCGCCCACCACGCGACCATCAGCGAAGTCGTGTTGGTCCCCGGCCCGACCGCGTTGCTGGCGCCCAAGTGGGTGCCGTGGGAGGAGCGCATCAAGCCGGGTGACCTGAGTCCCGGGGACCTGCTCGCGCCGGCCACCAACGACCCCAGACTGGTGCCCGGGTATACGGCAAGCGGCGATCCGTTGGTGGATGAGGTCGCGGTCGAGCTCGGGCTTGGCCGCCGTCAGGTGCTCAGCGAGTTCGGCCGCAGTGATGCCGCACAACGCTGGCACGACGGTGATTTCGGTCCGGGATCGGCGATGGCCAGGTCCTCCCGCCGGGTGTGCCGAGACTGCGGCTTCTACATTCCGCTGGCCGGGGCGCTCGGCACGATGTTCGGTGTGTGCGCCAACGAGCTCGCCGCTGACGGGCATGTCGTCGAATCCGAATACGGTTGCGGCGCACACTCGGACACGCCGCAACCACCTGGCACAGGTTCTCCGTTGTACGACCCGTTCGATGATGGCGTGCTCGAGGTAGTCGAGCCCGAAAGCTAGCGCTCCGCAGCCGCTTTGATGCGCGACAGCGTCGCGTTCATCCCCTCGACCAGTTCGCGTTCGAAATTCGGCACACCGCCCATCAACGCGTTCACGCTCATGTTCGAAAACGCCGTCACACCGCTCTCGGCGTGTCGGGATTCCACCAGGCGCGTGCCGGTCTCGGTCGGTTCCAGCTCGTAGCTCCAGATCGTGTGATTGATCGGCACCCGAAACGCCAGCTTCTTTTCTGGAATCACCTCGGTGAGGACGCTTGTCGTCGGCCACCAGAAAAACCGGCCGCGACGGTTGAAGTTGATCGTCATGGTGCCTTGTCGCACCCGGCCCAGCGCCTCCTCACCCGGCACTGTGGACTCCACTGCGGCATCCGGCTGAGATCGGACACCAACGCCCACACCTTGTCGACCGGTGCGTCGATGTCGATCTCTGCTTGCAACAGCGGCGCTGCCATTTACCCCTCCTCGATCCGAATTCAGCTGAGCCCGCTCTGGGCTCCTCGCGAACCACGGCGCACAGCGCGACGTTGCCACAGCATGATCGACGTGCCGAGAGCGCCGACGGCTAGGCCCGCGATGGCGAACGGCCTCCACTCCTGCAGGCCGGACACGCTGAACGCCAGCACCACCGCGACGAGCCAACCCGCCGTGATCACCACGATGACCGGCCATGGCTTCAGCAAGATGGCCGGCAATGCGGGCGGTTCCGGTGCCACGCTGACAACGTAGCCGATTACTCCGGCGTCAGAAATGCACGCGGGTTTTTCGAAGATTTCTTGAGACCCGCTAGGTACTCTTTGCTTCGTGAAAGACGTCGACGCCCGGCTTGCGAGCGATCTGTCGCTGGCAGTGATCCGGCTGGCTCGCCAATTGCGGTTTCGGCGCCCGGATTCCCCCGTCTCACTCTCGCAGCTGTCGGCCCTGTCGACGCTTGCCAAGGAGGGCCCGATGACGCCCGGCGCGTTAGCCACGCGCGAACGCGTGCGTCCACCGTCAATGACGCGGGTCATCGCGTCGCTGTGCGAGCTCGGCTTCGTCGACCGTGATGCCGATCCGGCAGACGGCCGTCAGGTGCTGGTTTCGGTATCGCGGGCAGGCACCAATCTGATCGAGGCCGAGCGCCGAGCCAGCCAGGAATGGCTGAAACAGCGCCTCGACCGCCTCGAGCCCGACCAGCGCAACACGCTGATGGCCGCCGCCGATCTGATGACGGGCATGGTCGACGAAAGCGCGTGAGCCCCAACGTAATCGACGTGGTCGACCCTGCGGACCCGAGGCTTGACGACTTTCGCGATCTCAACAGCGTGGACCGAAGGCCCGATCTGCCCAGCGGAAAGGGCTTGGTGATCGCTGAGGGCGTGCTGGTGGTGCAGCGCATGCTGGCGTCCCGTTTTCGGCCAAGGGCAATGCTGGGCACCGACCGGCGGCTGGCCGAACTCGGCGACGACCTGGTTGGCGTCGACGCGCCGTACTACCGGGTCGATGCCGGCCTGATGGCCGAGGTCGTCGGGTTTCATCTCAACCGCGGCGTGCTGGCATCCGCGTCGCGCGCGCCCGACCTGTCCGTCGCGCAGGTGCTCGAGGGCGCACGCACGGTCGCGGTGCTCGAGGGTGTCAACGACCACGAAAACCTGGGGTCGATCTTCCGCAACGCCGCCGGTCTCGGCGTGGACGCGGTGATCTTCGGTTTGGGCTGCGCCGACCCGCTGTACCGGCGTGCCGTTCGGGTGTCGATGGGACATGCGCTGCTGGTGCCGTATGCGGGGGCGGCGGCCTGGCCGGGCGACCTTCACATCCTGCGGGACAACGATTTTCGGTTACTTGCGATGACGCCCGATCCGTCGGCGCACACGCTGGCGGAGGCGATGGCGGAGATGGCCGACGCTAAGGTCGCTTTCCTCGTCGGCGCGGAGGGCCCGGGATTGACCGAAACGGTGATGCGGGTCAGCGATATGCGAGTCCGGGTTCCGATGTCGCGCGGTACCGATTCACTCAACGTCGCGACCGCCGCCGCCCTCGCGTTCTACGAACGGGCCAGGCTCGTGCCGTGATCGACGACTGGCGCGCGACATCGCTGTGGTCTTCAGATCCGCACGGCAAACAGGCCGCGCTCGTACGCTAGATGGGTGCGTTTGACGTGGCCGCTCACCGGCAGGTCCGAGGAAATGCGACGAATCGGAGACGCGATCGCGGATCCGGATACCTGCGGCGTGCTCATATCCGGTTCGGCAGGCGTGGGAAAGAGCCGAATTGCACACGAAGCCATCAACGCGGCGACCGCGAAGGGATATGCGGTCCGTTGGGTGGTCGGCACCTCCTCGTCGCGAGCAGTGCCGCTGGGCGCCTTCGCCGCGTGGACAGAATCGACAACCGCCGAGCACCCCGAGCTACTTCAACTCGTCCGCGGCGTCATCGAATCGCTGACTTCTCCGGCGCCGCACACACCAGTCCTGCTCGCCGTTGACGACGTCCATCTGCTCGACGATCTGTCGACTTTCGTTGTACAGCAGATTGTCCAGCGGCGGGGGGCCAAGGTCGTCCTCACGTATCGCCATGGGGAACCCGTTCCCGAACAGATTCGTGACATCTGGCGGACGGCACCCTTCGATCGGCTGGATTTGCAGCCGCTGTCCAAGACGGAATCGACCGAACTGGTTTCGGCAGCGCTCGGCGCCTCGGTGCATCCGCATGCCGCGCAATCCCTTTGGGAGCTAACGCGGGGCAACGTCCTGTATCTGCGAAACATCGTCGACCGGCAGGTCGCCGACCAGCGACTAGTGCAGCACGACGGATTATGGCGATGGGCCGGTGACCCCGTTGTGCCGCCGGGACTAGTCGAGCTGATCGAGTCGCTGATCGGAACCCTGCCAGCCTCGGTCAGCGACGTCATCGACGTGCTCGCCGTTAGTGAGCCGCTTTCGCTGCGCGCGCTCACCAGCATCACCGACCGCGCCGCGGTCGAAGAGGCTGATGTCCGCGGCCTCATCATGTTCGAACGCCTTGATCACCGCGTCGACGTCCGCCTCGCGCATCCCCTGTATGGCGAGGTGCGCCGAACGCGCGTGGCACATACCAGAATGCGGCGGCTGCGCGGGTTGGTGGCCGCCGAACTCGCGGCCTCTGACGACCGCGACGATATTCGCGTTGTGGTGCGACGTGCGACGTTGGCGATCGATTCCGACCTCGCGCCGGATCCGGCCCTGCTGACGCGCGCTGCGCAGGGTGCGGTGTGGCTGGCGGACATGCCTCTTGCCGAGCACCTGGCCAGTGCTGCTGCTCATGCCGGAGCGGGCGTTGAGGCGAATCTCGTTCGTGCGCATGCTCTTACCTGGCTGAGCCGCGGTGCTGAGGCCGACGACGTGCTGGCAGCAAGCTTGCGTGGCGAGATCACGAAGGACGACTGGGGCCGGCTGGTGTTCATGCGTGTGCAGAACATGCTTTTCACCCTTGGTGATCCTGTCGGGGCAGAGCAGCTCATCGACGATGCGTCGCACACCTCGCCGATGCCGAACCGGGCCTGCATCGATGCGATCCAGACGGTGTACTGGTCGTTGACGGGCAACCCGGTCACGGCGACAACATCGTTCCGAAAGCTCCACGTCGACGAGCTTCCAGCGATCGTCGGAGCAAGCACGGCGATGGCGTACTGCGTGGCGGCCGGAGCCTGCGGCCGAACCGCTGAAGCCGTCGCGGCGGCGGGCGCTGCATATGCCTTCGCTCAGCGCTCACCGGATGCCGCCCAGATGCGGTTCGTGATCGCCGACGGGCACATCGGCGCGTTGCTGCACGCTGGTCGCATAGCTGACGCGTGCGACGTCGCGGAGCCACTGCTCAAGCAAGCGGCTGACTTACCCGGTTCGCAGCTGCTGAGCAACGGCCTGGCTGGGGTGGCTGCCGCTGGCGCGGGCAAGCTCGACAAGGCATGCATTCTGCTGGAACCGACCGTGAATGCATTGTCTGGAACCACCGTTGGATGGGCTTACCGGTACGGGCTTCCGTACACGATCGCGCTCGCTATGCGCGGGTTGGCAAGCCAAGCGCGTGATTCGTTGACCGCGCTGGAGAAGCAGCGCCACCCGAGCTGGCGATACCTGGACTTCGAGCTTGCGCTGGCCAACGCATGGGTTGCCGCGGCTGAGGGCGCCGTCAAGGAAGCGATCGGCACCGTGCTGTCCGCAGCGCAAACCGCCCGAGCCAGTGGGCAATTCGCCGCAGAAGTGGCTTGCCTTCAGGCGGCTACGCAATTCGGTGACCGCAGCCCGGCAGCTCGTCTGCATGTGTTGAAAACGATGGTCGAAGGACCACGCGTGGCAGCAGCCGCTCGGTTCGCCGGTGCGCTGCACGACGGCGATCCGGCGGAATTGAACGGTGTCTCCGAAGATTTCGAACAGATGGGAGACATGGTCGCGGCCCTCGACGCGACCGCACATGCTGCCCTGGAATTTCGCAGGCAGGGAATGCGGGGTTCCGCGCTCGGGTGCTCGAACCGAGCGGCTGTGATCGCGCAGGAGTGCGGCGGTGCCAGCACGCCCGCTCTCCTGCTGGCCGCCGACCCCTTGCCACTGACGGCGCGCCAACGGGAGATTGTCGCGCTGCTGCGCCGCGGGTTGTCGACCAAGGAGGTCGCGCAGCGCTTGACCCTGTCGCGGCGCACGGTCGAGGGCCACATCTACCGGGCCATGCTGAACACCGGGGCCGCCAGCCGTGCGGACCTGGAGAGGATGCTGTGGCGGCACGAGGACTGAGCCCCGACACGCTAGATTGGCGCCGTGACCGACGACTCCACCCCGTGGGCGATGGGTTTGACCGTGGCCGCTTTCGTCGCGGCTGTCACCGCCGCCGCGGTCGTCGTGCTCAGCCTGGGCTTGACCCGCGTGCATCCGCTGCTGGCCGTCGGACTGAACCTGGTCGCCGTCGGCGGCCTGGCCCCGACCGTGTGGGGCTGGCGCAAGCTGCCGGTCTGGCGGTGGTTTGTGCTCGGCTCCGGCGTTGGCGTCGCAGGCGCATGGCTCGCGCTGATTGCGATGGGCCTTGACGGGCTCATCGGATGAGTGCTTCGGCCAATCTTGCCTGCCACGCCTGCTCGTCGTCGGCGCCGAGCATCCGCACCACCACCTGATCGGCGCCTGCGGCGCGGTACTCCGCGACCCGCGTTGCAATCGAATCGATGTCGCCCCACGCGGCGATGCCGTCGAGCAGTCGATCACTCACGTCACCGATGTCGGCCTCAGAAAAGCCCTGCCGCAGCAGGTTTCGTCGGTATCCACCCACGTTCGTCAGGAAGCCCAGCGGGGTGGCGGCCGCCTGTCGTGCCGTCTCGCGATCCGTCGTCGGCAGCACCATCACCAACACCGCCAGAGTCTTGTCCGCGCCAAGCGCGGCGCGCGCATCGCCCACGTATGACGGCGTCACCAGAAACGGGTATGCACCGCTGGCCCGGTCCCGTGCGAGCGCCAGCATGTTGGGGCCCAGCGCGGCCAGCACCCGCGAGTCAGCGGCGACGCCGGCCTCGTCCAGTGCATCGAGGTAGCCGTTGAGTGTGTTCAGAGGTCGTGCCCCGTGTGCACCGCCGAGACCCACGATGAAGCGGCCCGGGTGCTCGCGCTGCAGTGATCGATACATCGCGATGACATCCGCAGCGGGCACGGAGTCGACGGGGATGATGCCCGTGGCGACGGGAATGTGCGTCGTTGCCCGAACCGCCGCATCGAGCATCGGCAGATTGCCGGATCGCCACAGCGTCGAGAAGCCAAGGGCCTCAATGCGTTGCGCCTCGTCGGCGACCACAGCCGGGTCGTCGGTGTACGGGTAGCTGCTTGCGAGGCCGATCGGTCCCAAGGTCATGAGGTCGACGCTAGGACCTCAACGACGCTTTAGGTCAAGCGCTCAGCGCTGACCGCTCGATCGCACGCCGAGCAACACGTCCTCCCACGCCGGGACGGCCGGCTTGCCCTTGCGAGCGCGCGGCTTCGGTGCAGGTGGCGGTTCAGGCGCGGCGAGCTCTTCGATGGGCAGCGCTGGTTCTGGCTCCGGCTCGTCGTACGCGAGCTCCGCAACCGGGGCCAGCGGCCGCAGCGGGCGGGCGAAGTCGGGATCGATCAGCTCGCACGCCGCATCGTCGAACGCGGTCACGGTGCCGCCGTGCGCCCCCGGCGTGTAACGGAAGTGCGCGACGAGGTCGGACAGGCCGGCCTTCCAACCCATCTGCACGGTCCAGCGGCCGTCCTCGTTGCGCCACGCGTCCCAGTTGGTGCTCTCCGGATCGAGACCGCGCGCCACCAATGCCGAAGTCACCGTCTCCAACAACGTCAGAACCGACGGTCCGTCAGGCAGCACGGGGTGCGCGGCGGTTGCCAGCTCGGCCGCGCGCGAACGCTCGAGCAGCACTGGGTTGGCAAACCGCTGGACGCGGTCGATGTCGACGCCGGCGGCCGACGCCACCTGTTCGACGGACGCGCCTGCCCGGATCTTGGCCTGAATGTCCTTGGGACGCAGCACGCTTTGGACCTCGGTGTCGTTTTGGGGTGGACTTGATCCGACCGTGTCGCCGCGCACGGCCGCGCGCAGCCGATCATCGGGGCGCAGCAGGAACTTCTCGCCGAGGCCTTCGGCCTCGCAGATGATTCGTTTGCCATCGATGTCGAGACCGACGACCTTGAGTTCCCGCATTTAGACCTCCTCCGGACCGAATCCCAAGCCCGATTACGGGGACCCTACTGCGTTACCGCTCCGTTACCGCGCAGACACGCCCGGGCAGGTCAGAGCCGTTCCACCACCCAGTCGATGCATTGGGTGAGCGCGGTGACGTCGTCAGGCTCGACGGCGGGAAACATCCCGACGCGCAGTTGGTTGCGACCGAGTTTGCGGTAGGGCTCAGTGTCGACGATGCCGTTGGCCCGCAATATCGACGCGACGGCTCCAGCATCTACGGAGTCGGAGAAGTCGACGGTGCCGACCACCTGTGACCGCAGCTCCGGATCAGCGACAAAAGGCGTTGCGAATTTCGACGCCTCAGCCCAGGAGTACAGCCGCTGCGACGAGTCCGCGGTTCGCTTGACGGCCCAATCCAGCCCGCCATTGCCCAGCAACCAGTCGATCTGCTCGGCAAGCAGGATCAGCGTGGCGATCGCAGGGGTGTTGTAGGTCTGGTTCTTGGTGCTGTTGTCGATCGCGATCGGCAGCGAAAGGAAGTCGGGCACCCAGCGGCCCGAGCCGGCGATCGCCTCGACACGGGCCAGCGCCGCGGGAGACATGATCGCGACCCACAGCCCTCCGTCGCCTGCGAAGTTCTTCTGCGGCGCGAAGTAGTAGGCGTCGACATCGGTGATGTCGACGGGCAGACCGCCTGCGGCCGACGTCGCGTCGATCGCGATCAACGCGTCACCCGATCCGTCGGGCCGCTGCACGGGGACCGCGACACCGGTCGAGGTTTCGTTGTGCGCCCACGCGATCAGATCGACAGAAGGATCCGACTGCGGTTTCGGTGCGGTGCCGGGGTCGGCCTTGATGATGATCGGCTCCCCGACGAACGGGTTCTTCACGACGCACGAGGCGAACTTCGAACTGAACTCGCCGTAGGTCAGGTGCAGCGAGCGCTCGTCGATCAGCCCGAACGCCGCGGCATCCCAGAACGCCGTCGAGCCGCCGTTGCCGAGGATGACCTCGTAACCCTCAGGGAGCGAGAATAATTGGCGCAGTCCGTCGCGGACGCGACCGACGAGATTCTTGACGGGAGCCTGCCGGTGCGAGGTGCCGAACAGCTCGCCTGCGGCGGCGAGTGCCTGCAGTTGTTCCGGCCGCACCTTGGACGGGCCGCAGCCGAATCGTCCGTCGGCGGGTTTGAGATCGGCGGGAATCGTCAGTTCGGCCATGGGCTCAAGAGTAATGACCGGACCAGCACGCTTTCTGCCGGGAGGGTTGGCCCGAGCGCAGCATCGGCAGGAGTTTGCTGACGGGTTTGCCGAGAAAAGTGTGAACACCCCTGCGGCCGCTGCCATCCGTGACCATACTGTGACCTGATGGGTATGGAAAAAGCTACGGCGTTGCTGACTGCATGTGCAGCGGCGATCACGCTCTCCGGTTCGGTGCCCGCCGCCGCTCCGGCGCTAGCTGACGGCGGAGTCGGCAGTCTCCGCACGCCCATCGGCGGCGACGAAGGTGCCGCGGTGCTGAACCAGATCAACGCCACCCGCGCGGCGAACGGTTGTGGCCCCGTTGCCCCCAATCCGCAGCTGACTGCGTCCGCAGCGCGGCAGGCCAACGACATGCTGGCGAACGGAGTGCAGGGCCACACCGGTTCGGACGGCTCCTCACCCGCCCAACGCGTCATGGACGCGGGTTACGTGTCGTATGCGAACCTCGGAGAAATCGTGTTCTGGAGCACCGGGCCCGGCGCCGGCACCCCTGCCGCAGCGGTCGCTTGGTGGATGAACAGCCCTCGTCACCGCGCGATCGTCACTGACTGCGGATTCACGGATGCGGGATTCTCGGCGGTGAGCAATGGCGACAAGTTCACCGCGGCGGGGGATTTCGGGAAGACGTAGGCAGCGTCCATCCGTTCGAGTCGTGGATGTAGTCCTCGCTGCCGGCTGGCTTCAGCTCGACCATCGAGTGTGGCCTCCGTCACATGTCCGATGTGCAGGGCCGACGCGCCACATCGCAGAAGTGGGGCTGTTCAATATGCGATACCTGCGGTACCGTCGTTGGACATTAGGGCTCAAATGTAAACCTCATGGGGAGACCTGGAAGGCTGAAAATGGCTCGCACAAGGCTGGTCCGCCGGTGGCGTCGCAACATGGAGGTAAGCGACGACACCGAGTACGTGGAGATGCTCACCACACTGTCCGAGGGGTCGGTGCGGCGCAACTTCAATCCGTACACGGACATCGACTGGAATTCGCCGGAGTTCGCGGTGTTCCCGAACGACCCTCGCTGGGTGCTCCCCGCGACCGATCCGCTGGGCCGCCACCCCTGGTACCAGGCGCAGACGCTGGAACGGCAGATCGAAATCGGCATGTGGCGCCAGGCCAACGTCGCCAAGGTGGGCCTGCACTTCGAGTCGATCCTGATTCGTGGCCTGATGGAGTACTCGTTCTGGACGCCCAACGGCTCACCGGAGTATCGGTACTGCCTGCACGAGGCGGTCGAAGAGTGCAACCACACGATGATGTTCCAGGAGATGGTCAACCGCATCGGCGCCGATGTGCCGGGCATGCCGCGCCTGCTGAAGTGGGTGCAGCCGTTGATCCCGTTGGTCGCACGGCCGCTGCCGATCCCGTTCTGGTTCGGCATTCTCGCAGGCGAGGAACCCATCGACCACACGCAGAAAAACGTTCTGCGCGAAGGCAAGTCGCTGCATCCGATCATGGAAAAGGTGATGGCGATCCACGTGGCCGAGGAGGCCCGCCACATCTCCTTCGCTCATGAATATCTGCGCAAGCGCATCCCGGCGCTGCCGCGGCGCAAGCGGTTCTGGCTGTCGATCTACGTGCCGATCGTGATGCGTGTGCTGTGCTCGGCGATCATCGTGCCGCCGAAGGCGTTCTGGAGGGAATTCGACATTCCGCGCTCGGTGCGCAAGGAAGTGTTCTTCCGCTCACCGGAGTCCCGGCAGATGCTGCGCGATATGTTCGGTGACGTCCGGATGCTCTGCAAGGACACCGGCCTGAACAACCCGATCGCGAGGCTCGTGTGGCGGATCTGCAAAATCGACGGCCGGCCCAGTCGCTACCGCAGCGAACCGCAGCGGCAGCACGTGGTGGCAGCCGCGTAGGACCTTCATGCCGCACGTAATCACCCAGTCGTGCTGTAGCGACGGGTCCTGTGTCTACGCCTGCCCGGTGAACTGCATTCATCCGTCACCGGACGAGCCGGGCTTCGCCACCGCCGAGATGCTCTACATCGACCCGGCGGCGTGCGTGGATTGCGGAGCGTGTGTGAGCGCGTGCCCGGTCGGGGCGATCGCACCGGCCACCAAGCTGGAGCCCGAGCAGCTGCCGTTCGTCGAGCTGAACGCTGCGTTCTACCCGAAGCGCGAAACCAAGCTGCCGCCGACGTCGAAGCTGGCGCCCGTCATCGAGGCGCCATACGTCGAGGCGCGCGACGGCGGGCCCCTGACGGTGGCGATCGTCGGATCCGGACCCGCGGCCATGTACGCAGCCGACGAACTGCTCACCCAGCAGGGCGTGCGGGTCAATGTTTTCGAACGGCTGCCGACGCCGTACGGCTTGGTGCGGGCCGGGGTCGCCCCGGACCACCAGAGCACCAAGCGGGTGACGAAGCTGTTCGACCGGATCGCCGGGCGGCAGGCGTTCCGGTTCTATCTCAACGTCGAGGTGGGATCGGACCTGACGCACGCCGAATTGCTCGAGCATCATCACGCGGTGCTGTACGCGAGCGGCGCGCCCAACGACCGTCGACTCGACATCGACGGGATGGGGCTGCCGGGTACCGGCAGCGCAACCGAGGTCGTGGCGTGGATCAACGGCCATCCCGAATACACCGATCTGCCAATAGATTTGGGCCACGAGCGGGTAGTGATCATTGGCAACGGCAATGTCGCGCTCGACGTCGCGCGCATCCTGACCACCGACCCGGACGCGCTGGCCCGCACCGACATCTCCGGTCACGCGCTGGCCGCGTTGCGGGCGTCGAAGGTCACCGAGGTCGTCATCGCGGCCCGGCGCGGGCCCGCCGATTCGGCGTTCACGCTGCCGGAGCTGATCGGGCTGACGTCGACGTGCGACGTGGTGCTCGACACGGCCGACCAAGATCTGGTCCTGCGCGATCTGGCGGCGGCGTCAGATCCGTTGACGCGCAACAAACTCGAGATCCTTTCCAAGCTCGGCGATGCATCAGCGCCCGCGACGCGGCCCCGCATCCGGCTCGCCTACCACCTGACGCCGAAACGCGTTGTCGGAAAGGCGCGCGCCGAAGGTGTCGAATTCACCGTGACGAATACCGACGAGGTTCGCACGGTCTCGGGCGGCTTGGTGCTGACCTCGATTGGCTACCGCGGCAAGCCCATTCGCGGGCTGCCGTTCGACGAATCCGCAGCGGTGGTGCCGAACGACGGCGGCCGCGTCATCGGGGCGCCGGGAAGCTACGTCGCAGGCTGGATAAAACGCGGCCCGACCGGTTTCATCGGAACCAACAAATCATGCGCGGCCCAGACCGTGCACAACCTTGTCGCCGACTACAACCGCGGCGTGCTGGCCGACCCTGCCGGCAAGGCACTCGACAAATTGGTGCGCAGCCGACGGCCCGACGTGATCGACGGCGCGGGGTGGAAGGCGATCGACGCCGCGGAAATCGCTCGCGGGGCGGGGGTACGGCCGCGCGACAAATTCACCGCGGTCACCGACATGCTCGCGGCCGCGGCGGCGTCGCCCGCGCCTACTGTGCGGCAGAGGTTGCTCGCCCGACTGTTCCGCTGAGCCATTCCAACCTACGGCGCTGCCGGCTTCAATCAGATTCCAATCCATCGCCTCTACGGTGTGCCAGCGGACGTGTCCGACGTCCGCTGGACACCGACGAGGAGGCACGATGCAGATGCAGCGCCGGCACATGGTCGCCGCATTCACCGCAGTCTGTTTGACCGCAACGCTCTCAGCGTGCGGGGGTGGTAGCAAAGACAACGCTTCGGCCACCACAACGCACAGCTCGAGCAGCAGTGCATTGGCGACTGCGACGTCAACCAAAGCGGCGGCGCCGACCGGCAAGCTGCAACCCCGGGGGCTGGACGCGGCAGGCGCGGGCGCGGCGAACCCCACTATCGCCGACTACATCCGCGATCAGCACATCACCGAAACTCCGGTGCACGAAGGGGAACCGGGTGCTCCACAGGTCAACATCCAGCTGCCCGACGGCTGGCAGAGCGCCGGCGAGGACACCCCCGAATACGCCTACGGCGCGCTTGTCTACACCGGCCCGGAGGCGCAGGGCGCCAATTACACGCCGAACATCATCGCGCTGCTTTCCAAGCTGGACGGTCCCGCCGATCCCGACAAACTGTTGCAGCTGGCGGGTGGTGAGATGAAGAACCTGCCGGGCTTCGTTCCGGCTGGCGACGAGACGGCGACGGTGTCCGGGTTCCCGGCGTACCGGATTGCAGGCGAGTACGACCTGCAGGGCATCAAGGCCGCGTCCGGTCAGGAGACGGTGGTGATCCAAGGACCCGGCGGCCTCTACGTCCTGCAGATGAACGCGACCAGCAACGAAGACCAGAGCAAGCCGCTGTTCGATGCGCTCGAGGCCATCGACAAATCCATCACCATCACCACCTGACGGGCGGACGCAACAAGATGTCGAGCGCCCCTCCGCACACCAAGGCCTATCTACTGAAGAGCCGCGGGAACTCCTGGTGGGTCAACGTCGAACTGGAGCTTACGGATACGACCTTGCGCTGCGTCGCCTCCGAGTATTCCAAATGGGTTGACGAGGAACTCGGTCTGACCGATTACCAGGAGAGGCTCGCGGCGGGTGAACCGGTGGTGATCTTCGAATTCGATCGCGGCCAACTCGCGATCAAGTGGCTGCGCCAGTTCTACCGCGGCGGTTTCCAAATCAGTCAGGGTGATTCCCGTCAGTGGCTGGTATCTCTGGTCTATCCAAGCGGTTTCGGCAATGTGCTCGACTTGATGACGGACCGCGCGGTGTGGCGGCAATGGCGCGAGGCGCTGCCCGAAGCCGCAGCTAAGGCTTGAACGCAGCCATTCGTTCGGCGATCAGCCGGTCTTCGCCGTGTTCACCGGTGGCGTCGGCCAAATGTTTGGCCCGCCATAGCAATTCGCGCGCGCTGTCGAGTCGGCCATGGTGAGCTTCGATGTCGGCCAGCAGGGCAAGGAACGTCGGGTGCATCGCCACGGACCCGTCGCTGGCGAACACCTCGAATGCCTCGAACGCGACAGCAGGGTCGGCGTCGCCGGTATCGAGGGTTTGCGCCCATACCCGGATGATCCTGGCGCATGCCGCCCACTGCTGGCCGCCTGCTGCGCAGAACTCGCGGTCGACTTCGTCGGCCAGCTCCGCGGTACCCTCGACGACTCCGCGAATCGCCGCGCATTCTATGAATGTGAGCTTGGCGGCCAGGATGTTGAACACGTCGCCCCTGCTTTGTGCGAGTTCCCTTGCCAATCGGAGGTATTCGCTCATGGCGTCGTCGTCGCCGCGGATTGCTTCTGCCAAGGCCATCCAGCAGTAGACGCGTGGATGAAAGAAGTGCAGCGGATCGGTGACCGTCTCCGGCGGTGGAAACGTGCTCATCATGTGCTTGCCCGTGGCGATGAGTGCCTCGGCGTCACCGCGTAAGGAGTAGACCATCGCGTGCGCGAAGTCGCTGGCGATACCGATGTCGGGGTCCCCGGATTTCTCGTACTGCTCGCGCAGCCCGGTGGCGATGACGAAGGTCTCCTCGATGCGTCCATACGCGCACAGCATCATGCACTGAAGGGCCATCGCCCCGTAGAAGCTTCGGCCCTTGACTTCGCTGCCGATCTCGAATGCGCGCTGCACCGCGTCGGAGGCGGCCTTGCTGGCCTGGCCTTCGAGAATGCCCTTCGCCCCGGCAAGGTGCAGCCATAGCGTGGCCTGCCGTTCCAGGTGTTCTGGTTTGGCCGGCAGCCTGTCGGAAACCTGCAGCGCGTGTTCGGCCAGCCCGGCGATGTCGTCGTACGCCGACCGATTCAGCGCTCGTTGGATGACGGTTTCGTGGATGTCCAGCGCTGTCTCGGCATTCAGCTCAGCGCCCGCTCGCCAGGCGTGATCCGCCGCGGCGATGCTGTCCTCGTATGCGGCGGTTGCGACGGCGGCCGCGCGGGTGGTTGCCACCGCGGCGTGCACGCTGGTGCGATCGGTGGTGGCCAGCTGCGCGAGCAGTCCGTCGCGGACCAGACCGTGACTGAACCGGTAAGCCCCGGGACGCTCGACCGATTCGTCGATTAGGCCGGTGTCGTACGCAGGCCGAAGCCGGGCCTGGACAGCCGAAATCGACAGGTCGACGATGTCGGCGAGTTCGGCTACGTCGAACTCGGGGCCGACCACGGCTGCCGCGCTCAGCACACGTCGAGCCGTGTCTTCGAGAACCCCCAGTCGCCGGCCGACCACGCCGACCACCGCCTCCGGCGGACCGGTCGCGGTGTCGAGCGTCCTTGCGAGCTCTTTGATGTAGAACGGGTTGCCACCGGACTGGCGCCACACCTCGTCCCGCACGGCCGCAGAGGTCGGCTCGCCGACGATCGCGTCGACGAGGCGCCCGGCGGCCGTGCGGTCGATGCCGCGTAGATGCACGGTGGCGATGTCGTTTGATCTGAGCAGGCGCTCGAACGATTGCCGTTTCATCGGTCGGTCCGCACCGAAGTATGTCCAATTGCCGATGATCTGGATGGGCACGCGCGGAAACTCCGCGGCCAGCAGCGCCAGCGCGTCAATCGACGCCTCGTCGGCCACGTGCAGGTCATCGAGAACGAGCAGCAGCGGTTGAATCGCCGAAAGCTTTTGCAGTGCAATGACAATGCCCTCGATCAAAGCAAAGCCCGTAGCGGGCACGCCAACCCCCGAACCGATCTCGTCGGCGTGTCCCCACTCCGGAACCAGCGCATCGACGACGCCGGGCGCAGCGCGGCGCACCTCCCGGCGGCCGGTCTCGCCAAGGGCGGTGCCAAGCTGTCGCAGCAGCTGAATCCACGTCCAGAGCTGCGGCAGCGTGATGCCGGTCGGGTGACCGGCCCACGCGACGGTGATGCCGCTCCCGTGGGCCTGGTCGGCGGCGGCCTGCGCCAGCGATGTCTTGCCGATTCCGCTTTCACCAGTCATCAGTGTCATTCCGCCGATGCAGGCGCTCGCCCTGCGCACGGCGGTCGTGACAATACTCATCTCCGAATCCCGGCCGACGAAGAGCGCAAGGGGTGCGTCGGGTTCGGTATGGAGTTGGCAGCCAGCGGGCTCGGCAAGCAGGTCTGCCGAGCCATCGGTGATCTTCTGAAAAAGGGTCTGCAGGCCTTCTCCCGGCCGCGTCCCGATTTCCCGGTCGAGGGTGGCGCGGGCGCGGTCGAACGCACGCAGCGCGTCCGCCGTCCGGCCCGACCGATAAAGGGCCAGCATCAGATGTCCCCACAGCCGCTCCTGCAGCGGGTGCTGTGCCACCGCGGCCTCGATTTCCGGAATCAGGTCACCGGCGACACCGAGCATCAACTCGGCATCGAATCGCGCTTCTATCGCGGTAGTCCGCAGCTCGGCGAAGCGCAGCACGTCGGGGGCAGCGAAATCACGGAAGGCGAACTCGCCGAAGGGATCTCCGTGCCACAACGCAAGAGCCTCGTTGAGTGCGCCTGCCGCACCGGCGGGGTCGTTGCGGATCAACGCGGCCCTGCCGGCCGAAACCAGCTCTTCGAACCGGTGCAGATCGATCCAGTCGCCCTGCAGCAGGTTCAGCTGGTAGCCGTAGGGGCGCGATTCGAGCCGTTGGCGCTGGGCGTCGCTGGTCGTGTTCAGGATCTTGCGCAGGTTGGCCACGTAGGAGCGCAACGACACCAACGCCTTCGCCGGCGGTTCCTCCTCCCACACGCAATCGATGAGCCGGCCATTGCCGACCACCGTGCCGTGATTGGCCAGCAGTACCGCCAAGACGCATCTTTGCTTGGGTCCGCCGAGCGGTGCGGTCGCGCCTTCGACACGGGCCTCCACAGCGCCCGACAGGTAATACTCGACCATCTCACCCGACCCTCAGCGATGTTTCAGTTTGCCGAGACGATACATGTGGTCGGCGGATTCGGCTGGTCAGCTGATTCGCTGGGAGGCGGCCGTCTCAACGCTGTGTGCGCCAAGGCATTACCGCGGTTCTGGTCGGGTGTCGTGTCCTGCTCGATGTTGGATGCAGCGAGCTCAACCGCGCAGGGTTTGTCCCTGCGCGTCGGGTACCTTGCCCGCCAGAATGAAGATGGCGTCGACCAGCGGCCAGATCCCGCCGATTCCGAGGGTCAGCCAGGTCACGGCTACCTGAGCGATTCCGATGGTGGTGTAGCCCAGATAGAACCGGCCGACCCCGAAGCTGCCAAGGAAGATTCCAAGCAACCCGGCGGTCAGCTTGCTCTTGTCCGACAGCGGCCTGCCTGCGGCGTCAACTGCGTGCACCGGTTGCTGAATTTGACCAGGAGCGTTCACCTGGTGTGGTTGTGGCGTTGTCATACCGGCGATCATGCAGACCGGCGCTTGGAGTTCGGTTGGAGGCAGGATTGGAAATGTCTTGCCGGGCGCGCGAACTCGCCGCACGCCCGGCATAACGCCTAGCCCTGCTTCATCGCCTCCGCGATTTCCTCCGGGCTGACCTCGCGCACCGGCTGACCCAGTGACCACTGGTGCCCGAACGGATCGCGGACGATGCCGTAGCGGTCACCCCAGAACTGGTCTTCCAGGGGTGCGACGATCGTGGCTCCGGCGTCGACGGCCTTCTGGAACTTCGATTCGACATCCGTGACGGTGAGGTGGATGGTGACCGGCGTGCCACCGAGGGCTGCAGGCGTCGACGACTTGCCGTCGTTGTACTCGGGGAAGTCGTCGTTGAGCATCACCGTGGATCCATTGATCTGTAGCGCTGCGTGCACCAGCTTTCCGTCGGGGCCCGGGACTCGGCCCAGTTCAACGGCATCGAACGCCTTGGTATAGAAGTCGATGGCAGCGGCCGCGCCGTCGACGCAGAGGTGTGGGGACAGGGAGGGTTGTACTTCGATTGCCATGCCGCCCATGCAACCACTCGCCACCGACAAATAGGTGAACTCAGACAACCGAGAAGGAGCGCGGCAACTCGTCGCGCCCAGTCAACGCCAGCAGCGCCGTCTCGCCCTGCCCCTGCGCTGAGGCGATGCGAGCCGCCAACACCGTCGCCTCTTCGAGCACCTCAACCGGCTGCGTATACGAAATGCCAACGGCGCGAGCAATATCCAGCCCATGCACCGCCAGCTCGAACGTTCGCGTCGGCAAATAGGTGTGCAACCGGATGCCCGCTCCGCCGATCACCGTGATGAGCGGATCACCCGCGTCGGCGAGATCATCAAGGACCCGCGCCACCAACGAGTCGACCGTCGCCGCTGGATCCTCACCGAGGTCCCGGCCCGCCTGCCTGCCTCGTTCGAGGACACCCTCCAGCGCGAGTCCGAGCGCCGCGGGGTTCACCCTGACGTAGTACTCCTGCGGCGTGTGGATGTCCTCGGTCGATGCGGGCTGAAGCAGATAGGTGCTGACGGTGATGAGCGAGCGCGACGCGTGCCCCACCAGTGCGCGTAGATCCCACTCGCCGAGGCCGGGCCCGTCCCAGCAGTCGGCCGGCAGGTCGTGCACCAACGCGGCGAAACTTCGTGCCGCCGAAGCGAATATCTCGACCGGATCAGTCACGACTTGGCGACGTGGTCCCAACCCTCGACCGACTCGGGGCCGCGCGGGCTGGGGCCGACGTAGATCGCGGCCGGGCGGACCAGCTTGCCGAGCCGCTTCTGCTCCAGAATGTGCGCACACCAGCCCGCGGTGCGGCCGCAGGTGAACATCGCGGGCATCATCTTCGTCGGCACCTGCGCGAAGTCGAGGATCACCGCGGCCCAGAACTCGACGTTGGTCTCGATGGCACGATCCGGCCGGCGCTCCCGAAGCTCGGCCAAAGCTGCCTGCTCCAGCGCGGCGGCAACCTCGTAGCGCGGCGCCTCCAGTCGCTTGGCCGTCGCCCGCAACACCCGCGCCCGCGGATCCTCGGCACGGTAGACACGGTGGCCGAAGCCCATCAGCTTCTCTTTGCGATCCAGGATGCCCTTGACGACCGCGCGTGCGTCGCCGGTCTTTTCGGCCTCTTCGATCATCGGGATCACTCGGGCAGGGGCGCCGCCGTGCAGCGGGCCGCTCATCGCGCCGATGGCCCCCGAAAGCGCCGCTGCCACATCGGCACCGGTCGAGGCGATCACCCGGGCCGTGAACGTCGACGCGTTCATGCCGTGCTCGGCGGCGGTCACCCAGTAGGCGTCGATCGCCTCGACGTGCTTGGGATCAGGGTCGCCCTGCCAGCGCGTCATGAATCGTTGTGTGACGGTGGAGCATTGGTCGATGGTGCGCTGCGGAACCGCCGGCTGATAGATGCCGCGGGCGGACTGCGCGACGTATGACAGCGCCATCACCGATGCGCGGGCCAGCTGATCGCGGGCCGTCTGGTCGTCGATGTCGAGCAGCGGCGGGTAGCCCCAGATGGGCGCAAGCATCGCGAGTCCGGCCTGCACGTCGACGCGGACATCGCCGCTGTGGATCGGCAGCGGGAACGGTTCGGCGGGCGGCAAGCTGTGCCCGAACTTGCCGTCGACCAGCAGCGCCCACACATCGCCGAACGTGACCTGACGATTGACCAAATCCTCGATGTCGACACCGCGATACCGCAGCGCACCGCCGTCTTTGTCCGGCTCGGCGATCTCGGTGGTGAAGGCGACGACCCCTTCGAGCCCCTCAACGAAGTCTTCCGGTACCCCTGACGTCGTAGTCATGGGCAGATTCTTGCACTCGGGTTGTCGCCGCTGTCTACCGGTCGGTAACAAGAGGGCGAACACGCGGGGCGTAGCGTTGTCGCGTGGCCACACGTGACGAGGAATACCTGGCCAGAATGCGTGTCGAGTACGGTGCTCTCGAGAAGGACGGTAGCCCCGACCTTGATGCGGACTGGCTCGCCGACGGCTGGGTTGCGCTGCTGCGCAAGTGGTTAGGTGACGCCGAGGACGCCGGCGTCGCGGAGCCGAACGCAATGGTCGTCGGGACTGTCGACGAGCGGGGAAGGCCGGTGACCCGCAGCGTGTTGTGCAAGAGCGTGGACGAATCCGGCATCTCCTTCTACACCAACTACGACTCCGCCAAGGGTGAGCAGCTCGCGGCGACGCCGTACGCGTCGGCGACGTTCCCCTGGTTTCTGCTCGGCCGCCAGGTCCATGTGCGTGGCCCGGTGACCAAGGTGTCCGCCGAGGCGACGGCCGCGTACTGGCGCAACCGGCCACGCGGATCGCAGCTCGGCGCGTGGGCGTCGCAGCAGTCAAAACCGATTGCATCGCGGGCGGCGCTGCTGGAACAGTTGGCCGCTGTGACTCAGCGATTCGCCGACATGGACGAGGTGCCAGTGCCGCCGAACTGGGGCGGCTACCTGATCGCACCGGAGGTCGTGGAGTTCTGGCAGGGCCGGGAAAACCGGGTGCACAACAGGATTCGGGTAGTCACGGACACCGAACTACCGGTGGCGGTGCATACCCGCATCGAGCGGCTCCAGCCGTAGTGCGAAGGTTCTTCGCCGATACCACACCGCTGAAAACACCGGACTTCCGGCGGTTGTGGCTGTCCGGCATTGTCACGGTCATCGGCGGCAACCTGACCATCTTCGCGGTGCCGGTTCAGCTTTACGCGCTCACGCAGAACTCGGCGTACGTCGGGCTGTCCGGTTTGTTCGCCTTGGTCCCGCTGATCGTGTTCGGCCTTCTCGGCGGAGCGTGGGCCGATGCGATGGACCGTCGCACGTTGTTGATCATCGCCTCGATCGGCTTGGCGCTGGCGTCGGTGTTGCTGTGGATGCAGGCCGCGCTGGCGCTGAACAACGTCTGGGTGGTGCTGTGCCTGCTGTCGGTGCAACAGGCGTTCTATGCGATCAACAGCCCGACCCGCTCGGCGGCGATTCCTCGGATGATTCCCGGCGACCAGTTGGCCGCCGCCAACTCGCTGAACTTCACGGTGTTCCAGTTCGGCGCGATCGTCGGGCCGCTACTGGCCGGCGTGATGTTGCGCTGGGTCGACCTGTCGACGCTCTATCTGATCGACGCGATCACGTGCATCGCGCCGATTTGGGCGACGTGTCGGCTCGCTCCGATGCCACCTACCAACGGCGCCAACGGCTCGTCGGGATACGGGGCGTTTTTCGGAACGGTCCGCTCGGTTCTCGAGGGCTTCCGCTACCTGGCCGGAAACCAGGTCGTGCTGATGTCGTTCGTCGTCGACCTGATCGCGATGATCCTCGGCATGCCCCGCGCGCTGTTCCCGCAAATGGCGCATGAAAGCTTCGGGGGACCGGTCGAGGGCGGTACCACGATGGCGCTGCTGGCGGCCGCGATGTCGGCGGGTGCGGTCGCGGGCGGGGTGTTCTCCGGCTGGTTTCCCCGCATTCAGCGTCAGGGCCTGGCCGTGGTGGTGTCGATTTTGGTGTGGGGTGCGGCGATGATCGGGTTCGGTGTCGCCGGTGGATTTGCACGCGGCCACGCAGGGGCGTTGCTCTGGATTGCGTTGGCGTTCTTGGCTATTGGCGGCGCGGCCGACATGGTGTCGGCGGCGTTCCGCTCGACGATTCTGCAGCAGGCCGCTTCCGACGATTTGCGCGGCCGACTGCAGGGGGTGTTCACCGTGGTCGTCGCGGGCGGCCCCCGGCTGGCCGACGCGGTGCACGGGGCGGCCGCGGCGATGGTGGGGACGACGGTCGCAGCGGCCGGTGGTGGCGGGCTGGTGCTGGTCGGCGTGCTGATCGCCGCGGCGGCGGTACCGGCGTTCGTCCGCTATCGGGTGACTGAGGGCGACAAAGTGTGACCAGCGCCAACTGTCTGGCTTCGCCACTTTCTCAGAAATTTAATGCCCCGCGGAGTTAGCATGCCCTTCGTGGCTGATGTCAGGGGGGAGCCGGCCCTCGGTCTGCGGGAACGCAAGAAGCAGCGCACCCGCGCAACCCTGCTCGATGCCGCCGTCGAACTATGCGACCGGCAGGGGTTCGAGCGCACCACCGTCGATCAGATCGCTGCCATTGCGGAAGTCTCGCCGCGCACATTCAGTCGCTACTTCGCAACAAAGGACGCCATCGCGTTCGCTCTCATCGACGACGCAATCGAACTCGCCGCGCTCGAATTGTCGCGCCAGCCCCGCGACTTGAATCATTTCGAGGCATTGCGCCGCTCGTATGTCTCGATGTACACCGCTACGAAGTCCGCACCGCCCGGGGCGCTGTCCGAGGACCGAATGATGTGCATCGTGCGGATCATCATGAGTTCGCCGACGTTGAAGCAGGCTGCGCTCGAGTACCGGCCCAATGCGGTCAACATCGAGCTGGCCAAGCGGCTGGGCGTCGACCTCGGAGATCGGCGGCTGCGGCTGATCTCCGGGATGTGGGGGTCGGTCATCGTGACTGCGCTCGGCGACCTTTCCGAGCCGGGCGTCGACTGGGACAACGTCGGCGGCGTCGACGGCGTCGTCTCCAGGTTGGAGGCGACATTCGCCGAGTTCATGGAAGAAATCCAGAACGCAGCACAGCGCGCGTAGCGAACTGCGTGACCCCACGCGGGCACGACTGCTGGAATGGGACTACCTTTTGTAGGACAGACTTCCGTATTGCCGGCAGCGACGAAGGGATTCCCGTGGCCGATAACTCATCCAATGGTGGCGAGCACGCGAGCCTGACGTACCCGGGCGGCGAGCTTGATTTGGACATCGTCAGTGCCACCGAGGGGGCCGACGGCATCGCGCTGGGTTCGCTGCTGGCCAAGAGCGGCTACACCACATTCGACGAAGGCTTCGTCAACACGGCCTCGACCAAGAGCGCGATCACATACATCGACGGCGACGCCGGCATTCTGCGCTACCGCGGATACCCGATCGAGCAGCTGGCCGAGAAGTCGAACTTCATCGAGGTCAGCTATCTCCTGATCTACGGCGAGCTGCCCACCAAGGAGCAGCTGGAGAAGTTCACCACCCAGATCCAGCGGCACACCCTGCTGCACGAGGACCTCAAGCGGTTCTTCGACGGCTTCCCGCGCAACGCGCACCCGATGCCGGTGGTGTCCAGCGCAGTCAACGCACTGTCCGCGTACTACCAGGACTCGCTGGACCCGTTCGATGACGAGCAGGTCGAGCTGTCCACGATCCGGCTGCTGGCCAAGCTGCCGACCATCGCGGCGTACGCGTACAAGAAGTCGGTCGGCCAGCCGTTCCTGTACCCCGACAACTCGCTGAGCCTGGTGGAGAACTTCCTGCGGATGACGTTCGGCTTCCCCGCCGAGCCGTATGCGGTCGATCCCGAGATCGTGCGGGCCCTTGATCTGTTGCTGATTCTGCACGCCGACCACGAGCAGAACTGCTCGACGTCGACGGTGCGTTTGGTCGGCTCCTCGCAGGCGAACCTGTTCACGTCGATCTCCGGTGGCATCAACGCGCTTTGGGGTCCGCTGCACGGCGGCGCCAACCAGGCCGTGCTGGAGATGCTCGAGAAGATCCGCCAGTCCGAGGGCGATGTGCAGGACTTCGTCAAGAGGGTCAAGAACAAGGAAGACGGCGTCAAGCTGATGGGCTTCGGCCACCGGGTCTACAAGAACTACGACCCGCGGGCGCGCATCGTCAAGGAGCAGGCTGACAAGATACTCGGCAAGCTCGGCGGCGACGACGAGCTGCTGGACATCGCCAAGGCGCTGGAAGAGGTCGCGCTGACCGACGACTACTTCGTCGAGCGCAAGCTGTACCCGAACGTCGACTTCTACACCGGCGTGATCTACCGCGCGATGGGCTTCCCGACGCGGATGTTCACCGTGCTGTTCTCGGTCGGCCGGCTTCCGGGCTGGATCGCCCATTGGCGCGAGATGCACGAGGACGGCAGCGGCAAGATCGGCCGTCCGCGCCAGATCTACACCGGCTACACGGAGCGCGACTACAAGGCGCTTGACGGCCGCTAGTTTTCCGCCTCCGCCGAACGTGGATTACCCGCACGTTCGGAGCACCCGAAGCGTGGCACAAGCCCACACTCGACGTCGTGCGACGCAATTCACGGCACCCTCGCTTGCATCGCGAACAGTTGTAGTTTCACAATCGTTGTGTGAATGAAACTGTCGTCCGATCACTGAGCGCTCGGCGCAAGGGCATCATCCTGGTGTCCTGCTGCCTGAGCCTGCTGATCGTGTCGATGGACGCGACCATCGTCAACGTCGCCATTCCCAACATCCGCGCCGACCTGCGCGCAACAGCGTCGCAGCTGCAGTGGGTGATCGACATCTACACGCTGGTGCTGGCCTCGCTGCTGCTGCTCTCCGGCGCCACCGCTGACCGCTTCGGACGCAGGCGTACCTTCCAGATCGGGCTGACGGTGTTCGCGCTCGGCTCGCTGCTCTGCAGCCTGTCGCCCAACATCGAGGTCTTGATTCTTGCGCGCATGCTGCAGGCCGTCGGCGGTTCGATGCTGAACCCGGTCGCGATGTCGATCATCACGCAGGTGTTCACCGGCCGAGTCGAGCGCGCGCGGGCAATCGGGGTGTGGGGCGGCGTGGTCGGCATCTCGATGGCGTTGGGTCCGATGGTCGGCGGCCTGCTCATCGAACTGGTCAATTGGCGCGCGGTGTTCTGGATCAACCTGCCGATCTGCGCGCTGGCAATCGTGCTGACGGCCATCTTCGTGCCCGAGTCCCGGTCAATCACCATGCGCGACGTCGATCCCGTCGGCCAGGGCCTTGGCATGGCGTTCTTGTTCGGGCTTGTCTATGTGCTCATCGAGGGCCCGGTGAGGGGCTGGGCCGACGTGCGCATCGTCATCGTCGGCGTCGTCGCGGCGCTGGCGTTCATCGCGTTTCTGCGCTACGAGTCGCGCCGCCACGATCCGTTCATCGATCTGCGCTTCTTCCGCAGCATCCCGTTCGCGTCGGCGACGATGATCGCGGTGTGCGCCTTCGCTTCATGGGGCGCCTTCCTGTTCATGATCTCGCTGTACCTTCAGGTCGAGCGGGGCTTCTCGGCGATGCACACCGGGCTTCTCTATTTGCCGATAGCCGTTGGCGCGCTGGTCCTTTCGCCGCTGTCGGGCCGGCTCGTCGGCCGGTTCGGTGCGCGACCCTCGCTGCTGATCGCGGGCACGCTGATCACCGCGGCGACGCTGCTGCTCACTCGGCTGACGATAACCACCGCGGTGTGGCAGCTGCTGGTGATCTTCGCGGTCTTCGGCGTCGGCTTCTCGATGGTCAACGCGCCCATCACCAACGCGGCCGTGAGCGGCATGCCGACCGACAGGGCAGGCGCCGCCTCTGCGGTCGCTTCGACCAGCCGGCAGGTGGGCGTGAGTGTCGGTGTGGCGCTGTGTGGTTCGGTGTTGGGCTCGGCGTTGTCGACGACGGGCGCGGACTTCGCGGTTGCGGCCCGGCCGCTGTGGTTGGTGTGCGCGGGACTGGGTGTGGCGATCCTCGTCATGGGTCTGTTCTCGACGTCGCAGCGTGCGTTGCGCTCGGCCGCCCGGTTGGCACCGTTGATCGCAGGGCCCCGGTTGGAGGACGCAGATGTCAAGTAATGCTCTGGCCGACGAGGTTTGGCGGGCGATGGCCGCGCTGGTGCACGACAACCGCGACGGCTGGAAGCGGGCGGTCGTCGAACAGTCCGGGCTGCCATTCAGCAGGATTCGCGTCCTCAAACGGCTGATTCGCCAATCGATGACGGTCAAGCAGTTGGCGCACGCCGCGACGATGGATGCTCCCGCGACGACGGTCGCCGTCAATGACCTCGAGGAGCGCGGGCTGGTGGTCCGTGAAACCGATCCGAACAACCGTCGGTGCAAGGTCGTCTCTTTGACCGATGCCGGCCGCGACGTGGTCGCCAAGATCGATGCGGTCGAGGATCCGGCGCCCCACGCCTTGTCCGCCCTCGACCATGCCCAGCTCAAAGCGCTGAAGGCGATCCTCGACGAGGTCGTACCGAAGTAATCGTGCCATTTCATAGCCTCGCTACTGCGTCGGCGGCACGATTGAGGCGTGGCGACACCGTGCGGAACCTGCGGCGCCGAGCCACGCGCGGGCGCCCGATTCTGTGACGCCTGCGGTTCGCCCTTCGCAACCGCCGACAGCCATGCTGAATACAAGCAAGTGACCGTACTGTTCGCCGACGTCGTCCATTCGATGGACATTGCGGCCACACTGGGCGCCGAACGACTGCGCGAAATCATGGGGGAGCTGTTCAACCGGTGTTCGGCGATCGTCCAACGTTATGGCGGCACGGTCGACAAGTTCACCGGGGACGGAATCATGGCGGTGTTCGGCGCGCCGGTCGCTCTCGAGGACCACGCTTTACGCGCCTGCAGGGCGGCCCTGGATATTCAGAAGGACGTCAAGAACCTCGACACCGAGGTTGAGCATCGTGACCACGTCAAGTTGCAGCTGCGCGTGGGACTGAACTCCGGCGGGGTTATCACCGGCGAGATCGGTTCTGGCCCCTTGACCTACACCGCCGTCGGCGAGCAGGTCGGGATGGCGCAGCGCATGGAGTCGGTCGCGCCGGCCGGCGGGGTGATGTTGACCGAGTCGACCGCGAGGTTGGTCGAGAAGAATGCCGTGTTAGGAGAACCGGAGTTCGTTCTTGTCAAAGGTGCGCAGGAGCCGTTACCGACGCGCCGTCTGCTCGCCATATCCGCAGCACGGAGAACGGCGCGAATCGAGACAACATTCGTCGGTCGGGAGTGGGAGATGGAGGCCCTCGGCGGACTTCTCGACCGAGCAGCCAACGGTCACGGAAGTGTTGTCGGCGTTGTCGGGCCGCCCGGCATCGGCAAGAGTCGTATGACCCGTGAAATCACCTCGCGCGCGCGCGATCTGGGCTTCGATGTGTTCACCACTTACTGCGAGTCGCACACCACTGACGTTCCATTTCACGCCGCGGCCGGCCTGCTACGGGCTGCCACAGGTTCAACCGGTTTGACTCCCGAGGCGGCGCGGTCGCTGGTGCGGGCGCGGTATTCGGATTCAGACGAAGAGGATCTCCGCCTCCTGGAGGATTTAGTGGGCATCGCTGACCCCGCGACTGAACTGCCTCAGATCGATCCCGATGCGCGCCGGCGCCGGATGGCCGCAATGATCAATACGGCCGTCCTCGCCAGAAACTCACCGACGGTCTATGTGATTGAGGACGCACACTGGGTCGACGGAGTCAGCGAAGCGATGCTCGTGGATTTCTTGGCCGTCGTGCCTCGAACGCGGTCAATCGTACTCATCACTTACCGACCGGAATATGGTGGCGCACTTGCTCATGCGCCACGATCGCAGACCATCGCCCTTGAGCCGTTGGACGATACGCAGATGGCGCAGCTGAGTACTGAACTGCTCGGCAACGACAGGTCGGTGACGGGGCTGGCGGGGCTCGTCGCCGACCGGGCTGGCGGCAATCCGTTCTTTGCCGAGGAGATCGTTCGCGACCTCACTGAGAGGGATGTGTTGATCGGCGGCCGCGGCTGCTATCTGTGCGTCGCGCCCGCACGCGATGTCAGCGTGCCCAGCTCATTGCAAGCGGTGATAGCTGCGCGCATCGACCGCCTCGACCCGGGAGCGAAGCGCACATTGAATGCTGCGGCCGTGATCGGGTCGCAATTCGACGCAGAAATGCTGGCGGCGCTGGAGGTCGAGCTCGTTGTGCACGATCTAATCGTTGCTGAACTGATCGATCAAACAGCGTTCGGGTCTCGATCCGAATTTGCCTTCAGGCATCCGCTGATCCGCGCGGTCGCATACGAGTCGCAGTTGAAATCGGACCGAGCGCAGCTGCACCGGCGGCTAGCCGCCGCAATCCAGCACGAAGATCAGAATGCGGCCTTGATCGCCGAGCATCTCGAGGCGGCCGGTGAGCTGGTCGACGCATACGAGTGGCATATGCGGGCAGGCGAATGGTCGATCAACCGCGACAACGCCGCGGCGCAGCTCAGCTGGGAACGGGCGGTCCAGGTGGCCGAGGCGCTGCCCGCCAACCATCCAAATCGCCTGCAGATGCGCATTGCGCCACGAAGCCTGCTGTGCAGCACGGCATTTCGTCGTTTTCATCCAGACTTATCGACACGCTTCGACGAACTACGCAAGCTCTGCAACGAGGCGGGAGACAAAGCATCTCTTGCCATTGGCATGGCGGGCCTGACGATGGAGCATGTCCTGCACGGACGAATCTTTGACGCGTCTCGGCAGGCTTCGGAACAAATGGCGATTGTCGAGTCAATCGGCGACCCGACGTTGACAGTGGGCCTGACCATCCCGGCGTGTGTCGCCAAGTTGCAGGCGAACGAGATGACGGATGTCTTGCGATGGACAGAAAGAGCAATCGGGCTGGCTGCCGGCGACATCCCAACCGCGGGATTCATGGTGGGATCTCCGATGGGCAATTGTTTGGCGTTTCGCGGTTTCGCTCGCAGCACGGTGGGTCTCGACGGGTGGCGAAAAGACCTCGATGAAGCGGTGGCGATGACGCGCACAGCCGACGCCGCCTCTCTGGCAGTCGCCGCTGCCTACAAGTATGTGGCTGTCGGTCGCGGAGTGCTGTTGATTGATGACGCTGCATTGGCGGAAATCAATGAAGCCTTTCAGCTCGCCGAGCGGTCGAGTGAGGACCTGCCGTTGGTGCTCGTGCGAATGTCATTGGGCATCGCGCTGGTACACCGCGGCTCTGCTGCAGATCGTGCACGCGGGATTGCCATGCTCGCCGAGCTACGCGATACCTGCGTCAAGGAACGCTACGCCATGAACATCGTGTCGGGCTTGGAATTGTTCGTCGCTCGAGAAACGGCCGCCCAGGATATCGACCGAGCGGTAGATCAAGCGCGTGCCGCCACGGACGAATTGTTCAACTCGGGTAACTTCATCAACTGCGACACAGCCACAGGGATTTTCGTTGAGTTGCTGCTCGCGCGTGGTACGCCGGATGACCGGGTGGAGGCTGAAGCTGCGGTCCACAGGTTGTCAGGTCTCGAGGTCGGTCACGCCTGGGCCGTCCGAGACGTCACGATGCTGCGGCTAGGCGCGCTGCTTGCCCGAGCCCGCGGTGACGATTCGACCTATCGCGACTTCAGGGACCGCTACCGCGCCATGGCCAACGACCTCGGCTTCGAGGGCCATATTGCGTTGGCCGCGCAGATGCCCTAGCTCTCGAGCACCGCCATCGCGGCGTTGTGACCGCCGATGCCCGACACCGCCCCGCCGCGACGAGATCCCGAGCCGCACAGCATGATTCGGTCGTGCGCCGTCGCCACGCCCCAGCGCTGCGCGGGTGTGTCCAACGGTTCGTCGTCCTCGGCGAACGGCCACTGCAACGCACCGTGAAAAATGTTGCCGCCGGTCATCGCCAGCGTCTGCTCCAGATCCACCGTCGTCTTCGCCTCGATGCACAGCCGACCGGCCGCATCCTCCAGCAGAACGTCTTGAATCGGCTCGGCGAGAACGGAATTCAGCGAGTTCAGCACTGCGGATGTCAACGCGTCCCGCGCGCGATCCGGGTCGCCGCCGGCGATCAGGCTGTGCGGCGTGTGCAGGCCGAAGACGGTCAACGTCTGCGCACCCGACTCCCGCAGCCGGTCCGACAGGATGCTCGGGTCCGTCAGCGAGTGGCAGTAGATCTCGCACGGCAGCGGATCGGGCACCACGCCGTGCTCGGCGCGCGTGTACGCGAGCTCGAGTTGGCTGAATGTCTCGTTGATGTGAAAGGTGCCGCCGAATGCCTGCTCGGGCGTGACGCGGTTGTCGCGCAGCCGTGGCAGCCGGCGAAGCATCAGGTTGACCTTGACCTGAGCGCCGGGCGTCAACGTCGGCTCGGGGTCGCCCAGTAGACGCGCCAGCACCGTCGGCGTCACGTTGGCCAACACGACATCGGCGTGCGCTTGATGCTCTTGGCCATCGCGGCGATAGCTCACCTCGCCGTCGGGCGTGATCGCGTAAACGTCTGCGCCCGTGAGGATTTCAGCGCCATAACCGGCGGCCGCCGCGGCCAGCGCGCCGGTGACTGCGCCCATGCCGCCGACCGGGACGTCCCAGTCGCCGGTGCCGCCGCCCAACAGGTGGTACAGGAAGCACACGTTCTGCCTCAGGGTCGGGTCGTCGGCGCGTGCGAACGTACCGATCAACGCATCGGTCGCCATCACGCCGCGTACCAGATCGTTGGATACCGCGGCGGTGATCGCCTCACCGATGGGCTCGTCGACCATGAACCGCCACGCGTCGTCGTCGCCGACATGGCGGCGCGCACTATCGCGACTGCCCAGCGGCTGCAACAACGTCGGCCACAACCGCGACGTGACACCGCGGCATCGCTGATAGAACTCGGCGAACCCGGCCTCGTCGTCGGAAGCCCCGACCGCTCCGAACGTCGATGGCGGACCGATCAACAGGCCGGTGCGGCCGGCCGTCGACGGATCGGGTGTGTAGGACGAGTAGCGCCGGCGGATCAGTCGGACGCGGGCGCCGAGCTCGTCGACTATGCGCCGCGGCAGCAGGCTGACCAGATACGAGTAGCGCGACAGCCGCGCGTCGACACCGTCGAACGCAAGCGCGGAGACCGCCGCACCGCCGACGTGGTCGAGCCTCTCGAGCACCTGCACGCTGCGGCCCGCGCGGGCCAGATACGCGGCGGCGACCAGGCCGTTGTGCCCGCCGCCGACGATGACGACATCGAATGCCGCCGGGCCGGCGGCTCCGGAGTGGTGGCGCTGGTTCAGTTGAGGTAGCCCTCGACCTCATCGGCCGGGCGCACCTGGGCTTCGCGCGGGTCGCCGCCGGTCTCGCGCAGTGCCCTGCGCTGCCGCAGCAGGTCCCAGCACTGGTCGAGCGCCACCTCTACCGAACGCAGCCGCTGATGCTCCTCGGACTCGTCGATCTCGCGGCTCTGCAGCTTGGCCCGCAGCTCTTGTTCCTCGGCGACGAGCTTGTTGACCTGAGCAAGAATGTCTTCATCTTTGGCCACGAACCCAGACTACGGTGAGTGCGATGAGTACCAAGCCAGAGATCGAGTTTCCCAACGGACCCGCGCCGACGGACCTCGTCATCAAGGACATCGTCGTCGGCGACGGCGCAGAGGCCGTTCCCGGCGGCACCGTCGAGGTGCACTACGTCGGCGTCGAGTACGACACGGGCGAAGAGTTCGACAGCTCGTGGAATCGCGGCGAGTCGATCGAGTTTCCGCTGCGCGGCCTGATCCAGGGCTGGCAGGACGGCATTCCCGGCATGAAGGTCGGCGGCCGTCGCCAGCTGACCATCCCGCCGGAGCAGGCCTACGGTCCGGACGGCGGTGGGCATCGCCTCTCCGGCAAGACGCTGATCTTCGTCATCGACCTGCTGGCCACCCGCTAGCTGCCGGCGAACGTTCCTTACCGCTCGAAATCTGCCGCCAAAATTTCGAGCGGTAAGGAACGTTCGAGCCCGGCGGGCGACTAGCTTGGGCCGGGCAGTCGCAGCAGCAGTCGCACCCCGCCAAGCGGACTGTTCTCCAATGAGGCTGTGCCACCGTGCAATTCGGCCTGTTGCGCCACCAGCGCAAGGCCGAGCCCTGAGCCTGAAACCGACGCAGTCGACCCTCGCGAGAACCGCTCGAACACCAGCTGGCGCTCTTCGGAGGGGATGCCGACGCCATCGTCGTCGATCGCGATTTCCACACCCTCGCGTGAGCTGACCGCCGACAACTGCACGCGCGTCGCGCCGCCGTGTTTGACGGCGTTGGCGATCGCGTTGTCGACGGCGAGCCGCAGCCCCGCGGGCAGCCCGACGATGATGATCGTCGGCGCCGGGACCAGGGAGACGTCCAGGTCGGGGTACACCCGCATCGCGTCGTGGGCGGCGCGGTCGAGCAGTTCGGTGATGTCGACGGGCACGTGGTCGTCGGCTGTCGACAGCTCGCCCTGCGCCAGCCGCTCCAACGCGCCGAGCGTGGCCTCGATGCGCGACTGCGTGCGGATGACGTCGTTGACCACCTCTTTGCGCTGCTCCTCCGGCAGCGCCAGGGTGGACAGCACCTCGAGGTTGGTGCGCATGGCGGTCAGCGGCGTGCGCAACTCGTGAGCGGACACCGCGGAGAAGTCGCGGGCCGACGCGAGCGCGGCCTTGGTGCGGTCCTGCTCTTCCCAGATCCGGTCGAGCATGCCCTTGACGGCGTCGGCGATCTCGACGGCCTCGGTTGCGCCGCGCACTTCGATCTTGGGCGGTTCGTCACCCGCGTCGATCTGACTGGTCTGTTGAGCCAGCCGTTTGAACGGACGCACCGCGAAGGTGGCCAGCATCCAACCGAACACCGTCGACGCGACGATGGCGAAGAAGCAGATGATGATCACCCGCCGGTGCAGATTGTTGGTGTCGGCGATGGTCGCGTCGTAGGTGTCCCCGACGGCAACCGCCATCGGCTCTGGTGCCCGGATCTCTACTGTGCGAACGCGATACCGCACGCCGTCGACATTGGTGTCTTCGTAGCCGGCGGGCAGCTCCGGCAACACCACGTCCGAGTTGGACGACACCTGTCCGTTCTTGCGCACCGTGATGACGGCGTCCTGGTCGTTCGGCGACTTGGGGATCTCGTCGAGGCCGCGGGGCAGGAACGGGATCGCGAAGCCCGCCGCCTCGTCGAGCCTGCGGTCGAGCCGCTCCTTACGGTCGTTCGTGATGCCGACCCACACCACCGTCCCGACGATGAGGACGGGAATCGCGGCGCCGATGGCTGTCGCGACCACCACCCGGGTTCGAAGCGAAGGCGTGCTGCGGAAGATCCGCGACAGCAGGTTCACGACCTATTGCGTCCTCAGGACAAACCCCACGCCGCGGACGGTGTGCAGTAGCCGTGGCGCACCTCCGGCCTCCAGCTTGCGACGCAAGTAGCCGATGAACACGTCGACGACATTGGTGTCGGCCGCGAAGTCATAACCCCACACCAGCTCCAGCAGCTGCGCGCGGGAAAGCACCGCGGTCTTGTGCTCGGCGAGCACGGCGAGCAGGTCGAACTCGCGCTTGGTCAGGTCGACGTCGGCGCCGTTGACGCGCGCACGCCTGCCGGGGATGTCGACCTCAAGGGGGCCGACCGTGATGGTCTCTGACGAGAACGTCGCCGTCGCACCGCGGCGCCGCAGCAGCGCCTTGACCCGCGCGACCAGCTCGGCCAGCACAAACGGTTTGACCAGATAGTCGTCGGCGCCCGCCTCCAGCCCGGCCACCCTGTCGTCGACAGAGCTGCGCGCCGAGAGCACGCAGACCGGCACGTCGTTGTCCATCGCTCGCAGCGCGGTCACCACGCTGACGCCGTCGAGCACCGGCATGTTGATGTCCAGCACGATCGCGTCGGGCCGGGTCTCGGTGGCGCTGCGCAGCGCCTCAGCACCGTCGACGGCCGTGGCCACATCGAATCCGGACAGCCGCAGGCCACGCTCGAGCGACGCCAACACGTCAGGGTCGTCGTCCACTACGAGCACGCGGGGCGAAGCCGCTCCACCGTCCATGCCCGCAATCTTGCCTGAAGTCGCCCCGCCGATGTGACAGGTACCCAAGCGACTCGGTATCACCGTTGCGGCGGTCTTATCACCGCCGTGTCACGGCCAGCTGAACGTTCGTTCGATAGCAAAGCGACGCTATTGCCCCGGTGCTAACATCTGCGAAATCATGCTCCCCCTGTCTCCGCGTCTCATTGTCGAGCCCGATGACGGCTTGGATCCGGTCCGCGAATTCATCAATTCCGCACAAAATTCGCTGTTGATCAAGCAATTCACGTTCACCGAGCCGAGTTTGGTCGCTGCCGTCATTGACCGGAAGAACGCCGGTGTCGATGTGCGCGTCATGCTCAACGCGGCCCGATCCGGTGGTGATCGCGCCAACGACGAGACCTTCGAGCAACTTCAGAGCGCAGGCGTCGCGGTCAAGTGGTCCAGTTCGAAGTTTTACGTGACGCACGAGAAATCGATTGTGGTCGACGAAAAAGCCGCACTGGTCGCGACGTTCAATCTGATGGAGAAGTATTTCACGCTGACCCGCGACTACGGCATCATCACCGACAATCCATACCATGTCGCGCAGATCGTCGAAGTATTCAACGCCGATTGGGACGAGCGCGATTGGGATTGCTCGGCTTATGAGGGCCTGCTGTGGAGCAACTCCAATTCGCGGTACCACATGGCGCAATTCATCGATACGGCCACCGAACGCCTCGACGTGCAGCACCCCAAATACGTCGATGCGGTCATTCTCGAGCGCCTAGCCGCGGCCGCCGATCGCGGTGTCAAAGTGCATGTGTTGTGCGGCGGTAAACACGGCATCAGTGAATGGGACATTCTGGACACCTTCGCGTCGCTGCGCACGCTGAGGCGTTTCGGCGTCAAGGTGCACAAGCAGAAGAACCTGCGCGTGCACGCCAAATTGATCATCGTCGACAACCAGCGCGCGCTGGTGGGGTCGATGAACATCGACCGCAGCGCGTTCGATCTGCGCCGCGAGCTGGGCATCATGACCGAGGACCCGGCAATCGTCGGGCGCCTGAAAGAGGTATTCGACAGCGACTGGGAGATGTCGCACCACTACGAGGCGCCGGACCCACTCGATCCGTCCCAACACCACGAGGACGACTTCCCGCACGACCATGACCTCATGCATGAGTGAGGTCGACGCGGGACCGGTCAAGGTCTCGCTCTTCGAGCTCGCCTGGACGTTCAACCACATCGCGCTCGCGTCGTTCGGCGGCGGTTTGTCCGCGTGGTCACGCGAAGTGCTCGTCGTCGAAAAAGAATGGATGGGCGAGGCGGAGTTTCTCTCCGCGATGACGATGTGCCGGATCCTGCCCGGCGCCAATCAGGTCAACATGGCGGTGTTCGCCGGATCGAAGATGCGCGGCCTGCCGGGCGCGGTCGCGGCGGTGTTCGGACTCTGCCTGGTGCCGGTCGTCTTGATCACGGTGGCGGGCTTCTTCTACTTCCGGTTCAAGGAGATACCCGCAGTCAAGGGTGTGCTGCACGGCGCCTCGGCGGCAGCGGTGGCGCTGACGCTGGCGATGGTGATCCAAACCGGCAAGAAGTGCCTCACGGGGTTGGTGCCGGTGCTGCTTTTCGCGGCGGCGTTTGTGCTGAACGGCATTCTGCGGTGGCCACTTCCGGTGGTGCTGGCCATCCTTGCGCCGATCAGTCTGTTCTGGGCGTGGCCGAGGCAGCGGCCCGCATGATTCACACCTACCTACAACTGGCGGGCTTGTTCGCATCGCTGTCGCTGCTGTCGATCGGTGGCGGCAACGCGGTGCTTCCCGAAATGCATTTGCAGGCCGTCAGGGGTCACCACTGGATGACCGACTCGCAGTTCGCCGACATCTTCTCGATCTCGCAGACGGCGCCGGGACCGAGCATTCTGATCGTGACGCTGGTCGGGTACGGGGCGGGACTGACGGTCGGGGGTGTACCGGGAGCCATCATCGGCGGGGTGATCGCCACCGCCGCGATGCTGCTGCCCGCCGCGTCGTTGATGTATGCCGTGACGCTGTTTTGGAAGAAGGCGCAGCAATCGAAGTGGCGGATCGCGGTCGAGAAGGGCTTCGCGCCGTTGACCGTCGGCCTGATCATGGCGACGTCGCTGGTGATGAGCCGGGCTGCCGACCACGACTGGCGGGCCTACACGCTGACGGCGGCCTGCACGGCGATCTTCATCTTCACCAAGGCCAACCCGCTACTCGTGGTTTTCGCCGCGGGCGTACTTGGGTACTTCGGCGTGGTCTGACGCCGTGGCCCGCGGCCCGGATGGCGATGTACAAAATGCCCAGCTCTGGGCGACTTTGTCGTTGCGCGAGGTGGGCAATTCGACTGGTGGTCCTGCCGGGAGGTGATGGTTGACGCTCCGGGAAGCAGTTGACCTCATCCATTGTTGAGGTTTTACGTTGAAACGGTGAGTTGTCACAGCGGCATGAGACTCTGGAGGCCGTTATTGATTTGCCGCTCAGCGGATAATGGGAATTGCTTTGACTGAACCTGTGGATACGTTGCGCTCGGCGCCGGCGATCGCGCGACCGCCGGCCCGCCAACGTACCGGCTCGGATCTGTGGCGCCTGATGCCGTATCTGCTGCCGTACCGCGGACGGTGGATCGCGATGGTGCTCATCGCGATCAGCAGCCTCGTTGCCACCGTGGCCATTCCGCTGATGACCAAGGCCGTCATCGACGGCCCGGTGCGCCATCAGGACCAGCACGGCCTGTGGGTGCTTGGCGCCGCCGCGATGGGCGTCGGCGTTTCGGAGGCGGTGTTGTGGTTCATCCGCCGGTGGTTGGTGGCGCGCGCCACCATGGGCGTCGAGGCCGATATTCGCAAAGACCTCTATGCGCGGCTGCAGATCCTGCCGATGTCGTTTCATGGGCGCTGGCAGTCCGGCCAGCTGCTGTCGCGAATCATGAACGACCTCAGCACCATTCGTCGCTTCATGTCATTCGGCATGCTGTTCCTGCTGCTGAACACCATCCAGATCGCGGTGGTGACCGCGATCCTGCTGGCGATGTACTGGCCGCTCGGAGTTGTCGTAGTCGTGTCGATCGTGCCAATCACGTTGACAGTGCTGCACTTTCAGCAGACATACACTCAGCTGTCGCGGCTGGCGCAGGACCAGTCCGGCCACGTCGCAACGCATGTCGAGGAGTCCGCGCTCGGGGTACGGGTGGTGAAGTCGTTCGGCCGCGAGGACTACGCGTACGACCGATTCGACCGACAGTTGACCAACCTCTACGACACTCAGGTCGGCAGGGTGGCGGTGTCCGCGAAGTTCTGGACATTGCTGGAGGTCATTCCCAACCTGACGCTCATCGTGGTGCTTGGCTTCGGCGCGTATGCCGCGGGCCACGGCTACGTGACGATGGGCACGTTGGTCGCGTTCATCACGATGATGCTGTCGCTGGTGTGGCCCATCGCGTCGCTGGGCTTCCTGCTGTCGATGACGCAGGAGTCGTTCACCGCCGCCAATCGGATCGCCGAGATCTTCGACGCGCCACGAGAAATCACCGACGGCCCGTCGAGTCAGACGCCACGCGGCGGGCGGCTGGAGCTGATCGACGTCGGCTTCCGCTTCCCCGACGCCGCACCCGACGACTGGGCGCTGCGTCATGTCAACGCCACCGTCGAGCCGGGCGAGACGCTCGCGCTGGTCGGTTCGACGGGGTCGGGCAAGTCGGTGCTCGCCTCGTTGCTGTCCCGGCTGTACGACGTCACCGAGGGTGAGATCCGCATCGACGGCCGCGACATCCGCGAGCTGAGCCTGTCCGCGCTGCGGCAGGCGGTGGCCACCGCGTTCGAGGACCCAACGCTGTTCTCGATGTCGGTGGCGGAGAACCTGCGGCTCGGCCGGCCGGATGCGACGAACGAACAGATGGCGCAGGCCATCGAGGTAGCCGCGGCAGACTTCGTGTACGACCTTCCGTACGGGCTCGACACCCGCATCGGCGAGCAGGGCATGAGCCTGTCCGGCGGCCAGCGGCAACGGCTCTCGCTGGCGCGGGCCATCCTCGCCGCGCCTAAAATCCTCGTGCTCGACGACACGCTGTCCGCGCTCGACGTGCACACCGAGGCCATCGTCGAGGAAGCACTGCGCCGGGTGCTGCACTCGGTCACCGGCATCGTGGTCGCGCACCGGGCGTCGACGGTGCTGCTCGCCGACAAGGTCGCGCTGCTGACCGACGGCACCATCACGCACATCGGCACCCACGCGCAGCTGCTGGCCACCGTGCCGCAGTACCGCTACCTGCTGGCCGCCGACGACGAACTCGACGATGGCGCTGAACGCAGTTGCGCATGGGAAGAAGACGAAGATCGCAGTCGGCTAGACCATTTCGTCGAAGAGCACGAGCCGCGCGATTACGTGTCCTCGGAGGCTGAGCGCCGATGACGACCACCGAATGGCGCGGCCGCCTCGACGAGGACCAAGACGACAACCTGCCCATCGACGAAAGCGTGCCGCGCCGCCGCGAAGCCCGTGCTCTGCTAGGGTCGCTGCTGCGCCCGTACCAGACGACGGTTGCGTTGCTTGCGCTCGTCGTCGTGGTGGAAAACCTTGCGCGCCTTTCGGTTCCGATCCTCGTGCAACGCGGTATCGACCACGGCATCCCGCCGATCCTTTCCGGCGGCTCGGCGCACACGCTGATGGTCGTCGTTGCCGTGCTGTGTGTGGTGGTGGTGGTTCAGGCGACCAGCCGGATGTTCTTCCTTCAGCGCTCCGGCCGGATCGGCCAGAAGGTGCTGCTGGAATTGCGCCGTCGGATCTACCGGCACTTCCAGCGCTTGGACATCGCTTTCCACGAGCGGTACACGTCTGGCCGCGTGGTCAGCCGCTCCACCAATGACGTCGAGGCAATCCAGGACATGCTGGAGACGGGCTTCGACAGCCTGATCACCGCGGCGCTCACGTTGATCGGCACGGCCATTCTCCTTGTCACACTGGATGTTCGGCTCGGCCTGATGTGCCTGACCGCCTTCCCGATTCTGGTGGCGTTGGTGTGGTGGTTCCGCAACGAGTCCGCCAAGACGTACCGCAGGGTCCGCGAGAGCGCAGCGCTGGTGATCGTGCAGTTCGTCGAAACGATGACCGGCATCAAGGCGGTGCAGGCCTACCGGCGTGAGCCGCGCAACCAGGAGATCTTCGAAGACATCGCCGATCGTTACAAGGCGGACAACGAGCGAACCTTCCGGTTGCTCGCAATCTTCATGCCCGGCGTGAAACTGGTCGGCAACCTGACCACCGGTGTGGTGTTGCTCTACGGCGGATACCGCGTGCTGCACGGCCAAATGACCATCGGCACGCTGGCGGCGTTCCTGCTGTATCTGCGGATGTTCTTCGAACCGATGCAAGAGATTTCGCAATTCTTCAACACGTTTCAGTCCGCATCGTCGGCGCTGGAGAAGCTGGCCGGTGTGCTCGCCGAGCGGCCCGGCATCATGGATCCAGCGCATGCCGTCCCGCTCGGCAGGGTGCGCGGCGACGTGACCTTCAACGATGTGCAGTTCTCCTACGTGCAGGGCCGGCCGGTGCTGCCCGACCTCAGTTTCTCGGTGCCCGCGGGCCAAACCGTCGCGTTGGTGGGCACCACCGGTGCGGGCAAGACCACGATCGCCAAGCTGATCGCTCGGTTCTACGACCCGACGTCGGGTGCCGTGACGCTGGACGGCATTGACCTGAGGGATATTTCGCAGAGCGAGCTGCGGCGCCACGTCGTGATGGTCACGCAGGAGAACTTCATGTTCGACGGCACGGTCGCCGATAACATTCGGTTCGGCAGGCCCGACGCCACCGACGCGGAAGTGGCGGCGGCCGCCGCAGCCGTCGGCGCGGACCGATTCATCGACGCGCTGCCTGACGGCTACGACACCGACGTCGCCAAGCGCGGCAGCCGGTTGTCTGCGGGGCAGCGGCAGCTGGTCGCGTTCGCGCGTGCTTTCCTCGCCGACCCGGCGGTGCTGATCCTCGACGAAGCCACCTCGTCGCTGGACATCCCGAGTGAGCGCATGGTGCAGCGGGCATTGGAAACCGTGCTGTCCGACCGCACCGCTTTGGTTATCGCGCACCGGTTGTCGACGGTGCAGGTCGCGGATCGGGTACTGGTGCTCGACCATGGCCGCATCGTCGAAGACGGCGCGCCCGACGAGCTGATCGGCCGCACGGGCGGTCGGTATGCCGCGCTGCATCGCGCGTGGGTGGAATCGCTGGCTTAGTCCGCGAAACTGCGGAGAGATCGCAAGTTCGCATGATTTCGCGATCTCACCGCAGTCTCGGCGATTGACTCTGCATCTATGACGCAAAAGTGCGAGAGCGTCTCGCCATCAACGGAGAATCAACAGAAGTCACGCCTGAGCCAACAGCGTTTCCAGCTTGTCGTTGATCGCGGGCATCTGCGAGGTCAACACGGAGATGATCTTCTCGCGGGCCCGCTCACTGACCCCCGCCGAAACATGGTGCAACACATTGAGCCGCGACGCGTCGACCCACGCCATCATCTCAGGGTCGGTGAACCACTGAAGCTGGTTCTTGTTGAAGGCCAGCATCATTCGCAGCCAGTCAATCGGTTCACGCGGATACGGCACCGGGCCGCAGAAGGCGTTCCTGGTCTCGTCGTCGGAATAGGTCGCTTCGACGTGGCCGATGACGGCCGCGCTGAACGCGGGCTGGCAGGTGCGCACCGCTTGTAGCGATATGTGACCGTCGCTGAACACCGGTGTGGGCTCCCGATGAGCGAAACCGTCTGCGGTGCAGTCGATGTAAAGCGCCGACTCGTCGATCTCGCGGACGCCGCCGTCGAGCATGATGCGACCCGGCTCTATCGCCTGCACATGGCCCATCCGAACGACGTCCTCGATGCGACGCAGCTCCGTGAGTTCAGCCTGCGACAAGATGGCGCAGCGGTACATCGTCGGGTCGACGGATTGGTCGATACGCGTCAAGCAACCCTTGGCCTCCAACCGGACGAACAAATCGGCAAGCGATTCCGCCTCGACCACCGCGGCGAGCTGGCTCGAGAAGTCGCGCAGCACGCGCTTGGCGAACTGCGAGCCAGGCTGAACCGTCGCACGATCCAAGATCCACGAGTCGCGTGGCTTGATCCACGTCAACCGCTCCGCGGCGACACCGTGGCGTAGCAGCCACAGACACGCGTCCATCGCCGTCTTGCCCGCGCCGACAATCACATAGCGGTCGCGCGCCTCGCGGATTCGCGGCAGCTGGTTGGGCGGCACGCAGTCCGCATCGACGGCATACGACGGCGCGCGCATCGAGGGCACCACGATCTCGACGTGGCTGGTCACGACGCGTCGGGGAGCAACGGAGATGTCCTCGCCGCCGAGCGTGCGGACTCGGCCGTCGCCGAGATATTCGCTCATCGGCAGATAGGTCACCCGGCCGGTCGGTAACAATCCCTGCCGCATCACCGCATCGAAATAAGCGCATACCTCGGCGCCGCTTGCCAGCTCGTAGTAGCCGGCGTTGAACCCATCTTCGTCGATGGTGTCGCTGCCTAGGTCCCGCGAGTTGACGCCGTAATACGCCGACGGCTGATGCAGCCGCACGAACGGATAGGCGCACGTCCAGTGCCCGCCGGGCTGGTCGTTGCGGTCGACGACGACGACCGTCGCGTCAGACTCGCTGACGAGGGTGTCGGTGAACGCCAGCCCCATCGCGCCCGCGCCGACCACAAGGTAGTCGGCCTCGATCGTCCTCCCCATCTAGCGCACCGTATCGAAGAACTTCCGCACGTCGTCCACGAACAGCTCAGGCTGCTCGAATGCGGCGAAGTGACCGCCGCGCGGCATGTTCGTCCAATGGGTGATGTTGTAGCCCGCCTCGCACCAACTGCGCGGCGCGCGAAGAATCTCCTTGGGAAACGAGGCGACACCCGTGGGCAGCTCGACACGTTGGCGTTCACCCCCGCCGAAAATCCGGAAGCTTTCCCAGTACAGCCGCGCCGACGACGCCGCCGATGCGGTCAGCCAGTACAGCATCACGTTGTCGAGCAACTCGTCTTTCGTCAACACGTTCTCGGGATGGCCGTCGCAGTCCGTCCACGCCCAGAACTTCTCGACGATCCACGCCAGCTGGCCGACGGGCGAGTCCGTTAACCCGTAGCCGAGGGTCTGCGGCCGGGTCGACTGCTGTTTGGAGTAGCCGGTGCCCCACTTACGGTGATCGCCGACGCGCTCCAGCGCCTCCTTCTCCTCGTCGGTCGGGTTCTGCAGGACGCCGGGCGGTCGGCCCATCGGCATATTGAGATGGATCCCCACGCAACGACCGGCGTTGCGGCCGATCTGCGTGGTGACGGCGGCTCCCCAATCACCGCCCTGCGCGCCGTAGCGCTCGTAGCCAAGGCGGCCCATCAACGTCTCCCACGCCTGCGCGATCTTTTCGACGCCCCAGCCCGTGCCCAGCGGCTTCCCGGAAAAGCCGTAGCCCGGCAGCGACGGACATACGACATCGAACCCCGCCGCGGTCAGCGGCTCGATCACCTTGTGGAACTCGACGATCGACCCGGGCCAGCCGTGAGTGATCAGCAGCGGAAACGCGCCATCGGCAGCCGACCGCTGGTGGATGAAATGGATGTCGAGGCCGTCGATCTCTGTGGTGAATTGGTCGAAGCGGTTCAGCGCGGCTTCGCTTGCGCGCCAGTCGTATTCGTTAGCCCAGTAGTCGGCGAGTTCACGGGTGTAGCTCAGCGGGATGCCCTGCGTCCAGTCATCGACGCACTCGGCCTCCGGCCATCGCGTGCGGGCCAGCCTCTCTTTCAGGTCAGCGAGATCGGCGTCGGGAACCGCAATGCGAAATGGATTGACTTGGGCCATGGATTACATCCTTGCGCGGTACCAGTCGACAAGGCTGCCGTACCCGCAAGATTCGGCCAGTGCCAGTTCTCCTTCGCGGTCGACTTCTTCGAGGTGGTGCATCCATTCGTCGAGCAGGCTCGCCGCCTTTTGGTGAAGCGCATCGTCACGGCGGCCGGTCAAATGCGCCAAACGGCGAATGTAGCGGTCGGCCAACGTCAGTCGATGCACCGCGGCCACCACGTCGATAGCTTCACCCGCCCACAGTCGAACCAGGCGACGGTAGGCGGTCAGTTCGTCAGCGGGTAAGCCGACGGCGTGTAGGGCCGTGCGCGCTTCGGCCAACTTACCGAGCAGGTTCGCACGCTCTGCCTTCAGAGTTTCGCGCGCCGTCAACAGCGCGGCATCGAGCGCGTCGTGCCGTGGCCCGTCCGGTGCCGCGCCAAGCACCGGGGGCTGCATGTGGTGTGCGAGATCGACCTCTGCCCAGATGCCGAAACTCTCTACCCACAGCGCTAATTCGCCGATGGCGACGTTCAGCTCGGCGCGGTGGTTGTCCAGATGTGCGGCGTATTGACCGTAACCGCCTGCGGCCATCCGCCGGGCGGTCTGTGTGACGGCTGTGGTCAATGCGCCATGCGCGGCGACCACTTCCATCAGGCGATCCCGCGGCGATGGTGTGGCGGCGGTCAAAGCGCCTCCATTTGATAACCGTTGCTGCGATCCAGTAGCGGACTCGACGTTGTGCTGTAGCGGCGCAGGGCGATCAACACTCTCTCCGCGATGTCCAGTATTCGGTCGGCACTTCGACGCGGGCTTCGACGATGCCTGATTCCTATGCACCATCTTCTACTCCCCGGTGGTCAGGATCGGGGCCGCCCTCGGACAACCTGGGCGGCCCCGGGGAAGGCCTGACCCGAACCCCTCACCGGGTCAGGCGCTGATGGCCTGCTGTGTGCCCGGCCCGACGGCGATCTTGCGGGGCTTGGCCGCCTCCGCGACGGGGATCGTGAGCCGCAGCACGCCATCGGTGAACTCAGCGCTGATTCCGTCGACGTCCACCTTGTTGCCCAGCGTCAGATGCCGGGTGAACTCGCCATGCGGACGTTCGGCCAGTAGCCAGTCGCCCTCAGTGGGTTCTGGTCGTTCGGCCGTGACGGTCAGCACGTCATGGTCCGCCGTGATATCGATCGAATCGGGAGTGACCCCCGGCAGATCCAGCTCGACGAGGACCTTGTCACCGTCGCGCCACGCGTCCATCGGCGCCATGGCTCGTCGGCCGACTTCGCCGCCCCACAGCTGTTGGGTCAGCCGATCAAAATCACGGAAGAACGGGTCGAACTTCAGCATGTTGATCACCTCCCAATGAAACCTGGATCTGTAGTTGCGGTATAGATAACCTGTCTCTGCTGCCATATATTTCCTGGCAAGAGCGCGATAAGGTATGAGTCGCCACTACGGGGGCTGCGGTTAGGGCAGCAGCCGCGCCCGGCGTGCCTTGGCTACCGCCTCGTGACGGGTGTGGGCACCGAGTTTGGCTGCCGCACTGCGCAGATAGCTCTTCACGGTCTCCGGCTTCAGCGACAGACGTTTAGCCGCTTCGGCGTTCGTGCATCCCAGTGCGACTTGAGCCAGCACGTCGAGCTCACGGGCCGACAGTGGCGTAGCGGGTCCACCCGATCTGCCTCGGGCCAGCCGTTCGGCGAGCAGCCGCAACTGCGCCCGTAACGCCGGCGGCGCCGACGGATCCGCGGCCAGGCGGCGCAGCTGTGCGTGGACTTCGCGGATTTCCTCGGTGGCCGCGCCGGCGGCCTGGTGCGCGTCACGCAACCGCAGTCGGCGGTCGACCTCATCGCGGATGCTCAGTTCGCGGCTCAGCCGTCGCGCCGACGCGATCATCAGGTCCGCGGTGCGATCCCCGATCGGCGCCGCGGCGCGGTATGCGCCGTACAGCACGGCGCGCGCGCTTCCGTCGACCACCACGGGAACGGCGAGGATCGACCTGATGCCCTCCTGCAGCACGGGGCCGTCGTAGTGGTGGGTGATCGACGAGGCCCTGCGGTAGTCAGGGACGGACAACGGCCGCCGGGACACGACGGTCGCCCCGCCGAGGCCCGCGCTTGGCAGCACGGCCAATCCGCGCATGCCTGCGGTCCGGGCGCCGACAAACTCTGTCAGCAGCAGGGTGTCGTCGTGCACCTCGCCGCCGAACGTCAGTGGCATACCCGTTTGCTCGGCGACGCGCCTCAGCTCGGCACGCAACGCGTCCGCGTCCCGCGGACGGAGCAGCGACGAGCCGGAATGCATCTGAGCACCCTCTTTCGGGGGTAGCGTTGGGCCAACTGTGACGTAGATCCTATCCGCCATGACGACCAACACCGATTTGTATCGCGCCGCGCGCGATCAGCTAGTCGACCTGATCGGCGACTATGACAAGGCCGTCGAGGCGTTCGCATGGCCTCAGCTCACCGGCACTTTCAACTGGGCCACCGATTGGTTCGACGTGATCGCCCGCGCCCCCTCGTCCGCTGACCGGCTCGCGCTGTGGATCGTCGAGGAGGGCGGCGACGAGCAGAAGGTCACCTTCGGTGAGATGGCGGACCGCTCGGACCGCGTCGCGATCTGGCTGCGGGGGCTGGGCGTCGGCAAGGGCGACCGCGTCATCCTGATGCTCGGCAACCAGGTGGAGCTCTGGGAAGCGATGCTCGCTGTGGCCAAGCTCGGTGCAGTGATCATGCCGACGACCGGGGCCCTGGGGCCGGCCGATCTGGCCGATCGCATCACCCGCGGCGGCGCCCGGTTCGTCATCGCCAACGACGTGGACACCACCAAGTTCGACGACGTCGCCGGTGAGTACACCCGCATCGTGGTCGGGGAGGCAGTCGAGGGTTGGCAGCGTTACGCCGATGCTTATGACGTCGAGTCGGCTGCGCCGTTCGCGGCTGGAACAACCGTCGACGATTCGATGCTCATCTACTTCACCTCAGGGACAACCAGTAAGCCGAAGCTGGTGGAACACTCGCAGATCAGCTACCCGGTCGGGCATTTGTCGACGATGGCGTGGATCGGCGTGCGACCCGGCGACGTGCACCTGGCGATCAGCTCACCGGGATGGGCCAAGCACGCGTGGAGTTGCTTCTTCGCCCCGTGGATCGCCGAGGCGACCATCTTCGTCTACAACTACAGCCGGTTCGACGCCGCCGCGCTGCTAAACCAGCTGCGGCGTGCGGGCGTCAACACGTTCTGCGCGCCACCGACGGTGTGGCGCATGCTGATTCAATCCGACCTTGGTGCGAAACCCGAAGGTCTGCGCGAGATTCTCGGGGCAGGCGAGCCGCTCAACCCCGACGTCATCGCCCGGGTCGAACAGGCGTGGGGGTTGACGATTCGCGACGGGTTCGGTCAGACGGAGACGACGCTGCAGGTCGGCAATACACCAGGACAACCCGTCAAGCCGGGCTCGATGGGCAGGCCGATGCCGGGTGTGCCGGTCGTTTTGATCGATCCGGTCACCGGTGAACTGGCCGACGAGGGGGAGATTTGCCTTGATCTGCAACGTAATCCGGTCAACCTGATGACGGGTTACCTCGGCGATACGCAGCGCAACGCCACCGTGATGGCTGGCGGCTACTACCACACCGGTGACGTCGCACAACGCGACGCTGAGGGCTACATCACATACATCGGTCGAACCGATGACGTCTTCAAATCGTCGGACTACAAAGTGTCGCCCTTCGAATTGGAGAGTGTGTTGATCGAGCATCCCGCGGTGGTGGAAGCGGCCGTCGTGCCGCAGCCCGACGAGACCCGGCTCTGCGTGCCGAAGGCGTACGTCTCGCTGGCCGAAGGCTGGCAGCCGACTGCCGAAACAGCAAGGCAGATCATGGAATACGCACGCGATCACTTGGCACCGTATTTGAAGGTCCGCCGCGTCGAGTTCTACGACCTGCCCAAGACGATCTCGGGTAAGATCCGCCGGGTCGAGCTACGCCGTCGCGAGGAAACAAGCCACCCGATCGAGACGGAATACCGCTACGAGGATCTGGTCGATAGATGAAGTCCTACGACGCGGGCCCGACCGACATTCCGATTCTCGAGGAGACGATCGGGGACAACTTCGAGCGCACCGTTGCCGCGCACCCCGATGTGGAGGCACTCGTCGAGGTCGCATCGGGCCGCCGGTGGACATATAGCGAGCTCAACGACGAAATCAACGTGGTAGCAAGAGCTCTCATGGCCCTGGGCATCGAGCCGGGCGAGAGGGTGGGAATCTGGTCGCCCAACTGCGCGGAGTGGACCATCGTCCAATACGCGACGGCGAAGATCGGTGCGATCTTGGTCAACATCAATCCTGCCTACCGCACGCATGAACTGGCCTATGTGCTGAATCAGTCGGGTGTGCGCACGCTGATCTCCGCGACGGCGTTCAAGACTTCGGATTACATGGCCATGGTTGACGAGGTGCGCGCCGACTCCCATGTCCTCAGAGAGGTCCTCTTTCTGGGCACCCCCGACTGGGAGAAGCTGCGCAGCGGTGCCGAGCGCGTGACCGCGACAGAGCTGCGTACCCGTTCCGCCTGCCTGGACAACCACGAGCCAATCAATATCCAGTACACTTCGGGCACAACGGGTTTCCCGAAGGGTGCGACGCTGTCGCACCGCAATATTCTGAACAATGGATACTTCACCACCGAGCTGATCGGGCTGGGGCCGGGCGATCGTCTCTGTATTCCGGTGCCGTTCTACCACTGCTTCGGCATGGTGATGGGAAACCTGGGCTGCACGAGTCACGGTGCCACCATGGTGATTCCCGCACCGGGGTTCGACCCGGCGGTAACGCTTGCGACGATCGAAAAGGAGTGCTGCACAGGCGTTTACGGGGTGCCGACGATGTTCATCGCCATGCAGAATTACCCCGACTTCGCGAACACCGATCTGTCGTCGTTGCGCACCGGAATCATGGCGGGATCGGTGTGCCCGATCGAGGTGATGAAGCACTGTGTCAACGACATGAACATGTCGGAGGTTGCCATCGCCTACGGCATGACGGAGACGTCGCCGGTGAGTTGCCAGACCCGCATCGAGGACGACCTGGAGCGGCGGACCGCATCCGTGGGCCGCGCACATCCCCATATCGAGGTCAAGGTCGTGGATCCGGACACGGGCGACATTGTCGAGCGTGGTCAGCCGGGCGAGTTCTGCACGCGGGGCTACTCGCTGATGCTGGGCTACTGGAACGACAATGAGAAGACGCGTGAGGCGATCGACGCCGAGGGCTGGATGCACACCGGCGACCTCGCGGTGATGCGAGAAGACGGCTACTGCAACATCGTTGGCCGCATCAAGGACATGGTGATCCGCGGCGGCGAGAACGTCTACCCCCGTGAAATCGAGGAGTTCCTCTACACGCACCCCGACATCGAAGATGCTCAGGTGATCGGTGTTCCCGACGAGAAGTACGGCGAGGAGCTTTGTGCGTGGATCCGGATGAAGCCGGGCCGGCCCGCACTGGACGCCGACGCCATCAAGGCCTTTGCGAACGGCAAGCTGGCTCACTACAAGATTCCGCGCTACGTACACGTCGTCGACGACTTCCCGATGACCGTCACCGGCAAGGTGCGCAAGGTCGAGATGCGCGAGGAGAGCGTTAGGATCCTCGGCCTCTAGATTCCGCCGAAACGGCATTCCAGCACGGAAAGTGCGAGAAGAGGCGTGCCGGAATGCCGTTTCGGCGGCTTGTCGGTGGCTCGCTTCTCCGGCTTGTCGGTGGCTGCGGACAGTATGCGGCCATGGGGGAGAACTTTATCGGTAGTGAGGCCGTCGCCAGCCGGGTCGTGACGCGACGTGAACTTCGTCGTTGGTACCGACCGATGTATCCGAACGTGCATCGTCAGCGGGGAAGCGAACCGTCGCTTGCGGACAGGACGGTCGGTGCGTGGTTGTGGTCGAAACGCAACGGCATTGTCACCGGTGCTGCCGCCTCCGCGTTGCATGGCGCGGAATGGGTCGACGACGATGTCCCGATTGAGCTCCTGTGGAACAACACGCACCCGCCGGGAGGGATCATCGTTCGCAATGAACGCGTCACCGATGACGAGTGGACATGGCTGGGGCAACTGCCGGTCACGACACCCGCGCGGACGGCGTTCGATTTGGGCCGCTACCTCGAGCGAGGCCAGGCCGTCGCGCGCCTTGACGCCCTCTTGCGCGCCGCGCCGTTCTCCATCGAGGACGTCCTGCTGCTCACTAAGCGCTACAAGGGCGCGCGCGGCGTCGCGAAACTCAAGGCTGTGCTGCCGCTCGTCGACGGCGGCGCGGCATCACCGCAGGAGACCCGCCTGCGGTTGATCTTCATTGATGCGGGCCTGCCCAAGCCGACGACGCAAATAGCCATCTACGACGAGTGCGGTCGATATGTGCGAATGATCGATATGGGATGGGAGGACTTTATGGTCGGCGCTGAATATGACGGTGACCAACACCGGACTGACCGGGCCCAATACGTCAAGGACATGCGGGTGTGGCCGAAGCTGGCACGACTCGGTTGGAACGTCGTGCGTGCGATCAAGGAAGACAGCGACGCCGACCTCGTCCGGCAGGCGTGGGACGCGATGGTCTCGCGCGGTTGGCAACCAAACTGAATGCGCCGAAACGGTATTCCAGCACAGAAAGTTCGAGTAGATGCGGACTGGAATGCCGTTTCGGCGGAAACTAGGCCAGCAGGGGGCTCAGGAGAGCCGCGCACTCCGTCAGCGCTGGTACTTGCTTGGTCAGCAATAGATCCTGGTCCGCCCGGCCCGACATACCCAACGCCGCGACCAGCGCGCCCGACGGCGCCCGGACCGGCACAGCGACGCACGCACAGTCCTCGCGAAGCTCGCCGGTCTGCGTCGCGAAACCCTGCTGCCGGACGGCGTCGAGCGTCGCGAGTAGTTCCTCACTGACCGGAACCAACCCGTCGAGGTGTTGCTTCTCGGCCAACAGCAGCCGGCCGACAGCGGAACGATGCAGATTCCTGTTCAGCACCGCCTCGCCGACCGGCGGCGGAAATTCGCTGTCCAGATCGGCAGCCCGCACCGCGGTGTTGGTGAAGTAAAACAGGTGCACACCGAAGCGCACCGACAACCGAACCTCCGAGAGCACCTCGCGCGCTGCCGTGCACACCGTCGGCGCGACCGCCGCGTCGATCAACACGCCCATCCGATGCCCCAGTGAGAACCCGGACAGATCGGGCAGCCGGACGATATACCCCTCGGCCACAAGCAGATTCAGCAATCGATACGCGGTCGCCGACGGCATCGACAGGTTCTCGGCGATCTCCTTGGCCGTCACACCGACGCCTGCCCGCGCCACCTCCTCGAGCACTCGCAGCGCGCTCTGCACCGCCTTCGGCTGTCGCCCCGACAGCGTCCCGTCGGCCGGGCTCATCGCCGTACCTTCCACGGGTTGTAGTCCGCCAGCAGGTCACCCTCGACGGTCTCGTCGAACACCCCGACGCGTTCGGTCAACCCTGGCACCCGCCGCAGCCGGAACGCGTACAGCGCGAAGCCCGCCGCAAGCAGCCCGGCATACACCGCAGTCGCGATCCACACCGGCGACTCCAATGTCAGTGCGGCCCAAACGATTATCGCGATCATCACCGCCGCGGTTGCCACACCGATCACCAACGGCAGCCTGGTCAATTCTCCGATCCGGCGCAGGAACACCGGTGTCGCCAGGCACACCAACAGGTACGCGCCGACATACCCATGGGCCGACACCGCGAGCAGCCCGATCAGCACTTCGCGGCTGGAACCGGTCACCCACAGGTACACCAGCGGCACCACCACGATGACCGGCATTGCGAGCAGCAGCGCGACATGTGGTGTGTGGTAGCGACGATTGGTACTTCCGACGGCCTCGGGCACCACCCCCTCGCGTCCCATCGCGAACAGGGTGCGCGACAGCGCTGTCGTGGAACCGATGATGCAGGCGAACCACGACGCCGTGATGCCGAGCTCCATCGCGATGGACAGCGCCGTCGAGCCCGCACCCGCGCTGGCGGGCAAGGTGAGCACTATCGGCACGGAACCGATGCCGGCCCTGATGGTTTGGGTCGACTGCATGGCTGCGGCGAAGACGTAGAGCACGCCGAGCGCGATCGGCGTCCACCGAATCGCGCGCGGCACGGTAACGAACGGTCTGCGGGCCTCACGTGCGACGGTCCCCGCGCTTTCGAAGCCGACGAACGACGTGATCGCGAGCAGCAGCGCGAAGCCCAGCGCCGAATGCGACTGCCCGTCGGAGACTTCGGGCGGCGCGCGGCCACCAGCGATCGAGCCGCCGAAGGCGATCACCAACACCGCGGCCGCGACCACGATCGCGAACACCTCCACAGTCAGCGAGATCCTGGCGGACAACCGGATACCTCTGATCATCAACGTCAGCGCGACCGCGCCGACGACAAGTGCAAGCACCGTGATCGTCACCGCACCGCTCGGCACTCCGAGGCGATTCAACAGTGCCGCAAGGTAATTCGCGGCACCGACCGAACTTGCCATTGCCGCCGCCGCGTACCCGATCACCAGCGACCACCCGGCGGCGATCCCGGCTCCCGGGCCGAGGCCCTTGACCGTGTAGCTGTAGAGCCCGCTGACCGCGACCATCCGAGTGGCGAACTGGCCGACGCAGTAGCCGACAGCGGCCATCAGGAGCGCCGTGACGACGAATACGCCAAGAGTCCACCGGCCCGCCGCCGGAATCACGAGTGCCGGCAGCGTCACCATCACCGCCGACGGCGCGACCGCGGACACCGACTGACCCAAGACCTGCGCGAAGGACAGCTGTCCTCGCTGCAGGCCGGAGACCGGTGAGCTGCTTCTGATCGGTCGCACGTAGCTCATCCTGCCGCTTCGACCGCCTTCACCACGTTAACTTTGCGGATCGTCAAATGAGAATCACGATCATCCCCGAGCGCCATGCCGCTGGATAATGTGCGTCAACAGGGTCAAACGCGCGGCTGAAATGAGAAACCGACTGCATTTCAAATGAGAATGCGAATACGTCGAATTCCCATTCGAAATAAGTAGTGACTTCACTCACAACACGGCGTTACTTTTGCCCGCATGACTATTGCCGCCGAAGCAACCAGGCTCGACCCGCGTGTGGTCGAATTCGTGTCGACGCCGAAGCAGATGTTCGTCGACGGACAGTGGGTCGACGCGCTCTCCGGCCGGCGCTTCGAAACCGTCGACCCCGCCACCGAAGAGGTGATCACCACGGTGCCGCACAGCGGCGTCGAGGACGTCGAAAAGGCCGTCAAAGCCGCGCGGCGCGCATTCGACGAGGGCCCGTGGCCGTCGCTCACCCCGGCCGAGCGCCAGCAGATCATCTGGCGCATCGCCGATGGCATCACCGCGCGCGCCGACCAGTTCGCGCAGCTGGAAACGCTCGACAACGGCAAGTCGGTGACCGTCGCCAAAGCCGTCGACGTGACGTGGGCCGCGGAGATCTTCTACTACTACGCCGGCTGGGCCACCAAGATCGAGGGCCGCACCATCCCGGTGTCGGTGCCGTGGGCGCCGGGCGGCCGGTTCCACGCCTTCACGCTGCGCGAGCCGGTCGGCGTGTGCGCGCAGATCATCCCCTGGAATTTCCCGCTGGTGATGGCGGCCTTCAAGGTCGCGCCAGCGCTTGCGTGCGGCAACACCGTGATCCTCAAGCCGGCCGAGCAGACACCGCTGACCGCGCTGCTGCTGGCCGAGGTCATCGCCGACGCCGGCGTACCGGACGGAGTTGTCAACGTGCTCACCGGATTCGGCGACATCGGTGCGGCGCTGTCCGCGCACTCCGACGTCGACAAGGTCGCGTTCACCGGGTCGACCGAGGTCGGCCGCAAGATCGTCAACGCCGCATCGGGCAACCTCAAGAAGGTCTCGCTGGAACTCGGCGGCAAGAGCCCGCAGGTCGTCTTCGCCGACGCCGACCTGGACGCGGCTATCCCCGGCGCTGCCAGTGGCTTCCTGTTCAACCACGGCCAGACCTGCACGGCCGGCACCCGGTTGCTCGTCGAGGACCGCATCTTCGACGAGTTCACCGAGGGCGTGGCCGATCTCGCACGGGCGCAGAAGATCGGCCCGGGACTGGACCCGACCAACGACATCGGCCCGCTGGTGTCGCGTGAACAGCTGACGAAGGTCACCGGATACCTCGATGCAGGCGTTCAACACGGCGCCCGGGCGCTGGCCGGCGGCGGCCGCCACGGCGACACGGGGTTCTACGTGCAGCCCAGCCTGCTGGTCAACGTGCGGCCCGACTTCAGCGTCTACCGCGAAGAGATCTTCGGGCCGGTCGCCGTCGCGATTCCGTTCAACCGCGACCAGGGCGTGCGCGCCGCCGCCAACGACACCCCGTACGGGCTGGCCGCCAGCGTGTGGACCCGCGACGTGTCGACGGCACATGCGGTCGCGGCGCAGATCAAGGCGGGCACGGTGTGGGTGAATTGCCATAACGCATTCGATACTGCCCTTCCATTCGGCGGCTACAAACAATCCGGCTGGGGCCGCGAACTCGGCGAGGGTGCGATCGCCGAATACACCCAAACGAAGGCCGTCAATATGGCCCTGTAACCAGAAATCGCGTCAAATGAGAATTCTCGCCCGAGCCATTCTCATTTCACTCATCGCAAGCTTCACGACGCCGCAACCCAAACCCATTCTCGAGACGAAAGCCTGATTGCCATGACAACCGATGCCCTCGCGTCCGGACCTCAGGTCCGCGACCGCGAACCCCACCGTCTCGCAGGCCGGCTCGGCCCAGCCGCGATCGTCTTCATGGTCGTAGCGGCCGCCGCACCGCTGACCGTCGTCGCAGGCACGTTCCCCATCGGGATCGCCGCGGGCAACGGCGCCGCTTATCCGGCGTCCTATCTGGTGTGCACCGTGATCCTGATCCTGTTCGCGGTCGGTTTCACCGCGATGGCCAGACACGTGCCTGGCGCAGGCGCCTTCTACACCTACGTCGGCCATGGTCTGGGTAGGCACATGGGGCTCGGCGCCGCGTTCCTCGCGCTGCTGTCCTACACCGCGGTGCAGGGCGGGGTCTACGGCTACATCGGCGCGGCGATCAATGAGCTCGTCACGTCGCACGGCGGCCCGTCGGTGCCGTGGTACGTATACGGGCTGGCGATGATGGCTGTCGTTGCGACACTGGGCTATCGGCACATCGAGCTGTCCGGCAAGGTGCTCGGTGTTCTGCTGATTTGTGAGGTCGGCATCGTGATGGTGATCAACCTCGCGGTGATCGGCCATGGCGGCGACAACGGGATCTCCACCGCCGCTTTCGATCCCGGCAAGTTCTTCACGGGTGCACCCGGCATCGCATTGATCTTCGCGCTGGCGGGTTACATCGGCTTCGAGGCCACCGCCGTCTTCCGCGACGAGGCACGCGACCCGGCGCGGACGATCCCGCGTGCGACGTATCTCGCGCTCCTCCTGATCGGCGGCTTCTATGCGCTGTCGAGTTGGGCGCTGGTCAGTGCGTGGGGAGATGACGGTGCAGTCAAGATGGCCACCGACAACCCCGAGGGCATGTTGACCGAGACCGCCACCCGCTACGTCGGATCGGTCGCCGGAGACCTGGTCCAGATCTTCTTGATCACGAGCCTCTTCGCTGCGCTGTTGTCATTCCACAATGTGCTTGCGCGCTATGTCTTTTCGCTCGGCAACACCGCCGCCCTGCCGTCGAGGTGCGGACGTAGCCACGTCAGGCACGCCTCACCACACGTTGCCTCGGCAGTGCAGACCGTCTCGGCGCTCGTCCTTGTGGTCGCGTCAGCGTTGGCCGGCCTGGATCCCGTCACGCAGGTGTTCGCCTGGTTCGTCGGGATCTCCTCGGTCGGCATCATCGCGCTGATGACACTGACCTCCGTCGCGGTCGTCGTGTACTTCCGCCGCAGCAGGGTCGACACCAGAACATGGCACACGCTCGTCGCGCCCGGCCTCGGATTGCTGGGTCTCGCGGCGCTACTCGTGCTGACCGCTGCCAATCTGCCGCTGCTCGTCGGCGGCTCGAGCACCACGGCCGCCGTGATCGGCGTGCTGTTGGTCGGCACGTTTGCAGGCGGCGCCGTACTGGCGGCGCTGCGTCCCCGCGCCGGCCGTCCTTCAATCGAAAAGGAGTACACCCGATGAGCACCGCCACCATCGAGACCGTCGACCAAACCGGCTCTGCTGCACCAGATCACCCGTTGACCCCGTTGACCGCCGACGAGATCCGCGCGGTGCGTCGCATCGTCGACGCACACGGCCTTCTTGGCGACAGCGTGCGGTTCGTCTACACCGCTCTCGACGAACCGCACAAAGGAACCGTGCTGGCCTTTACACCGGGCGACGCGATCGAGCGTCGCGCCCGAGTTCTTCTGCTGGACAGGGCAACCGGTTTCGGCACCGATCTCGTGGTGTCGATCACCGGCGACCGCGTCGTGACACAACAGTCGATCGACGCCGGAAAGGACGGTCACGTCCCGATCCTCGACCAGGAATTCGAGGACATCGAGGCGTTCCTGCTCGAGAGCTCCGAATGGCTCGAAGCCATGCGCAAGCGCAACCTGAATCCGACCGATGTGCGCGCTGTTCCGCTGTCGGCAGGCGTGTTCGGGCACGAGGACGAAGTAGGCCGCCGTGTGGTGCGTGTGCTGGCGTTCTACCAGTACGACAAGGCTGACCTGCCGTGGGCGCATCCCATCGACGGGGTGGTCGCCTACGTCGACCTCACCGCCCGCCGGGTGACGAAGGTGATCGACGAGTTCGACCTCGCGGTGCCCGCCGAACGAGGGGAGTGGGACGCCGAACCGCATGCGGTGCCAGCGCGCACCGACCTGAAGCCGATCGAGATCACCCAGCCCGACGGCCCGAGCTTCTCGGTCGACGGCAACCAGATCACTTGGGCGGATTGGACATTCAGGTTCGGTTTCGACATCCGCGAGGGCCTGACGCTGCATCAGATCGCGATCGGCGGTCGGCCGGTGGTCTACCGGGCGTCGATCGCCGAGATGGTGGTGCCCTACGCCGACCCGTCGCCGGTACGCTACTGGCAGAACTACTTCGACCAGGGCGAGTACTTGTTCGGCCGCTACACGAACTCGCTCGAGTTGGGGTGCGATTGCCTCGGCGAGATCAAATACTTCGACGTCACCATAGCCGACGAGCAGGGCGAGCCGAAGCTGCTCAAGAATGCGATCTGTCTGCACGAGGAGGACTTCGGCGTGCTGTGGAAGCACACCGACATGTTCAACGGCATGGCCGAGACCCGTCGCTCCCGGCGCCTCGTGATCTCGTTCTTCTTGACCATCGGCAACTACGACTACGGGTTCTACTGGTATCTGTACCTCGACGGCACGATCCAGCTCGAGGCGAAGGCGACCGGGATCGTGTTCACGTCGGCATACCGCGGAGCCGATGGGTTCGCCACCGAAATGGCACCCGGCCTTGGCGCACCCTTCCACCAGCATCTGTTCTCGGCGCGGCTGGATATGGCGGTCGATGGGAACGTCAATGTGGTCGAGGAGGTCGACGCCGTGCCCGTGCCGATGGGCCCGGACAACCCGTGGGGCAACGCATTCCGCGCGCAAAAGACGAAACTCCGGCGTGAGTCAGAGGCGCAGCGGGTGGCCGACAACCTCAAGGCCCGGGTATGGCACATCACCAACCCGACCAAGCAGAACCGGCTGGGGCAGGACGTCGGCTACGCGCTGTATCCCGAGGGCCAACCGGTGTTGCTCGCCGACCCGTCCAGTTCGATCGCCCAGCGTGCAGCGTTTGCCACCAAGCACCTCTGGGTCACGAAATACGATCCGGCCGAACGCTATTCGGCAGGGCAGTATGTCAACCAGCATCCGGGCGGCGCCGGCCTGCCCGCGTTCACCGCGGGTGATCGCAGCATCGACGGCGAGGACATCGTGGTGTGGCACACCTTCGGGCTGACGCACTTCCCCCGCCCGGAGGACTGGCCCGTGATGCCCGTCGACTACGCGGGCTTCAGGCTCAAGCCGCAGGGATTCTTCGACCGCAACCCGGCGCTGAACGTTCCCGCTGCTGAGACGGCCCACTGCTGCGAAGATTGAGAGTCGGACGCGCCGAAACGGCATTCCAGCTCGAGAAGTACGGGAAGAGGCGTGCCGGAATGCCGTTTCGCGGTCCAGGCGATGAGTTTCGCGCGTTCGATGTATCTACACCTGTATGAGGAGTGAGATGGTCACCGCCACGTCCGCCACCTTGGGGCGACGAGCGTGCGCGGTGCTCGCACTGAGTTCGGCGGTATTGCATGCGGCGATGCTGGGCCACGCGCCGAACGTGGTGGCAAGCGGTCTGTTGGCCGTGATGATCGCCGCGTGTGTGTACTGCGCGCGTGACCTTTGGCTGCGCGGAACGCTGCGGGCGTGGTGCGTGGTCGGATTGATGAACATCGCGATGATCGCGGTGCATCTGCCGATGCCGGCCCACCACCACGGCATGCACATGGGGCCGATGGCCCAGCAGTCGACGCTGATGGGTGCGGCAACGACGATCGCGGTGATCGAGGTGGCCGTCGCGATGGCGGTGCTCTACTACCGCACGCGTCGACACGCGCAGCTGGTCATCGGTTCACCAGCCCGCTGAGCCGCGTCGCCAGCGCATGCTGAACGGCGGGGATGCGGCCTGCGATGCCGATCGCCACGTTGCGGATCGGTCGTGCGGCCCGCGGCAGTGTGGCCAAACGCGTTAGCCGGTCGGTCATTTCGACGACCTGCTGTGCGATGGGTCGGCGTGCAGAGCTGTAGTCGTCGAGCACGCTGTCGGGAGCGCCGCCGAGGACTGCGGCCAGGGCATCGGCCAATGCGACCGCGTCCTGGATGCCGAGGTTCATGCCCTGTCCGCCTGCGGGGCTGTGCACATGTGCGGCATCGCCGGCCAGTAGGACGCGCCCGGCACGGTACGTGTCGGCGACCCGGTGGTGAATGCGGAAGCGCGAGCCCCAGATGACGTCGGTGACGACCATCCGGCCTGTGCCGAGGCCGCGGTCGTCGAGGAGCTGCTGGATGAACTCCGCCGATGGTTCGTCGGGCGCCTCGGTGACCGGAGCGACAATCCGGAAGATGTCGCCGGGCAGCGGCGCCACCACCGTCAGGCCGGCCTTCGCCCAGAACAAGATGACCTCGTCGGCCGGCGCCTCGCCGCGCAAGCGCACGTCGGCCAATGTGAACGACTCCTGATAGACGTCCCCTTCGAAGCCGATGCCTGCCTGCTCGCGCACGGTGCTGTGGATCCCGTCGGCGCCGACGACGTAGCGCGCGCTGATCACGTCGCCGTCGTCGAAGGTGGCCGTCGCGCCGTCGACGTCCTGCCGCACCGAAGCCACGGTCTTCGGCCGGATTACCGTGCCGCCCAGCTCGGTCAGCCGCTCGAGCAACAGCCGCTCGGTAGTCGCCTGCGGAACCATCAGGGAATACGGGAACTCCGTCGGCAGCACCGAGAAGTCGACCGGAATCAGCAGACGCCGCCCGTCGCGGATGGTGAAGCGGGGCGCTTGTATGCCCTCTTTGACGAGCCGCCGCGACACGTCGAGGCCATCGAGAACCTCGAGGGTTCGGGCGTTGACCACGGCGGCGCGGGACGCGTTGGCGCCCGCGGCCTGCGCGTCCACCACCGTCGTCGCCACTCCCTTGCTGACCAGCGACGCAGCCAGCGTCAGGCCGCTCGGGCCCGCGCCGACGACGAGGACATCGGTGTGGTACATGTTGTCTCCTTTTGAGCTATGCCAACGCTTGTTGGCATAGACTATGCGCCGCCGACGGCGCTTTGTCAACATTTGTTGGCCTACACTTGTTGGCATGCGCAGATCCTCAACAGAAACCAAGGCGGTGATTCTGGCCGCGGCCAAGCAGCGGTTCGCCGAGTCGGGATACGAACGAGCCACCATCCGGGCCATCGCGGCCGACGCGAACATCGATCCGTCGATGGTGATGCGCTACTTCGGCAACAAAGAGCAGTTGTTCGCCTCAGCGGCCGACTTCGACCTCGAGTTGCCGGATTTTTCCGAGGTCGATCAGCATCAGTTAGGTGTGAGTCTGGTGGCGTATTTCATGGATCGATGGGAGCGTGACGAGGCTCTCGTGGTGCTGCTGAGGTCAGCGACCACCAATCCCGAAGCGGCACAACGGATGCGAGAGATCTTCGCAAGCCAGCTGATGCCCGTGATCGCGAAGGTGAAGCCGAATGCGCCGGAACGCCGAGCGGGCTTGGTGGCGACACAGATGATCGGGCTGGCGATGTGCCGCTATGTTCTGCAGCTAGCACCTATCGCGGAGATGTCGCACGACGAGGTGATCGCCTGGCTTGGGCCGACGATTCAGCGTTACCTCGACGGGCCGCGATAATTGGAAGCGATGTGGACTCCGACTCTCGTCATGATCGCCATCACCACCCTTCTCGCCTGCGCCACGCTGGGTGGCGGACTCTACGAAGTCCTGGTCGTCGACCCGGTATGGCCCCAGCGGCCCGGCATCATCCAGGCCCGCAATGGCGGCGTCTCGCGGACGCGGTTCTGGGTGCCGGTGCACACGGCCTTCGAGGTCTTGCTGATAGTCACGCTCGCAGTGGCGTGGGGTGACGCCGACGTGCGTACCGCGCTGCTGGTGGCATTCGTCAGTCACGCGGTGATGCGGGTGTGGTCGCTGGTCGACTTCGTGCCCAAGGCCGTGGCCTTCGAGAAGGCCGACCCCGCGACCGTCGACGAGGCAGCCGCGGTCCGATGGACCCGTCGCAGCCTCTTGCGCATGCCGCTGGACTTGATCACGTGCGCAGCGATGATGGCGGCCCTCGCCGGTTAGTGCCCCCTACGGCCAGCCCACACCGGGCGCAGGCGCGTCGACGACGAGCACCTGCCCTGTTCGTGCGGCGAGGGCGCCCTCCACGCCATCGGCGCCTCGCCACTGCGCGGCCATCATGAAAAGCGTTCTGCGATCGGGTCCACCGAGCATCGCCGCGAATATCGCGCGGTCGTGTTCGATCCGCTGCAGCACCCTGCCGCCCTCTTCGACGCGGATGCACGCGCCTTCCGCGGCGTCGGCGTGGCCGGTGTGCGTGCGGGTATCGGCCGCTTGAGCCCAGACCGCCCCGTCGGCATCGAGGCAGATCCCGTCGGGTCCCACTTTGTCGGCCCACACCCGACGATTGGACAGACTGCCGTCGGCTTCGATGTCGAACGCAGTCAGGCGACCGGCGAAGGACTCGGAAATGATGAGGGTTGAGTTGTCGGGCGTGATCACCATCCCGTTCGGGAAGTCGATGTCGGTGGCGACGCGGCGTGCGGTCCCGTCGGGGGTGACGAGCGCGATGATCCCGGGCTCGGGCGGCGCACCGCCAAGGAAGTCGAAGGCGAAGCCGTTGACGTAGATGTTGCCGCGGCCGTCGACCACGATCTCATTCCAGTTTTGATCGGCGACGGCGCGAAGGTCGGCGTGCACCACCATCGCCCCGTCATGTTCCTGTCGCATCAGTTCTGGGCCGGTCACGAGAAGCCGGCCGTCCGGCAGCCAGTCGATCGACCAACCCAATCCGGGCGGCCCCTGCGCGACGACTTCGCTGCGTCCGTCCAGGTCGACCGCGACGACTTCGCCGGCGCCCCAGTGCGCGAACCAGAGCCGATCCTCGTGCCACCGCGGTGATTCCACATACGCAAGTCCGTCCAGCAGTACGCGAGGTGTGTTCATATGCCTATGACGAGTGGCGGACCGGCGAATCGACAGCGTCGCTCACCATCCCGCGGCTAGGCCTCGATCTCGCCGGCGATCCTGCGCTCGATGCTCGCCCGCGTCGCCGCCGGCAGCACGACGAGCCCGTCGAGTTCCTTCTGCGCCCGGGCGTACGCGTTCTGGCGCTCCTGCGGTGTCGCCCCGCCGTCTGACGCGAGCCGCAGCAGATGTTGCGCGCGCTCCAGCCGCTCCTGCGCCTCGACAGAGAAGTCGCTGCGCCGGCGCCGGATCGCCTCCGACTCCGCGACATCGAACGCGGCAACGTATTCGCCTACGGCGTCGCGATATTCGAGCTGAGCGTTGCGGTCGCCGAGGATGTCGTCGACGGCATCGGGGCGCAGCCAGTCAGCGCGGCTCCTGGCCTTGTGGAAGGCCATGGTCAGCGGGTCCCGCATGTCGGTCATCAGCGGGAAGTCCAACAGCTTGGCGATGTCGATTTCGTAGTCCAGCCACCGCGCGTCGGTGCGGTCATGGCGCTCGATGACCTTCGCCATCTCCCGTCGATATCCGGCTTCGTTGGTGCGGGCGCGGCCCGACGCCTCCGCGAGCGCCACCTTGGTTTCCTGCTTGATGCGATACCGCTCGAGCCGCCGCTGAGCGCGCCGTTCATTGGCCACTGCGACCGCTCGCACGGCCCCACCGATCGCACCCATGAACGGGAAGACCAGCCACCAGAAGTGGCCCGCGAACTCGAAGACAGGCGCCACAACGCCAGCATGCCATCAGCCGGAGTCGTTAGCGGAAATCGCCAGCGCAATGACTTCTGCCACCGCCTCTGGATCGCTAAGCATCCGGAGGTGATCCCAGTCGCGACGTGCAACCCACCAGCCCAGGCGCTGGGCCTTGTCAGCGGCGGCGTCGAAGGGCGCGCCCAGCCGGACGAACGCGCGCGAAACAGGTTCCGCGAACCGCGAGCGCGGCGCCGGCTCGTCGAAGTACGCAAGGGGCATTCGCGGTATCTCGGCGATCAGACGTCCACGCCGTGCCGCATCGGGCACCCAGTCCGCCAGCGCTCCCGGGGAAAACCATTCGTGGTACGGGGGTAGCACGCCGTGCACCGCGAGGCCACGCAGTTGCGCCTCCAGACCCGGCGGCGCGGTGTCGAACCAGCTGCGACCCGGTTGCGGCAGCATCGCGTCGACGAACACCGCGCCCGTCGTCCGCTCGCCGACGGCCTCGGCGATAGCCGGCAGCAGCGCGCCGCCCGCGCTGTGCCCGACGAGCACGACCGGATCGACGCCGCCGTCGACGGCTGCCGCGGCCGCCTTGGCGTACTTCGGGTAATACGGCGGCCCCGTCGTCGCCACACCCGTCAGGTCCGGCACGACGCAACCAAAGCCGTTCTGCTGCAACACTTCTGCAGCGTAGATCCACGTCGACGGTCCGGCTACCGGGCTGTGCACGAACAGCAGAGTGGTCACAGCCCGATCCGCCGGTAGCGCGCCAGCCGGGCGGCCAGCCTGTCGTCGTCGGGCATCGAGCGCAGCCCGGCTAGCTCGTTGGCGATCGTCGCAGACAACCGTCGCGTGAATTCCATGGGCTCGTCGGCCGCGTCGGGACGTTCGGGCACGATCGCGTCGACGATGCCGTGGCGCAGCAGGTCGGCAGACCGAATACCTTGCGCCGCAGCCAGTTCCGGGGCGTGGTCGACGTCCCGGAATACGATCGCGCTGGCCCCTTCCGGTGGCAGCGGCGCCAGCCAGCCGTGCAGAGCGGCCAGAACGCGGTCGGCAGGCACCATCGCCAATGCGGGCCCGCCGCTGCCCTGGCCAAGCAGCACCGACACGGTCGGCGTAGCCAAAGTGACGAGTTCAGCCACGCAGCGGGCGATTTCGCCTGCCAGTCCACCCTGCTCAGCCTCCGTAGACAGCGCGGGCCCTGCCGTGTCGATGACGAGCACCAGCGGTAGTTGCAGGCTGGCGGCCAAGGCCATGCCGCGGCGGGCCTCACGCAGCGCCGCCGGGCCGACCAACCCTCCAACCACGCGCTGTTGGCCGAGAACGACGGCGGGCTGACCTCCGAAGCGAGCCAGCGCCAGCAGCATCGTGGCGGCCTCGCCGCGTTCGGTACCCGATAGCAGCACCCGCTCAGTTGTGCCGTGCCGCAACAGATATCCGACGCCTGGCCGATCCGGACGTCGCGACGCTTCGACCGATGTCCACGCCGGCACGTCGGGCAATGGTCCAGCCTCGGGTCTGGCCGGCGGCGGCTCCGGCGCATCGGCCACCACCGTCAGAGTGCGGTCCAGCGTCGAGCGCAACGCCTCGAGCGGGACCACGCCATCGATGACGCCGTGCCGGTGCAGGTTCTCCGCGGTCTGGACGCCCGGCGGGAACGGCTCACCGTAAAGATGCTCGTAGACCCGCGGGCCGAGGAACCCGATGAGTGCACCCGGCTCGGCCGCGGTGACGTGCCCGAGCGACCCCCACGACGCGAACACCCCGCCGGTCGTCGGATGGCGCAGGTACACGAGATAGGGCAGATGTTGCTGCTTGTGCAGCTCGACGGCCGCCGCGATCTTGACCATTTGCAGGAACGCGACGGTGCCCTCCTGCATGCGGGTGCCGCCCGAACTCGGCGACGCCAGCAGCGGCAGACCCTCGGCCGTGGCCCATGCCACGGCGGCGGTGATCCGCTCGGCCGCGGCCACGCCGATCGACCCGGCCAGAAAGTCGAACTCGCAGGCCACCAGCGCGACGCGACGGCCGAACACGGTGCCCTCGCCGGTCACGACGGATTCATCGAGACCGGTCTTGGCCGATGCCTCGGCCAGCTCGCGCCGGTACGCCTCGTTCGCGTCGATCTCCAGCGGCGGGCTGTCCCAGCTGCGGAAAGAACCCTGGTCCAGCACGGCATCGCGCAGCTGCAGGGCACCGATGCGGCTCACCGCATGAGGCTAACCCGCGCGACGGGCCTCACCCGGTGCCGAGTACGCGCTGAAGGTCGGGCTTCATGGCTTGCAGTTGTGCGCCCCAGTAGCCCCAGCTGTGCGTGCCGTTGTCCGGGAAGTTGAACAAGCCGTTGTGTCCGCCAGCCGCCAGGTAGCGATCCTGAAAGGCGACGTTGCTTGCCCGGGTCAGGTTCTCCAGGAACTGGGCCGGGAAGTCCGCACCACCCAGTTCGCTCGGCGTCCCGTTGCCGCAGTAGACCCAGATGCGGGTGTTGTTGGCGACCAGCCTGCCGACGTTGACGGTTGGATCGTTGCGCGCCCACGCCTGATCTCCAGCTGGCCCCCACATCGCACCGGGGTCGAAGCCGCCGGAGTCGTGCATCGCAAAACCGACCAACGTCGGCCAGACGCCGTCGGACAGGTTCAAGAAGCCGGACAGCGAGCCGGCGTATCGGAAGTTCTCCGGATGCCACTCGGCAAGGGTCAACGCCGCATTGCCGCCCATGGAGAGGCCGACGATCGCGTTGCCGCTCGGGCTGATGCCTCGATTGGCCGCCAACCATGGCGGCAGTTCTTGCGTGAGGAAGGTCTCCCACTTGTACGTCCAGCTGCCCCCGTTGCCCACCGCCGGCCCATACCAGTCGGTGTAGAAGCTCGACATGCCGCCGACCGGCATCACAATCGACAGCCCGGATTGGTAGTACCAGTCGAATGCCTGGGTCTCGATGTCCCAGCCGTTCTGGTCATCTCGCGCACGAAGGCCGTCGAGCAGGTAGACGGCGTGGCGACCACCACCTTGGAACTCGACCTTGACATCGCGACCCATCGAAGCCGACGGCACCATCAGGTATTCGACCGGTAAGCCGGGCCTCGAGTACGCCGTGGCACTTGGCAAACCCCCGAAATAGCCGACCGGAACGGTCAACATCGCCGCGGCCGCCGCGACGATCAACATCCGTGGCGAGTACAGCCGCCGACTCCACCGTGTGCGAATCATGTTCGTGCCGCCCCTTCCCCCACCAGCCTGGTGAATAGCGACGCTGAGTACCCGGTACGAACCCGGGCAAACACGCCAGGGGCAAGTCCCTTGCGGTGTGCGCGTGCTCTGCCGCGATTGCCGGGCGTTGGTCACCCCCGTGGCCTGATCCCGGTGCCGCTAGGGTGAGCGCCATGATTGGTGTGACCCGCGACGGCCACGTGATGACCCTGGAAATGCAGCGTGCCGACCGGCGTAACGCGCTGAACAGCGCGCTCGTCGACGGTCTGCGCGAGGCGGTCGAGAAGGCCGCCGCCGAAGACATCCGGGCCATCGTGCTCACCGGCCAGGGCCATGTTTTCAGCGCGGGTGCGGATTTGTCCGACCCTTCGGGTGTGGCCGAGGAGCTGCCAGAGAAGGCCAAGGCGTTGAACCTGGCCATCGACGCAGCCCCGGTCCCGGTCATCGGCGCAATCAATGGACCCGCGATCGGGGCGGGCGTCATCCTATCCATGATCTGCGATCTGCGCGTCGTCGCGCCCGACGCCTACTTCCAGTTCCCGGTAGCGAAATATGGTCTGGCGCTGGATAACTGGAGCATTCGTCGGCTGACGTCACTGGTCGGGGCAGGCCGGGCCAGGGGCATGCTGTTCGCCGCGGAACGGCTCACCGCGGACGTCGCGCTGCAGACCGGCATGGCCAACCGCATCGGCACGCTGGCCGACGCACAGGCGTGGGCCGCCGAGATCGCGGGCTTCGCACCGCTTGCGCTGCAGCACGCCAAGCGCGTGCTCAACGACGACGGCGCCTACGAGGAACAGTGGCCCGAGCACAAAGAGCTGTTCGACAGGGCATGGGCGTCTCAGGACGTCATCGAGGCACAGGTCGCCCGCATCGAGAAGCGACCGCCGAGGTTCCAGGGGGCCTGATGGTGGTGCGCGCGGCCTTGCGTTTCGGGTTCGGCACGGCGTCCGTGCTGGCCGGAAGTTGGCTGTTGCGCGCGATGCACGGTGCGCCCGCTGCGCTAGGAGCGTCGCCCGCCGAGATCGAGACGGTGGCGCGTCGATCACCGAACTTCCGTGAGGGCGCCTTCGTCAACGTCGATCCTGCGTCGGGCATCAGCCTCGACCGGGAGGAGCAACGGCGGATCATCTGGGAACTGATCGGCTCGCGCGGCAAGTCTCGGCCGCCAGGACCGATACCGATCGTCGAGCCGGCGCCCGCCGATCCCGCCGCTGAGCTCTCGGTGTGCTGGTTCGGCCACTCGTCGGCGCTGATCGAGGTCGACGGCTACCGGGTGCTCGCGGATCCGATCTGGAGTCGCCGCTGCTCGCCCTCGCAGACCGTGGGGCCCGAGCGGTTGCACGAGGTGCCCGCGCCGCTGGAGTCGCTGTCCGCGGTCGATGCGGTGGTGATCAGCCATGACCACTACGACCACCTCGACGTGGAGACGATTCTCGGCCTTGCTCGCACTCAGCGGTCGCCGTTCGTCGTGCCGCTCGGAGTCGGCGCGCACCTGCGCAAGTGGGGGATTCCGGAGAGCCGCATCGTCGAACTCGACTGGAACGAAAGCCACACGATCGGGGACCTGACGCTGGTCTGCACGCCTGCCCGGCACTTCTCGGGGCGGCTGTTCACCCGCGACACGACGCTGTGGGCGTCGTGGGTGATCGCCGGGCCAGCGCACCGCGCGTTCTTCGGCGGTGACACCGGCTACACCAAGAGCTTCGCCGAAATCGGTTTGGACCACGGGCCTTTCGACCTGACCCTGTTGCCGATCGGCGCGTATCACCCCGCGTGGCCCGACATCCATATGAACCCCGAGGAAGCGGTCCGCGCGCATCTGGATGTCGCGGAGGCCGACAAGGGGCTGTTGGTTCCGATCCACTGGGCGACGTTCCGCTTGGCCCCGCATCCGTGGGCGGAGCCGGTCGAACGGCTGTTGCGGGCCGCGGATTCCGCCAGCGTGCATGTGGTCGTGCCAAAGCCTGGGCAGCGCGTCGATCCCGAGACGTCGGTCGACGCGTGGTGGCAGCTGTAACCGGTTGTTCTGCCGACGCCGCGACAGCGGCAGTTCCCGCACCGACGGTCGAAATCGACGTTAGCGTGCTTTGGTCTCGGGCCTGTTCGCGCGACCGTCGAACTCGACGAGGACTCTTGCACGCGGCGCAAGCAGACAGCTCTCACCCGTCACATCCCCACCGCGGCCACTGCGAAATCACTTTTGGGAACCGTCATTGCCTGGGAGTTACGTAAAACGCCGCTGTAGGGCGGCCAACCGTTACGGTGCAACCTATGAACGCACTGGCCAGAGCGACCGTTGCCGCGCTTGTGCTGGCACTCATCTCAGGCTGCGACACCAAACCGGCGGAACCTGCGCCACCGCCGACGGCACAGACGCTGTCCGACATGCCGCCTCCGTTGGTGCCCGCGATGCCGCTGCCGGACAATGCCATCGACAATGCGGTGGCCAAGCTCGACGGCATCGTCGCCGACTTGATGAAGAAGTCCGGCATACCCGGGATGGCCGTCGCGGTGGTGCATGGCGGGAAAACGGTGTACGTCAAGGGCTTCGGCGTCAAAGACGTGCGAACTGGTGACAAGATCGACCCCGACACCGTGTTCCAGCTGGCGTCGCTGTCCAAGCCGTTGAGCGGGACCGTCGTCGCTCAGCAGGTGGGCGCCAACGCGATTGGCTGGGACACGCCTGTGGCGGCGAAGCTGCCGTGGTTCGCGCTGTCGAATCCCGCCGTCACGCAGATGGCCACCGTCGGGGACATGTTCTCGCATCGCTCCGGACTACCCGACCATGCGGGCGACATGCTCGAGGACCTCGGCTATGACCGGCGATATGTACTCGAGCGCCTGCGACAGCTACCGCTCGACCCCTTCCGAATTTCCTACGCCTACACCAACTTTGGCCTGACGGCCGGGGCTGAAGCCGTCGCGGTGAGCGCGGGTAAATCCTGGGAGGATCTTGCCGACGAGGCGGTGCTGCGCCCGCTGGGGATGACGTCGACGAGCTTCCGGTTCGCAGACTATGAAGCCCGACCGGATCGCGCCATCGGCCATATTCATGTCGACGGCCGTTATGAACCGCTCTACGTTCGCAACGCCGACCCCGAATCGCCCGCAGGTGGTGCGAGTTCGTCGCTCAACGACATGACGCGGTGGCTGACAATGGTGCTGGCCAACGGCAGCCATGATGGCAAGCAGATCGTCGACCCGAAGGCGTTGTTGCCTGCGGTGACGCCGCAGATCGTGGCGAGTCCCGCAAGCGAGCCCGCGATGCGGTCGGGCTTCTACGGCTACGGATTCAACGTCGGCACGACGTCGGCCGCTCGGATGTCGCTGAGTCACTCCGGTGGTTTCGAACTCGGCGCGGCCACCAACTTCGTGATCGTGCCGTCGGCGGACGTGGCGATCGTCGCGCTGACCAACGCAACGCCATCCGGCGTACCCGAATCCGTGACCGCCGAATTCGCCGACCTGGTGCAATTCGGCGAGGTGCGCGAGGACTGGTACAAGCTCTACGGCGACATCTTCAAACAGATGGAGCGGCCGGCGGGCTCGCTGGTCGGGCAGAAGCCACCACCCAATCCTGCGCCCCCTGCGCCCTTCGCGTCTTATGTCGGCACCTACCACAACGATTACTGGGGCCCCGCGCGGGTCACCGAGAAGGATGGCAGGCTGCACCTCGCGATCGGAACCAAACTTGATGTGCCACTGGATCATTGGGACGGCGACGTCTTCACCTACGCGTGGGTCTCGGAGAACTCCCCGCCAGGATCGGTGTCCAAAGCGACGTTCGACGGTAACAAGCTCACGCTGGAGTACTACGACGATGGCAAGAACGGGACGTTTACCAAGTGACCACCCTGCCGGGTGTTGCAGCGACGGGCCTGACCGATGTCGAGGTCGCCCAGCGAGTAGCCGACGGCAAGACCAACGATGTGCCGATCCGTGCGGCGCGCAGCATGTCCGACATCGTCCGGGCCAACGTCTTCACCCGCATCAACGCGATCTTGGGGGTGCTGCTGATCATCGTGCTGTCCACGGGCTCGGTGATCAACGGCTTGTTCGGCCTGCTCATCATCGCCAACAGTGCGATCGGCATCATCCAGGAGCTGCGCGCCAAGCAGACACTCGATAGGCTCGCCATCGTCGGGCAGGCGAAACCCTTGGTGCGCAGGCAATCCGGCCCCGTGGCGCTCCTGCCCAGTGAGGTCGTCCTCGACGACGTCATCTCGATTGGACCGGGTGATCAGATCGTCGTCGACGGTGAAGTGCTCGAGGAGAACAACCTCGAGGTCGACGAATCGCTGCTGACCGGTGAGGCGGATTCGGTCGCCAAAGATGCTGGCGACACCGTGATGTCGGGCAGCTTCGTCGTCGCGGGCAGTGGCGCGTACCGGGCCACGAAGGTCGGCCGTGAGGCGTACGCCGCCAAGCTGTCCGAAGAAGCCAGCAAGTTCACGCTGGTGAATTCCGAACTGCGCAGCGGTATCAACAAAATACTGCAGTTCATCACCTATCTACTATGGCCTGCCGGCCTCCTGACCATCTACACCCAGCTGTTCACCACCGATGTCGGCTGGCGGCGGGCGGTGCTCGCGATGGTCGGCGCGCTCGTCCCGATGGTGCCCGAGGGGCTGGTGCTGATGACGTCGATCGCGTTCGCCGTCGGGGTGATCCGGCTCGGCCGTCGGCAGTGCCTCGTCAACGAGTTGCCTGCGATCGAGGGCCTGGCCCGCGTCGACGTGGTGTGTGCCGATAAGACGGGCACGCTCACCGAAAACGGTATGCGGGTATCGGATCTCAAGCCGCTGACGGAAGCGGCCGTCGGCGACATCTTGGCGCAACTCGCCTCCGACGACCCCCGGCCGAACGCCAGCGTGCAGGCCATCGCCGAGGCCTACAAGATGCCACCCGGGTGGACGGCGACGGCGACCGCGCCGTTCAAGTCGGCGACCAAATGGAGTGGCGCGTCGTACGGCGAACACGGTAACTGGGTGATCGGGGCACCCGACGTGTTGCTCGCGCCGGAGTCGACGGTGGCCGAACAGGCCGAGCAGATCGGGTCGCTGGGCCTGCGGGTGTTGCTGCTCGGTTCGAGTGACCTACCGGTCGACAGGTCCGACGCACCCGGCACCGTCACGCCGGTGGCTCTGGTGGTGCTCGAGCAGCGCGTCCGACCCGACGCCCGCGATACGCTGGATTACTTTGCCTCGCAGAATGTTTCGGTCAAGGTCATCTCTGGCGACAACGCGGTGTCGGTGGGCGCCGTCGCAGGCTCGCTCGGCCTTGCAGGTGAGACGATGGACGCCCGCCAACTGCCCCACGGGAACGACGAACTGGCCGATACTCTCGAGGAGTACACGACATTCGGCAGGGTGCGTCCGGACCAGAAGCGGGCCATGGTGCACGCGCTGCAGTCCCGGGGGCACACGGTCGCGATGACCGGTGACGGCGTCAACGACGTGCTGGCACTCAAGGATGCCGACATCGGCGTCGCGATGGGGTCCGGCAGCTCCGCGTCCCGGGCGGTCGCCCAGATTGTGTTGTTGGACAACAAGTTCGCGACGCTGCCTTACGTCGTCGGCGAGGGCCGCAGGGTGATCGGCAACATCGAGCGTGTCTCCAATCTGTTCCTCACCAAGACCGTGTACTCGGTGCTGCTCGCGATCCTGGTGGGGCTAACAGGCCTCGCGTCCAAGATCTTTGGGACCAATCCGCTGCTGTTCCCGTTCCAGCCAATCCACGTGACGATCGCGGCCTGGTTCACCATCGGCATTCCCGCGTTCGTCCTGTCGCTGGCGCCGAACACCGAACGGGCGCACACCGGCTTCGTGCGCCGGGTGATGGCGGCGGCGCTCCCGTCCGGCCTCGTGGTCGGGATCGCGACATTCGTGTCGTACCTGGTGGCATATCAGGGCCGCGAAGCCACCGCGGTTCAGCAGACGCAGGCGTCGACCGCGGCGCTGATCACGCTGTTGCTCACCGCGGTGTGGGTGCTGGCCGTGGTGGCGCGACCGTACGAGTGGTGGCGCGTCGCCCTGGTAGCAATGTCGGGCCTCGCCTACGTGGTGATCTTCGCCATTCCGGCGGCGCAGAAGACGTTCCTGCTCGACCCGTCCAACATCGCGATGACGTCGATTGCGGTGGGTATCGGCCTGATCGGCGCCGCGATTATCGAGGTCATCTGGTGGGTACAAGGTGCGATGTTGGGCGAACGACGCCGCTTGTGGCGAGCTAGTTAGGGTGGACTCATGGCATTCCTCGACAAGGTGAAGAATCTGCTGGCCCACAACGCTGACAAGGTGGACACCGCGATCGACAAGGCCGGTGACATCGTCGACAAGAAGACGCAGGGCAAGTACAGCTCCACGGTTGACAAGGTGGCCGACGCCGCCAAGAACGCCGTGGACAAGAGCAACCCGAAGACCTAGTCCATATGGCGAAACTTTCCGTCTCCGTCGACGTTCCATTACCGCCGGAGAAGGCGTGGGCGTGCGCCTCTGACCTGTCCCGGTACAAGGAATGGTTGACCATCCACCGGGTATGGCGTTCGAAACTGCCCGACACGCTGGAAAAGGGCACGCAGCTCGAATCCATCGTCGAGGTCAAGGGCATGCCGAACCGGATCCGCTGGACCATCGTCCACTACAAGCCTCCAGAGGCAATGACGCTCAACGGCGACGGCAAGGGCGGAGTGAAGGTCAAACTCATCGGCAAGGTCAAGCCGGCCGGCGACGGTTCGACGGTCACGTTCGACGTACACCTCGGTGGGCCTGCGCTGTTCGGTCCGATCGGCATGGTGGTGGCCGGTGCGCTCAAGGGCGACATCCGCGAATCGCTGAACAAGTTCAAGTCGGTATTCGCGCCGGCTTTGTAGCGCGAGCAGACGTAAAGTGCCCCTTTCTACGGCGTGTCGGGGGCATTTTGCGTCTGCTCACGGGCCAGTCGTTCGTCGTGGATGCGGACGAGTTCGCGGAAGCCGAGCCGGTGGTATTTCGGCACCGGCTGGATGCCCCACTGATCCTGCGCGGTGTCCTTGCCTTCTGCGCCCTCGGGCGGCCCCAGCGGCGGGTACGGGTACTTGCACTCCAATGCGTCATCGGAGTACCTGATCTTCAGCAGCTCACTACAGATCTGGGTGAGGCTCAGCGTCGGATAGCCGTAGTAGACCGCCATGAACGGCAGCGTCAAGGCGCCCTCGATGACGAGCGCAACCAGGCACACGAGCACGGCACGCTTGATCCATTTGTGCATCCGCGCGTAGTACGGCGTGGTACCCGGAGGCAGATCCTCGGTCGTCTGCTCTTCGGTAGTTGTCACAGCGTGCTCCTTAAAGCCGTTCAGTCGGAGAAGATTTCGCGGTTGACGGTGTGCAGGTACGGAATCGCCAGGAACGGGGTGATGTAGAAGATGTCGTAGAGCCACCACCCGATGACGGGGAACACGACGCCGGCATAACGGACGTCGGAGTACATGGTCATGTTGAAGACGTAGCCGCACCAGATCACCACGCCCATCCAGCAGGTGATGATCATCCACTGCTGGCCCCAGCGCTTCATCTGCAGGAAGCCGATGGCCGCGGCGCATCGCATCGAGAAGACGGTCAGGATCAGCCCTGCAACCCAAGCTTTTTCGCCCGGCCCGGCCGCGCCGCCGATCCACAACTCGTTGTAGTGCCAGAAGTAGCCTGCGTCGAACATGTTGCCCCAGCCGACCATCAGCACCCGGTTGATCAAGGTGTGGTTGGCCACGAGATCCAGTGCCCAGCCAAGGCTGTTGAGGCAGCCGTCGATCAGCACCAGATAGCCGATCAGCGTGACAATCATCGGCCGGACCGACAGGCCTGCGCACAGAGCCTGGCGCTGAAGCCAGACACCGCGCATGAAGATGGGGAAACCGATGAGGCCGGGCGCCCACATCCCCATCAGCGCCGCACCGACGATCATCCACCTGTCGGCGCGGCGCTGAGCCTGCCGCGACTCCTCGTGGTGGTCATCGAGGCTGACGGAATCGCCAGACTGCAACTGTAGGTTCACAATTCCCACCAGCCGCGTACGAAGGACATGTACAGCTGGATTCCGAACATCGTCAGCAGATAGCCGTAGATGGCGATCTGGAGGATGATCAGCGCCCTCTTGCGCTTGCGTTCCTTCTGATCCATGGTCGCAACCCCTCCTAAATATCAGCGGCAGCCAGGCAAGCGGCCGCGACTTCCCGTAATCCGTCGGTGATCGCTCCATCGGTGCTCAACGGCGCGAGGATGCAGGCGTCGGCAGCTTCCAATTCGGTTGCCCCAGAGGCGATTAACTGTGCGGCGGTAACCAGTACCCGGGTCGACGGCGGTTCGAAGTGAAACGCCTCGTCTGCGGTGCGGATTGCAACTGCGCATGCCACGAGCCGCCGCGCCGTGTCGGTGTCGACACCCGTTTCGGTGACAACCACATCCGCCTCACGGTCCGGCGGCAGATACTGCATCGGCAGCGTGACAAACCGTTGCCGGAAGGATGGTTTGAGCTCTTTGAGCGAGCTGCGGTACGCAGGATTATAGGAGCACACGAGCATGAACGTCTCCGGTGCCTGCACCACTTCGTCGGCTCGATCCAAGTACAACGCACGGCGGTGATCGGTGAGTGAATGCAGGATCGCCAACGAATCATGCCTAGCCTCAACGACTTCGTCGAGATAGCAGATGGCGCCGGCCTTGACTGCTCTGGTCAGTGGACCGTCCTTCCAGACCACGTCGCCGCCGGTCACCATGAAGCGGCCGACGAGGTCGGAACTGGTGAGATCGTCGTGGCAGCTGATCGTGACAACGGGTCGGCCCAGCAGCAGACCCATGTGTTCGACCAGCCGTGTCTTGCCGCATCCGGTCGGCCCGGTGAGCATGACAGGAATGCGCCGATGAAACGCTTGCTCGAACAGCTTCACCTCGTTGCCCTTCGCGAAATAGGTCTCCGTCATGCGGCCACCAACTCTCTATGGACGTGGGCCAACACCCGCGGCAGTTCCTCCACCTGCCGGATGCGTCGGGAGCGGCGGGGTCCGAACACCTCGGGGAGTGGGTCGACGCGGGTCGGTCCGACGCCGACGTAGTACACGGAGACACCTGCGTCGTTGGCCTCCTCGACGGCGTGCGCCGCGTCGGCCCAGGCGTAGCGACCCTCGTAGCCGTCGTCGGAGATCAGGCCGTCGCCGATCACGATCAACAGCCGCCGCTCCGACGGCTGTGCCAATAGGCGGCTCGTCACGTGACGAACGGGTGCACCGAGGCGGGTGTAGCCGCCGGCTTCCAAACCCAGCGTGCTGGGCGGCACGAACCGCGGGTCCTCGAAGTCCTTCAGGCAGCGCACTTCGACCCGGTGGCGCGTGTTGCCGGTGAATACGAAGACGCCGTGCCGCTCGCGGGCCAATTTCATTGCGCGGGAAAGTGCATCGGCGCAGGCCAGTTCCAGCCGGAAGATCCGGCCGCCGTGGACACCAAGCGACGAACTGCCGTCGAGCAGCAGCGCGGTGGTGACGTCGCGGCTGCTTGGCAGCAGTTCGCGGAAGATGCGGGGTTCAGTCGCCTCGCCGGTCGTCAGGTCGATGTAGTGGGAGACATATTGCTCGACGTCGATGTCGGAGCCGTCCTCGAGGCGGCTCATCATGGCCCGATGCGTGTGTTCTTCGAACCACTTCCGTAAGTCGGCCGAGATCATGCCCGGCTGACGCGTGCGGATGGGATGGGTGCGTTCGAGCACTGCGACGTGGTTGGACATGAAGGTCTTTGTCCACGTGTTCCATTCGGGGTATGGGATGCCCGGCCGGTGATCCGGGGTGACGTCGAGGTCGTTGTCCTGCGGTCGGCTCGGCGGCGGCAGGTTCGAGTTGCGCACCCCGCCGTCACCACCGACAGGGACGGAATAGGGCCGCGGTAGTCGCTTCTGCGTCGTGGTCCACGGCATCCTGCCGAATGTGCGTCGCAATCTGTCGGTCAGTCCGTCTGGCGCGGTGTAGGCCAGCGGCAAGCTGCCAAGCAGGGGATGGACATTCAACCGCTGGCTGGTTTCCGCCATCGCGATGGCACGGTTGAGCATTTCAACGGCATCCGTGTCGGCTGCGGCGATCTCGAGATCGGGCAGCATCCGGTGCATCTCGGTGAGTAGACCCGGCCACCGCTCTGCGATCCAGCCGAACGCGACACCAGCCTCGACAAGTGTGAGCGCACGAAGCTCCCTGCCCGATAACCCGGTCAACCGATACTCGGTGACGCGATCCTTCGATGGCGAACACTGAAGCGCCACACCACATGTCACCGTGCGGCGCGACCACTCCCGCGAGATCGCCGGATATGGGACATGCACGTAGCGCAGTGACGCGTTGAGGCCGAAGACCCGCCTATCGCCAGTGACCAGGCGTGCTCCTTCGCGGCGCTGGTCACTCAATGCGACCGCTGCGACGGCGCAGCTGCGTTCGAGCGCCATCGCGTGGGTATCCGACAGGTCAGCCATTGAGGCTCAGAAGGTGCCGATGTTGGAGAACATCCAGTACCAGAACGCGATGATCAGCATCGTGCCGCCCCACGCGGCGACGTATCGCAAAATCTCCCAGAGGTAGCCCATGATCCGACCTTCCTTGTTGACCGGCTAGTGGATTTCCAGCCCACGGACAGCGGACGCGACAAGATTGCGCAGCATGGTGTCGCGGTTGTCGTCGGCAGTGGTGGTGAGCACGCCGTAGATGCCGAGCAGAAAGAACGTCGCGCTGTAAAAGCCGTCGACCTCCGGGTGCACCGCGCCGTCGCTGCGTGCCCGTTCGATTTCGCGAACAAGCAGCACGATCAGGGGGTGGTCGGTCCAGTCGTCCTTGGACGGGCGCGACGGCGAAAAGTGTAGCGCGAGAAATTCTTTGAACAGTGGCGTGCCGAGTCGCCGTTCCAGGTCGGTCACCAGGCGAAGGACTTCGGCCAGAGCTGCCCTGTGACCGGGCGTGTTCTGCAGGAACCGGCCGAATTCTCTTGCCATGCGCGCCTCCTCGCGGCGTTCGAGTTCGAGGAGGACATGTTCCTTGCTGGGAAAGTGGAAGAAGAAGGTGCCGTGCGCGACACCAGCGGCCGTCGCGATCGCGTTGACGTCGGCGCCCGCCATGCCCGTGCGCTTGAACTCGGCGATGGCCGCGCCGAGAAGGCGCTCGCGCGTCTGGAGCCGTCGTGTCTCTCGCGCCGAGGGCTTGACCTGTGGCGTCATGGTGTGCCATTTGTAGCGCCTTTGCTGACTCAAGTCAATGAGCTAAGTCAATCAGAAAAGATCTCCCGGTTGACGGTGTGCAGGTATGGGATGGCGAGAAACGGGGTGATGTAGAAGATGTCGTAGAGCCACCAACCGACCACCGGGAGCACGACGCCTGCGAAACGGACGTCGGCGTACATGGTCATGTTGAAGACGTAGCCGCACCAGATCACCACGCCCATCCAGCAGGTGATGATCATCCACTGCTGCCCCCACCGCTTCATCTGCAGGAACCCGATTGCGGCCGCGATGCGCATGGTGAACACGGTGAAGATGAGGCCGATCTCCCATCCCTTCTCGCCGGGTCCGGCCGCGCCGCCGATCCACAGTTCGTTGAAGTGCCAGAAGTAGCCGGCGTCAAACATGTTGCCCCAGGCGGTAAGTAGCACACGCGCAAGCAGCGAGTGGTTCGCGACCATGTCGAGCGCCCACCCCACGGTGTTGATCGCAGCGTCGATGATCACCAGGTATCCGAGCAGTGTGACCAGCATCGGCCGCACCGACAGTCCATCGCGTTGGGCGCGGCGCAGCAACCACACTCCGCGCAGGAACAGGGGTAAGCCGAAGACGCCGAGCGCCGCGGTCCCGATCAGGATGCTGCCCGAGATCAGCCACTTGTCGGCCCGGCGCTGCGCAAGCAGGGACTGGTCCATGTGATCGTCGAGGCTGTCGCGGGTAGTGGTGATCCGTGCAGCTGGAGCGTCCATGCAAACTGACTATAGTCAGTCAGTCAACTAGTGGACCTGGATACTGCGCAGCGTTCTTGTCACGTAGTCGTCCAGCATGGCTTGTTGGCCCGGCCAGTCGTGTGTTGTCGTCAACAGCGCGTAGAGGCCAAGAAGAAAGAACACCGCGCTGTTCATCGGATTGACGTCGGGATCGACCTGGCCGTCGTCTTGGGCATCCTCGATCTGCTGTGCGACTAAGACGATTATCGGGTGTTCTTTGCTCTCGTCAACGGGGCGGGTCGGCGAAAAGTGCAGGGCAAGAAAGTCTTTGAAGAGCATAGCGCCGAGCCGTCGTTCGATGCCCACCACAAGACGGACTGACTCTTTCAGCGTCGAGGACAGGTCACGGTGGGACGCCACGAAACGATTGAGCTCCTTTGCGACCCGCTCCTCTTCGCGGTGCTCGAGTTCCAGCAGCACATGTTCCTTGGTCGGGAAGTGAAAGAAGAAGGTGCCGTGCGCGACTCCGGCGGCCGCGACGATTGCCCTGACGTCGGCCGCGGCTATCCCTGACCGCTTGAACTCGGCGATGGCGGCGCCCATCAGACGTTCCCGCGTTTGCAAGCGCTTGGATTCACGTGCCGAGGGCCTGTCTACCACCGTCAGCTCCCGACGATGGCGTCCGCTATCGGGGTATCGCCCGAAATCACGTCAAAGGTTCGGCCTGCGGTGGCGGGGGTGTCCAACGTTGCGAGCAAGACCGCTGCAACGTCCTCGCGTGGGATGTCGCCGCGTTCTGTGCGGGCGGCGGCCGTGACGAGCCCTGTCCCCGGCTCGTTGGTGAGATGACCTGGTCGGACGACGGTGGTGTCCAGCTCGCCGCGGGCTCGGACGTTGTCGTCCGCAGCACCTTTGGCGCGAAGGTAGGCCGTGAAGACTTCATCGCTGGTGTGCGGGGCGTTGGCATCGGCGTTGATCGACGAAACCATCACGTAGCGGCGGACTTTCGCCGCCTCGGCGGCGTCAGCCAGCAGAATGGCGGCATCGCGGTCGACGGTTTGCTTGCGTGCGGCGCCGCTTCCCGGACCTGCCCCTGCGGCGAAGACGACGGCGTCGGCACCCTGCAGGTGTGCGGCCACCTCGTCAACCGACGCTCGTTCCAGGTCGACGACCAATGCCTCGGCGCCGACCGCTTGCAGGTCCGCGACATGGTCCGGGTTGCGGATGAAGCCCGCGACGGAGTCGCCCCGCTGGGTGAGCAGTCGTTCCAGAATCAGGGCGATCTTGCCGTGGCCGCCGGCGATGACAACGCGCATGGCGCAATGCTACGGGGCGCGCTACTGGGCCAACCGCTCCCGCAACGCCCGCTTGAGCACCTTGCCGTAGCTGTTCTTCGGGATCTGGTCGACGAACTCGTAGCGCTTGGGCCGCTTGAACCGTGCGATGCGTTCCAACAGATACGCATCGAGTTCGGCCTCCGACGCGGAACCCACGATGAACGCGACCACGACCTCGCCCCAATCGGGATCTGGCGCGCCGACGACGCATGCCTCCACAACGCCGGGGTGCTCGATCAGCACCTCTTCCACCTCGCGCGGGTAGATGTTGCTGCCGCCGCTGATGACGACGTCCTTGGAGCGGTCGCGCAGCGTCAAGAATCCGCGACCGTCGAACGAGCCCATGTCGCCGGTGTGCAGCCAACCATCTTCCAAAGTGGCCGCCGTGGCGTCGGGGTTCTTCCAGTAACCAGACATTACAACGTCACCGCGGCAGACGATTTCACCGATCTCGCCGATCGCGGCCGGCGTCCCGTCGTCACGCAGCACCGCGACGTCCACACCCGACCGCGCATAGCCCACCGACCCGAGGATCGCGTCGTCGGCTTCGAGATGGTCCGCGCGACGAAGGCCGGTGATCGTCATCGGCGCCTCGCCTTGGCCGTACAGCTGCACGAAGATGGGGCCGAACGCCGCCATCGCCTTCTTCAGGCTGTCGACGTACATCGGGCCGCCGCCGTACACGACCGTCTTCAGATTGCTTGAACACGAGCGACCCGTCGCCACCAGACGCTGAACCATGGTCGGCGCCAGAAAGGCACTGCAGCCTGGGTGGTATTCGCAGAGGTCGAGGAACTCCTCGGGTTCGAACGCGCCCGATGCGGGAACCACCTGCCGTGCACCGCGCAGCACGTACGGCGGGACGTACAGGCCGGACCCGTGTGACATCGGCGCGCCGTGGATGAGGCTGCAGTTCTCGTCGGGGTCATCGAAATCCGCGAGATGCGCGACTGTCATCGCCATCAGGTTGCGGTGCGACAGCATCGCGCCCTTCGACCTGCCCGTGGTACCGCTGGTGTAGAACAGCCACGCCAACGTCTGCGGGTCGGTGTTTGCAGGAGGCGTCAACGGTGTTGCGCCGACCCAGCTTTCGTATTGACTGGTCCCGAAGATCTCGACAGGAACGTCGGTCAATGGCGCCAGACCCTCGGCGATTTTCGCCGAGGCGAACACTCGGGTCACGCCGGCGTCGTCGAGGACCTGCTCCATCTCGCGGGGGTGCAGCTTGTAGTTGATCGGGACGAACACCCGCTCGGCCGCCCAGATCGCGAACATCAGCTCAACGATCTCCGGACAGTTCTCGCTTGCGACGGCGATGCGCGCGCCTGCTGATCCAAGTCCACGGAACGACGACGCGAGCCGCAGCACCCGATCCCGTAGCTCACTCCATGTACAGCGTTGCTGCTCACCGTGATACAGCGCACCACGATCACCGAAACGCGCGGCAGCCTGATCCAGCAGCGCGAACAGATTCAACGCGCAACCCATTCGGAGTTCAGCGCGAAATCCGATAAATATTTGGTGGACGTCCAGCCCCCGTCGACGACGATGGTCTGGCCGTTGATGAAACTGGCGCCCTCTGAACAAAGAAACGCCACGGTGCTCGCTATGTCGTCGACCTTGCCCAGACGCGGATACGGCGTCATCTCGGTGTTCATTTTGCGGAACCGCTCATCCTCCAGCCGGGTCGCCACCATCGGGGTCAGCGTTACGCCGGGGGCCACCGCATTGCAGCGAATACCCTGCGGGCCGTATTGGCAGGCGATGTGCGTGGTCAGCGCCGTCAGCCCGCCCTTCGCCGCGGAGTATGCGCCGCCGCGCAGGCCACCGACGACCGCGAACGTCGACGTCACGTTGATGATCGCCGAACCCGACTGCATGTGCGGGATGACATCACGCGCCAACCGGAACGGGGCCCGCAACATCAAACCCAGGAAATGGTCCAGACTTTCGTCATCGGTCTCGTGCAGCGGCTTGGGGCTGCCGACACCCGCGTTGTTGACCAGGAAGTCGATGCGCCCCCACCGCTGCATTGCAACATCGACGATCCGTTGCGGGGCGTCATCGGCGGTCAGATCGACGGCGATCGTCGCCACTAGGTCGGGGTTCCCGATCGCCCTCTCCAAGTCGGCCAGTCTGGTCTCGTCGCGACCCGTGCCGAGGACCGCCATGCCCGTCTCCGCGAGCTTGGTCGCGCACCCGAACCCGATGCCGCTGCTCGCCCCGGTCACGATCGCTACTTGCATCGCACATCTACTTCCGCTCGTCCCGTCGCTTCGCTCGCCCCGGTCGTCAGCTTCGCCCGGATCTGATGCTTCAACACCTTGCCCGCGTCGTTTTTCGGCAGTGAATCCCAGATCTCCACCTGCTCAGGCACTTTGAACTTGGCCACGCCTTCCCGCATCAGCATCTCGCGCAGGTCGGAAAGCTCGGGTGCTGCCGGCTGATCGCAGGCCACGATGACTGCGCAAGCGCGCTCGCCGGTGCGCTCATCGGGAATGCCGACGACGGCTATCTCCGCGACGCCCGCATGTCCGATCAGGATGTCCTCGATCTCCTTGGGCGAGATGTTTTCTCCATTACGGATTATGATGTCCTTCGCCCTGCCCGTAACCACCAGATAGTCGTCGTCGATCCAACAGCCGAGATCGCCTGTGCGGAAGTAGCCTTCGTCGTCGAAAGCATCGGTTTCATCGTCGGGATGGAGATAGCCGACCAGCATCTGTGGGCCACGGGCACGGATCTCGCCCTCGACGAGTTTGATGTCGGCGATCCCCGCACGGCCGTCGGTCTCCGCCGCATGCTCGACGTCGCCCAGTGCGCCGACAGTCGTGACCGGAACCTCGGTCGATCCGTACACCCGACTGACAGCGGCCCGCTCGAAATAGGCTGTGGTGTCGCGGATCAGCGACGGCGGGACCGAGGCGCCGCCGCAGATGAACACCTTTAGATCCGGTAACCGCGTCTCGGCCTGTTCGGCGGCGGTCAGCAGGCCGACGAGAAACGGCGTGGCCCCTGCCATGTGCGTGCAGCGCTCGACGAGCATCAGTTGCACGGCGGCCTCGGGGTTCCACCGCTGCATCAGGACCGCCGTGGTGCCCAGCAGCAGGGGGCATTCGAATGCGTAGATCGAGCCGCCGATGTGCGCGATCGGCGACGCGACGAGGAACACGTCTCCTTCGTCCACCAGCCAGCGATCGCCGATCTGAGAAATCAACGCGTGAATCGAATTGTGCGTGTGCAGAACGCCCTTCGGCAGTCCCGTGGTGCCCGAGGTGTAGAGGATCATGCGGACGGCGTCGGGATTGAGCACGGGCAGACCTGCCGCCGCACCGTCCGTGAACAGCGACTCGTACGTCGTATGCCCGCGAACGTTCCTTACCGCTCGATCTTTTGGCGATTTTTCGAGCGGTAAGGAACGTTCGCCGTCACCGCGCAGCACCACGACCTCCGGCGGCGACGCCATCTCGGAGACGACCCGGTCCAACATCGCGACGTAGTCGTGGTTGCCGAACTCGGCGGGAATGAAGATCGCGCGGCTGTCCGCGTCGGAGAGGATGAACCGCAACTCGTGATCGCGAAGGGACGGCAGGACGGGGTTCACCACCATCCCCGCTAGCGTCGCGCCCAGGTAGATGACCGCCGCCTCATGCCAGTTCGGCAGCATGAACGACACCACGCTGCCCGGCGGCATCCGCCTCATCAGGCTGTACGCCAGCGCGCTCGCCCGCTCATGCAGCGCCTGGCAGTCGAGCCGAATGTCGCCGTCGACCAGGACCGTTCGCTCCGGCGTGCGGCGCGCGGCATCGCGCAGCGCATCGGCGAGCGTGGCGCGCACCCACAGCCCGCTGCGGTACGCCTCGGCCGCACGAACTTCGTCGACCCTCACGGACCCGAACCTAACCCTTGACCCTGCGCATCGTCATGGAATGGCGATACCGTGCCGACGGATGAGTATTCACGGTGACCTGGGCGATCTCCCCGTCCGATGTCGTGTACGTGCGCTGCATTTCGAGTGCGGCACTGCCTGTTTCGATCTTGAGTAGCGCGGCCATCTCCGGCGTGACAACCACCGCCGCGATTTCTTGGCGTACTTCGACGATGCTGACCCCGAACAGGTCTTCGATGAGCGGGAAGATCGGGCCGGAGTGCCGTTGCAAGAGTCTGCCGATCGCGGCGAAGGCCCGGTTGATGTAGTAGTCCGTCTTACAGACTGGCGTCTCGCTGCCGTCGGCACGCCGATAGCCGCGTACCGCCAGCCATTCTGAGCCGACCTTCAGCCCGGTGCTGGCGGCCCGCTCGTCGTCGATCGTCACCATCGCGTTCGACTCGATCGTGAACGGCGCGCCGGTTGCGAAGGCGAGCAAGTCGTTGATCGACATCACGTCCTGCGCATAGGAATTTGTCGCAGGACGGGGCACGACGAGGGTACCTGCCCTTGGCCGCGACTGGACCAGGTTGTCGTCGCGCAGTCGCCGCAATGCTTCGCGAATCGTGTAGCGGCTGACCGCAAACCGCTCGCACAGCTCGTGCTCGGTGGGCAGTTGTGAACCTACGGGGTACACCCCGTCGACGATCTCCTTGCGCAGAGTGCGTGCGACCTGAAGGTAGCGGTGGTCGGCTGGAGTGACAGTCATGTGTCCACCCGCCGCAGGGTAAGTACGCTGCCATCACCGTCCGCCGAGACGTAGAGGGTACCGTCCGGTCCAGCAGTGATGCCCGCGAACGGTCCCTGCGGACCCGAAAACGGCGGCATTCCCTTGAGAGGCTTGGGTTCCACACCCGGTGGCGGACCCACCGGCAAGCCGGACGCGATCGTGCGGCGCTCCTGCCCGTCGAGGTCGAACGCGACGATCTCCTTGGCACCGGCGTCGACGATATAGAGCACGCCACCTGCGACGAGGATGCCCTGCGGCCGCTGCAGTCCGTCGACCACCGTCGTCGCACCCGATCCCGAGAGACGCACCACGCGCCCCGCCCCCGATTCCGCAACCAGGGGAGTGCCGTCGGGACCGAACGCAATGCCGACCGGATCGACCAGCCCGGACGCCAGCGTCTCAACGCTTCCCGATCGCAGGCAGTGCACCCGCCCGGTGCCGAGTTCGGCGAAGACCACAGTACCGCCCGGGCCGACGGCCACTCCGTACAGCTGGTCGAAATCGGTTGCCAGGTAATCGGTTTCGCCAATGGCAGGGCGATACCTTGCCACCTGGCCGCCAGACGTCGTCACCACGAACTCGCCATGGCCCGCCGACGCTAGCCCGCGCAGGAATCCCGGATAGCCTGGTGAGAACAGCATCCCTACCGTTTTCAACGACCCGTCGTTGCACACCGCATAGAAGTACGTGCCGTCGGCGACATAGAGATTGCCGTCATCGCCCACCGTGAGGTCCAGCGGCCAGTTCAGGCCGCCGGGCAGCACCGTGCTGGTTTCACCGCCGGGCAGAATTTCGGTGATCTCGCCGGTGAAGTTCGAGACGAGCAAGCGGTCGTCGGCGAAGGTCAGGTTGTCCAGTCCCGGCGTCAGTTGCGCGAGCACGGTCTGCGAGCCGTTGCGCGGATCGATTCGCAACACCTGTCCGGTTGCCACTTGGGTCGAAATGATATAACCGCCGGAGTCGAACTTCACCGCGTCGGGCACGCCGAGGTCACCAGTAACCCGTTGCGGCTCACCGCCGTTGGGGTCGATGCGCCAGATCTCGTTCGCCGTCATCAGCGGGTAGTACAGCATCCCGTCTGGGCCGACCTCCATCGCGTTTGGCGACGGTAGATCCTCGGCAAGGACGCGCACGATCGACCCGTCGCCGTCGAGTTCCATCAGCCGGCCGCCATCGCGGCACTCGTTGATGAACAGTCGGCCCTGGTGCACGGTGATTCCGTTGGCACATGGGAGATCGTCGCGCAGCACACGCGTCTTGCCGCCGGCCTCGCGCACGCTGACGCGGCCGTCCATCACCTCGGTCGCGTAGAGGTTTCCGGTGGGGTCGAACGCGACGTCGTCGGGCGCGATGATGTCGCCGCCCTTGGCGCTGACGGTATCCAGCCGCCCGCTGTCGAGATCCAGCGCGCTGATCTGGCTGCCAGTCACCTGTGCGACGTAGACCCGCCCGTCGGGTCCGGTGCGCAAACCGTTGGCGCCGAACAGCCGACTCGGCGCGGTCAACCGGTCCAGCCGCCACCCCTCGGCTGTCGTGGGGTTCGCGGCAGAGTAGCGGGTCTGCAGCACGGGCGAGCTCATGACCAGGGACGCTACCAAGCCTGCTTAGTCCAGACAATAGCGCGATTCATCGGTCAGACGCCCTTGACGGCGGTATTCCCGCTGCGGAATAGTGTTCTTCGATATGCAGAGCATCGTATGTTGTCCGGACAAATGAGATGACCGCGACCGATCTCCTGAGGCTCGACGGCCGCATCGTGGTGGTATCGGGCGCCGGCGGAGGCGGTATCGGCACCACTGTCACGCGCCTGGCCGCCGAGGCAGGCGCCACCGTTGTTGCGGTCAGTCGGTCGAAGGAGAACCTGGACGAGCACGTGACGCCGCTCGCGAAGCAGGGCTTGTCTGTCGTCCCGGTAGCCGCCGACGCATCCACCGACGACGGCATCGCCGCCGTCATCGAACAGGTGCGACGCGTCGACGGCGCGCTGTACGGGCTCGTCAACGTCGCCGGCGGCGCGGAACCGGCCACCTGGATGCCGGCCACGCGGGTAACCCGCGACGACTGGCGGGACCTGTTCACCCGAAACTTGGAGACGGCGTTCTTCATGAGCCAGGCGGTGGCCCGCGAAATACGGGAGCACGGCAACCCCGGGTCGATCGTCTCAATTTCTTCGATCAGCGGCATGAACACCGCGCCGTTCCACATCGCGTACGGAACGGCCAAGGCCGCGGTCGTGGCCATGACCCGCACGATGGCCGTCGAGCTGGCGACGGACAACATCCGCGTCAACGCCGTCGCGCCGGGGGTGACCGAGACAGCGGCGTCGCGCACATACACCGACGCCGATCCCGATCGCGATCGCCAGGCCATCGCGATGGGACGACGAGGACGGCCCGAGGAGCAGGCCGGAGCCATTCTGTTCCTGCTATCGGATCTGTCGAGCTACATCACCGGCCAGACCCTGCTCGTCGACGGGGGCCTGAATCTCAAATGGACTCACCTCGGCGCCGACAACACCTCCCTGTTCCTCAAGGACGAGAACTTCCGGGCAGCTATTAGGAGAGAGCGGTGACCAGCGACGCTGAGGCACTTTCGGAACCGGTGACCATACCGGTAGATGCATACATCTCGGAGGACTACGCCCGCGCCGAACGCGACAAGCTGTGGCGCAAGGTCTGGCAGCAGGTCGGCCGCGTCGAAGAAATCCCCGAAGTCGGCAACTACCTCACCTACGACATTCTCGACGACTCGATCCTCGTGGTGCGCACGGGCGCAAATGAATTCGCTGCACACCACAACGTGTGCATGCACCGCGGCCGTCGACTGATCGACACCCCCGACGATGCGAAAAATACCTGCGGTCGCACGCGCAAGTCGTTCGTCTGCGGCTTCCACGGCTGGACCTACGGCCTCGACGGGGCGTGCACCCACATTCGTGAACAGGACGACTGGAAGGGCGTGCTGACGCCCGAAAACACCCACCTGGCAAGGGTCAACGTCGATAACTGGGGCGGCTGGCTGTTCATCAACATGGACCCTGACTGTGAGCCGCTGGCCGACTATCTGTTCCCGGCGGCCAAGATCCTCGACCCGTTCGGGCTGGAGAACATGCGCTACAAGTGGCGCAAATGGCTGGAGTTCGACTGCAACTGGAAGGTCGCGATGGAGGCCTTCAACGAGACTTACCACGTCTTCACGACCCATCCCGAGTTCAACAAGTTCGGTGAGTTCAAGGGCTGGGCCAAGGCGCAAGGCAGACACAGCAATATCGGCTACGACGCGCCAGCCGATCTCGAGGAGACCAAGTCCAAGATTCGGCTCGGCACCGGCGACCCGCGGATCTCGACCGCCGAAATGCAGGTCTACACAATGGAAGAGACCAATGCGACTACCACGCAGACGCTGGTCAACGCCGCGATGCGGTTGGTCGACGAATTACCAGAAGGAACCCCGGCTGACAAGGTGCTCGAACACTGGCTGTCCTCGGCGCGCCGCGACGACGAAGCACGCGGGGTGATCTGGCCGACGATCCCCGCCGACATCCTCGGCCAGAGCGGCACCGCGTGGCAGCTCTTCCCGAACTTCCAGATCGGCCAGGGGTTGACCAGTGCGCTCTGTTACAGCGCGCGTCCGCACCCGAGCTATGACCCGAATAAATGCATCTTCGAGGTCGCGACCTACGAGCTCTATCCGAAAGGCCAAGAGCCGCAGACTGAATGGGAGTACACCCCGGTGGGCGACCCGCGCTGGTTGTCGGTGCTGCCGCAGGACTTCTCGAACATGGCCGCGGTACAGCAGGGCATGAAATCGGCCGGCTTCCCCGGCACCAAACCCAATCCGTACCGCGAACGCAGCACCGTCAACCTTCACTACCAGCTGTCCAAGTACATGGGCACCGGCGAGCCAAGAGAGATTCAATGACGACCTTCGACACGTGCGGCCCGACGCAGACGCCCGATGACATCGACATCGATGCGCTGCGGGAAAAGTATCTGCATGAGCGCGACAAGCGGCTGCGCGCAGAGGGATCCACCCAGTATCTGGAGCTGAAAGACGATTTCGCAGAGTTCGCCGAGGTCGATCCGCACACGCCGATGACACCGCGCACCCGGATCTCAGAGGACATCGAGGTGGCAGTCCTCGGCGGGGGTATCGCCGGTCTGCTGGCGGGTGCATACCTGAAGAAGGCAGGTGTCGACGACGTCCACGTCATCGAGATGGGTGGCGACTTCGGCGGCGTCTGGTACTGGAACCGATTTCCGGGCATCCAGTGCGACAACGACGCGTACTGCTACATCCCGATGCTGGAGGAACTAAACTTCATCCCGTCCAAGAAGTTCGCCGACGGCGCCGAGATCTATGAGCATTGTCGGCGCATCGCAAAACATTTCGGGCTGTACGACGGGGCGATCTTCTCCACCCAGGTACGCACCGTGCGCTGGGACGAGTCGATCAACCGATGGCGGTTGACCACCAATCGCGGCGACGATATCCGCGCGCGCTTCGTCGTCATGACGCAGGGCTCATACAACCGACCGAAGCTACCGGGGATCCCGGGCATCAAGGACTACAAGGGACACGTATTCCATTCGGCGCGTTGGGACTACGAGTACACCGGCGGCGACGCAAACGGGGGACTGCACAAGCTCGCCGATAAGCGCGTCGCGCTCGTCGGCACCGGGGCCACCGGTGTGCAACTGGTTCCGCACCTCGGTAGGGACGCTCAGCACCTCTATGTGTTTCAACGCACCCCGTCGTCGGTCGACGAACGAGGCAACGAGCCGACCGATCCCGACTGGGTGAAGACGCTGCAGCCCGGATGGCAGGAGGAGCGCAAGCGCAACTTCCATCGATGGTCGCCGTTCGAGGGTGTCGTCTTCGACGCGAAAGATTTGGTCTGCGACTTCTGGACCGAACTGGGCCGCAACATGACCGCGCGGATCGCGGCAAGCCCGGATCCCGCGTCACTCGGCATCGAGCAGATCATGGCGATCCGGGAACAGGAAGACTACAAGATCATGGAGCGGCTCCGTCGCCGCATCGGTGTCATTGTCGACGACCCCGACTCCGCCGAGGCGCTCAAGCCGTACTACCGATTCCTGTGCAAGCGGCCGTGCTCCAGCGACGAATATCTGCCGACGTTCAATCGCCCCAACGTCACGCTGGTAGATGTGTCCGAGTCCAAGGGTGTGGACAGGCTGACAGAGAACGGCATCGTCGCCAACGGCGTTGAGTACGAGGTCGATTGCGTGATCTTCGCGAGTGGCTTTGAGATCTCGACCGAGATCAGCAGGCGCTACGCGATGGAAGCCATCGAAGGCCGTGACGGTGTCTCACTCTTCGACCACTGGCGCGACAGCTATCAGACTCTGCATGGGATCACCAGCAGAGGGTTCCCCAATCAGTTCCACACGGGTTTCATCCAGGGTGGCGTCTCGGCCAACACCACGGCCATGTTCGAGCAGCAGGCCAAGCACATCGCCTACATCATCTCCGAGGCGGCGAAGCGCAACGCAACGACCGTCGAGCCGAGCCAAGAGGCGCAGGACGCCTGGGTCAGCACCATTCGGGAATTCGCCATCGACAACTCCCAGTTCGAAATGACCTGTACTCCTGGGTATTACAACAACGAGGGCGGCGGTGGCGGAGAGGGAATCCGCTCGTTCCTCGGTGAGCCCTACTCGCCGGGTTTCTACGCGTTCGACGAGCTGCTGGCTCAGTGGCGCGACAAGGGCGATATGGACGGCATGGTGCTCGGAACGTAAATGGGCGATTTGAGATTCGACGGCCGGGTCGCGGTCGTCACCGGAGGCGGCCGAGGGTTGGGCCGCTCTTACGCCCTGCTGCTCGCCGCGCAGGGGGCGAAGGTCGTCGTCAACGATTCCGGCGGAGGTATGGCCGGCGACGGCACCGACGCGGCGCCCGCCGCCGAGGTGGTTCGTGAAATCACCACTGCGGGCGGTGAGGCCGTGGCCGCTGTCGACTCGGTGGCCACCCCCGGGGGAGGCAAGGCGATCATCGACACCGCCTTGGATCGCTACGGGCGCATCGACATCGTTGTGCACAACGCCGGAAACGTTCGTCGCGCGTCTCTGCGCGAAATGTCGTACGACGACTTCGAAGCCGTCGTCGACGTCCACCTGCGCGGTGCCTTCCATGTCGTGCGCCCGGCGTTTCCGCATATGTGCGATTCCGGATATGGCCGGATCGTGCTGACCTCGTCGATCGGCGGGCTGTACGGCAACCGCGAGGTAGCGAACTACGCGGTGGCGAAGGCCGGCGTGATCGGACTGTCGAACGTCGTAGCGATTGAAGGCGCAGACCATGGCGTCAAGTGCAACGTGATCGTTCCCGCCGCGGTTACCCGGATGGCCGAAGGCATCGACACCTCGACCTACCCGCCGATGGGAGCCGACTTGGTCGCACCGGTCGTCGCGTGGCTGACACACGAATCCTGTTCTGTCACTGGCGAAATGCTGGTCGCGCTGGCCGGCCGGGTGGCCAGGGCCGTCATCGCTGAGACGCCTGGGCTGTATCGGCCGTCGTGGTCGATCGCGGACGTGGGGGACCACATCACGGCGATCCGAGACGCGTCTGCACCCGTCGTGTTTCCCGTCGTTCCCGACGGCCACGGCGATCACATCCGCTACAGCTTCGCGATGACCAAACAGGAGGCGCAGCATGCCTAGCGGCCCGCTTGCCGGCGTCCTTGTGGTCGACCTCACCGCGATGGTGATGGGCCCGTATTGCACGCAGATCATGGCGGACATGGGTGCCGACGTCATCAAAGTCGAACCACCAGAAGGGGACAACACTCGTTTCATCTCAGTGGGACCGGCGCCAGGGATGAGCGGCGTTTTTGTGAACGTCAACCGCGGCAAGCGCAGTGTCGTGCTGGACTTGCGCTCCGAGGAGGGCAAGACCGCGCTTCGGGCGCTCGTACTGGAGGCCGACGTCTTCATCCACTCGATGCGGTCCAAGGCGATCGCCAAACTCGGTTTTGGCTACGAACAAGTCGCCGCGCTCAACCCCCGCGTCGTCTACACGAACTGCTACGGCTACGGCAGGCGCGGACCGGAACGCGATCTGCCCGCGTACGACGACACCATCCAGGCCGAGTGCGGGATCCCCGCCGTGCAGGAACAGCTGACCGGCGAAGCCAATTACGTCGGCACGATCATGGCCGACAAGGTCGCCGGGCTGACCGCGCTCTACGCCACGATGATGGCGCTCTTCCACCGGGAACGCACCGGAGAGGGCCAAGAAGTCGAGGTCAGCATGTTCGAAACGATGGCGTCGTTCATGCTGGTCGAGCATGCTAATGGGGCGATGTTCGATCCACCGCTCGGCCCCGCCGTCTATCCGCGGACGGTCGCGCCGAACCGCAAGCCGTACCGCACCAGGGACGGCTACATCGCCGCGCTGATCTACAACGACAAGCACTGGAACGCGTTCGTCGACGCCGTGCGGCCCGCGTGGGTCACCGACAGTCATGCCACTCTCGAACTACGGGCGCGCGACATCGACGCGGTGTACGGACTGCTGGCCGAGACGATGACGGAACGCACCACCGAGGAGTGGCTGACGCTGTTCCGCGAACTACAGATCCCCGCCGCGCCGCTCAACACGCCGGATGCCCTCTTCGACCATCCTCACCTCAACGCCGTCGGATTGTTCGAAACGGTGGACACTCCGCACGGTCCTGTGCGGTTTCCGGGTGTGCCCACGTGGTTTTCGCGAACTCCCGGGAAAGTCGCCGGACCCGCTCCGCTGTTGGGGGCGGACACAGCTCAGGTGCTCGCCGAAATCGGTCTGGCCGATGCCGAATGCGCCGAGACCACGGTTTATGACGGAAATCAGCCGCATCTCATCAGAAACCGTGGTGTCGGCGCGGCTTCCTCGGAGTCTGTTGTGGAATCGGGGTAGGCGATGGACTTCGAGATGGGCCAACAGGCGACCGACCTTCGCCGCGAGCTCCGCGACTTGGTGAAAACGCATGTGTCCGAGCACTATCTGGGCGCCTTCACTGACAACCCCGCCGACCTCGAGACCGCTCAGCAGTTCTGTCGGACGCTCGCCGACCGAAACCTGCTGTGCCTGGCATGGCCCGAGGAATTCGGCGGCGGCGGGGCGTCGGTGTGGGAGCAGACCGTGGTGCGCGAGGAGATGTGGGCGCACCACGAGCCCCGCGGCGCTCAGTACATGGGCGTGAACTGGGTCGGGCCCATCATCATGCGGCACGGCACAGAAGAGCAACAGCGCAAACACCTACCGCCCATCGCGCGTGGCGAAGTGATTTGGTGCCAGGGCTTTTCCGAACCGGAGGCGGGCTCTGACCTCGCGTCGCTGCGGACGGCGGCACGGCGTGATGGTGACGGCTGGTTGGTCAGCGGGCAGAAGATCTGGACGTCGTACGCCACGATGGCGCAGTGGTGCTTCCTGCTGGCCCGCACCAGCAAGGGTGAGAAGAAGCAGCAGGGCCTGACGATATTCCTTGTCCCGATGGATGATCCGGCGATCCAGGTAAGGCCCATCCGCGCCATGTTGGGCCCGCACCACCTCAACGAGGTGTTCTTCGACGACCTGCGGGTCACCGAGGCCGACGTGCTTGGCACCGTCGATGCGGGTTGGTCGATCGTGCAGGACGTGATGTCCTTCGAGCGAGTCGGCATTGCACGCTACGCGCGCTGCGAGCGGTTGTTGTCGGCTGCCCCTGCGGTGCTCGGCGACCGGTGGGACGACCTGCCCGCCGAGCTGCGGGCACGCTGGGTGCGCATGCTGACGCACTGCCGGCGGGCCCGGTTGATGGCGTATCGCATCGTCGATCTGCAGAGCAGCGGGCGCATTCAGCCCGCAGATGCGGCGGCATATCGGATCGCAGTCACCAAGCTCGACCAGGACAGCGCCGAAGTGCTGATGGACATCGCGGCAGAAGTCGCGCACGACGATCCGCGAGCGAAATGGTTCCTCGGCGAAGTGGAGGACCACTGGCGCTATTCGCAGGCATCGACGGTGTCGTCCGGCAGCATCGAGATGCAGCGGATCCTGCTGTCGCGAGCGTTGTTGGCAGGTGCGAAATGATCCTTGACCTCGGCGGCGACGCCAAAGAATATGGCAGAGAAGCCCTTCGAGCCTTCCAAGCCGCCGGCGGCGACCAGTTGGTGCAGCAGGCCGAAGCCAAACCGGATCTGCGCGAGTCACTTGCCGGCCCGATCTTGACCGAACTAGGGGCGTGGGAACTCGACCCCCGCACCGACGTCGACGGGCTGGAGGCCGCCGCAGCCCTGTGCCGCAGCGCAGGGTACTGGGCGTTGCCGTATCCGGTCGCCGAGCGCCTGGCCAAACCAACCGACCTGGACGTCGACGGCTTGATCGTCGTGGCCGACAATCGGCCGTCCGGTGTGGTGGCCGGACTGGAATCAACCTGGGCTGCAATCTCTTTAGCAGGTGCGCGCAGCCGGGTGATCGGGCACGGCGCTGCGAGCCCAGGCTTCGTGGCTGAACTCGAGTTGTCCGCCATCGACGAGATCGGTGCGGGCGACGTCGCGCTCGGCCTAGTGCTGCCATGCTGGACGCTGCTCGGCATGCTCGACCGTGCCCTGGAGCTGACGATCTCACATGTCAGCCTGCGCAAGCAGTTCGGCCAAACGCTGTCGGCGTTCCAGGGTGTCCAGTTCCAGCTGACCGATGCCGAGGTGGAACGCAGCGGCTTGGAGATCCTCGCCAAGTACGCGTTGTGGAGCATTGCCACCGATCGGCCGGAAGCGACCGATGATGCTCTCGCGCTGCGAATGTCGGCGATCGAGGCCGCAGAGGTGGTGTTCCGGGTCTGCCATCAACTGCACGGCGCGGTCGGGTTCTGCGATGAGACCACGTTGTCATGGCTGTCGCGCTACAGCCAGCCGCTGCGGCGGCTGCCCCTGGGGCTGTCGGCGACGCGCGACGCGTTGACGAACCGCGTCGGTGGCGCGGGGCTGACGGGGTTGTTCTCGTGAAGAACCCCGCCGAATCTGAAGATATGTCCGAAAATTCGCCTGAATCTCGCGCACAAGCTCAGTTTCGGCAGACGGTGCGGGCATGGTGCGCCGACCACATCCCGCGCGATTGGCGACAGGGGCAGACTAGCGTCAGCGACGAGGAGTTCGTCCGCTTCCAGAAGTCATGGTTCGCCGAACTGCACAGCGCCGGCTACGCAGTGCCGCACTGGCCGCGTGAATGGGGCGGCGGAATGTCGGTGTCCGAGCAGATCGTGCTGTACCAGGAATTGGCCGCCCACGACGCACCGCGGCTCGTGTTGGCGTTCGTCGGCATCCACCACGCCGCCGCGACGTTGCTCGCGGCGGGCACCGACGAGCAGCGCCGACGTCACCTGCCGGCGATCCTTGACGGCGAGATCTGGGTACAGGGGTTTTCCGAACCGGAGGCCGGGTCCGACCTTGCCAGCCTGCGGACGTCGGCCCGGCGCGTGGGCGACTCCTACATCGTCAACGGCCAGAAGCTGTGGGCCAGCGGCGGCAAGCACGCCAACTGGTGCCTGCTGCTGGCCCGCACCGATCCGGATGCCCCCAAACGCAAAGGCATTTCGTACTTCCTGCTCGACATGACCACGCCGGGTGTCGACGTGCGACCCATCCGCAACGCCATCGGCGACGCACACTTCTGCGAGATCTTCCTCAACGACGTAGAAATCCCTGCCGCGAACCTCGTCGGCGCGGAGAACGCCGGATGGCAGGTGGCCCAGGCGACCTTGGGGGCCGAACGCGGCCTGACCATGCTGGAGCTGGCCGAGCGTCTCGGCAACGCCGGCTTCCGCTGGCTGGTGCAGGCGGCTCCGGTCGACGACCCGATCGTGGCCGACCGGCTGGCGCAGTTCGAGACCGAGATCACCGGGCTGCGGGGATTGTGCCGAAAAGTGGTCGAGGACAGTCAAGATGGAGCGGCATCAGGCTCGACAAATTCAGCCGACGCGTCGATCGTCAAGTTGTTCTACAGCGAGCTTCTGCAACGGCTCACCGACTTCGGCGCCGAGGTCGGCGGGCTTGCCGCGCACACCCGGCTGACGAAACCGATGTCCAGCGGTTGGGAATCCGGTTCGTGGATGCTTGACTTCATCGGCTCATGGGAGTGGACGATCCCGGGCGGGTCGAGCGAGATCCAGCGCACGATCATCGGTGAACGCGGACTGGGCCTGCCCAGAGAACCGAGTGCGGTGTGATGGCACACGAATTCGCGGAGTTTCACGATGAGCTGCGCTCAGTGGCTGGTGATCTGCTCGCCAAGGACCGCGCCGTGGACTGGTCGGCGCTCGTCGACGCGGGCTGGGTCGGCCTCGCGGTGCCCGAAGAGTTCGGCGGAGCGGGCGCCACCTTTGCCGAGGTTGCGGTCATATGTGAGGAGATGGGTCGCGCGGCCAGCGCCAACAGCTATCTAGGCAGCGCTGTGCTGGCTGTTGGCACGTTAAAGGCTTTGCAGCCTAGCGAGACTCGCGACCGCCTGCTGGCCGACGTGGCGTCCGGCGCGAAGCGAGTTGCCGTCGCGCTCGAGTCCGAGTTCGTGCCCGACGCTGAGGGCGCCGACCGAATCCTGGTGGTCACTCCCGACGGGGTCGACGTGGGCGCCGCGACGGTCACGCCGCAACCGGTCCTCGATGAGACGCGTCGTCTGGCTTCGCTCGACGATGTGGAGGTCGCGGAGCGGCTCCGGTTCGAGAGCGACCCCGACACCCAGGTGCAGCGGCTCAAGGACCGCGCCGCCGTCGCCATCACGTGCGACAGCCTGGGGCTTTGTGAGGCAATGCTTTCCGCGACGGTTGGCTACGCGAAAGCACGCCAGCAGTTCGGCAGGCCCATCGGCTCCTTCCAAGCCGTCAAGCACGCCTGCGCCGACATGGCAGTCAGCATCGCAGTCTCACGCCAGCTCGTGGAAGCCGCCGTTGCGGCCATCGTGGAAGACAGGGCAGATGCCCGCGTGGCGGCCGCGATGGCGAAGTCCTACGTGTGCAGCGCGGCCGTCGACGTCGCCGGTAAGGCCATGCAGCTGCACGGTGGCATCGGCTACACATGGGAGAGCGGCATCCACGTGTACCTCAAACGCGCCGCACTGAATCGCTCGCTGTTCGGCTCACCGGCGGATCACCGCAGACAACTAGCTAAACGCTACTTATAACAAGGAGTTTCAATCAATGGGTGTACCCGTATACAAACGCATTCTCGACCTGTTCGAGGCCGAGGGCGTCAACACGCTGTTCGGAATACCCGACCCGAACTTCGTGCACATGTTCGCCGAAGCCGATGCGCGGGGCTGGTCGGTCGTCGCGCCCCATCACGAACTGAGCGCGGGCTTCATGGCCGAGGCTGTCTCTCGCATGACCGGCGGACCAGGCCTGTGCATCGGCACGCTCGGCCCGGGTATGGCCAACATCGCTGGCGCGATGATGTGCGCCAAGGTGGAAAACTCCCCAGTGATCTTCATAGGCGGCCAGCGGGCGCGTATCACCGAACGACGCGTCCGGCGCGGTCGTATCCAATTCGTTAGACAGGAGCCGCTTTTCGCGGCGTCGGTGAAGTACAGCGCGTCGATCGAGTACGCCGACCAGACCGACGAGATCGTCCACGAGGCGATCCGCCGCGCAATGTCCGGCACCCCTGGCCCGTCCTACATCGAGTACCCGTCGCATGTGCTGCTGGAAGAGCTCGACGTCGCCGACGCCCCGCCGCCGAACCGGTACCGATTGGTCAACCAGGGCGCGGGTGCGCCGGAAATAGCCGCGGCCGCGAAGCTGATCCGGGAGGCCGAGAGCCCAATCCTGCTGGTAGGTCACGGCGTTCACACGTCGCGTACCCAAGCGCCCGTCAAGCAGCTCGCAGACTTGATGGGCTGCCCCGTCATCCAAACGTCGGGCGGCACGTCGTTCATCCCCGGGCTCGAAGACCGGACGTTCGCCTACGGCTTTTCACCGTCGGCCGTCGAAGCCGTCGTCAACTCTGACCTCTGCGTTGCACTGGGCACCGAACTGGGTGAGCCGGTCCACTACGGCAGGACCCGGCATTGGGCGCCGCGCAACGACATTCGCAAGTGGATCTATGTCGAGCAGGACCCGACGGCGATCGGCGTGAACAGGCCGGTGGACGTGCCGCTGGTGGGTGATCTGCGCGGCGTCGTCCCGCAGCTGGTCGACGCGCTCAAGGACGCCCCGCGACAGCCGTCCCGCGACCTGGACGTGCTGATCAAGAAGGACGCTGACGAGTTGGCCCAGCTCGCCGAGAACGCGCCGACAGGCAGTACCCCGGTGCATCCCGCCCGCTTCGTCGTCGAAGCCACCAAGGCCTTCCCGAACGACGGCATCCTGGTCCGCGATGGCGGCGCCACGGTCATCTTCCAGTGGACCTACTCGCAGGCCAAGCCCCGCGACGTGATCTGGAACCAGAACTTCGGCCACCTCGGCACCGGGCTGCCCTATGCGGTCGGGGCCTCGGTCGCCGAGGGCGGCAAGCGGCCGGTCATGCTACTCACCAGCGATTCGGCATTCCTGTTCCACATCGCCGAACTCGAGACTGCCGCGCGGCAGAACCTGCCGCTGGTCTGTGTGGTGGGCGTCGACCACCAGTGGGGCCTCGAGGTCGGGGTCTACAAGCGCACGTTCGAGCAGCCGTCGCCGCAGCCCGGTGTGCACTGGAGCAAGGATGTGCGATTCGACAAGATCGCCGAGGGCTTCGACTGCCACGGCGAGTATGTCGAAAAGGACGACGAGATCGGCCCGGCCATCGAGCGGGCGTACGCCAGCGGCAAGACCGCTGTCGTGCACGTCTGCATCGACCCGAAGGCCAACTCGGAGGAAATGCCGAAGTACGACGAATTCAGAACTTGGTACGCCGAGGGCACGCAATAAGGAAGGCTGGAAACATGCGCGAATATCTGAAGTTCTACATCGACGGTCAATGGGTCGACCCGGTCGAGCCGAAGTCGCTGGACGTCGACAATCCGACAACCGAGAAGGTGTCCGGCAGGATCGCACTGGGCGCGAAGGACGATGTCGACAAGGCGGTCCAAGCTGCACGTAAGGCCTTCGCCACCTGGTCGCAGACCAGCCGCGAGGAGCGCCTCGATGTGCTGCAGGCAATCCTGGCTGAATACCAAAAGCGGACAGGCGACCTTGCCGACGCGGTGACCGAGGAGATGGGTGCGCCGCCTTCACTGGCCGCGGGCCCGCAGGTGAATCTCGGCCTCGGCCATCTGATGACGGCCATCGATGTGCTCAAGAACTTCGAGTTCGAACAGCAGCACGGCAGCACCCTGGTGGTGAAGGAGCCGATCGGCGTGTGCGGCTTGATCACGCCGTGGAACTGGCCGATCAACCAGATCGCGGTCAAGGTCTATCCGGCGCTGGCGACCGGCTGCACAATGGTGCTCAAGCCGTCGGAGGTGGCGCCCTATTCGGCGCAGATATTCACCGAAATCATCGATGCCGCGGGCGTTCCCGCGGGCGTGTACAACCTTGTCTACGGCGACGGCCCTGGCGTCGGCGCTGCGCTGTCGACTCACCCCGACATCGACATGGTGTCCTTCACCGGGTCGACCCGTGCGGGCATCGACGTCGCGCGCAATGCGGCAGCGACGGTGAAGCGGGTCAGCCAGGAGCTTGGCGGGAAGAGCCCGAACATTGTGCTGGACGACGACGACTTCGCCAAGAGTGTGGCCGCGGGCGTCTCGGTGATGATGATGAACAGCGGGCAGAGCTGTAACGCGCCGTCGCGCATGCTGGTGCCGAACTCCCGCAGGGACGAGGCAGTCGCCGTCGCGAAGGCCACGGCCGAGCAGGTCAAGGTTGGCGATCCCGGCGAAAGGTCCGCGATCGGACCGGTGGCGTCGAAGGCTCAGTTCGACAAGATCCAGGGCTTGATCCAGAAGGGCATCGACGAGGGCGCGACGGTCGTTGTCGGCGGCCCCGGCCGGCCGGAGGGAATCGACACCGGCTACTACGTCAAGCCAACGGTGTTCGCGGACGTCCGCAACGACATGACCATTGCGCGCGAGGAGATCTTCGGGCCGGTGCTGTGCATCCTCGGTTACGACGACCTGGATCAGGCACTGGAGATCGCCAACGACACGGAATACGGTCTGGCGGGCTATGTTTCGGGCGCCGATCTTGATCAGGCCCGCGCGATCGCGCGGCAAATCCGCGCCGGATCCGTCGCGATCAACCACGGCTTCGACATGAATGCTCCGTTTGGGGGCTACAAGCGCAGCGGCAATGGGCGCGAGTGGGGCCAGTTCGCGTTCGACGAGTATTTGGAGACGAAGGCGGCGTTGGGTTACGCACCGGAGTAATCGCAATACACTGCGGCCATGCCCAGTGAAAAGTACGAGTACGGTATCGATTTCGACCGCATCGCGGCCATCGACATCCACACCCACGTGGAGGTCGACGGTCAGGGGCACAAGGCGTACGACGACGAACTGGTTGACGCTGTCGGAAAGTACTTCAGGCGTGGGCCCGGCGCGCTGTCGAGCGTCGACGCGCTGGCCGACGAGTACCGGCGGCACAACACCGCCGCGGTGGTGTTCACCATCGACGCGCGCACGGCCATGCGTCATGTTCCGAACTCCGTCGAGGACCTCATTGCGGGCGCGATCCGCAACAACGACGTGTTGATCCCGTTCGGCAGCGTGGACCCGTGGCATGAGCGGCGCGCGGTGCACCGGGTACACGAGTTGGTTCGCGACTACGGCGTCAAGGGCTTCAAGTTTCACCCCAGTGTGCAAGGCTTCGAGCCCAACGACCGTCGGTTCTACCCGATCTACGAGGCGATCGCCGAGGCGAAGGTGCCGGCGTTGTTCCACACCGGGCAGACCGGCCTCGGATCGGGACTGCCCGGCGGGCATCGCATCAAGCTGCGTTACTCCGATCCGATGCTGCTCGACGACGTGGCCGCTGACTTCCCGGAGCTGACCATCGTGATGGCGCACCCGGCCGTGCCGTGGGTGGACTCGCAGATCGCGATCGCCAGCCACAAGACCAACGTCTACATCGACTTGAGCGGCTGGTCGCCGAAGTACTTCCCGCCGCAACTGGTGCACGCCGCCAGCCGCCAGCTGCGCACCAAGGTGCTGTTCGGCACCGACTACCCGTACATCAAGATGGACCGCTGGCGCCGCGACTTCGAGGAGCTGAACATCGACCCGGCCGTGGTGCCGCTGGTCTACAAGGACAACGCGCTGCGGGTCCTGGGGGTCACCCAGTAGCGCGAGCAGACGCAAAGTGTCCCGACACGCCGCGAAAATGGAGCACTTTGCGTCTGCTCGCGAGAGAAAGGCGATGAGTTTCTAGCGCGTCGGCGGTCTGCACTGAGGACCGACCCCACCACTTGAAGGAGACCACCGTGCCCACTCGTGAAGGCGCACCATTGGGTGCCCCGTGCTGGATCGACCTGGCGACATCGGACCTCGAGCGCGCCAAACACTTCTACGGCGCCGTGTTCGGCTGGACGTTTGAAGACGCGGGCCCCGAATACGGCGGCTACGTCAACGCGTCCAAGGATGGCCAGCCGGTGGCCGGGCTGATGTACAACGACCCGCAGTTCAACAGCCCGGACGGGTGGACCACCTACCTGCACACCCCTGACATCGCCGCGACGCTCGGCGCGGCCACTGCAGCGGGAGCGACGACGTGTGTGCCGCCGATGGAGATCAAGGACAAGGGCCACATGGCGCTGTTCACCGATCCCACCGGGGCGTTCATCGGGCTGTGGCAGCCAATCGGGCACCAGGGCTTCAATCCCGCTAATGTCGTCAACGAGGCCGGTGCACCGGTCTATCACCAGCTGACCACCCGCGACTACGCCAAGGCGCTGGACTTTTACCGCGAGGTGTTCGGCTGGCAGACCGAGACGGTCTCCGACACCGACGAATTCCGGTACAGCACAGCTATTTTCGACGGTCAAGCGCTTCTCGGCGTGATGGACGGCACCCGCGACCTGCCCGAAGGCGCACCGTCGAACTGGTTCTTCTTCCTCGGTGCCGACGACGTCGACAAGGCCGTGCAGTTGGTGAAGGACAACGGCGGCAGCGTGATCCGCGCCGCGGAGGACACGCCGTACGGCCGACTGGCCGCCGTCGCCGATCCGACGGGCGCGGGTTTCAACCTGTCGTCGCTGAATCAGTATTGACATCGGGCCGCTGGACACCCTGGCCCTTGCCTAGGGTGTCCAGCAGTTCACGGTAGGGCCCGACCAGGTACGCGGTGTCGCCCCCGGTGAGCTTCGCGTCGCGCCGGGGATGCAGCTGCACCGGGGCGTCGGCCCTGGTGATCGCGATGACGCGGGTTTGGGTGGACATCTCAAACATCCGCATTCCGTCCAGTTCGCTGCCGGGTGCCACGTACATGCCGCCGACCATGAACGAGCGCTGGCCCACCGAGAATGTGCCGAGCACTTGCAGGCCCAGCGCCGCGCCGATGAACCACGGCGCCGCCAATTCCACTGTGGAGAGCACGTTTTCGAAGCCGAAGCGCTGGGCGACCGCCGCGCCGAGGGTGCGGTCGTAGATACGCAGCACGATCGGCACGCCGGGCCGGTAGAGGTCGGGCAGGGTGCGCGGTCCCAGCATCTCGTCCAGCACGATGCCGGTCTCGATGTTGACGATGTCGTCCTGCGTCAGCACCGCGATCGCACGCGCTTCGTCGAGGCGTGCGGACTCCAACGTCTCACGCAAGGTCGCGTCACCGAACAGCACGGGGACGTCGAGGCGGGCGGCGGTGGACAGGAAGCGGTTGTCGGGGTCGCGCTCGATGACGGCCACGTCGTAGCCGGCTGCGGTCAGATCGCTGACCACTCGAATGCCGAACGAGCCGAGCCCGACCACAATGATGTGGTGGCGCAGGTGCCGCACCTTCCTGCGGCCTGCCGACTGCGCGAGGCGTCGCGACAGCAGCACATCGGCGATGAACGCGACGAGGATCGCGGTGGTGGTCACGCCCGCGAACATCAGCCCGATACCCCAGATCCGCAACCACAGCGGTTGGTGCATGAAGCTGAAGTCGCCGTAGCCGACGGTGGCGATGGTCTCGGTGCTGAAGTACAGCGCATCGATCCAACTCATCCCCGGCGGATGCTGGTAGGCGAAGCGCAACAGCACGGTCGAACCGATGAGCAGGGACAGGGATGCGGCCAGCGCCCGGTAGAACATCGGGTTGATGTCGTCGCGAATCAACCGCACCGCGTCGACCACCCTGCGCAGCGGTGGCCGACGCGCGCGCGAGTGCGACAGTGGTCGGGGAATGGCGATGCCCTGCTGGGCGAGTTCGTCGGCGGTGCCGATCATCGCGGTCCAGTCACCGGCGCTCACCCGATAGTCGCGGCCGGGGCATGCGACCACCTCATCGCGGCTGTCCGAGTCCTCGGCGTGGATCACCGCCACCGGCGCCAGGTCACCGAAGATGTCGCGCAATGTCGCGTCGCGGGGCGCGTCCGCACCGGAGACGACGAAATCGATGCCCGCCACCGAAATGGTGTGCGCGGTGCGGCCAAGGCAGGCCTCGACGACCGATGCCGCCGCCAGATCGGCCACGTCGAGGATTGCGCCGGGGCCATTGTCCTGTGACATGGCTTCGCGCAGCACGCTATTCGCCAACCGGGCCACTACGCGCACATCGGGGTTGGCTTGCCGTGCCAGCAAGGCGATTTCGAGGTTCAACGCATCATCGTCGTCGGCGCAGATGACGGCTTGCGCAGTCGCGACGCCCGCCTTGGCCAGACCTTCGGGAGCCTGCAGCGTCACCACCCGCGTGCCGGCGGTGTTCAGCTCCTCGACGATCCGCATGCCGAGCGCATCGTCGCCGCAAACGATGATGTGCCCACCCATTTGCAGAACGCTACTGCGGAACAGCCCGTCGTGAAGGGCGACTCGCGCGAACAGCGAACGGCGCAGAAGATGGTCAGATGTCCACCAAGATCTACGTGAAGGCCTGCATCAACGGTGCCCGCACGCCGGAGGCGCATCCGAACCTACCGGTGACACCCGAGGAGCTGGCCGCCGAGGCGCTCGCGGCCCACGGGGCAGGCGCCAAGGCCGTGCACATGCACCCCAAAAACGCCGACGGCACCGATTCCCTGCTTCCCGAGCAGGTGGACGCGGCCGTATCCGCGGTGCGGCACTCGGTACCGGGTCTGCCACTCGGGGTGACGACCGGGTTCTGGGCGTTGCCCGACGCCGAGGCGCGGCTGCGCGCGGTGGACGGCTGGTCCGTGCTGCCCGACTTCGCTTCGGTGAACTGGCACGAACCCGGATCAATGGACCTCGCCCGGCTGTTGTTGGGCAAGGGGATCGGCGTCGAGGCCGGCATTTTCAACGCCGAGGCTGCCGAATCATGGGCGGCATCGGAGGTCGCCGAGCACTGCATGCGGGTCATGATCGAACTGCAAGGGGACGGTGACATCGCGACCGCCGACGATCTGCTCAGCCAGGTGATGGCCGCGCAGTCACCGGCGCCGGTGTTGCTGCACGGGTTGGACGAAAGTTGTTGGCCGCTATTGGAACACGCAGGGAGACGGGGCGTACAGACCCGCATCGGAATGGAGGACACGCTGCGGCTGCCGGACGGTTCGAGGGCGCCAGACAACGCGGCGCTGGTGTCCGCAGCGATGCGTTTGCTCAGTCGGTAGGGGCAGCCAGTGCGAAATCGGCGTAGTCGAAACCCGGGATCACCACACAGCTGACCAGGCAGGGCTGGTCATCACGGGGACGAGCCCGCTGCCAATATCCCGGTGGCACAACAAACTGCGGCTGTTCCCCGCCGATAATGTCGGCACCGAGCAAATGCGTTGTGGCGCTGTCCTGTTCGGCCCCGACTTGCAGCAGCAGCGGACCACCGAAGTGGTACAGCCACAGTTCTGCGCTGCGCACCGTATGCCACGCCGACTGCTGACCTGGCATGAGCAGGAACAGGATTGCGGTGCCGGCGCTGCGCGGGCCGGTGTAGTCGGGCGGCAATGCGGACTGGGGCATCGACAGCCCACTGCGCCAGGTTTCCTTGAACCAGCCGCCCTCTGGATGAGGCGACAGGTCAAGCCGACGCGCCCACTCCGGAAGGTCGCTCATCAATTCCCCCATTATTCGGTTCGGCGACTCCACAATAGAGACGATGGCTATCGACAAGGCACCTATTGTGCTGATCCACGGATTGTGGATGTCGCCGCACAGTTGGCGCGGCTGGATCGAGCAGTACAGCGACGCCGGGCATACGGTCTATGCACCCGCATGGCCAGGGGTGTCCGAACTCGACGAAGAACTCGACCACACCAAGGCGCCCGCCGAGATCGGTGTCGGTGAGGTGGTGGATCACTACGCCGCGTTCGTACGGGCGCTGCCCGAGCGGCCGATCCTGATGGGCCATTCCTTCGGCGGGCTGATCACCCAGCTGCTGCTCAGCCGCGGATTCGGCCGGGTCGGCGTCGCCATTCATCCCGCCGCACCGCGGGGCGTGTACCGGCTGCCGTTGTCGGTGTTGCGGTCGACGTTCCCGGTGTTCCGCAATCCGTCGAACCGGCACCGTGCGGTGCCGCTCTCGCCGGCCGAGTTCCACTACGTGTTCGCCAACACCGTCTCGCGGGAAGAGTCGGACTCCTGGCACACCAAGCTGGCGATCCCCGGGCCGGGCCGGCCGCTGTTCCAGGTGGCCCTGGCCAACTTCAGCCGCAAGTCCAATGCGCCGACGGCGGTCGACTTCACCAAACCCGACCGGGCGCCACTGCTGTTGATCGCGGGCGGCCGCGACCACATCGTGCCGCCGTCGGTGGTGTACGAGAACTTCAACCGCTACCGGCGCTCGCCCGCCGCGACGGACTTCAAACTGTTCGACGACCGGCCCCATTTGACGGCCGCGTTGGACGGCTGGAGCGACGTGGCCGACTACGCGTTGACGTGGACGGCGGGGCACAGCGGATAGTCTGAGCGCATGGCTCGCCTGCGTCCCGGTTGGCTGGTCGTGCTGTGTGCGGCGGTGCTTGCGGTCAGTGTGTGGCTGCCATGGCTGACCAGCAGAGCCGACGGCGGGGGGCGAGCCAACGCGATCGGCGGGATCGTCGGCAGTATGCCGGTACCGCCGCCCGGGTTCGGCGTCGGGCAACTGATCGTCCTGCTGGCGTCGACGTTGATCGTGGCAGGCGCGATGTCCGCGCGCGACCTGTTCGGCCGGCTGGCATCGAGTTCGGCCCTTGCCATTTCGGTGCTGCTGGTGGTGTTGACCATGTGGTACTACCGGCTCTATGTGTATTCGCCGGTGTCGGCGGGCTACGGGCTCTTTCTCGGTGCAGCCGCCGCAGTGTGTGCGGTGGTGCTGTCGGTGTGGGCGATGTTCGCCGCCTGGTCCGCGGTGCGCCGATGAGCGGTTTCGTCGAACCCATCGCATTGGCCGGCCAACGCTGGGTGACGCTGGAACCCCTTACCCGCGAACATCTTCCGGAGATCGCCGAGGCCGCGGCCGACGGTGAACTTGGCCGGCTGTGGTTTACCCACGCCCCGAAGGCGGGCATCGTCGAACAGTGGGTCGACACGCGGTTGGCGGCACAGAAACCCGACGAGGGCCTGACGTTCGTGGTGCGCAGTCTCGACGGAGCCTTCCTCGGTTCGTCGAGCTATCTGAACGTCGACGCGCCCAATCGGCGGCTGGAGATCGGGAACACGTGGTACGTGTCGGCGGCGCGACGCAGCGGCGTCAACTCCGAGGCGAAGCTGCTGATGCTCGGTCACGCGTTCGACGAGTTAGGTTGTGTCGCAGTCGAATTCCGCACCCACTTCTTCAACTCCACCAGCCGGGCCGCCATCGAACGACTGGGTGCCAAATTGGACGGGGTGCTGCGCAGCCACCAGGTGCTGCCCGACGGGTCGCGACGCGACACTGTCGTGTATTCGATACTCGACATTGAATGGCCGGCGGTGCGCAACAACCTGCGCTACCGACTGGAGCGCAACGACTGACAATCGCCGAGACTGCGGTCAGATCGCAGTTTCGTGCAAGTTCGCGATCTGACCGCAGTTTCGAGGCGGCGCTTGGCTATTCGGCGTCGACAGTGATCGACTTTTGGTCACCACCGTGGGCGACGTCGATCTTGCGCGGTTTGGCACGTTCGGCCAGTGGGATGGTCACGGTCAGCACACCGTTCTCATACGTCGCCGAGATGGCCGAGGCGTCGATGCCCTCGCCAAGCGAGAGTTGCCTGCGGTAGGAGCCGAAGAATCTCTCGTTGGCCAGCCACTGAACCGCATCCTCGGACCGGGCGGTGCGATGCGCTGCGATGGTCAGAGTGCCGTTGTCGACGTTGACGTCGACCGAGCCCGGGTCAACGCCGGGTAGGTCGGCCGTCAGCACGTAGTGGTCGTCGATCTTGCAGAGATCCATCGGCATGAACCGAGGGGTCCGGTTTGATCCGGTCTGGCTGCTCAGCAAGCCCCGGGTCAAGGCATCAAGGTCACTGAACGGATCAAAGCGAAGCACAGCAATCCACCTCCTATGTCGCCTCAAGGCCCGCCACCCTGGCGGGCAGCCAATCACTGTGCAACCCCGAGATTAGCACTCTGACTCCGAGAGTGCCAACAACTTTTTGCCCCTGGAGTGCGACGATGGGCGCATGTCAGCCGCGACGCCAGACCTACTGACCGGCGTGCGACGGCTGTGCCTGGCACTGCCCGAGGTGACCGAAGGGCTGACTCACGGCGGCGAAACATGGTTCGTGCGCAGGCGCTCTTTCGCCAAGTTCGTCGACCCGCAGAAGCATCGGCTCGACGAACGCCACGTCGCGTTCTGGGCTGCTGCGCCCCCTGGCGCGCGCAAGTTGCGCCGAAGTTCCTCATCGCCCGGCTCAACTAGACGGCGGCGACCTGCGCGCCCGTGAGCGGCTCCGCGCACTGATCGCAGACCAGGACTGGGCCGAACCCCTTGCCGCAGCTCGCGTGAGTCAGCTTCACGGCCGGGCCCTCGGGCGCAGGAAACCACCGCTGTGCCCACTGCAGCGCCACCACGAGCACGGTGAACAACGCGCGGCCCTTCTCGGTTAGCCGGTATCTGTTGTCAGCGCACACCAGTACTCCGTTGGCGGTGAAGATCGACAGCCGATCGGCGATCGATCCCGGTGGGGCACCGAGCTGACTTTGAAAATCGGTGAAGCGACTCATGCCGACGAAGGCCGCGACCAGCAGTGCGAAGCCCCAGCGGTTGCCGAGCACGCTCATGGTCTGCGGGAACAGCCCAGCCGCGCCGTCGCGCTGATCGGCTTCCGACCGGCGCCGCGTCGACGTGACTGGGATCGACCGCGGCCATGAGCCGCTCGGTCCCCATTGCGCCACAACGTCTTTGTCAGTCGCGCTCTCACCGCACGCACGGCAGATGAGCAGGGGAGCGAAGTCGGCGCCGCAGGCCCGATGCCGCATGCCGGGCAACCGCTCGGCATGGTCGGGCACCCACCGGCGCTCCCATTCCCAGATCGACACCAGCACCGGCCACAGCGACCGGCTGCGTGCGGTCACCAGGTATTCGGATCTGGTCGGATTCGTTTGGTACACCCGGCGGTCCAGCAGGCCGTCACGCGTCAGCGATTGCAAGCGGCGAGTCAGCACGGAATTCGAGATCGGCAGCCGCGTCTTGAATTCCGCGAACCGCGTGGCGCCGAGAAGCGCCTGTTGAATCACCAGCAGTGTCCACTCGTCACCGAGCAGCCCGAGCATGCGGGCCACAGCATTAGGCTCCGGTTGTGCCACTACAGCCCGATCGCGGCCGCGGCGGTGTCAGCCTCGCGCCACCGCCGCAGCTCGCAACCGGGCGCCCATGTCGAGTGCGTGCCACTCGAGATCCGTTCCGGCAGAAGCAGTTTGCACACCGGCCCGTCGCTGACCCTGGCAGCGTCGAATACCAGGCAGTACGAGGCGTCGGCGTTCATGTCGGTGGTCAATGTGACGAGGTACCCGTCGTCCTCACGGGTGCTGCCAACCCTGGGCGCCATCGCCGTCTCGCTGCCATACACACCGTCGTCGAATGCGAACCGCTGCTCGCCGCCGGTGTCCAGGTCGTGTTTGACCAGTCCATCGAACAAGAACCACGACGGCTTACCGGTTGCGGCATAGGTGTAGCGATAAGGGGCTCCGGCATAACCGGAGTTGATCATCCCGAACTCGGTGATGCTGTCCGAAAGTTGTTCTTCGACAACGTGGCCCGTCACCATGTTGAAACGCCAGCGGTGCAGTCTGGCCTGCATCCGGTCGAGCGCGAGGAAACGAAACGCCCGCTCCCACTTGTTGCCCATGCCGTTGTCGGCCGGCTCCGGGTCGCCCTCGAAGAACCCGTCGAGCACGACCTCGTCGCCGTCCTCGTAGGCGTTGGTGAAGTGCAGCACAAAGGTCGGTTCGGCTTCGAACCACTGGATGCTGTTGCCGCGGCGGGGCATGATCGCGAACCGCGACGGCATGTCGCGGTGGAAGCGTGCTACATGTGCGTTGCGCTCGAGCATCTCGGGGTCCCAGAACAACGGAAAGTCGTTGAGGATAACGTAATTCGCGGTGAACGCCATATCATGCGGGAGCCGCGGACCCGGCAGCGGTACGTCGACGTAGTGCACGAGGTCGTTGTTGGCGTCGACCACGCCGTAATGCATGTACGGCGCCTGCTTGCTGTAGTTGAAGAACAACAGTTCGCCGGTTTTGTCGTCGACCTTCGGGTGCGCGGAGACACCCCAATCGAAAGGGAACGCCCCGTTCCACTCCGCCTTGCCCAGGTTGGCGCCGGAGTACGGATCGAGGCGGTACAAGTCGCCGCATTGGTAGAAACTGGTCAGTGCGGTACCGCGATGCACGATCACGTCGGTGCTCGACGCGTCCTTCATCAGGCCGCGCGCGCCCCAGCCGTGGTCGCGCTTGGCCAGTGAAACCGGCTCGGCCAGCCCCGGCCACAGCGGCCCACCCGCCTCGTTCTCGGCCAAAAAACCATCCGTCTGCACAAACCTGTTGCGGTAGAACGCTTTTCCGTCACGGAACCCGACCACGTGCAGCATCCCGTCGCCGTCGAACGGGTGGTAGGCCTTCAGCGCCGGGTGCAGCGGGTTTTCGGTGTTGCGCAGATACACCCCGTCGAGATCGGCGGGAATCTCGCCCTCGACCGCAGTCAGGTCGTCGGCATCCCACTCGGTGGTCTGTGGACGCCACGGCCCGGTCCGGTAGGGATGATCGTCGTCCTCGGGCAGGGTCGACAGAAACTTGCCAACGATGTCGACATCCATTCAGGCTCCCCTCACGATAAAGCTCACAGTGGTGGCCGTGCTGCCACCGAAGTTGAGTGTTCCGAACGTCTTTGCGCCGTCGACCTGGTAATCACCGGCCGTCCCGCTGACCTGTTTGGCAGCGTCGACGAGCATGCGGACACCGGAGGCGCCGACGGGATGACCGCCACCGATCAGGCCGCCGCTGGGGTTGATCGGCAATCGTCCACCCAGCTCAATCTCGTTGTTTTCGATCGCCTTCCACGATTCACCGGGTCCCGTCAGCCCGATGTGATCGATCGCGAGGTACTCGCTGGGCGTGAAGCAGTCGTGCACCTCGAACCCGTCGACGTCGTCGAGTGTCACGCCGGCGCGGTCGAACGCGTCGAGCACTGCACCGCGCACGTGGGGCAGCACATAGGGTTGCCCGGCCGCGCGGTCGAGCTTCTGGTGCAGGCCGAGCCCGACGGTGCGGTGGCCCCAGCCGTCGATGCGGCCGATCGGGCGAGCATCCGGGTGGTCACGCAGGTAGTCGTCGGTGACGAGCACGACGCCCGCGCCGCCGTCGGTCATCTGGCTGCAATCGAAGCGGCGCAACCGTCCTTCGATCACGGGATTGGCGTCGTCGGCGGCCAGCGGTTCCGGCACCGTCCAATCTCGGGTCTGCGCATTGGGATTGGCGCGCGCGTTCGCGAAGTTCAGTTGGGCGATCGCGCGCAAGTATGCGTCGTCGAGGCCATAGCGGCAGTCGTATGCGTCGGCCACTGAGGCGAACATGTACGGCCACATGAACTTTGCTTCGCTGCCTTCGTGGTCCGTCCACGCCGCGGCGCCGAGGTGTCGGGCGGCGGTGTCGCCCGGCACGGTCTTCTCCAGTTCGACACCGACAACCAGCGCGGTGCGGTACGCACCGGAGCGCAGATCCGCGATCGCGGCGAGCGTCGCCACACTGCCCGATGCGCACGCAGCCTCGTGGCGGGTCGCGGGCGTGTCCCACAACCCTTCGTTGACGGTGGCGGGCATCGCCCCGAGATGGCCCTGCCTTGCGAACAACTCACCGAACGCGTTGGCCACGTGAACCACGTCGATGTTGGAGGCCTCGACCTTGGCCGCGCTCAATGTGCTGTCAACGACTTCGGCGGTCAGCCCGGCGAAATCGTGGCCTTCGCGGGTGAGGTTGCGTGCGAAGTCGCTTTGATACCCGCCGAGGATCCAGACGTTGGCAGTGGCCATGGCCAGACGCTACTACAACTAAGAGAGTGACTCGGCCGAATTCCGCCGAACATCGAGGCGGCCCCGCCGGCTCCGGTCTGAACCGACGAGACCTCAGCAGACACCATGGTCGACCATCGCGCCCGCCTGTAGTGGGGCATTGCCCAGTGCGGCGAATGACAAACGTCCGCGTATAGCTTGGCTCGACAAAGGGAAACCCCTGGGGATGACGAAGCTGCGAAATTACGACCTTGCACAGCGCATGGCCGAACTCGCGCGTGCGTCTGCAGCGCCGCGAAGCGTCGATGCCGTCCTCTCGGACGTGACCGCGGCAGCGATGGAGCTGATTCCCGGGACCGACTCCGCCGGCGTCCTGCTAGTCGGTAGGGGTGGCAAGTTCGAATCCCTCGCAGGCACCTCTGACCTGCCGCATCAGCTCGATGAATTGCAGATGACATTCAACGAGGGGCCGTGCGTGGACGCGGCGCTTGACGAGGTGATCGTGCGGACGGATGACTTTCGTTCCGAGCAGCGCTGGCCGAAGTATTCGCCGGCGGTGGTCGAAATCGGTGTGCTCAGCGGGCTGTCCATCAAGTTGTATACCGCCGAGCGCACCGCAGGCGCATTGAACCTGTTCGCGTTCAAGCCGCACGCGTTTGATGCCGACGACGAAACCACGGGCGTGGTGCTCGCCGCGCACGCGGCGGCGGCGATCCTGGCCAGTCGTCACGGCGAGCAGTTGGAGTCGGCGCTATCGACACGGGATCGAATCGGCCAGGCCAAGGGCATCATCATGGAGCGCTTCGGCGTCGACGATGTGCAGGCCTTCGACATGCTGCGCAGGCTCTCCCAAGACGGCAACACTCGACTGGTAGACGTCGCGCAACGGGTCATCGATACCCGCGGCGAAAAGTAGCCTTGGGACTGATTGACGCGCACGTAAGCGGGTAGTCGACTCGTATCGGGGACGGATGCGAGGGGGCCCTGTGCACGTCGGAGTGTTTGTGATCGTGGCCGGTGCGGCCGCCGCGACGGTCGCATGCGGCGCGAGGCCCGAGGCGGAGCCGGCCCCGCCGATGCGCACCGTCGAGCCCACGCCCGCTGCCTCCGCGGTCCGCGCAGCCGTCGCGCTACCGCCCAACGCTGACGGCGACCCGTCGTGTCCCGTTGCCGATGCATGGGGAAAGGACCCCTTCGGCGAAGGCATTCTCGTCACGCATTTGAGCCATGACACCGCGCCCGTCACGGTCTTGGTGCGGACGAATACCGGAACAGATGTGGCGCAACGCGCAATGCTCGGCCCCGGCGAGTTGCGGTTGTTCGAGTTTCCCGACGTCGACCAGTCCGCCGTTTCCGAGGTGCTGATCATGACGAACACCCTGCGCTGCTACGTCAGTGCAGATCCGGCGGCGATGGGCTAGGTGGCGGCCGCGCCGAGTACGCGCTGAAGGTCTGGCTTCATTGCTTGCAGCTGGGCACCCCAATACGGCCAGTCGTGCGTGCCATTGTCGGGAAAGTTGAAGGTTCCGTTGTTGCCGGCCGCCGCCAGATAGTCGTTCATGAAGTCGACGTTGCTCCGGCGCAGCATGTTCTCGAGGAACTCCGCGGGCACATTGGCACCGCCGAGATCGGACGGTGTTCCGTTTCCGGCGTAAATCCAAATGCGAGTGTGGTTCGCGACGAGCTTGCCGACCTGAACCGTCGGGTCGTTGCGGGCCCACGCGGGGTCGTTGGACGGGCCCCACATGGCGCCCGCGCTGAAGCCTCCCGCGTCGTTCATCGCGAAACCGACCAGCGTCGGCCAGATTCCGTTGGACAGGTTGAGGAAGCCCGACAGCGATGCCGCGTAGCTGAAGTTCTGGGGGTGATACGCCGCCATGATCAATGCCGCTGATCCGGACATCGAAAGGCCAACTGCGGCATTGCCATTGGAGCTGACGCCCTTGTTTGCCGACAGCCACGCCGGCAGTTCCTGCGTCAGGAACGTCTCCCACTTGTACGTCCATGATCCGCCGTTGCCGACCGCCGGCTGATACCAGTCCGAATAGAAGCTGGACTCTCCGCCCACCGGCATCACGACCGACAGCCCGGACTGGTCGAACCACTCGAACGCAGGGGTGTTGATATCCCAGCCGTTGTAATCGTCTTGTGCACGTAGGCCGTCAAGCAAGTAGACCGCGTGCTTGCCGCCACCTTGGAACTGCACCTTGATGTCGCGCCCCATGGACGGCGACGGCACCATCAGATACTCGACCGGAAGGCCGGGACGAGAGAAGGCCGAAGCGACCCCGACGGTCCCCGCGACACTGACTGCCGCCCAAATCATCGACGCGGCCAGTGCGGCAATCGTCAGCCGCTTTCGAATGATCTTCACACCAACGCCGAACGTTTTGGAGCCGACGGCTTATTCGAAGCGCGGAGAGTTCTGCGAGAACCCGAAGTTGGCGGTCAGCCGGCTCACAGCCAATACCGAGCCCAACAGGCGGCCGCGCCGAGCATCGTGATTTGCCAGAAATCTCGTTCTCTTAATTGCCCGGTGGCGCGTCGGCGGCCGTGCCCATTCTCAAGTTGCCGAGTTGCTGTTCCGCGCCGGGGTATCAACCGATCAAGGCGAAGCGTAGCGTCGAAGATAGGTTTCGCGAGGTGGTCGGCCATCCCGCCGACTCAGGTCTCGCCGGTTCATGCAGCAGCCGGCGAGATCGTACTTTCGGGGCGGCATGAACGATGCGGGCCGCCCCAAAAATGGGACAAGGTGTGGAGGTCCGAACCGACGTTCGTACCGTCGGAGCAGCGTTCGGACATGCAACAATGCGGGCTAAGCTCAACGTCGTCGCGCCATCCGGGCACGCTTCGATTTTTTCGCACCGCAAGGGGATGTCAACGCATACCGGTAGCCGCAATGCCAGCGGGGTTGAGACGAGCCCTCGTCCCATTGCGACGGCGCGATCAACGACGTCCCAGACCTCTTCGGGGCGCCGGAGTTTCTCATGGTTGAGTCCGCTGCGATGGAGCATTGCGGCCCGCTCTGCGTTCATCGCGGGTGCGGTGGTGTTCATCGCGCTGGCACTGGCCGGCGCCGCGTTGACGGCCGCGTTGTATCAGGCGCTGCTCTCGGGCGTGGATGATGCTGCTTCGCGTCGTGTCGGTGACGTTGTGGCTGGACTGGGTGTTGATTCGGCCGCGGATTTGGACGCCGCGCTGTTGGACACCGATCAGCGGATCGTCGCAGTGCAGGTACTCGACGACCACGGAAACGTCGTCACGCGTTCCGGCGGTGCGCCGGCTTTTCCGTTGGTGGCCCCGAGCAAGGTCGGGTCCACGATGCGCGTGGGTCTCACCGATGATGAACCGCCCGACAATGATCAGCGCGTCAGCGGGCGGATCGTGGATACCAAGTTTGGCCGGTACACCGTGTTGGTCGCCGGTGACACCGAGGCTGCGGAGTCAACGGTGCGCAGCGCACTTGTGTTGCTGGCGGGAGCATGTCCTGTCGTCGTCGCGGTCGCGGCGATCTCGACCTATCGGTTGATGCGCCGCTCGTTGCGATCGGTTGACGCCATCCGCGGCCGGGTTGCCGACATCAGCACCTCTGATTTGACCGAGCGAGTGCCGGTGCCGCCGGGACGCGACGAGATCTCCGCGCTGGCTACCACGATGAACGATATGTTGGCCCGTATCGAAAGCGGCCACGCGGCGCAGCGCCAATTCGTCGGGGATGCCTCCCATGAGCTGCGCAGCCCGCTGACGGCGATCATCTCAGCCCTCGATGTCGCCGTCGCCCACCCAGAAGTATTTGACCTCAAGCTGACAACGAGCACCCTGGTCCCTGAAGCCGAGCGGATGCGGGTGCTCGTGGAGGATCTGCTGCTGCTCGCCCGCGCTGACGAGGGCAGACTGGCGGTGCACCGTGAGCCGGTGCGCCTGGATGACATTGCCACTGGCGAAGTTGCGCGCCAGCGTCGCATCGGACACCGCGACATCGATATCAGTGCCGAGCCGACCGAGCTAGGTGGGGACAGCGCAGGATTGTCGCGACTGGTGCGCAATCTGCTGGAAAACGCTGCGCGGCATGCCCGTTCCCGCGTCGAGCTGACGGTACGTATTCGTGGTGAGAATGCGATTGTGACGGTCGCCGACGACGGCCCGGGTATCCCCGAGTGCGACCGCACGAGGGTCTTCGACCGGTTCGTCCGTCTGGACAGGGACCGGGCCCGTAGCAGCGGCGGTACGGGCCTCGGGCTGGCCATTGTCGCTGAGATCACAACCGCGCACGGCGGCACTGTCACCATCGATGACCGCCCCGGCGGGGGCACGGTGGTGACAGTTCAGCTGCCGCTAACCAAGTTGCCTGACTCCAAGCGGTAGCCCACCCCGCGCACCGTCTCGATGGTATTGGTGCCGAACGGCACATCGATCTTGCGCCGCAGATAACCGATGTAAACCTCGACGACGTTGTCGGCGCCGCTGAAGTGCTCATCCCAAACGCTTTGCAGGATTTGGGTTTTGGTGCACACGGCGTCGGTGTTGCGCATCAGGTATTCCAGCAGACCGAACTCGCGCGGACTCAGATCGATGGGCACACCGCCGCGAGCAACCAAGTGCCGCGCCGGATCAAGCACCAGGTCGCCGACGGTCATGACGGCCGGCCGTTGCGGTGCGCCGCGGCGCACCAACGCCCGTAACCGGGCGACGAGCACCACAAACGAAAACGGCTTGACCAGATAGTCGTCGGCGCCGAGATCGAACGCGTCAGCCTGGTCGTATTCGCCCTCCTTGGCGGTCAACATCAGCACCGGCGTCCAGATCTGGCGCTCCCGGATCCGCCGCAGAATCTCATAGCCGCTTGGACCGGGCAGCATGATGTCCAAGATGATGACATCGAAGTGGCGCTCAGTGGCCTGCCATAACCCCTCGGTGCCGGTGTCGGCGTGCACCACGACGAACCCTTCAGCGCGCAGGCCCACCTTCAGACTGGCAGCGACATGGGCCTCGTCTTCGACCAACAACACCTTCACTGCACCGAGCTCCCCTGTTGTCTAGGCGACATCTCCACGCCTGCATGTGCCGGGAGCCAGCGCACCCGCCCGGGTGGGAGAACTCCCCGGCTCTGCGGTGTCAACGATGAGCAGCGATGGACTCGGATGAGCATCTCTGTGCGCCGGCCGGTCGTCACTTTGAGCCGACACCGCCACCATGACAGAGCGGCACTGAGAAAACGCTGAGGGCAGGTGGGCAGCAAGGCGTATCGCGCTCCTACTTATCGCGGGCCTCTCGCGGAATAACACATCGAATGCGGTTACGCAGCCGAATGCTCTGGGAGTTTTCTCAGCGCTCATCTGCCACACTCCCAGCCTTGTTGAAACAACGACGCATCAGATGCTGCGCCGCGGATTTCAGCCGCGCGGGCATCGTTTCGAGCAGCAAAGGGCCGGGGACAACGAGCTGGCGTAACAGAGCCAGGCAGAAGGGTGGGCAACTATATGAAGGCATTCAGTCGGGTGCTGGTCGCGATGGTGGCGGCGTTGGCCGCTTTGTTCGTGAGCACGGGCACCTCTCACGCAGGTCTGGACAACGAGCTGAGCCTGGTTGATGGCCAGGATCGGACGCTGACGATCCAGCAGTGGGACACCTTCCTCAATGGTGTGTTCCCCCTGGACCGCAACCGGCTGACCCGTGAGTGGTTCCACTCCGGTAGCGCGGTGTACAACGTGGCCGGCCCGGGCGCCGATGCGTTTGCAGGCACGCTGGAGTTGGGTTACCAGATCGGTTTCCCGTGGTCGTTGGGTGTGGGTATCAACTTCTCCTACACCACGCCGAACATCCTGCTCGACGACACGAATATCGGTCCGACAGCGTTCACCGGCGGCGGCCGCGGGGTTCCGCAGACATTTCAGGTGATCACGCCGAACCTGTTCCCGGGGGTGTCGATCAGCGCTGACCTGGGTAACGGCCCGGGTATTCAGGAGGTGGCGACGTTCTCGGTGGATGTGTCGGGTCCGCACGGCAAGGTGGCGGTGTCCAACGCGCACGGCACGGTGACCGGTGCGGCCGGTGGTGTGCTGCTGCGTCCGTTCGCCCGGCTGATCTCCAAGGCCGGCGACAGCGTCACCACCTACGGCGAACCCTGGAACATGAACTAACACTGGGGGCAGCCTGATAAGACGACCGCTCAGGCCGGCCAGGCACCGTCGACCAATTTCAGCGATTTACATTGTGCGGCAAGTCAACACTGGACGGGCCCAGTGAATCTGGATGTCGTCAATGAACCCGGTTCCCAGTGGTTTAGCCACTCGCGCCGGACGCCTCACTGCAGCGCGGTCAATAGCGCGGTGAGAGTCTGCTTCTCCGTCTCGCGGTCTGGATTGCTGGCCCGCAACGCCTTCAGGACACTATCGATTCGCCCGTCGAGGACGGTCCAGGTGGTTTCATCCACAGGCCGCAGGGTCGCTTCGTCGTCGTCCCACGCCGTTTCGAGGTCCTTGATCCGGGCCGTCGCGTCCGTTTGGTCGCCGACCTGCACCTTCGCGAGCGTGTCCGCAGCGATGGTGCGGAACTTCGCTATCTCTGCCGGCGGGAACTTCGCGGTCGCCTGGCCTGGGGTCAGTGTCGTGGTGGCGGGTGCGGTAGGGGTTTCCTCCTCACTGGCCGCGGTTGCGTGCGGCTGCCCGGCCGCCCACACAAGCAGGGCTCCGGTAGCGACGGCGATTACGGCGTAGTACCCGAGCATGATCCGCTCGCGAACCGGATTGGTGGTGACGATCGGGGTGTGGGTCGCGTCGTACTCTTCGATGACGTCACTGCGGGTGCGTGTGAGGTACACGACCGTAGCGAGGATCGCGGTCAGGAAGATCACGCTGGTCAGCGCGGTACCCAAGCCGAGGCCACGTTCGGCTGACGGGGTCGCGAACCAGTCGCCGAGATTGGCACCCAGCGGGCGAGTCAAAATGTAAGCGAGCCAGAAGGACAGCACCGAGTTCGCGCCCAGCCGCCAACCGATCACGATCGCGACAATCAGTCCAGCCGGCAGCAGCACCGAAATGCCAGGTGCCCAGCCGGTAAGTTCCAGTATCCAGTCACCAGCCGCTGTACCAAGAGCGAAGGTGACCAGAACCGCGAGCCAGTAGAACAACTCTCTGGGCAAAGTGACGATGCTGTGAATCGACAGCGTCCGCTCGCGCGCGAACCACACACCGAAGACTATGGCCAGGGCCGCCGCGAAGACGCTCGTGCTCACTGCCAACGGAACGCCCAGATTATCCGTGAGAATGTCGGTGTAGAGCGTGCCGGTCACGCTGATCACTACGACCGTCAGCCAGTAGACGAACGGTACGTAGCGGTCCAGGCGCAACTGCCATCCCAGCACCGCGACAAGCAAGACAGTGAAAATGATGGCGGTCGCGTTCAAACCGACACCCAACGTCACGTTGATCCAGTCGGCGAAACTCTCACCTACCGTCGTGCACAGGATCTTGATGACCCAAAACCACACCGTGACCTCGGGCACCTTGCTCAGCAGTAGGCGCTGGGTCTTGACTGCCTCGGATCTCGTTGCTTCAGTCACAACGCCCGACCTTAGAGCCGGGTTGCTGAGCAAACGCTGAGAACGCGGTTATCGCCGCGTTGCGAATACCGCAGGCAGTGTGAACACATGCGACCCGGTCAGAAGGGGACTAGGGCAGTCGCCCGGAAACCTCGCTGACCTGCAAGAACGTGAGTGCCCCCGGCAGGATTCGAACCTGCGACACCGGCAAATATGGCGCCCGTACGCCAGCGACCGGCACAGTCCGCAGAAGTCTTGTGGCACAACAAATTACGACAAACAGCGTCCGTCTTAGTCCGTGTGAATCCGGGGCGATTTACGGGCGTTTGTATCAGGAAAGTGGAGACTGGGCCCGTTTGCGCGGACCGCCCGCCCGAGATTCGAGTAAACGCGCGAACAACCGCAAGATCACTGACTATTTTCGCAAACAAGTAAGGCCCCGGCGGCTGCAGCAACAGCCCCGGGGAACGGCCGAACCTAGCAAGGGGATTCGACAATGTCTGAGAATACGCGCATCCCGCACCCCTCAGAGTCCTACAAGTGCCCGACCTGCGCGGCCGAGCCCAATCAACGGTGCCGCACCCGCAACAATCGCGAGGCGGCATGGCCGCACGTACAACGAATGCGCAGCGGTGAAACGCGCGAGCAGACGCCCACCGCGACAGCCGCGAATGTCTCAGCGATGGCCGCAACCCGGCAGGAAGTCGACCATCTGCTCCCGCTTGTGCGGGACGCAGCGTGGGATGAGGTCACGTACCTAATGGAGGCCCTCGGGGGGAAACGTGCTCTGACCACGTGCGAAATTGTCGCGCTATTGGCTGTACTGCGGCCCGCGTGGGAACGCGTCTACGCCCAGCAGCGAGAACCGGCACCGGTTCTGAAACTAATGAGGCGGGTCCATGACTGATCACATCTTCGATCCCCGTCCGGGCTGGCTGCGGCGGCGCACGTTCGAGCTGCAGGAGACCGGGATGCGCTACGCCGACGCCCGCGAGCAGGCCGAGGCCGAGGCCGACGACAAGTTCGCTGCGCTTCGGCAACTAGAGCAGCTCACCGAGCGTGCAGAGATGGTCATGGAGAATCAGAACGATGAGTGACGCCAGATGTCCACGGTGGCGGGCCGATGGTCATCGGGAGGGCAGCCTCACCGATATCTCCAAGGGTGCTCAAGTGAACCAAACGATGGGGATACTACGTCCTCGTAGTATCGGCCCGTCTCCCTGGATCATCCCCCGAGCAGGTGGCGGGCCACCTACTGTGCCGGATGCGGGGTGGCAAGCGCCGATGGCGCTGGTCGTTGTTAGGACTCATGCGAAGACAGCGGCAGCAGCGAACCGATCCACGTTAGCAACCGCTATCCCCGTGGGTAGGGATTGCCGAGGACGGCAAGCACCGGTGCTGAAGCTGGTGCGGCCGCGTCGATGACGACAAGCTGGTAATCCGCAGGTTCAGATACTAGGCATCTAATACTGGGTATCTGGTTTAGCCGTCCCTTCTGCGGGAACGGGTTCATCGGCGTCGTTTTGAGGTTGGTCACGTCTTGGTTCGGCGTTAGGCGATCGACGGGGTGACCCTGAGCGTTCAGCAGCGAGCCTGGCCCGCCGACCGCCGTACCCGCCCCCGCCAGGCGCCGTGGGGGGATACGTGCCTGGCGGGGGTCCCCAAGCGCCCTCTGAGCGGTGAGCGCTAGACCGGGAGGGGTCCGAATTAATTGGCCCAGGAGTAAATAGATACCCCTCAAGATCGCTGCGTTTGCGCACACAGCTAATTCGACGGCGGCCAGTCTGATGCTGGCTGCTTAACACCACAGTTGCACCAACGGCCATCTAGCGACAAAAATACGGACGCAACCCGCCCTAATTTCATTGCTGCCCTCCAGGCTATGCCTGTCGCGGTACAGATGGAACAGGTGCGTTCGCATGAATCCCTGGTCGCGGTGTTGGCATTGTCGCTCGGCTTGGTGATGAGCGCGTTCGCCGGACCCGAATTCGAGTCGGCAAGCGCAGTGGAGCGCATGTACGAAACGGGGTGAACCAAACCAGACGCTTCACCGTCTAACTAGACGTATCGGCCCGCCACCCCTGACCTCGCTGGCGGGCCGATTCCATGTCTGCTAGCCGTGTTGGCGTATAGCTAAGGCTGTGGTGGCGGATCGTGTCGGTGCCCACCGCTACGTTCTCCAGATGTCGGTCAGGCGCGTCGCGCGGGTGACACTGAGTGCGGTTGGTCACGAATGGCGGGTGGACTGGACCGAAGTGCGCAACGGTAAAGCCGATCACCTGACTAAGACGCACTACACCGAAGCCGCCGCACGACGACACGTCCAGGGCCTTTTAGAGATGCGGATATCCGGACTGACCGTTGACAGCGTGTACACCGAACAGACCTGAGACCTGATGAGGTGCGCCCTCTCCTGGTGGCGGGCCGAGTCAACTTGGGAGGTGTATCAATCTGACACACCCCGCCGGACGCGCTGGACGTTCCGATTTCAAATCGACCGAACGTACGGCTGTACCTTTCGTCTGCGTCTAGCGTCATCACGATGACGGACTGGGGGGCTGTTTCTTCGTGGGTCGCGGCAGGTATCTCGGTCACAGCGTTCGGCGCCGGCACGCAAGCACGGCGCACCCGCGCATACGGTTGTGCTCCCGCGGTTCGGAGTGGAGGCTCTGACCGAGCTGGTCGGCCAGTCCGGGGTGGACGGACCGGTGTTCGCCACTCGCGATGGGGGATGGGTGAGCCTCGCGAACTTGCGGCGCTGCTTACGTGAGGCTTTACCCACCGAGCTGTCCTGGTGCACGCCGCATTCGTTCAGGCGCACCGTGGGCACCGTCGTCCGGGACGCGCACGGGTCGGCGGCGGCGCAACAGCAACTTTCACACTCCGAGCTGTCGACGACCGAACGGCACTATCTGCAGCGCCAGACAACCGGCCCTGACGTGCGGGCGGCACTCGACAAGTTCGCTGGTCAGGAGAGTGGAGTGTGAAAGTAACAGGAAAGTGTCAGCTGCGGGCGTGTCGCGGGCGGCGCGTACCTGTATTTCCGCTGGTAGAGGGTGCCCCCGGCAGGATTCGAACCTGCGACACCGGCTTTAGGAGAGCCGTGCTCTATCCCCTGAGCTACGAGGGCGTGACCCGCTCGGAGCTTACCGGTAGGGATTCGAGCAGCGTGCCCCACTCGTATCGTGCGGCGGCCGTGGCGTCGTCGTCCGGCGGCGCGCCCTGAACCAGTGCGACGAGCGCCGAGGCGATGCGCAACGTCGGGATCCGATGACGCTTCGACGCGGCGACGATCTCCCCGAAGGCGGCCTCGATCGTGCAGCGCCGCAGCGCGATCAACACGCCTTCCGCGCGGTCGAGCATCCTGGCATCGCCGTCCATGACGGACTGCGATTTCCCCGTCAGAACAAGATCAAACTTGCGATTCAGCGCAGCTCCGCGATCACCTTTGCGAACACTTCCGCGTGCGGCTGCTGGACGGTGATGTAGGTGACGCCGTAGGTGTCGCGGTAGCCGCGGATGGTGTCCGCCATGTCCTTGATCGAGCCGGACAGCACGGAGGGTGCCCGTAACAACTCCTCGTCGGACAGATCGGGCAGGAAGCGTCGGGGGATCGTCAGGTCCGGCATCCCGGAATCGTCGGTCGGCATTGCCGTGACGGAAATGTTGAGTTCGAGTTCGTCGAAGCGATCGCCCGCCCTGTCGCGCACGAAGGCGACGCGGTTGGCAAGCGGATCGTGGTCCGCCGCGGCTGGTGCGCCACCCTGCAGACCGATGATGTGGGCGCGCTGTGCAGCGAGGGTGAGGACCCTGTCGCCGTCGCCGGCGATGAGAATTGGCACATCAGGGACGTTCTCGTTCATGTGCTTGGTCACGTGACGTAGCCAGTCGACGCGCTTACCCGCACTCGGGTAAGGCAGCTCGGCCTGCTCGAACTCGACCTCGTTGTATCCCGTGCCGAGGCCGAGCTCGAAGCGGCCACCGGAAAGGTCACGAAGCGATGTGACGTCGCGGGCGAGCAGTGCGGGCCGGTAGAAGCCCGCGTTGAGCACGAAGGTGCCGATATGCAACCGCTCGGTCGCCATCGCGACCGCGGTCAACATCGGAAAGGGGGCGGTTGTATAGAGGTGATCGGCCATATGCAGGGCGTCGTAGCCCATGTCCTCGGCGCGGCGTGCGGTGTCCTCCAGCGTGCCTCGACTACGTGCAGCCGTCAGACCCACACCGAACCGAAAGTCCTTGACCATTACACGATCCTAGGCAGTGGGCGCAGATGTTTGGCGGCCACCACGAGTGGGCAAACATGATCCGCCGACTTCGAATCCCGAGGTCCGAGAGCAGAAGGACTTACCGCCAGATCCGGCCCGTCGTGAGAGATCTCCGACGGGCCGGATCAATATCGTCATCATGGCCAGCCACCCCACCTTTGGCGTCGAGGAAGAGTTTCTTCTCGTCGACCCGGCGACCGGTGAACCCGTCGCCGTGAACAAGGCCGTCGCCGGTCATGCCGCCGAGCATGGCGTCAAGTTGCAGCTCGAGCTCACGAGCTGTCAGATCGAGACCACCAGCGAGGTCGTCAGTGGCAGCGGCGATCTGCTGGCGGAGCTGACCCGGCTGCGGCGCATCGCCGCCGAAGCCGCCCAAGCCAGCGGCGCACAGTTGCTTGCGGCCGCGCTGCCCCCGACGCGACCGCACGAATTCCCGATCACCGACAACCCGCGTTATCGCCAAATCGCCGACAAGTTCGGCAGGATCGCCGAGGAAGGCATCTGCGGGGCGCACGTTCATGTCGCGGTGCCGAGCCGCGAAGTCGCTATCCGGGTGAGCAATCGGCTCCGGCCATGGCTGCCGCTGTTTCTCGCGCTGACCGCCAACTCGGCGGTGTATCGCGGCGCCGACACCGGCTACGCGAGCTGGCGCAGCATTGTGTGGGCGCGGTGGCCAAGTGCCGGTCCGCCACCGCATTTCGACTCCGTCGACGAGTACGACGGAATGGTGCGGATGCTGCGTCGTGCTGGAGCAGTGCTCGACGATGGGATGGTTTATTGGGATGTCCGCCCGTCAGCCAAGTTCCCGACTGTCGAGGTGCGCGTCGCCGACGTGCCCGTGACGGTCGGCGAAACTGTGCTACTGGCCATGCTGATTCGGGCCAGCGTGATGACCGCACTCGAGGATGACCGCCGCGGTGAGCCGAGCCCGCCGCTGGCGCCGCACGCCCTCAAAGCGGCCTACTGGAAGTCGGCGCGTGACGGTCTCGTCGGTGAGGCCATCGACCTGCTTGACAGCCACGCACCGGTTCCTGCGCGAAAGTTGTTGCAGCGCATGGTTGATCATGTCAGGCCCGCGCTCGAAGACGTTGGCGACTACCAGACGGTGATGTTTGAGCTGGCCCGTCTTGATCACGACGGTAACGGCGCGATGCGGCAACGCCGTGCATGGAACCGCAGGCATGACGTGAAGGATGTCATCACCGAGTTGGCGGCCGCGACGCTGTCTTAGACCAACGACAGCTTGGCGAACGGTGCGCTGGTTGGCTGCGTGGAACCCCCCGGCGGTTCGACGGTGAACGCCAGCGTCCGCGAGTCGCCGAGGTCGGACAGCACTGCGGTGGTCGACGGCGCAACATTCTTTGCATCCATCGTCCCTGCCGACTTCGGCCCTTTGTCGTCGATCAGCCACATCTGATAGACCGTGCCCACCGCGGGCGGTGCGACGTTGTTCATCACGAGCACACCGGCGTTCTTCTCGCGGGAGAACACGACTGTCGCCGTTCCGCCGCTGGGAATCTGGCCCGACACCGTCCGCACATCGGGCGCGGCGAACACCTGCTCGGCGGTCGATGGCTTCGGTGTCGGCTGCAGTGCGATCCCCAGCCCCAACGCGCCAAGGCCGATGATCACTGCCGCGGCCGCGGCCAGTCCAATCGCCTGCCATCGGTTGATCCGCCGATTCAGGGTGCGCACCGGATCGTCGGTCACTTCGGCCAGCAGGCTCGCCCGCAGCTGGTCGGGCGGCTCGACGGCGGTGGCCGCAGACATCACGGCCATCGTCTCCCGCACGGCGCGGACCTCGTCGGCGAACGCCCGCGCGACGTCCGGGGGAGCCGCCGCGACGCGTCGCTCGATCTCGGCCAGCTCTGTTTCGGGCACCGCGTGCAATGCGTACGGCGTCGCGAAGGCGATCAGATCGGGATCATTCGGCTCGGTCATGTCATCCCCAGACACCTGCGCAGGCCGCGGATCCCGTCGCGCATCCGCGACTTGATCGTCGCAAGATTTGCCGACAACCGTTCCGACACTTGGGCATACGTCAGACCGTCGTAGTAGGCGAGCCGAATACACTCGCGCTGAGCGTCCGTCAGCGAGTTCAGACAGTCGGCCACCTGCTGCCGCTCGTCGCTCAGGATCACCGATTCGGCCACCTGATCTGCGGGCGGTTCGACGTTGGCGGCACCGTAGCGGGACTCGCGTTGGCTGGCCGCCTGCTCCGAGCGCACTCGATCGACCGCACGTCGGTGCGCGAGCGTCATCAGCCACGACAGCGGTGAGCCCGCGGCCGGATCATATTTGTCGGCGGTCCGCCACACCTGCAGGTAGATGTCCTGCGTGGTCTCTTCGCTGTAGCCGGGGTCGCGCAGCACGCGGGTGACCAGACCGAACACCCTGGCTCGGGTGCGGTCGTAGAACGCGGCAAACGCATCGACGTCCCGGTGGGCCACCCCGCGCAACAGCCCGTCGAGTTCGGCGGTCACGAGCGGTAGCCTAGCTACGGGTGTCAATAACGTCACGATAATTGCGATCTCGGTGCATGCGCCACGAAAAGGGTTGAGGTACACAAGCTTTCGTTGTGCCCGTTCATGGCCCTCGCTAGCGGCACCCGCGCCCGGCGCGAATGCGTGATCCTGATTCGGTACAGCGCAGGGGTCGAGGTGCGTTCCACGCCAGGTATTCGGAACCGCACGGCGTGCGGATTGGTGCGGTACGTTCCCCGAGTGTCTTCGACGTTCTTCCATGGCGGAACGATCTGGACCGGCGTCAACGGGACGATAACCGACGCCTTGTTGGTGGTCGACGGAACCGTGCAGGCGCTCGGCGAAACCGCGCGTGCCCAGGCCCACAAAGCCGATGAGATCGACCTCGACGGCGGCTTCTTGATGCCGTCCTTCGGCGACGGACATGCCCACCCATTGCCCGGTGGTCTCGAGGCGATCGGGCCGCAGGTGCGCCAGTGCAAGTCGGTCGACGAGATCGTCACCGAGGTGAAGCGATTCGCGGCCGAGTATCCCGATGACGAATGGATTGTCGGCGCCTCCTACGAAAGCAGCATGGCGCCTGGCGGCCTGTTCGACGCGCGTTGGCTCGACGCCGCCGTGGCCGACCGGCCGGTCGTGCTGCGGGCGTGGGATTACCACACGGTGTGGTGCAACAGCGTCGCGCTGCAGCGGGCGGGCATCACCGCCGATACCCCGGATCCGGAGCTCGGCGAGATTCCGCGCCGCGAGGACGGCGCGCCGCTCGGCACTTTGCGAGAGTGGGGCGCCGTCGACCTGGTCTTCAAGGTGCTGCCGGAACGGGCCGCCGACGTCCGCGTCGGGGCGTTGCGCACGGCCGCGCAGTACTACCTGGCCGCCGGGGTGACATGGGTGCAGGACGCCTGGGTCGAGCCCGCCGACGTCGACACCTATCTGGCCGCGGCGCAGCAAGACGCGCTCGACATTCGGTTCAACCTCGGCCTCTACGCCGATCCGCGGTACTTCGACTCGCAACTCGAGCAGTTCGTCGACGCCCGTCGCCGGGTGCAAGCGGCGGCGTCACCGCTGCTGACCGCGAACACCGTCAAGTTCTTCGCCGACGGCGTGATCGAGAACGAAACGGGCGCGCTGCTGGCGCCGTATTGCGGCGGCCTGCACGACCACGGCGGAAGCAACAGGGGCATGCAGGTGTGGGACAACCTCGCCGATGCCGCACGCGCCGTCGACGAGCTCGGGTTCCAGATCCACATCCACGCCATCGGGGACGCGGCCGCGCGCCAGGCCCTGGACGCGATTGAGCATGTGATCAACACCAACGGTCCGCGCGACAGGCGGCCCGTGATCGCCCACGCGCAGTTGGTTGATAACGCCGACCTGGACCGGTTCGCAGCGCTGGGCGTGATACCCAACATGCAACCGCTGTGGGCGCAACTGGATCCGTTGATGGTCGAGCTGACCATCCCTCGACTCGGTCCCGATCGCAGCGAGAAGCAGTACCGCATGCGCAGTCTCGTCGAGTCGGGCGCGCCACTGGCGTTCGGCTCGGACTGGCCGGTGTCCTCGGGCGCGCCGTTGGACGGCATCGCGATCGCGGTGTCCCGCGGCGGCTGGACACCGCAGGAGCTCATCACGGTCGAGCACGCCTTGACCGCCTACACCGCGGGTGTTGCGAAACAGGCCTTTGCCGAAGGGCATTGGGGCACAATTGCCCCCGGTGCGAGCGCCGACCTGGTGTGGTTGGCTTTCGATCCGCGTACGACGCCACCGGACGAGCTTGCCGATATCGACATTCGCGCCACGTATCTGTCAGGACGGCCGGCTTACTCGGCCACCGTTTGAAAGGGATTGCCATGACAGCGCCGTCGGATATCCCCGCTGCCACCCCGCCGAAGCCGGGTCCGGGCGAAGGCCACCTTCAGCGAGTTCTCGGTGTGCCATCGCTAGTCCTGTTCGGGCTTGTCTACATCGTGCCGCTGACGGTGTTCACGACGTACGGGATCGTGGTGCAGACCAGCGGCGGTCGGTTGGCCGTGTCATACCTGGTGACGTTGGCGGCCATGCTCTTCACCGCTCGGTCGTATGCGCGGATGGCCGCGGTGTATCCAGTTGCGGGGTCGACGTACGCGTATACGCAGCGAACCTTCGGCGCACCGGTCGGCTTCCTGGCCGGTTGGTCGCTATTGCTCGATTACCTACTTCTGCCGATGCTGAATTACCTCGTCATCGGTATCTACCTCAATGCCGCGATCCCCGCGGTGCCTGCATGGGTGTTCGTCCTCGTCACGATCGTCATCGTGACGGTGCTCAACATCGTCGGAATAGTCTCGGTGGCGCGCGCCAATCTGCTGATCATCGTGATGCAGGCGGTGTTCATCGTGGTGTTCCTCGTCCTGTCCTTTGTGACCTTGTCACATAGCGGCACAGTCGATTTGATGGCTCCGCTTGCTGGTGACGGCAGCGCGACAGGGTTGTCCCCGGTGCTGGCAGGGGCGGCGATCCTGTGCCTGTCATTCCTCGGCTTCGACGCGGTGTCGACGCTGTCGGAAGAGGCCAATGACCCGACCCGAAGTGTGCCGCGGGCGATCATGATCGCCACGGTCACGGCCGGTGTGTTGTTCGTCGTGCTCTCGTATGTGTCGCAATTGGTCTTCCCATCCAACCAATTCGCCGATGTCGACTCGGGCTCTCTCGACGTGATGAAAACTGCTGGTGGACAATTCTTGTCGACGTTCTTCACCGCCGCCTACGTCGCTGGCGCACTCGGTTCGGCGATCACATCCCAGGCGTCGGTCGCTCGCATTCTGTACGCGATGGGCCGCGACGGCATCCTGTCGCGGCGGGTGTTCGGGCACATCCCGGCGCGGTTCACCACGCCAACCTATGCGATCCTGGTCGTCTCGGTGATCTCGCTGGCCGCGATCTGGGCTCCTCTGGACATACTGGCCTCCATCGTCAGTTTCGGTGCGCTAGTGGCTTTTTCGGCGGTCAACCTGACCGTCATCAAGCACTATTACTTCGATGCGGGCGACCGTGGCGGCGGTGGACTCTTCAACAACTTCGTGCTGCCGTTTATCGGCTTCCTCCTGACCGCCTGGTTGTGGACTAGCCTGTCTGGTTTGGCACTGCTGTTGGGATTGGGCTGGTTCGCCGCCGGGTTCGTGTGGCTGTTGGTGGTGACGCGTGGATTCCAGCGGCCGACGCCGGTGTTGGCGATGGAGGAGTAGCCGAGTTTACTACGGGCAGTACACCGCGTTCAGCACCGCGGCCCTCGGGTCGTTGGCCGACGGCTCCGTCTCCTTGGCGGACTCGGTAAAGGTGATCGAAACTGCCGGTCCGGCAAAGGCTTTCGCCATCAGGCTGTGAAAGCCCTCGATGTCGCCGCCATGACCCCATACCTTGACGCCGCAGTCCAGGTCGATGCCCAGGCTCGGTGTCGGCTGGGCGCATGCGGCAGTCAGTGTGACGGACGAGAAGGAGAACGGCACCGAGAGTCGGGATGCGCACTACGCCGACGTTAGTGGCCACGACCGGGCGGTCGCGACGAGGCCCTGCACCAGCTTGGATGTCGCGGGGGTCAGGCCGTCGTCGCCGGGCAGCCCGCTTCGGGGGCTGATCCCGCGCACCCGCGGGGTGAGCTCGAGCTGAGTGCCGCCGCCGCGGACCCGGTTGACCGGGTTGTCGGGATGCATGCCGCGCAGTTCGCGCGGGATCGCATCGAGATCCGTGATCACCTGGTAGCCCGGCACGTCGACGTGGCGTGCGAGGTGCTGCGCCAGCTCGCGATTCCCTCCGCCGGCCAGCAGGTGGGTGCTGCGGCCGATGCGGCCGTATCCGTGCAGAGAAACCACGACCTCGACATGGTCGAGGAATTCGGCCAGCCGCGCGGATTGCTCGGCGTCGTAGCGGGCCGACGACAGATGGTGCGGGTAGTGGTCGGGATGGCGAAGCAAGTACACCGACGCGCCTGCAGCGTCGGCGGCCCGTTCGGCGATGACGTCGGTCATCTGCTCAAGGCCGCCGCCATGAATGGCCATGAACCCGAAGCGCGACCGCAGCGTGCTGTCCTCGATGACGCCGGTTTCGGCGAGCAGTTCCGAAAGTGAGCGCGGCGCAGCCGAATTCGACTTGTTGATGCGCATAGGCCAATTCGCGGGATCCCAGCGTCGCAGGAATTCGATCCAGCGGAAGGGCAGGTCGTGGTGCTCGGCGCCGTCCAGGATGCGCTCCAGGTAGCCCGGTCGGGGCGGGCCGGGATCGACCCGGTGGTCGATGTACACCCATGCCTCCGCGGGGCCATCGTCGGTGTGCACGACCAACCGGTCGCGGCGGTATCGCACAGGAACACCCTCGGCGCTGTCCAGGGTAGCCAGGTCATGGTCGGTCACCTGCCACACGACGCCGTGGACCTCGGATCCGTCGAACGGTTCGACGGTGGCGACACCGCGCTGGTTGATCAGCCAGTCATGGTCGGCCAGCAGCGCCGGGCGGGGATTGACCGCCCCTGGGCATCGTCGTGCCATCTGCTGCACGCACAGGTTTGACCCGTACGCGAAGTAGCTGTGATTCGCCCGCATCACGTCCATTCTCCCAGATGCCCGACCTGCGCCTTTGCGGCAACCCCGAACTCCGGGGCCAGCGGTCGTGCACCAACCCCTTGGGGGGTTCGCCATGTTTGATGATTCGCATTGCACAAGTCGCCCCGGTCACAGGCAGATGGGGATGACGGTCGTCGAGCAGAAGCCGGGCTTCGTCGTGCTGTTGATGCTTCGCGGGTACCGCGTGCGCCTGCTGCCTGGTCGGCTGTTATCACCTTTCCTCGGAGTTCACCGTGACAACCGACATGCATGTCCGCTACTACCGGCAACCGCGAGGCGGTCCGCTTCGGGCCGAGGCCACCATGGTGCACAACGGTCGCACGCTTCTGAGCGCCGAGTGCTCGGTGTTTGACGTAGAGAACCGCGTACTGATTCGATCGACGGCGACGTACACCCGAATATCGGTGCAGGGCAGGGCTATCCCCGCACCATGAGATAGATCAGCACCACGTTCAGCAGGCTGATCACTCCGGCGACAGTCCAGCCGAGTGCGGTCGTCGCGCGGTGATTCGTGTCGTCGCCCATCAGGTCGCGGTTGCTGGTCAGCCGCACCAACGGAATCAGGGCGAAGGGGATGCCGAACGACAGCACGACTTGCGACAGCACCAGCGCGCGGCTCGGGTCGATGCCGATCGCCAGAATCACCAGCGCCGGGATGAGGGTGACCAGCCGCCGCAGCAGCAGCGGGTATGACCGCCGCAGCAGGCCCTGCATGATCATCGCGCCCGCGTAGGCGCCCACCGACGTCGACGCCAGGCCGGAGGCCAGCAGGCCGATCGCGAAGAACAGCGCGACCGTCGGGCCGAGCGTGTCGCGAACCGCGGCATGCGCGCCCTCGATCGAGTCGGTGTTGTCGCGGCCCTGCAGGTTCGTGGCGGCCACCAGCAGCATCGACAGGTTCACGGCTCCGGCGACGAGCATCGCCAGCCCGACGTCCAGCCGCGTCACCCTCAGCAACATGCGGCGCCGCCTGCCGGCCTCGGGGTGGCCGTGTCGGTCGCGGGCCAGACCGGAGTGCAGGTACACCGCATGCGGCATGACCGTGGCACCCAGCATCGCGGTGGCCAGCAGCACGCTCTCGGCGCCATGGAACCGCGGTAGCAGGCCCGCCGCCACATCTGCTGCGGCGGGCGGCTCGACGAACAGGCTCGTGAGGAATCCGATCGCGATGATCAGCAGCAGTCCGCTGATCACCCGCTCGAACATGCGTTGGCCGCGCCGGTTCTGGATGGTCAACAGCAGCAATGACACGAACCCGGTGATGACACCGCCCACCAGAAGCGGCAGATCGAATAGGAGGTGCAAGGCGATCGCGCCGCCGACGACCTCGGCGAGATCCGTTGCCATGGCGACCAATTCGGCCTGCAGCCAGTACACGATGCGGGTCGGGGTGCGGGTGTGGTCCGCGACGGCCTCGGGCAGGCTGCGGCCGGTGACGAGGCCCACCTTGGCCGACAGGTACTGCACCAGCCCGGCCATCACGTTGGCGACGATGATGACCCAGACGAGTAGGAAGCCGTACTGCGCGCCTGCGCTGACGTTGGCCGCGACATTGCCGGGGTCGACGTAAGCGATGGCGGCGACGAACGCAGGCCCAAGCAACAGCCAGCTGGGCCGTAGCCGCGGCGCGGTGTCCTGGATCAACTAGCCCACTCTCTATCCGGGAATGCGAATAGAAAAGTTAGGTTAGCCGAAACCCTCGCAGAGGGCTAGCGGCGGGTCGGCCTTACCAGCCCCAACCGCCGAAGCCGATCACGATTCCCCCGCCACCCCACCACGGCCAGCCGCCGTTCCAGTTGTTTTGCTGTGGCGAGGTGACGATCTGTGTGCTGCCGTTGGTCTGGCACTGCGTGGTGTTCGGCGCGGTGGTGGTGCATTGCGGTGTCGCCGACGCGACTGGAGCCAGCGCTATCGCCGCGCTGGCACCTGCTATCGCCAAAAGCGTTGCGAGGGAGCAAATCTTGGTCCGCATGGTTGGCCTCCTTAATGGGCCGCGGAAAAACCTTGGCTAGCGACGGCCTCCGCCGCCGCCACCGATAATCAACGCTGGACCCCAGAACTCGTCATCCCACGGATACGGGTAATCGGGTTCGGGCGGGGTCGCGTCCAGCTGAACGTTGCCGGGTGTGGCGCATTCGGTCGTCCCGGCGCCCATATCGGTCACGCCGCCGACGCTGGTACACGACGGCAGGGTGGATGAATCGCCGGGATCGGCCGGTGCGGTGGGCGCGGAGATGAGGGCCGCTGCGGCGCCTGCCGCGACAATCAACGGGGTGAAGTAGCGCCTGGTCCTCCGCATAGGCAAGTCCTTCTTTTCAATTAACCCCCGAGTTAGCTGCCAGCGTACAGCGCTTTTCCGGTAATCAGGGGCAAGTCCAACGTGGTCGTGATGCCCGGCTCGGCATCGATCACGGCGGGAATCGCGTTGACCACGCGCGCGGCGGTCGCGACCAAGCCTGCGTGGTTGTGATCGCCCTTGCGGCTGCTCAGGCAGAGGTCCAACGCGTAGGACGGTTCGCCGGTGATTTCGATGCGGTAAGAACCGCCCTCCTGCGCGGGCTGCGGCCAGTCAGGCCGTAGATCGTCGCGCAACCGGGTGACGTGTTCGAGCACGACGGCGACCTTGCCGTCCTTGATGCCCTGCACTTCGAAGCGCAGTGCGGCGGCGCTGCCTTCAGGAATGTGGCCGGAGGCGATATCGAAATCCTCTGGTGCGGGTTCGCGGACGTAGGTTTCCTTGACCTCGTCGAGTTCGATGCCGAGGCCCGCGGCCAGTTGACGGACGACCGAGCCCCACGCCAGACTCAGCACGCCGGGCTGCAACAGCATCGGCAGCTCGTCGAGCGGCCTGCCGAAGCCCATCACGTCGAACATGACGGTGGCACTGTCGTAGGTGTCGTAGTTGATGATCTCCATGCAACGGATCTGTTCGACGCTCTGACACGTGCCCGCCAGCGCGAGCGGAACCAGGTCGTTGGCGAAGCCCGGGTCGATGCCGTTGATGAAAATGCTTGCGTTGCCTGCCTTTGCGGCGTCTTCGATCGGCGTGATGAGCTCGTCGGGCAGCGTCTGCCACGGATACTGCAGGAAGACTGCGGCGCTGCCGACGACGTTGATGCCGGCGGCGAGGATCTTGCGGTAATCCTCGAGTGCGTCCGGCAGGCGGTTGTCGGCCATCGCGGTGTAAACGGCACACTGCGGGTTGGTCGCCAGCACTGCGTCGAGATCGGTGGTCGCTTTTATGCCGGTCGAATTGTCAAGTCCCGCAAGCTCAGCGGCGTCCTTGCCCGCTTTGGCATCGCTGGACACCCACACGCCGGTGAGCTCGAAGCGCGGATCGGTGATGAGTTGGGCGAGCGCGTGCCGGCCGACGTTGCCCGTGCCGATCTGCGCGACTTTGATGGCCATGGCTAGCTCCTCACAGATCCGGGATGGGCAGGTCGAGGTTCGGGATGGTGAGCCCGCCGTCGATCTCGAGCATCTTGCCGGTCAGGAAGCTGCCCGCTGGCGATGAGAGATACACCGCGGCCGCAGCGATATCAGCCGGATCGCCGAGTCTCCGCATGGGCGTTGCCTTTTCCATCGGCTCGCGCAGTTCGTCGTTGGACGCGACGATGTCGAGTGCGGAGGTGAGGATCGATCCCGGCGCGATCGCGTTGACCCGGATCTTCGGGCACAGATCCAGCGCGGCCTGCCGGGTGTAGTGCGCAAGCGCGCCCTTGGCCGTGGCGTATGCGGCGAAACCGCGGCCCGCCAACCGGCCCATGGTCGAGGTGATGTTGATGATGCTGCCGCCGCCGGAGTGCTCCAGCATGAGCGGAACCGCGGCGATCGTCAGCGCGTGAGCGGTGAGCACGTTGAAGGTGAAGGCGTCTTTCATGTCCTTGACCGACGTCGTCAGCAACGTGTTGGGCATGGTGCCGCCGACGTTGTTCACGACGATGTCTAGTTTCCCGAACGCCTCGACAGCTTCACCGGCCAGCTTGGCGGTGTCGTCGGGGTGCGCGAGGTCGGCGACGACGATATGCGCCTTGCGACCGGCCGCTTGGACCTGCTCGGCGACCTCCTCGAGTTGTGACTGCGTTCGGGCGGCAATCACCACGTCCGCACCGACTTCCGCGAATGCCACGGCCATCGCCGCGCCCAAACCGCGGCCCGCTCCGGTCACCACGGCGACCTGGTCGTCCAGCCTGAATTTGTCAAGAATCACGTGAGCCTCTTTTCCTCTGCCGGGCAGACGCTAGCAGGGGTTGGCGCCGCACGGGAGGGGTTTTTGAAACACGTTCTAGTTTCTCAGGAACGCGGACTTCTCTTGGACGCCTTCTTCGCTGACGGTTTCAGGCGCACAATAGGGATGCACGTCCGAAATCTGGGGAGCCGCCATGAGCGAGCAACGCTACGACTTCTTCGGTGAGATTTTCCAGCGGTATTTCAGGCCGGCGATCGACAAGTGTCCGCGGACGGGCGACGCGCTCGTCGAGAGGTTGTTCACGCTCAGCGACGACGTCCCGGATCGATTGGCGCAATTGCGGCGTGCCGCGATGGCATGGGGCAAGGTCGAGACTCCGAACGCCGGCATTTCTTCTGAACTCTTCGTGATCACCCAACATGGTCTGATGTATGCCGCCGTGTTGGCTCAATCGGCCCGGGCACTCTATTACCTGGCCACACCGCCCGGATTATTCGACCCGTTCGTCGATCAGATCGACACCACCGAACTGCGCCAGGGCGCGGTTGCGGTGGTGGACAGCGGGTTCCGCCGTGACCTCGCGTCGGCTCATCCGATGGACGCCGCGCTGCGCCGGATACTCGATGAGCATGATGCGCTGCGGGTGGACCTGCGCGCGTAGCTACTTCTTGGCCGCTGCCTTCTTTGCGGTCTTCTTCGCAGGAGCTTTCTTCGCGGCCTTCTTGGCCGGCGCCTTTTTCGCTGCTGCCTTCTTGGCAGGCGCCTTCTTGGCCTGCCCGTCGCCGTCCGAACCGCCGCTACGGCGAGCCTTCACGCTGGCCTCCAACTTGGCCAGCAGATCAGACACGTCCTCGGTCTCGTCGAGCTCCTTCGGCTGCTCTTCGGTGGTAAACGCTTCGCCGCCTTCGAGTTTCGCCTGCACCAGCTCGTGCAGTTGCTCCTGATAATCGTCGTGGTAACGGTCCGGGTTGAAGTCGTCGGTCATCGACTCGACCACTTGGCTGGCCATCTTCAACTCGGCCGGCTTTACCTCTACCTTCTTGTCCAGCACCGGGAAATCGGGATCGCGAATCTCGTCGGGCCACAACAGGGTCTGGACGATCATCACGTCACGCTTGGAAAAGTCCTGCACCCGCAGCGCGGCGAGTCGAGTCTTGTTGCGCAACGCGAAGTGCACGATCGCGACTCGGTCGGTCTCCTTGAGCGTCTTCGTCAGCAGCACATAGGACTTCGACGACTTGCCGTCGGGCTCGAGGAAGTAACTCTTGTCGTACATCATCGGATCGATGTCACTGGCGGGAACGAACTCCAGCACCTCGATCTCGCGGCTGCGCTCCTCAGGCAGCGTCGCGATGTCCTCGTCGGTGATCACGACCGTCTGGCCGTCTTCGGATTCGTATGCCTTGGCGATGTCTCGATACTCGACGACTTCGCCGCACACCTCGCAGACGCGCTTGTAGCGAATGCGTCCGTTGTCCTTCGCGTGCACCTGGTGGAACTTGATGTCGTGGTCTTCGGTCGCGCTATAGACCTTGACCGGCACGTTCACCAGGCCAAAGGCGATTGAACCTTTCCATATGGAACGCATAAGCCCAGGCTAGCCCGGCTGAGGCAACAACGGGCCCGACCCGGCCGCCGCCGCGTCCCTGGTCGCGCGATCGGGCAGGTCAGCGCCGGCGCGAGCCACTGTCAATGCCGCGGACAGCGCGGCTGTCTGCACCACCCCGGTCAGCGCGTCGACATCGATGCGGGCCAAGTGCGGCCGTCGCTCGGCCCCGAGCAGGCCAAGTGACCACAACGCGTCGATCAGGCCCGACATGAACGCGTCGCCCGCGCCGACGGTGTCCACGACGTTCACCTGCAGCGCGGGCACTCGCACCATTCCCGCCGCGCACATCGCAAACGCACCCGCCTCGCCCGTCGTCACCGCGACGATCGACGGGCCCAGCGCCAGCCACGTCTTGGCAATCTGCTCGGGGGAGCGGTTGGGGTCGATCCAGCGCATGTCCTCGTCGCTGGCCTTGACCACGTCGCAGCGTTCGATCCAGCGATCGATGCGGCCGCGGGCGATGTCGTCGTCCTCGATGAGCGCAGGCCGCACATTGGGATCGAACGTCACTGTCGCCGACGGCCGATACGTGTCGATCAGCGCGGCGGTGGCGCGGCAACCCGGCTCGAGCACCGTCGCGATCGATCCGGTGTGCGCGACGAGCGGCGGCGCGACCTCTGGCGTTCCTGTCAATTGCCAGTCGATGTCGAAGACATACTGCGCCGAACCGTTGGCGTCCAGTGTCGCCAAGGCGGTTGGTGTACGCGCGGCAGTCGTGCTGCCCGAGACCAATTGCACGCCAGACTGTTTGAGGTGGTCGACGATGCGGCGACCGCGTTGGTCGTCGCCGATGTGAGTCAGGAAGTCTGCGCCGCGACCCAGCCGCGCGAGTCCCACGGCGACATTCAGCGGGCTGCCGCCGACGTGTTCGCCTGCGGCCCCGCCTTCTCGCTTCACGATGTCGATCAGCGCCTCGCCGATCACCAGCGCCCGTTGCGGCGCGCCAGGTACGGTCATGTCGTCTCCTTCAGCAGCGTCTCCAGCGTCGCGCGCGACCCTTCGCGGTGCAGCGAATCCAGCGCCCACAGGTATGCCTCGACAAATCGTGGCTGCGCCGCGAGATCGCCGAATACGTCGGTGTTTTCGATGAACGCCGTCGGATGCGTGTGCTGTGACTGCGCCAACGGCACCAGTGTGTCGGCGAGCTGGTCCTGGACGTCGATGGGTTGACCGTCTTCGTCGACGCCCTCCGCATACCGTGCCCAGCTGGCCACCGTCGCCGCCGACAGCCGCACCGGACCGCCCGACGCGAGGTTCGCCCGGATGACCGGAAGCAGCCACTTCGGAATGCGGTCCGACGAACCGAAGCAGAGCCGCGCGATGGTGTCCTTGACGCCGGGGTTGGCGAACCGCTCGATCAGCGTGCGTTTGTAATCGGGCAGGTCGATGCCCGGCACCGGCTTGAGTGTCGGTGTGGCCTCGGAATCCATGTACTGAAGCAGGAATTCGGCGAACAGTGGATCAGCAGCCGCGTCATGCACCAACCGGTAGCCGGCCAGGTACGCGAAATAGCAGAGGCTTTGGTGGCTGGCGTTGAGCAGTCGCAGCTTCATCAACTCATACGGCGTCACGTCGTCGACCAACAACACGTCGGCCTTCTCCAGCGGCGGTCTGCCGTCAGAGAAGTCATCCTCGAGCACCCACGACGTGAACGGTTCGGCGGCCACTGGCCACTGGTCTTCGGTGCCGAATTCGTCTGCCAGCACAGCGATCACGTCGGGCGTGGTGACCGGGGTAATGCGGTCCACCATCGAATTGGGGAAGCGGGTGTTGGTTTCCATCCACTCGCCGAGGCCGGGGTGCACTCGCTCGGCGTAGGTGGTGAACGCGTGCCGCGCGACGTGACCATTGCCTTCGATGTTGTCGCACGACACGATCGTCGGGGAGGGGACGCCGCGGTCGCGCCGTCGCGCCATGGCATCGGCGACGAGACCGAAGACGTTGACCTCCTCGCCGAGACTGTCGATGTTGTAGCCGCCTTCGGTGATAGTCAGCGAGATGATCCGGGTGCTGGGCGCGGCGAGCAGTTCGACGACCGCGTCCGGATCGTCGGGCGCGTAGCGGTAGTCGACGATCGATCCAATCACTCGGGCGGCGCGGCTGCCGTCCGGGTTCTCGAGCAGCAGCGTGTACAGGCCGTCCTGCGCGGTCAGCACGTCGGCCATTTTGCGGTCGGCGGGCAGCACGCCGACGCCGCAGATGCCCCAATCCTTGGCGAGACCCATCTCCAGCAGTCGGTCGACATACATCGCCTGATGCGCGCGGTGAAAGCCGCCGACCCCGAAATGCACTATGCCGATACCGATCTCGTCGCGATCGTAGGTCGGCTTGTCGATCGAGAGCTGCGCCAGTGTCGACTTGGTCAGCTTCATGACACCGTCACCACACTCTTGACGCTACCCGGCGTTCGGTCGGAGTCGAGGGCCTCAGCAGCCTTCTCCAACGGGAAGTGTGCAGTCACCATCGCGTCGAGGTCCACCCGGCCGGACTCGACGAGTGCGATCGCCGTCGGCCACGTGTTGGCGTAGCGGAACACCCCGGTGAGGACCAACTCCCGGTTCTGGATCAACTGCGTCGGCAGCTCCATCGATTCGGCGCCCGACCCGACGAGGACGACCGTGCCGGCCGGCCGCACCGCGTGGATGCCATCGAAGACGGCCGAGGGCGCCCCCGAGGCGTCGATGAACGCGTCGACGCCCAACTCGCCTATCGGTTCGGCCGTCGGGTCGAGAACGTGGGTGGCCCCGAATTGCTTAGCCTGCGCGCGACGATCGCCATCGGGATCGCTGACCACGATGTCGGTGGCGCCGTAGGCCCGTGCGACTTGAGTGAGCACGATGCCGATCGGGCCCGCGCCGGTGATCAGCACCCGTGAACCGCCGTCGAGACCCGCCTTGCGGACCGCGGCGATGCCGACCGACAGCGGCTCACACAGAGCCGCGGCATCATCGGACACCGAGTCGGGCACCCGATGGGCGTACCCCGCGCCGATGGTGACGTAATCGCAGAACGCCCCGTCGATCGGCGGTGTGCCATAGAAGCGCATATGCGGGCAGAGGTTGTAGTGGCCGCGGCGCGTTTCGTCGCTGTCGGGGTCGGGCCGCTGCGGTTCGATGGACACGCGCTCGCCGATGCGCGAGCCGTCGACGCCGGCACCGACGTCGACGATCGTGCCCGCGGCCTCGTGGCCGAGCACCAAGGGCGCGTCGACGACGAAGTTCCCGATCCGGCCGTGCCGGTAGTAGTGCGTATCGGACCCACACACGCCGACGGACGACACCCGCACCAGCACGTCGCCAGGAACCGGTTTCGGTATCGGCCGCTCCTCCATCTCGATCCGACCTGGCTCGACGAGTACGGCCGACCGCATCCGGGTATCTGGCGGAGGTGTTGTGTGCGTCACAATTCCCATGCTAACGTGATGAGCATCTACTCGCATCCCTGAGCAAAAGATCATTCCTCGGACAGGAGGGGCGTGGCCACACCCGCGTCGAATGGCAAGGTCGCCGAGATCGGCGGCCAGGTCGTGTCGAACGCGCGGGATCGCGGAGCCACCCCCGAAGACCTGCGGCTGGCGTTGCGGGCGGCCACGCTCTACTACCTCGACGGCCTCACCCAGGCCGAGATCGCCTCTCGACTCGGCGTCTCGCGCCCCACAGCCGGCCGGCTCGTTGCGCGGGCCAAGGCCAGGGGCCTCGTCCGCATCGACGTCGTCGTCCCGCCGGATATGCGCGACAACCTGCACGCCGATGAGGAACGCGAACTCGAACAGCGCTACGGGCTGACCGAAGTCGTGGTCGCGGGCCACGGTGTCGACGTCGGTGCACACGGTCGGCCGGCCGCATACGCCAGCGTGGGCCGCGCCGCCGCCGCGCTGTTGATGCGTCGGCTGTCTCCCGATGACGTCCTCGGATTCACCTGGGGCCCTGAGCAAGTCGCGGTGGCTGACGCGCTCGCACCGGGCGTTGCGAGCTGCCGTGCCGTGGTCCAACTCGACGGTGCGATGTCGACAGCCGCCTATCAGACCGGCACCGAGTTCATCCTCGGTCGATGCGCGGACATGCTGCGGGCCACCACGATTCGGCTACCGGCACCGCTGTACGCCGACCCCTCGACCGTCGTCTCGATGCGCAGCGACTCGCTGATCTCGCGCACCCTTGAGGCCGGCAGGCAGGCCGACGTGATGCTGTTCGGAGTCGGCGCGGTGTCGACGTCGACGACGTTGTTCGAGGGCAGCTTCGTGGACACCAAGATGCTCGACGAGCTGGACTCCCTGGGTGCGGTCGGCGAGATCGGCGGGCGGTTCTTCGACGTCGACGGCACACCTGTCGACACCGAACTGCAGCAGCGCGCGGTATCCGTTCCGCTCGAAGACGTCCGCGCCTGCGAGAAGACCATCCTGATCTCCAGCGGAGCGACCAAGCACCACGCCACGCTCGGGGCGTTGCGCGGCAAACTCGCCCGACTTCTGGTGTGTGACATCGATTGTGCCCGTTGGCTATTGGCACAGTGAAAGGTGAGGTAAAGGTGAGAGCGCTACAAAAATTAGGAGCGTGTGTCGCGGCCCTCGGGCTGCTGGTTACCTCCGGCTGTGCGGGCGCGGGCAGCCTCGGGGCCTCCAAGAACGAAGTGACGATCGCCCTGGTGTCCAACTCGCAGATGACCGATGCACAGAAGTTGTCGTCTGAGTTCGAGGCCGCCAATCCGGGCACGAAGCTGAAGTTCATCACGCTTTCGGAGAACCAGGCGCGCGCCAAGATCACGATGTCGACCGCGATGGGCGGCAGTGAGTTCGACGTGGTGATGATCAGCAACTTCGAAACCCCGCAGTGGGCGAAAGACGGCTGGCTGCTGAATCTTTCGGACTACGCGAAGAAGACTCCCGGCTACGACGCGAACGATTTCATCCCGTCGCTGCGGGATTCGCTGTCCTATCAGGGCAACATGTACTCGGTTCCGTTCTACGGTGAGTCGTCGTTCCTGATGTACCGCAAGGACATGTTCGAAAAGGCCGGCATCAAAGTCGACCAGTCGCCGAACTACCAGCCCCAGTGGCAGGAGGTCGCGCAGTGGGCGGAGACCATCAAGGCGAAAGGCGTTTCCGATGCCGGCATCTGCCTGCGCGGCAAGCCGGGTTGGGGCGAGGTGCTGGCCCCGCTGGACACGGTCATCAACACCTTCGGCGGGCGCTGGTTCGACGAGAAGTGGAACGCGCAGCTCAACAGCCCCGAGGTCAGCAAGGCCGTCAACTTCTACGTCGATCTGATCAACAAGGCAGGCGAACTCGGGGCGTCGTCAACGGGATTCCAGGAGTGCGCCAACCTCTTCGGTCAGGGCCAGACGGCCATGTGGTACGACGCGACGTCGGCGGTCTCGGTGCTCGAAGACCCGAAGACCTACCCCGACTTGGTCGGCAAGATCGGCTATCTGCCCGCCCCGATCGTCGAGAAGCCGAATTCCGGCTGGCTCTACACCTGGTCGCTCGGCATTCCCAAGGGCGCCAAGAATCCCGATGGCGCATGGAAGTTCATCTCGTGGATGACCAGCAAGGACTACATGAAGCTGGTCGGCGAGAAGCTCGGCTGGGCCCGCGTCCCACCGGGCAGCCGGACCTCGACCTACACACAGCTGCCGCAGTACCAGGCGATCTCGAAGTCGTACGGGCCGTTGACGTTGAAGTCGATCGAAGGTGCGACGCCGAACAAGCCGACGGTGCAGCCCGTTCCGTACACCGGTATCCAGTTCGTCGGGATCCCCGAATTCCAGGATCTCGGGACGCGGGTCAGCCAACAGATCAGCGCAGCGATCGCCGGACAGAAGTCCGTGGATGACGCGCTCGCACAAGCACAGGAATATGCCGATGTTGTCGGCCGGACCTATCAGGAGAAGTGATGACTGTTACAGCTGATACCGAAGCTGACGCCGGCCAGCTTGCAACCGCCGAACGGGTCCGCAAGATCCGTGAGGCTCAGGATGCAGGGGTCAGCCGCGCCGAAGGGTGGCGCAGGCGCGGGCCGTTGCTTCCCGCACTGATCTTCATGATCGTGGTCACCCAGATTCCATTCGTGTTCACGCTGTACTACTCGACGCTGTCATGGAACCTGGTTCGACCCGGGTCACGCCAGTTCGTCGGACTGAACAACTATATCGCGGTCGTCAAGGACAGCCAGTTCTGGACGGTGGCACTCAACACTGTTGTCCTGATCGTCGTCGTGGTGTTGGTGTCGGCGTTGCTCGGCCTGCTGCTCGCCCTGTTGCTCGATCGCGCTTTCCTGGGCCGCGGCGTCGTACGTACACTGCTGATCACCCCATTTCTCGTGACACCCGTTGCGGCAGCGCTGATCTGGAAGACCACGATCCTCGACCCGACGAACGGCATCTTGAACTGGGTGCTCTCGCTGGTTGGCATCGACAAGGTCGACTGGATCGGCCAGTTCCCGCTGACCATGGTGATGGTCGTGCTGATCTGGCAGTGGACGCCGTTCATGATGTTGCTGATCCTCGCCGGCCTCCAGTCGATGCCTCGCGACATCCTGGAGGCCGGTCGAGTCGACGGTGCGGGCGCGTTCCAACTCTTCCGCGAGTTGACGCTGCCCCACCTTCGGCGGTTCATCGAGTTGGGCGTCGTGCTCGGTGCGATCTATCTGGTCAACACCTTCGACGCCATCTACATGATGACCCAGGGCGGCCCTGGTATCGCCAGCGCGAACCTGCCGTTCTACATCTACCAGCGCGCGTTCCTCGGCTTCGACATGGGCCAGGCCGCGGCCTACGCCGTGGTGGTGGTGATCTTCACGATGATCATCGCGAGCTTCGCACTTCGGTTGATCTTCAAATCGTTCTCCGGCAAGGAAGAGGCGGCCTAGGATGACAACTCCACTTGTGAGAAACAACGAAAAGACGACGGCGACAACGGATTCAGCCGCGGCGTCGAAGAAGAAGGGCCGCACGTTCAGCCCGTGGGGAGTGGTGGCCTGGCTCGTCGGCCTCGGCTTCTTCTTCCCGGTGTTCTGGATGGTGCTGACGGCCTTCAAGCAGGAGGGCGACGCGGCGACCAGTCCGCCGAAACTGTTCTTCACGCCGACGCTCGATCAGTTCAAGGCGGTTTTCGATCAGGGCATCGGGCCCGCGATGCTGAACTCGGTCTGGGCCACCGGTGTTTCGACGCTACTGGTGCTCGCGCTCGGCACGCCTGCCGCGTTCGCGCTGTCGCTGCGGCCCGTCCGCAAGACGCAGGATGCGTTGTTTTTCTTCATGAGCACGAAGATGCTGCCGATCGTCGCGGCAATCCTGCCGCTCTACGTGATCGTGTCCAATATCGGTCTGCTGGACAACATCTGGGCTCTGGTCATTCTCTACACCTCGATGAACCTGCCGATCGCGGTGTGGATGATGCGGTCGTTCTTCCTCGAAGTGCCCGGCGAATTGCTCGAGGCGGCCAGCCTCGACGGCGCCAGCTTGTGGCGGTCCGTGCGTGAGGTGATCTTGCCGCTTGTGTCGCCGGGTATCGCGGCCACCGCGCTGATCTGTGTCATCTTCGCGTGGAACGAGTTCTTCTTCGCGGTGAACCTCACCGCGGTGAACGCTCAGACCATGCCGGTGTACCTCGTCGGATTCATCGCCGGTGAAGGTCAGTACTGGGCCGTGCTGTCGGCGGCCGCAACCATGGCTGCGCTGCCCGTGATCCTCTGCGGGTGGTTCGCCCAAAACAAGCTGGTGCGCGGACTTTCGTTCGGCGCGATCAAGTAAACGGCTCACGAAGGAACCGGGAGAAAGACCAATGGCCGCAATCACTTACAAGAACGCCTCCTGCATCTACGAAGGCTCGGACAAGCTCGCGGTTGACTCGCTCAACCTCGACATCTCCGACGGCGAATTCATCGTGCTGGTGGGTCCGTCGGGCTCGGGCAAGAGCACCGCGCTGCGCATGCTCGCCGGACTCGAGGACATCGACGAGGGTGCCATCGAGATCGGTGGCAAGGACATGACCGGTGTGCCTTCCAAGGACCGCGACATCGCGATGGTGTTTCAGAACTACGCGCTGTACCCGAACAAGACCGTTGCCGAGAACATGGGCTTCGCGTTGAAGCTGCGCGGCGTGTCAGCCGATGAGCGACGCAAGAAGGTCGAAGAGGCCGCGAAGATCCTGGATCTCACCGACTTCCTGGATCGCAAGCCGGCCAAGCTTTCTGGCGGTCAGCGTCAGCGTGTGGCGATGGGCCGCGCCATCGTCCGCGAGCCCCAGGTGTTCTGCATGGACGAGCCGCTCAGCAACCTCGATGCCAAGCTGCGTGTGCAGACGCGTACCCAGATCGCTGCGCTGCAACGCAGACTCGGCACCACCACCGTCTACGTCACCCACGACCAAGTGGAAGCCATGACGATGGGTGACCGAGTGGCCGTCCTGCGGTTCGGCAAGTTGCAGCAATTCGCTTCTCCCAACGACCTTTACGACAAGCCGGCCAATGCGTTCGTCGCGGGCTTCATCGGCTCACCGGCCATGAACCTGGTGACATTGCCGGTCACGGCGGACGGGGTCAAGATCGGTGACTCGACGCTGGAACTCGAACGCGATCAGCTGACCAAGCTCAGTGACGCAGGCCTGTCCGAGGTTACGTTCGGAATTCGCCCCGAGCAGCTCGAACTCACCGATTCGGGCGGCGTGGAGGTCGTCGTCGACCTGGTCGAGGACCTCGGTAGCGAAGCGTACGTGTACACACACGCAGGATCCGGTGTCGAGTTAGTGGCGCGGTGCAACCCGCGCACGGCGCCGAAACTGGCCGACACGGTGCGGCTACGCAGGCATCCCGAAGGGGCGGTTCACCTCTTCCATCCGCAGACGGGCGAACGCATCAACTGATCATGTGTGCGCTTCGGAGGGCGGGAGCGAAGCGACCCGGGAAATGACCGAGTTCCGGCTTCGCACACCATCTCCCGGGCTGCTGGCGCTGCCGTGGGACCGGCCGCTCTCGGAGTGGACCGTCCCCGATGTGCCACTGCGCGACATCGCGGTCGGTCCCAGCCGCCACCTGGTGAAGTTCGTCGACGCCGACGACACACTGTGGGCCGTCAAGGACATGCCACCGCGCATCGCGGCCAAGGAGTACGACGTGCTGCGCAGGCTCGAAGACATGGGCCTGCCTGCTGTGCGTCCCGCAGGACTGGTGCTGCAACCAGAATTCGACACCGCGATTCTGGTCACCCGTTACCTCGAGGGGTCCTGGCAGTACCGCCGGCTGTTCATGCGGCTGCCGCCCGATCAACCCAAGCACCGCGAGCGCCTGTTGGATGCCATGGCGGGCCTGCTGGTGGAACTGCATCGACACGGCGTCTTTTGGGGCGACTGCTCGCTGGCGAACACGTTGTTCTCCCGCGACGGCCAGATCCTTCAGGCCTGGCTCGTCGACGCCGAAACCTCGGAAGTGCACCCGACTTTGAGCCGCGGACAACGTGAACACGACCTCGACATCATGGTCGAGAACGTCGCGATGGGCATGGTGGATCTCGCCGAACGACTGGACCAGTCGGCGTTGGAGGATGTGTTGATCGCCGAGGCGGAGCAGACCAGGGACCGTTACAACAGACTGTGGGACGCGCTTCACGCCGAGCCGATGTTCGACTTCGCCGATCGCTACCGGGTCGAGGGAACCGTGCGCCGGCTCAACGAGCTCGGCTTCGCCGTCGACGAAGTCGCGCTGCAGCCGGTCAGCGACAGTCCGAGCCGCCTCAAAATCCGTGTCGCCGTTGGTGATCGGCGCTACCACGCGCAACGTCTGCAAGAGCTGACCGGCTTGGACGTCGGCGAGGGACAAGCCCAGATCCTACTCGGCGACCTACAGGCGTATCAGGCTGCGCTGTGCCGCGAGGCGGGTCATGACGTCGACGACTCGACTGCCGCGCGGCTGTGGGTCATCGAGGTGCTCACGCCATACGAGCGGCTGGCGCACGACGTCGTCGGCAACAAGGGCACGCCGATCCAGGCCTACTGCGACCTGCTCGAGGTGCGGTGGCTGCTGAGCGAGGAGGCCGGCCACGACGTCGGCACCAACAAGGCGCTTGCGGCGTTGGCCCGCGACGTGATCCCCGTCGACTCCGCGGCGAAACTCGCGATCGCAGAACTGCCGACCGCGCCGATGGCGGTGCTGCGGGACGACTGAATCCACTGTCTGACAGCGCTTTCCACACAGCAACAATCTCTCATCAATCTCTTCGAAAACACGTCGCAATGTCCGTAATAATCGAACATATGTTCGATTCATGGGTTCGGAAGCGGTGCAGGCCACGATTGCCGCGCTGCGCGCCGCCTACGACGGCCTGGCCGCGCTGCCCGTCGATGCGCTCACCAAGCCTGAACTGATCCATGCGCTTGACGAACTCGAAACGCTCACCTGTCAGCTGCCGTCGCAGAGCCATCGCACGCTGGCGCGCTTACAGGCCGAGACCACCGCCAAGGAGATGGGTGCCAAGTCCTGGCGTGATGTGCTGGCGACCCGGTGGCGCATCTCGACTAGTGAGGCCGGTCGTCGGCTCGACGAGGCCGCGCAGTTGGGCACACGCCGCACACTGACAGGCGACCCGCTCGACCCCGAGCTGCCCTGCACCGCGCTCGCCCAGGCTCACGGGTCGATCAATCGCGAACACATCAAGGTCGTGCGCGATGCGATGGACCGCATTCCGTCCGGGGTCGACTCCCTGACCCGGGCCCAGATCGAAGTCGATCTGGTGCGCATCGCCATCGGCGTTGGACCGAAGGAATTGAAGGACAACGCCGATCGCATCCTGTTCCTGCTCGATCAGGACGGTCCGGAGCCTGACGACATCGAGCGCGCTCGGCGTCGCGGGCTGTGGAGAGGACCCCAGGGATCCGACAAGACGATCCCGATCCGGGGCAACATGACTCCCGAAGCATGGGCGATATACGAGGCGATATTCGCCAAGTGGGCCGCGCCAGGGATGTGCAATTTTGACGATGGGCAGCCCTGCTTTTCGGGTACGCCGTCACAGGCCCAGGTAGAACGAGATCACCGTAGTCTGGCGCGGCGCCAGCACGACGCGCTCGTCGCGGTCGGGCGCAGCGTTATGAATAGCGGTGAGCTGGGCCAGCACAACGGGTTGCCGGCCTCGATCATCATCCGCACCACACTGCAGGACTTGGAGAGCCGGGCCGGAGTCGGTGTCAGCGGTGGTGGCACCGTGATTCCCATTGCCGACGTTCGTCCGGCTGGCGGCACAGGCCAGTCCCTATCTGGCGGTGTTCGATAAGGCCACCGGATCGGCGCTGGACCTGTTCCGCGCTCGACGCGTGGCCTCGCCGGCCCAGCGGATCATGCTCATCGCCCGTGACGGCGGCTGTACCAAGCCGGGCTGCACCGTGCCTGCCTACGGCAGCCAAGTCGATCACGCGGCTCGCGATTGGGTCGACGACGGACAGACGAACGTGGCTGAACTCGGCTTGGCATGTGGGCCCGACAACCGCATGGTCGGTCCCGGTGGTTGGGAAACGAGGATCAACCGAGACAACGATGTTGAGTGGATCCCGCCCCCGGCCCTCGACACGGGGCAAGCGCGCGTCAACGATTACCATCGCCCCGAGCGGCTTCGCCGGCCACTCGATGACGAAGATGGGGACGTGCGAAGCCCGAACGGGGACAACGAAAGTCGGGCAGGGCCAGAAGATGGCGCTGAGTGACCGCGCCATAGCGGCAGTGTCGGAGGGGTACGCGAATCAACCTCCGCCTACGTCAGTGGCTGTTCGCCCGGATTGGTGCCGAGCGGGACATCGGGGTTGGCGCCGGTCGCGTCCTCGGTGAACACCTGGTGCGGCATCGGCCTGCAGGTGGCGTTCATCGGCGTCTGGTCGCCAGAGCAGTAGGGGACGAGCTGGTCAGGATCGGCTGACGCGGCAGGGGCTCCGATCAGCGCGACCGCCGCGACCAGGCACGCCGCAAAGATCCTCGTCATAGTCCAACGGTACTGCGGGTAATACCGTGATGTGGTGGATCGATTCGGCCGGGTCAGGCTCACCAACCCGGACAAGGTGCTGTACCCGGCGACGGGGACCACCAAGGCCGAGGTCTTCGACTACTACGTCAACATCGCCGAAGTGATGATCCCGCACATCGCGGGGCGCGCCGTCACCCGCAAGCGCTGGCCCAACGGCGTCGACGAGGCATCGTTCTTCGAAAAGCAGCTCGCGTCGTCGGCCCCCGAGTGGCTCGACCGCGCCAGCATCACACACAAATCCGGCACTACCACCTATCCGCTCATCGACACCGTCGAGGGCGTCGCGTGGCTGGCCCAACAGGCCTCGCTGGAAGTGCATGTCCCGCAGTGGCGATTCGTCGTGGGCGGGCAGGACGGGCGGGCGAACGAGCAGGGGCCCGCCACTCGAATCGTATTCGACCTCGATCCGGGCGCGGGGGTGAGTTTTCGTCAGTTGTGCACGGTGGCCCACGAAGTCCGTGATCTGCTCACCGACATCGGGCTCACGACTTTCCCGCTGACCAGCGGTAGCAAGGGTCTGCACCTTTATGTGCCGCTCGAGGAGCCGATCAGCTCGCACGGCGCATCGGTGTTGGCTCGTCGAGTGGCCCAGCAGCTGGAAAAGACCATGCCCAAACAGGTTACGGCGACCATGACCAAGAGCCTGCGCACAGGCAAGGTCTTTCTCGACTGGAGCCAGAACAACGCTGCAAAAACAACCATCGCGCCGTATTCGCTTCGTGGACGTGAACATCCGACGGTGGCAGCGCCACGCACCTGGGATGAAATTGCCGACCCCAAACTGCGACATCTGCGTTTCGATGAGGTGCTGGAGCGGGTCGACAGGGACGGCGACCTGCTGGCCGATCTCGACGAGAGCGTGCCGCTGACCGATCAGCTGACCAAATACCGCAGCATGCGCGACGCGTCGAAAACCCCGGAGCCGGTTCCGAAAACACCGCCAAAGGCGGGTGATAACAACCTATTCGTAATCCAGGAGCACCACGCCCGCAGGCTTCACTATGACCTGCGCCTGGAGCGAAACGGTGTTCTGGTGAGCTGGGCAGTGCCCAAGAATTTGCCCGACACTCCTGCGGTGAATCACCTTGCCGTGCACACCGAGGACCATCCGCTGGAGTACTTGACATTCCACGGCACCATCCCGAAGGGGGAGTACGGCGCGGGCCAGATGATCGTCTGGGACACCGGGACATACGAGACCGAGAAGTTCAACGACGTACCCCCGGACGGCCCCGCCAAGGGTGGGGAAGTGATCGTCACGTTGCACGGCAAGAAGATCGAGGGCCGTTACGCGCTGATCCAGACCGACGGCAAGAACTGGCTGGCGCACCGGATGAAGGAACAGCAGCAGCCACAAGCAGGCGATCTCGCGCCGATGCTGGCGACGGAAGGGTCCGTCGAGAATCTCAAGTCGTCGCAATGGGCGTTCGAAGGTAAATGGGATGGCTATCGCGTCATCGTCGAAGCGAACCGCGGGCGGCTCAGCGCGCGCTCCCGACGCGGCCGCGACGTCACTGGTGAATATCCGCAATTCGAAGCGCTTGCAGCCGATCTCGCCGACCATCACGTGATCCTCGACGGTGAAGCCGTAGCGCTCGATGACAAGGGCGTGCCGAGTTTCAGCGAGATGCAGAACCGAGCACGGTCCACGCGCGTCGAGTTTTGGGCGTTCGACATCCTGCAGCTCGATGGCCGATCGTTGTTGCGCGCCAAGTACTCAGACCGTCGCCGGCTGCTCGAAGCGTTGGCCGAGGGCGGCGGGATCATCGTGCCCGACACGCTGCCCGGTGACGGCACCGAAGCAATGGAGCACGCCCGCAAACACCGCTGGGAAGGTGTGATCGCAAAGAAGCGCGACTCCACGTACCAACCCGGCCGACGCTCGTCGTCGTGGATCAAGGACAAGATCTGGTGCACGCAGGAAGTGGTGATCGGTGGCTGGCGGCAAGGCGAGGGTGGCCGCTCCAGCGGTATCGGCGCACTGATGCTGGGCATTCCCGAAGACGGCGGGCTGCATTTCGCCGGCCGGGTCGGCACCGGGTTCACCGAAAAGGAACTGACCAAGCTCAAGGGCATCCTCAAACCGCTGCACACCGACGAATCGCCGTTCAACACACGGCTTCCCACTCAGGACGCCAAGAACGTCACGTTCGTCCGACCCGAACTGGTCGGCGAGGTGCGTTACAGCGAACGCACCTCGGATGGCCGGCTGCGTCAGCCGAGTTGGCGCGGGCTGCGCCCGGATAAAGTCCCTGACGAAGTGCGCTGGGAATGATGCCCTAAATCCGGGTTTATGCAGGCTTTGCTCGGTACCTTTGGGGCAAAGCATCCGCTTTTCAAAGGGGGCGAGGCAACATGGCGGGCGAGATTGCGTCTGAGCTGGCTGCAGCCGGTTTCGAGGACGCCGTCGAAGTCGGCCGCGGGGGCGGTGGCGTTGTGTACCGCTGTTACCAGAAGTCCCTCGGACGGATTGTGGCCGTCAAAGTGCTGGCGTCCAATCTCGACGAACACGACCGCGAACGTTTCCTGCGTGAGGGCTACGCGATGGGGGGCCTTTCCGGCCATCCGAACATCGTGAATCTGTTGCAGGTCGGCATGACTGAAAGCAACCGGCCCTACATCGTGATGCCCTATCACGCAGCGGGTTCGCTCGCGGCGCGAGTTCACCGCGACGGCAGGATCTCGTGGCCCGAGGCACTGCGCATCGGAGTGAAGTTGTGCGGCGCGCTGGAAACCGCGCATCGGGCAAACACGCTGCATCGCGATATCAAGCCCGCGAACGTTCTCGTGAATGATTACGGCGAGCCGCAACTGAGTGATTTCGGGACCGCGCGCATCGCTGGTGGATACAAAACGGTGACCGGGTTCTTCACCGGAACGCTGTCCTACACCGCGCCGGAGGTCCTTGAGGGCAAGCCACCAACGGCCCGGGCCGACGTGTACTCCCTCGGTGCGACCCTCTATGCGCTGATCGCAGGTCACGCCGCGCATGAGCGCAAGACCGACGAGGAACTCGTCGCGCACTATCTGCGGATCACCTCGACGCCCGTGCCGGACCTGCGCAGTGAAGGTATTCCGTCCGATGTGTGTGCGGCGATCGAGAGGGCGATGTCGCTCGATCCGACCAAACGGCAGGCGTCGGCGGAGGAATTCGGCCGCGAATTGCAATTGGCGCAACGGCACAACGGGTTGATAGCGGACCCGATGGCCCTCAGTGAACCCGGCGGTCACCACGAGGAGCCGTCCGGGGGCACGCAATCAATGCCGCTGTCGGAGCCGATCGCGGTGGCCCCCCCGGCTGAAGTGCAGTCCAGCCCACTGAGCGAGTCGACGGCGTCAACGCCACCGCCGGACCCGAATATGTTCGCCCACACCGCGTCGGTCAGCGGGTCGAGCCTGCCGTGGCAAGCACTGAGCCCGGCGCCCGCGCCGGAAGGCCCGCCGCAAAAACGGAATCGCAAAAGAATTCTGATCGTCGCGGGCGCCGCTGCAGCAGCGCTGTTGTTGGTGATCAGCGGCATATTCATCGTCACGTCCTCGCGCAAATCTGGTGGCGGCGGAACTCCACCACCTCCGAGCCAACCGACCGTCGAAGCGCAGGCCGGTTGGCGCCCGATCGCCGATGCGCGCGTCGCGCTCGATGCAGTCACCGCCACCGAGGCCGACGGCACCATCTGGATTTTCGGCGGGATGGCGGCAGACAACCGCGTCACCGGCAGCCACGAGGGCTACGACCCTGCCATCGACAGTTGGAAGGGCGGCGAGGATCTGCCGGTTCCCGTGCAGCACGCGATGTCCGGGACATGGCAGGACACCCCCATCGTGCTCGGTGGCTGGCGAACCGAAGGCGCCAATTCGAAGGTCGCAACGGATCGGGTGTGGCGGATCGTCAACAGCCGCTGGACGGAGTTGCCGCCGCTGCTGCAGCCCCGCGCCGCAGGGGCGGCCGCCGTCGTCGGTGACCGTGTCATCGTCACCGGCGGTGTGGACGCCACCGGCAAGCTGCTGAACACCACCGAAATCTTCGACGGCACTTCCTGGAAGCTCGGCGCCCCCATGCCAACTCCGCGACAGATGCTGGGCGCCGCATCGGACGGCAAGCTGGTTTACACCGTCGGCGGCACCAACGGAACGGCTGACCTGTCGGCGGTGGAGGCCTACGACCCGGCTGCGGACACCTGGACGAGCCTGCCCGAAGTGCCGGGGCGACGCAGTGACTTCGGCGCGGCGATCACCGACGGACGCCTGGTGGTGGTCGGAGGCGTCTCGCAGGGTGAGGTGCTCAACAGCGTGGTCGCATTCGATCTCGCCACGAAATCGTGGAATGGGTTGCCGGACTTGGGAACTGCACGACACGGGCTGGCGGTGGCCGGTGTCGGGAAGACGGTGTTTGCGGTCGGAGGGTCGACCAGTGCCGGCGATGACCAAGTCACGTCGTCGGCTGAAGCGCTGAAGCTGGCGCCCCGTAAACCTCAGCCCGCACCGCAATGGCGCTCGTTGCCTGATGCGCCGACCGCGCGGCTGATGACGGCGTGGACGGTGCTCGGCGACGAGATCTGGGTCGCAGGCGGGATGAGGCACGGCGAGACCCTGCAAACAGTCGAGAGCTACAACACCCAAACACGCGAGTGGAAAGCGCAGCCGCCCTTGCCAATTCCGCTGAATCACGCGACTGCGGCGACATATCGCGGCGGGATGGTGGTGCTCGGCGGTGCCCAGGACGCCATCGCCAACGCCTCAAACAAAGTCTTCGCCTTCCGCGACGGCAAGTGGACGGAGCTTCCGCCACTGGCGCATGCTCGGGCAGCCGCGGCGGCGGCTGTCGTCAACGACAAGCTCGTCGTCGTCGGCGGCCAGAACGAAAAGAAACTCGTCCCCCAAACCGAAGTGTTCGACGGGACGTCGTGGACCCAGGCGGCCGACCTGCCGACGCCGCGCGAGCACCTGGCCGCAGTGTCCGACGGCGTCTACGTGTACACGATCGGCGGGCGGTTCTTGAGTGCCGACGACAACTCGTCGGCGTTTGAGCGGTTCGACCCGGGCTCAGGGAACTGGGAGAAGCTCGCGAACATGCCGACGCCGCGCGGGAGCTACGGCGCCGCGTTCATCGACGGCCGGATCGTGGCCGTCGGCGGTGAGGAGCCGACACAGGTACTGGCCACGGTAGAGATGTACGACATCGCCAGTGGGAAGTGGCGCTCGCTGGCGCCGATCAACACCCCGGTGCACGGCGAGGCGGTCGCTGCCGTCGGGTCCACTGTCTACGTGATCGGGGGCGCCGACCGACCGACACACGAAGGCCCGGTCGCGACGGTCGAGGCGCTGGACTTCATTTAGAGGTGTCGCGCAGCTGGGCGATGGTGACCGCGCCACGCCGCAGTGCCTCGTTAGCCAGCCGGACCCTGCGGTCTCCCTCCGACGGGATGGCGAACTTGTCGTACAGGTTCTGCAGGTGCTGCTTGACGGCGGCCTCGGTGACGAACAGCTCGCCTGCCATCCGCTTGACCGATGCGGGCTCGGGGAACGGGTCGTCGGAGACCAGGGGGCGACACAACACCACCAGCACGTCGAGTTCGCGCCTGGTCAGCTGCGGCGGCTGCTCGACGGGCTGCGCCATCACCGTTTCCTCATCGATCTTCCCTTCCCCGGAGTCGCGTACCTCCCAGAAGATCAGCCGCGTCTTGCCGACGCGAACCTCGTCCTTGGACCGCAGGACGCGTTCGGCGGTGATTCGTTCGCCGTTGAGATACGTGCCGTTGCGGCTGCCCATGTCTCGAATCGACCACGCGAACCCGAGGTTCTCCAACACGGCGTGCAGCCGGGAAACGGTTTCGTCGTGCTCGAGGGGCACCTCGTTGCTCGAGGCCTTACCGATGGTCACCCGCTGACCGATCAACGGGATCAATTCCCGGCCCGACGGCTTCGACACTTCCAAGTGGCACGACATGGTGGCAATTCTGGCCCAAGCACCGCGGGTCGTCGGTCGATTGCTCGACGACCCGCGGCGCGGGTGCGGCCAGGTCATGTGGTTTGGGGCGGACCGATGACCTTCCGGGCGGCCGCGATGGCACGCTTGACCGGCGCTGTTTCCAGGATTGGCGGCCAGGGCCACTCGCCACGGTCCCGTCCGGGCGGGGCCTTTGAGGAAGGCGAGCCCGAGGACGAAACCGAAGATCAAGTGCCCGATCAGAGTGATCGGTTTCCTATCCGCCAGGTATGGAGTCAGCGTTGGCCGCGGGGCTCGAGCGCGGACTTGACGTCGATGACCGGCGTCCCGTCGATCGCCTCGAGGCCATGGACCCGCACGTGGAGACCGTCGACTGCCAGCACGGTGACCTGGTGGATGCCGAGCGGATTCGGTCGATGCTGCGACCGGGTTGTGAACACGCCGCGCATCGGGCGGCTGATGTCGCCCCGCGGGTGCACTTGCAGCACGGTCCGGTCGGCCAGGTGCAGCCAGGTGACGATGACCATGTCGTCGCCGGGTTCCAGCCCGTCGAGCGCTGCTCGGACGTCGGGCTCAAACGCCAGCCAGCAGTCGGGAGCGCCCTCGTCTCCCTGGCGTGCGGCCTGCGAAGGATCGATCACCGTCGATTCGACACGCCCGATCGGTCGCAGTACGAGGTCAGGCGAATTCATTCGACGATTATGATCATCGGCCGCTCGCTCTGGCGGCGTCAGGTGATCGTCACGCCACCGTCGACGACGATGGTCTGGCCGGTGACGAACCCGCCGGCTTCGGACGCCAGCCACACCAGCGTCGCCGCCAACTCGACGGGATTGCCCATGCGGCCCAACAACACTCGCGGTTTGAGGCTCTCGATATAACCGGGCTTGTACGCGTCGGTCATCTCCGATTCGAAGAATCCCGGTGCTATCGCGTTGACGCGAATGCCTTTGCGAGAACCCCACTGCTGGGCCAGATCTCGGGTCAGCCCCGAGACGCCGGCCTTGCTCGCGCTGTAGGCAGCCTGCGGCAACCCGGCGGTGGTGATGCCGAGCACACTGGAGATGTTCACGATGGAACTGCCCGGAGCCATCACCTTCGCGCACGCCTGCGCTGCCCAATAGGACCCGTTGAGGTTGATGTCGATGACAGCGCGGAACTCGTCAGGTGTCTCGCGGGTGGCAGGCACCGCGGTGCCCACTCCAGCGTTGTTGACCAGCACATCCACCCGCCCGAACTCGGCCATCGCAGCGTCGACCATCGCCTGGCACTGCGCGGGATCAGCGACGTCCGTCGCGACCGTCAACGCGCGGCGGCCCGCCATCTCGACGAGACGCGCTGTGTCGTACAGCTTGTCTACGCGCCGTGCGGCCAGCACCACGTCGGCACCCGCCTCCGCGCACGCCTGAGCGAATGACACCCCTAAACCGGAGGACGCACCGGTGACGATGACGACCTTGTCGTCGAGTCGGAACTTGTCGAGTACGGACACCAGGTCAGGCTAATCGACGACATTGCAGGTGTATGGTGCGGATACCGGGGGTTGAGCCTGAGCCCTGCCGCTTCGTTCCCCCTGGGGAGTGGATCACAATCGACACGTTCACACCGAAAATTGATCAGCCGACGCAGTGGCAGGTCAGAATCACCGACGCCGGTGAAGCCGAACGGTTCCTCGAGGAGGCGTACGGCGTCAGATTTAGGCTCCGCTGGAACCGTGAACAGCGCCGCAATGACGCACTTCTGACCCACGTCCGTAGGGCGGCGGAGACATTCGCCGTTGACGAGGTGCGGGTGGCCGGCAACGTCGAGGCCGCACCGGACCCGATGAACAAGGTTGTCGGCATATGGCCTGCCGCCGGCAGCGTCTCCAGCGAGTGTGCCGGGTTGTCCGTCGACGCCGCCGCAGACGAGGTCGCGCTGCTGTCCCAGCCGGATCTGCCGCACCGTTCTATCGCCCGTGATCTGCGAGCGACAGCGGTCCTGCTGGATCCCGCAGTGGTGGCCAGTGTTGCGGCCGGCGTTCCGAACGGACAGGCACCTGCGCCCATCCGGTTCACGAGTCTGGAACCGGTAAACGAGGCCGCGGAACGGTTGTGGAAGAACACCGTCGCCTACGTCGCACGGACGGTGTTGTCCGGTGACGCCCCCGTCACGCCGCTGATCGCCGGCCATGCGAGCCGACTGCTGGCAGCGGTGATGCTGTCAACGTTCCCGAACACGGGCGGGCCGCAGTCGACGACGGCCGACCGCACCGACAGCAGGCCGGCCCTGCTGCGCCGCGCCATCGAATACATGGACGCCAACGCGACCAACGACATCTCGCTGGCCGACATCGCCGAGACCATTCACGTCACGCCGCGAGCGGTGCAGTACATGTTCCGGCGTCATCTCGATTCGACGCCACTGCAGTACCTGCGCCGGATCCGGCTTCACTATGCCCACCTGGAGCTCTCGGCCGCTGACCGCAGGAACGACACCGTCACCGAGATCGCCGCGCGCTGGGGATTTGCGCATACCGGACGGTTCGCGGTGCTTTACCGTCAGACGTACGGGCAAAGCCCTCACCAGACCTTGCGGGGGTGAACAACACGGCAAACGGGGACCAGTCGGCGCAATCGCGTGCAGATCGCGCCCGGGGACGCGCAGACGAATTGCGTACACGTCTCGACGAGCTGGCTCACGGATTGCCGGTGACGACCGCGGCGGCACAACAGGCGAAGGTTCGTGCGGGCGAAGCCCTCGAACGGGCGCGCCGGGCGCACCACGCCGCGGCGAACCGACACGTCGAGGCGGAAGACGCCCACCTGCGCGCGGCCGCGGTTCACGAGCAGGTCGCCATGCAGGCCAGTGATCGCAACGTCGGTCCTCATCAAGACGCCGCCGAACGGCACCGTCAAGCCGCGGAGTTCCACCGGTTGGCCGCGTTCGAACAATGGATCGCCGAGGACAACGACGCGCGGCAGCAGCAGCCCTAGTTCTGCGCCTCCATCAACAGCACTGCGCCGTTGATTGAGTTGGAGGAATCGCGAAAAGCCGTGCAGGACACGCGGATCCGTAAAGACCGCCCACGCCGGTTGATCGCGTCGACGGTTGTCTCGCCGAACGAGTCGAGGTCGACGAACGCCTTACCTATCAGGTGCTTGACCTCATCCATGGGCAGCCCGAAGTCCAGCTCCGACAGCATCGCCCCGACGGTCTCCTCCGTCCGCAAGCCCCATAACTCTTCGCAGCCACGATTCCAGATCAGCACCCGCATCTCCGTGTCGACGACCGTCATGCCAAGGTAGATCGAGTCGACCAAGGAGTCGACGAATGCTCTTGCGGTCTCGAGTTCGACACTGCGGGACTGTAATTCGTCGTTGATCGTATGCAGCTCGTCGTTTGTCGACTGCAGCTCCTCGTTCATCGTCTCGAGCTCTTCGTTGGTGGATTGCAGTTCCTCGTTGGTGGTTTCCAGTTCCTCGACCGTCGACTGCAATTCCTCGTTGGTTGTCTCGAGCTCTTCGTTGGTGGATTGCAGTTCCTCGTAGGCGGTTTCGAGTTGCTTGTGGGCGTCGACGACCTTGTCGACGAGCACCTTGTTCGCCGTCACGTCGAAGAAGGCGATCGATATGCCGAGAATGGCATCGTCGGCGTCCGTCAGCGGATTGAGGTGAACCTCATACCAGCCGGTATCACCGCTGACCCGTTGCCATTGCACATCCGGCACCATTGCGGGCCGCTCATTGAGCTTCACCTGCTTGATCTGCGCCCGCAGCTCCAACGGCCGGTAGGAGACGTCGAGGTCGCGCAGTGGTCGACCGATGTCGCGGGCCGACAAGCCGAAGATCTGCTCTGCTTTCTCATTGATCATCGCGACCGTGTCATCGCTGGTCAGCACGATCTGCGGCACTGGATTGGCGTGAAAGGCGAGCTCCCGCACCGAGTTCAGACTAGATAGCGCGCCCTGACGAACCAGCGCGGTGGAGGGCCCGTACTTCTCAACGGCACCGTGTGAACCCGACGCCTTCCGAAACATCCTTGCTTCCAGGTTGATTGGGGTGAACCGGCCCGAATGGCTGAGCAGCATCTCGGCGTGACCGAGAAACAGAATGCCCCGGGGGGAAAGCGCGTAGTGCAGACGGTTCAACACGCCGCGCTGTGTCTCACCGTTCATGTACATCAGGGTGTTCCGGCACGTCAACAGGTCGACCCGCGAGATAGGCGCGTCTCTGACCAGGTCATTGCGGCCGAAGATGACGGCGCGGCGCAGGTCCTTACGGATGTTGTAGCGGCCTGCGGTGCGATCGAAGCAGCTCTCCAACAAGTCTTTCGGAACAGACTCGACCGCTTTGGCTTCATAACTCGCCGCCCGCGCCTGCGCAAGGGCGTGCTCGTCGACATCAGTGGCGTAGATCTTGACTCGACGGCTGAACGCCTCGGCTCCCAGCGGCTCGGCGAGCAGCATCGCCAGACTGTAGGCTTCCTCGCCGGAGGCACAGCCGGCACTCCACACGCGGATGGGATCGTTCGGTCCGCTCCCGGCGAGCACGCCGGGTATGACGTCGCTCTTGAGAAACTCCCACGCGGGCGGATCGCGAAAGAACGTCGTCACGTTGATCAAGATCGTGTTGAAGAGGTCGTTGAACTCGTCCGCGCTCGCCTGCAGAGTGTCGAGGTACTGCTCGAACGAGTCCGCGCCCAGTCTCTCCATCCGGTGACGCACCCGACGCATCAGCGACGAGCGCTTGTAACCCGTGAAATCGAAACCCCGGGAATCGCGCATATAGCGCAATAAAGCTTCGAAAGCCTCGTCGCCTGCTCGCTCGTCCATCAAGTCCCGTCCGCCGATCGGCCTTCCGTGAACTTACTCGCTTCTGCTACAAGCGGTTCTCCGGACCGAGCACGGCCCAGACGGTTTTTCCGGAAGATGTCGGGGCATTGCCCCAAACGCGTGACAATGCGGCTACGAAGCGCAGACCCGATGACATGTGCGTGCGGTCGGATGCCTCGGCTAGTTCGGCGAGATGGTGGCTTTCGTCTTCGACGGCCACCGTGACCGTGGCGCCGTCGGTTTCTAGCCGGACGATCGGCCCGCTGGCCGTGTGCTGCAAGACGTTTTCGACCAGGCTGGTGACGACGATCTTCGCGACCGGGATCAGCTCGCCCACCTCCCACGCCGACAGCCACCCTTCGACGAGCTGACGTGAGCGCGCCAAGCTGCTGATATCGGCAGGCAAGCTACCTCGGGCCCGCCGTCGTCCCTGAATGACGTGATGAGCGCTGCCAAGAGTCGCGTCTTCGACGGTCTGATAGACGGGGACGTACCGGGTCACACCATTGCGCCTCAGCGCTTCCCGGACGTCGGGGCTGCCCGTTACCAACGCTATGGGTACCTCGGGCCACGTTCCGACATGCCAGCGCGCACTTGTGAACACTGCCCACGCCGACGTGGCGGGCACGGTCAGATCCGTGACGTCGACGATCACGGCGGCGGGTTCTGTAAGGGCAGCCTTGATGATGGTGTCGCGCAATGACAGATAGGTGGTGCTGTCGAGGACGCCGTCGGCCTTCAACAGCGTCATGTCGTCAATTCTGTCCGCGGTGACCACCAGTCGTCCGCAAGCGTCGGCCGCCATCAGCCCTTCCGCGATCCTGTCGCGTCCCAGAGCCGCTCCCCGAGCACGGTCATCGCTCGTTCGGCTTCGTCGGCAACTTTGTTGTATCGATCGAAAAGTGTCCCCGGGCCAACTTTCTGCGCCATCCGGCGGGACAGATTCGCCTTCTCCTTCAGGCTTCGAAGGGCCACCCACACCGCGCCCTCGACTTCGTCGTGCCTCGCCTCGAGTAAAGCGTCAGCGGTCCAGGCGTGCCCAACTCGGCAGCGATAGCTCGTATCGCTCAGCGTCATCAGCGAGCCGTTGCAATCGGGGCACGTATATCCCGACGGCGGGCCCAACGTGTCGCCCTCAATCGATACCTCGAACCGCTTTCCCATGGCGATGCGGTTCTCCAGTTCCATGTTGATGTCGGGGTCCATTGGGCGCTCCTTGATCTCTCGATCGGCCAGCCTCTTCAGGACCGCGCCAACCTCGGCGGCCGTCGCCTGCAGATCGGCCACACCCGCGTCGATCGCGTTTTGCGGCATGGTGGGATACAGCGCGTCGTCGGGTTGTTGCACGATCGTGGTTCCCCCTCGCGCCTGGATGGCGCCAAGGCCCGCAACCCCGTCGTCCAGTACGCCGGACATCAACACTCCGATCGCGCGGGGACCGAACTCCAGCGCGACGGAACGGAACATCGCATCGATGGCCGGCCGATATCCGTTCTCAGTGGGGCCCTCCGACAGCACCACTCGGTGACGGCTGACCAGCAGGTGGCGGTCGGGGATGGCGACGTGGATGCGACCGGACTCGAGCGGTGCACCGTTGGCCGCCGAAGCGGCCAGCAGGGGCCCGCTGCGGTCGACGATTTTGCCTAAGACGCTCGGCGCACCTGGCGGCACGTGCAGTGCCATTAGTACCGCGAACGGCAGGTCCGAAGTCAGTCCAGCTGCCAACCGCGTCAGGGCTTCGACGCCACCGGCAGATGCCCCGATCGCGACAACGCCCGAGGCTTGCGCATCTCGTGGCGCTGAGCTCGCCATATCTGATGGTTACCCATCGCGGACGTCAGTCAGACCTTGGCGATGACTTTCTCGGCAAATCGTTCGAGATGGCGGATCTTGGTATCTAGGGGCTCGGTGTCCTGGCCCATGATGTAGGGGTACCGGAAGCCAACGATGACGTCGGTGACGCCGTTGTCTTCGAGGCGTTTGATGCCGTCGAGCGTGTACGCGTCGGTCGAGATGACGTGGATCTCGAAGGGGCCGGTGCGGCCCTCTTCTTCGCGAATCTGGTTGAGCCGCTTGATCAATCGGTCGAGTTCCTCGGGCTGACCGCCGCCGTGCATCCAGCCGTCGCAGCGGGCGGCGCGTCGCAGCGCCGCCTCGGCGTGGCCGCCGACAAGGATCGGGATCGGCTTTGACGGCGCGGGAAGCATCCTCGTTTTCGGGATGTCGTAGAACTCACCGTGGAACTCGAAGTACTCGCCGGACGTCAGCCCCTTGATGATCTCGATGCACTCGTCCATTCGCTTGCCCCGCTTCGCGAACGGGACACCCATCAGTTCGTAATCCTCCGGCCACGGGCTGGTGCCGACCCCGAGCCCGAGCCGGTTGTCGAACAGCGCCGCCACCGACCCGGCCTGCTTGGCCACCAGCGCCGGGGGGCGGATCGGCAGCTTGAGCACAAAGAAGTTGAACTTCAACGTCGTCGTGACCGCGCACAACGCCCCCGCCATTACGAATGCCTCGATGAAGGACTTGCCGTCAAGGAACTCGCGGCTGCCGTCGGGAGTGTAGGGGTATTTCGAGTCGGACTCGAACGGGTAGGCAACGCTGTCCGGGATCGTCATCGCGTGATACCCGGCGGCCTCTGCGGCCTTGGCCAGCGGGATGTAGTAGGTGGGATCCGTCATTGCCTCGGCGAATGTGAAGCGCACCCGGTCATACTAGAACGTGTTCTAGTTTCACGGGTTGCAGTTGCGGGAACGTCAACGCCATGAGCACCCGAAGGCGACCGCGAGTGAGGATCGCAGCGAGGAACGAGCGAGGACCGGAGGGAGTGGGAGTCGAGGCATGAGCACCCGAAGGCGACCGCGAGTGAGGATCGCAGCGAGGAACGAGCGAGGACCGGAGGGAGTGGGAGTCGAGGCATGAGCACCGTGACCAAGGCGATGTACTTTCCGCTGCAGATCGCGACCAGCGTTGCCGGCGGCCTGCTGGCCGGCAAGGTCTTCTCGGAGGTCTGGCAGCGGATCAGCCCGTCGGATAAGGAACCGCCCGATCCGAAGGATTTGGACCGGTCCGGTCGTGAGGCCATCGCGGCCGCCGCGCTGCAAGGCTTGGTGTTCGGCCTTGTTCGGGCGCTGGTCGACCGCGCAGGCGCACACGGGTACCGCGCCGTCACCCATGAGAGCCCCGAGTGAGGGGCGCCGATTTCGGCATGAGCGCTGTGAATTCTGACTATTCAAGACCCTGGTGCAGAAACTGGCGCTTACCGCGCGCCATGATTGCGTAGGTGCGCACCTGGCTGACCCGCAATGTGCGGGTGCTCTCCGCTGTCTCCTTTCTTCAAGACGCGGCGAGCGAACTGCTGTATCCGCTCCTGCCCATCTACCTGACCTCAGTTCTTGGCGCGCCGGCGGCGGTAGTCGGTGCAGTGGAAGGCGCTGCGGAGGGGGCCGCGTCGCTGACGAAACTGGCGGCCGGGCCGCTAGGTGACCGCTTCGCCCGCCGCCCGTTGATCGCGACGGGCTACGGCATGGCCGCACTTGGCAAGGTGATGGTTGCAGCGGCCGCCGGATGGCCGGCCGTGCTGGCTGGTCGCGTTGTCGACCGGCTCGGCAAGGGAATTCGCGGCGCGCCACGCGACGCTCTGTTGGTCGTCGACGTCGACGACGCCGCGCGGGGACGGGTATTCGGCTTCCACCGCGCGATGGACACATTGGGCGCCGTGGTGGGCCCGCTACTGGGCCTTGCTGGCTACGAACTGCTCGACCATCAGATTCCACCCCTACTCTGGGTCGCCGTCGTCCCTGCGGTGTTGAGCGTGGCGCTGGTGTTCCTTGTCCGCGAGACCCGGCGGACGCTGCCCCCTGCGCAACGGCTCGCGATGTTCGCCAGAGTCCGTGACCTCCCTGGCCACTACTGGAAGGTGACGGCGGCATTGGTGGTGTTCGGTCTGGTGAACTTCCCCGACGCGCTGCTTCTGTTGCGGCTCAACGAGATCGGCTTCTCGGTGGTCGAGGTGATCCTGGCCTACGTCACCTACAACGCGGTATACGCACTGGCGAGCTATCCCGCCGGGATGCTGGCCGACCGCATTCCGCGGCCTGCAGTGTTCGGTGTTGGGCTGGTGTTCTTCGCGATCGGCTATACCGGGCTGGGGCTGACCACCGACACGGTGACGGCGTGGCTGCTGATCGGGGTGTACGGATTGTTCACGGCCTGCACGGATGGCGTTGGCAAGGCCTGGATTTCGTCACTAGTCGGTTCGGAAGTGCAGGCAAGCGCGCAGGGCGTGTTCCAAGGTGCGAGTGGTTTCGCTGTGCTGGCGGCGGGCCTGTGGGCCGGCTTCCTGTGGGGTGCCGACGGTCGTGTGCCGCTGCTGATCTCGGGGATCGTCGGCGGGGCATTCGCGGTGGGGCTGCTCGTCGTCGGGCTACGCGGCTATCGGACGACTGTCTCTTCAAGCGCGAACGGTGGGGCCCCGACGCCGACGACCGAATAGCCGCCCTGGGGCGTGCGCTCGGTGATTCGGGCAGCGGATGATCGGTTGCCGATGGTGACGACCGCCGGCTTGGGCAGTCTGTCCGTGCCGGCCAACTCTTCGAGAATCATGCCCTGCCAATGGTATTGGCCATCGATGGGATCGAAGTGGCCGGTCAGCCGAACCCGGGACTCACAACCGTCTTCACCGATGTGCACCGTGGCACGGCCGTCGTAGAGATCGTCTGCCACGGTGACCTGTGAGGTGAGGTCGAAGGCGCGCCGGATGTGCTTGCCGACGCGGCGCCACTGAATCTTTCCCGGCCGCATTTTCTCATTGAAGTACCGCTGCGTGCTGTAGCGGACCTCGATACGGGTACTGCCGGTATCGGCCATCACCTGCAAACACTTTGCGATGTAGCTCTTTTGCGCCGCAACGTCGGGTCCGGTGATCAGAAAGTAGTTCGGCAAGCCATGAATCGCCACTCCGAGATACGGCCTGAGGGCCTCGGGATCGCGGCCGTCGGGCACCCCGTCCGTAGCGATGAGTACCCGGGCGCGCTGCGGCTCGCCCTGCCGCGACGCCAGTGTCCAGGTGTGCGTGCTTTCGTCGAAAACCGGCTTCTGGCTTGCGATCCTGCCGGCATTGATGAATGCGACGTCGTCGATATCGCTCACAGGAAGCCGCTACGCTTCCACATCCGTCGGGCAATCGGGCCCATCAGACCGACCTCCTCGAGAAAAGTGGCCAGCGGGGCGAAACCGAGTATCTGCGTTTGTTGACGATGCTGGCTCTCGCGCGCCATCCGGCGGGCTTCGCGGGCATCCAGCCCGACACGGCGGTACTGGACCTTGTTGGTGAACAGGAAGCGGAAGAACAAACCACCGACCCCGTTGATGTTGGCAACGAAGAACTTCGGAAGCCGCCGCATGTGCGGGGCGCGCTTGCGCAACCCGTCGCGGGCGAACTGGATGTGCCGGGCTTCCTCGGTGACGTGAATACGCATGAGGCGCTGCACCATTGGCTGCAGGTCCGGGTCGTCCATCATCTGTCGCTGCAGCGAGTCGAAGATCTCCTCGCCGATCAGCGCGGCCACCCACAGCATCGGGCCCTGGAACGCGAACGGCAGTGCATTGATGATCACCCGCTGGTAGTACTTGGGCCGCACCGGCTTTGCGCCGACCCGCTCGATGGCCTTGCCGAACATCACCATGTGCCGCGTCTCGTCGCCGAGCTCGGTCAGTTCGTAATGCGTGGCTTTTGCGGTCGGATCCTGATGCATCATCTTGCGCAACAGCGCCTGGTTGAGGATGTTCTCAAACCAGATACCTGCCGACAGCGTGTTGACGAGTTCCTGGCGCGACAATTCGATCTGCTGCGCACGGGTCATGTTGTCCCACAACGGGGTGCCGTACAGCGACACTGTCTTTGGTGGCAGGAAGAACCTGTCCGGATCCAGCGGCGCGTCCCAGTCGATGTCGACGATCGGCGCGTAGGACTTCTTGACCGAGCCCTTCAGCAGGCGCTCGGAGAACTCCTCGCGACCGGCGGCGGCGCTCGCCCGTACCGAAGCGGTCATCACTGACATCCCTTCGTCGCTGTCACCTAGAAAGCTAGGTACCCGATACCGAACATGTCAATACCCCGGGTACCGCATACCTGGGGTAACCGCTGGTCAATGGCATACTCACTGGCGTGACTCGGCGGATCCATGTGATCGGCATCGGCGCTGGCGACCCGGACTATGTGACGGCGCAGGCGGTCGACGCGCTCAACAACACCCAGGTGTTCTTCGCGATGGACAAAGGCTCGGCCAAGGAAGACCTGCTGGCGCTGCGACGCCTAATCTGCGAACGCTTCGTCCGCGAGCCTGCCTATCGGTTCGTGGAGCTGTCCGACCCGGAGCGGGCCGAGGACACCTCGGACACCCCGGCATATCGCCGGGCCGTCGCGGATTGGCACGCGGCGCGGGCGGCGGTCTGGGCCGACGCGATCTCGAGAGAGCTAGCGCCCGGCGGTGTCGGGGCCTTCCTGGCGTGGGGCGACCCGTCTTTGTACGACAGCACACTGCGGATCCTCGACCTCGTCGCGAACCGTGTGGACATCGATTACGACGTGATCCCTGGCATCACCGCGATCCAGGCGCTGACGGCGCGACACCGCATCCCGCTCAACGACGTCGGCGAGCCGGTGCTCATCACCACCGGCAGGCAGCTGCGCGAGAACGGACTGTCCGGCGCCGCGGTCGTGATGCTCGACGGCGACTGCTCGTTTCAGAGTTGCCCGCCGCAGACGCGAATCTGGTGGGGCGCCTATCTAGGTACGACGGATGAGTTGCTGATGTCTGGCACCGTTGGCGAAATCGCCTCCGAAATCGTGGAACTGCGGGCCGAGGCACGCGCCAAGCACGGTTGGATCATGGACACCTACCTGCTGCGCGCGGCACACTAGCGGCCATGGGGAGCTTCCTGCTGCGCGCGGCGCTCACCGGGGTCGCGCTGTGGGTGGTCACCCTCATCGTCCCCGGCATCAGCTTCATCGGCGGGGACACCACGCTGGCGAGGGCCGGCATCATCTTCGTCGTCGCGGTGATCTTCGGGCTGGTCAACGCGATCATCAAGCCGGTCGTGCAACTCATATCGATCCCGCTGTACATCCTCACGCTGGGCCTGATCCACGTCGTCATCAACGCGTTGATGCTGTGGATCACGTCGTGGATCACCGACCACACCACCCATTGGGGGCTGTACATCGAGGATTTCTGGTGGACGGCGATCTGGGCGGCGATCGTGCTGTCGATCGTGAGCTGGCTGCTGTCATTGGTCACCCGCGATGCCGGACGCCGCGTGCGGGATTGACGGCACACTGGACAGATGCCGGAATTACCTGAGATCGAGGCGCTGGCCGATCATCTGCGCAGGCACGCCGTCGGGCTGACCATCGGCCGCGTTGATGTGTCGGCGCTGTCGGTGCTCAAGACGTTCGATCCGCCCATCAACGTGCTGCACGGCCAGACGGTTACCGGTGCCAACAGGTGGGGCAAGTATTTGGGGTTGGCGGTCGGCGAGCTGCATCTGATCACGCATCTGTCACGGGCGGCTTGGCTGCGGTGGTCGGACAAGTTGGCCGCCGCGCCGCTCAAGCCGGGCAAGGGCCCGATCGCGTTGCGCGTTCACCTCGGAACTCCCGGCGACGCACCGGGTTTCGACCTGACCGAGGCAGGCACGCAGAAGCGGCTGGCGGTGTGGCTCGTCGACGATCCGATGGCGGTGCCGCAGATTGCCGCACTCGGACCCGACGCGCTGTCGCTGGATCCCGCCGGGCTCGCGGCAGCGCTGAACGGCAACAGTGGCCGCATCAAGACCGTCATCACCGACCAAAAGGTCATTGCGGGGATCGGCAACGCGTACAGCGACGAGATCCTGCACGTGGCCAAGCTCTCGCCGTTCGCAACCGCGGGCAAATTGACCGATGCGCAGCTGTCTGCGTTGCACGACGCGATGATCAGCGTCCTCACCGATGCGGTACAGCGGTCGGTGGGGCAGCAAGCCGCGACGCTGAAGGGGGAGAAGCGCTCGGGATTGCGCGTGCATGCCCGCACCGGTCTGCCGTGTCCGGTGTGCGGCGACACGGTGCGCGAGGTGTCGTTCGCCGACAAGTCTTTCCAGTACTGCGCGACGTGTCAGACCGGCGGCAAGGTGCTGGCCGATAGACGGCTGTCGAGGCTGCTCAAATAGGCTCAGCCGATGACTCGGCAAAAGATCCTGATCACCGGTGCGTCTTCGGGCCTCGGTGCCGGCATGGCCCGCAAGTTCGCCGCGAAGGGACGCGATCTGGCGCTGTGCGCCCGTCGCAATGACCGGCTCGATGAGCTGCGCGCCGAGCTGCTGGAGCGTCATCCCGGCATCACGGTTGCGGTGGCGTCGCTGGACGTCAACGACCACGAGAAGGTGCCGAAAGTGTTCGCCGAGCTGTCCGATGAACTCGGAGGTATCGACCGCATCATCGTCAACGCCGGGATCGGCAAGGGTGCCCGGCTCGGATCGGGCAAGCTGTGGGCAAACAAGGCGACCATCGAGACGAATCTCGTTGCGGCCCTTGTGCAAATCGAGACGGCGATCGAGATGTTCAGGGCCGCAGGTGGCGGGCATCTGGTGCTGATTTCGTCCGTGCTCGCCAACAAGGGCGTGCCGGGGGTGCGGGCGGCGTACGCCGCGAGCAAGGCCGGGGTGTCGTCGCTTGGCGAGTCGCTGCGCGCTGAGTACGCCAAAGGGCCAATCAAGGTGACGGTCCTCGAGCCGGGGTACATCGAATCGGAGATGACGGCCAAGGCTGACACGACGTCGATGATGGTCGACAACGAGACCGGTACGAAGGCGATGGTCGACGCGATCGAACGTGAACCAGGCCGGGCCGCGGTGCCAAGCTGGCCGTGGACGCCGCTGGTGCACGCATTGCGGCTGCTGCCGCCGCAGATCGCAGCACGTTTCGCCTAGTCCGACTCTCCCGAGCGCGCGTGTTTACATGCGACACGCCGCGAACATGCGCGATGCAGCGCACCCTCGGGCGCCCGCGACCCTGCGGGAAATGCACAGCGATACCGGGGTGTCGTCGGGCAGACACGCACGCTCGCGTTGGTGGTTAGTCGCGCTAGAGGTTTAGTGCTCGGGCGATGGTGGTAGCCGAACTTCATGATCGTGAAACTGACGAAGATGACGCCCATATTGTTCGCGGGCGCAGCGGCAGCTGCGATCGCCGCTGCGCCGATCGCCAGCGCCGAACCGCCGCCGCCCCCGCCGTGTGTCAATGCTGACGGCACCCCGTGCTCGGACATCGGCAATGTTGGCTCAGGCGGTGCCGAGGTGAACATTCCTTACGGCCCGTCGGGCACAGCTGACCCCGGCGGCGCTGCCGGCGAGATCCCCTACGGTCCTGGCGGGTCCGCCGACCAGGGCGGTGCCTCTGGCTCGCTGTCGCCGTACGGGCCAGGTGGCTCGGCAGGCCCGGGCGGGGCCAATGGATGCATCCCGAACGTGGGCTGCATCAACATCCCGGCGGGCTAACTAACTCGCTGAGCAGACGCAAAGTCGCACCCTTGATTCGGAGGTGCAACTTTGCGTCTGTTCGCGCTTCTAAGCGGTGCGGCCACGTTCCGTCCGGTAGCGGCGCACTAGCGCGTCGGTGGAGGAATCCGACTGCTCGGCCGGCGATGCGTCGGTGGTGATCACCGGCAGCAACGCCTTGGCCTGGGTCTTGCCCAGCTCGACGCCCCACTGGTCGAACGAGTCGATACCCCAGATGACGCCCTCGGTGAAGACCTGATGCTCGTACAGCGCGATCAACTGGCCGACCACCGATGGCGTCAACTTCGTGCCGAGGATCGACGTTGTCGGTCGATTGCCGGGCATCACCTTGTGCGGCACCACTTCTGGCGGCGTGCCCTCCGCGGCGATTTCCTCGGCCGTCTTGCCGAACGCCAGCACCTGCGTCTGAGCGAAGAAGTTGCTCATCAGCAGGTCGTGCATGCTGCCGCTGCCATCGGCCGTCGCCAAATCGTCTGTCGGCTGCGAGAATCCGATGAAATCGGCCGGGATCAACCGCGTGCCCTGATGGATCAGCTGATAGAACGCATGCTGGCCGTTGGTTCCCGGTTCGCCCCAGAAGATTTCGCCGGTATTCGTCGACACCGGTGAGCCATCGGCCCGCACGGACTTGCCGTTGGACTCCATCGTCAACTGCTGAAGATACGCCGCGAACCGCGACAAGTCGTTCGAATACGGCAGCACCGCACGCGTCTGCGCGTCGAAAAAGTTGTTGTACCACAAGCCAATCAGGCCCAGCAGCGCCGGCGCATTGGCCTCCAATGGCGCAGTGCGGAAATGCTCGTCGACGATGTGGAAACCGGCCAGGAAGTCGGCGAACCGCTCGCGGCCGATCGCAGCCATCACGCTCAAACCGATTGCGCTGTCGACCGAATACCGTCCACCCACCCAGTCCCAGAAGCCGAACATGTTGTCGGTGTTGATGCCGAAGTCGTCGACCAGCTTCTTGTTCGTCGACACCGCAACGAAATGCTTCGATACGGCCGCATCGCCCAATGCGTCGGTCAGCCACCGGCGCGCGGCTGTCGCGTTGGTCAGCGTCTCCAGCGTGGAGAACGTCTTCGACGCGACGATGAAAAGCGTTGTGGCAGGCTCGAGTCCGTCAAGCTTGGCAACCAGATCGGCCGGGTCGACGTTCGAAACGAAGCGCGCCGAGATGCCCGCGTCGGCGTAATGCCGCAGCGCGCTGTACACCATGACGGGACCCAGATCCGAGCCGCCGATTCCGATGTTGACGACGGTTTTGATGCGCTCACCGGTGGCGCCCGTCCACTCGCCGCTGCGCAGCCGGTCGGTGAAGTCGCCCATCTTGTCCAGCACCGCATGCACATCCTCGACGACGTTCTGCCCGTCGACCACCAACTCGACGCCTGCCGGATCGCGCAGCGCCGTGTGCAGCACCGCGCGATCTTCCGAGGTGTTGATGTGCACGCCGGAGAACATCGCGTCGCGACGCTGCTCCAGTCCGGCGGTACGCGCCAGGTCGATCAGCAACTTCAAGGTGTCGCGGCTGACCCGGTGCTTGCTGTAGTCGATGTAGAGGTCGCCGACCGTCAACGCCAGTTGGGTACCGCGTTCGGGGTCTTCGGCAAAGAACTCGCGCAGCGTCTTGGTACCGATTTCGTCATGATGGCGCGCCAAGGCCTGCCAGGCGGGAGTGGCTGCAATATCGGGGATCTGCTGCGTCTGGGAGGTCATGTTGGAAACCCTAATGCGGGCGGTTGAACAAAGGTGTAAATGATGGAGGCATGGACACCACCGCTCTGCTGAAGTCAGTGCCCACCGGTCTGTGGATCGGCGGTGAGGAACGCCAAGGCAAGTCGACATTCAACGTTCTTGACCCCTCCGATGACGAGGTCCTGATCGCCGTCGCCGACGGCACCCCAGAAGACGCGATCGCCGCGCTGGACGCCGCCTGCGCCGTCCAGGAGGACTGGGCGGCCACCGCGCCCCGCGAGCGTGGCGAAATCCTGCGTGCGGTCTTCGAGAAGATCACCGAAAAGGCCGAAGACCTCGCGACCCTGATGACCCTCGAAATGGGCAAGGTGTTGCCCGAAAGCATGGGCGAGGTCAAGTACGGCTCGGAGTTCTTCCGCTGGTTTGCCGAGGAGGCGGTCCGCATTGGCGGCCGGTACACCCCGAAGCCCGCAGGCGACGGCCGCATCATCGTCACCAAGGGTCCGGTCGGCCCGTGTTACGCGATCACCCCGTGGAACTTTCCGCTGGCGATGGGCACCCGCAAGATCGGCCCAGCGGTGGCCGCCGGGTGCACCATGATCGTCAAGCCTGCCCAGGAGACCCCGCTGACCATGCTGCTGCTGGCCAAGCTGATGGACGAGGCCGGCCTGCCCAAAGGCGTGCTGTCGGTCATCCCGACGAGCAAGCCGGGCGACGTGACCACCGCGCTGATCGACGACGGTCGGCTGCGCAAGCTGACCTTCACCGGGTCGACCGGCGTCGGCAAGGCGCTCGCCAAGCAGGGCAGCGACAAGCTGCTGCGGCTGTCGATGGAGCTCGGCGGCAACGCGCCGTTCGTGGTGTTCGACGACGCCGATGTGGACGCCGCAGTCGACGGCGCGATCCTGGCCAAGATGCGCAACGGCGGTGAAGCCTGCACCGCGGCCAACCGCTTCCACGTCGCCAACGCGGTGCGCGAGGAGTTCACCGAGAAGCTGGTCAAGCGGATGAGCGAGTTCACGCTCGGCAAGGGCATCGACGAGTCCGCCACGCTGGGCCCGCTGATCAACGCCAAGCAGGTCGCCACCGTCGAGGATCTGGTGTCCGACGCGGTGTCGCGCGGCGCGACGGTCGCGGTCGGTGGCGTCGCCCCAGGCGGCCCCGGCAACTTCTACCCGGCGACGGTGCTGGCCGACGTCCCCGCCGACGCCCGCATCCTCAGGGAGGAGGTGTTCGGGCCCGTCGCGCCGATCACAGGCTTCGACGCGGAGGAGGAGGGCATCAAGGCGGCCAACGACACCGAATATGGGTTGGCGGCCTACATCTACACGCAGTCGCTGGATCGTGCGCTGCGGGTGGCCGAGAGCATCGACGCCGGCATGGTCGGCGTGAACCGCGGCGTGATCTCCGACCCCGCGGCCCCATTCGGCGGCGTCAAACAGTCCGGCTTCGGCCGCGAGGGTGGCACCGAGGGCATCGAGGAATACCTCGAGACGAAATACATCGCGCTGACGAACTAGGCGACGAGTCGTAAAAGTCCCTGCACCTCGGCGTGTCGGGGACTTTTGCGTCTGTTCGCGCGGGAAAGATCTCCGCAGTGACAGCGGATCGCGGCCACTCGATTCCCGCACTGGACGGTATCCGTGCGGTCGCTGTCGCGCTCGTCCTCGCCGAGCACGGGGGTCTCCCCGGCGTCTCCGGCGGATTTCTCGGCGTCGACGTCTTCTTCGTGCTGAGCGGATTCCTGATCACCTCACTGCTCCTCGAAGAATTCCGTAACAACGGGCGAATTCGGCTGCGCGACTTCTGGATTCGGCGTGCTCGACGCTTGCTGCCCGCGATGCTCGTGATGGCGCTCGCGGTGGTGGCGATGCGCAGACTCTTCCCGACCGAGGCCACCGCTTCGCTGCGCGACGATGCCGTCGCCTCCTTCTTCTGGATGTCCAATTGGGCGTTCGTCGCACAGCAGACCGACTACTTCTCGCAAGGCGCCCCGCCGTCGCCGCTGCAGCACACGTGGTCGCTCGGCGTCGAGGAGCAGTACTACCTGATCTGGCCACTGCTGGTGATCGCCGTCGCCGCGCTGTCCTGGAGGCGTCTCCGATCGGCCGTCTTTGTGCTGGCTGCCACCGGCGTCGTCGCATCGGCGACGGCCGCCATCTTGATGGCGCCCCAAATCAACCGGGTGTACTTCGGCACCGACACCCGTGCGCAGGCCCTGCTGATGGGCGCCGCAGCAGCCGCGCTGCTAGTCCGGGACTGGTCGGTGCTCACCGACGGCGCGACGTTGATTCGCACGCGCTACCGGCGATGGGCCGGGACCGCGCTCTCGGTCGTGGGACTGGCGATGCTGGCGGCATTGGCGCACTTCGCGACGGGCGGCGCCCGCGACTTCCGCTACGGACTGTTGATCCTGGCGGCGGTGGCCGCAGTCCTCGTCGTCGCACCCGTGGCGCTGGACCCGGGCTCGCCCGTCGCGCGGGCACTGGCATGGCGGCCGCTGGTGTGGCTGGGCGCGATCTCCTACGGCGTCTACCTCTGGCACTGGCCGATCTTCCTGGCGCTCAATGGGGAATGCACTGGCTGGTCCGGCTGGCCGCTGTTCGCGCTGCGGTGCGCCGCGACGGTGGCGGTGGCGACGGCGTCGTGGTGGTTGCTCGAGCAGCCCATCCGGCGCTGGCGGCCGGTGATCGTCCCGATGTTGCCGTTGGCGGGTGCGACGGCGGCGACGGCGGCCGTGGTGACGATGACGGTGCTGCCGGTCGACGTGAGACCAGCCGACCCGGGCACCAGCAGCATCGACTCCGCGGCGCTGGTCTCACCCGAGGTGCCGGTCGAGGTGAAGTCGCCGTCGGGCCAGCTGGCGCCGGGGACCAAGCGGGTGGCGGTGTTCGGGGACTCGGTGGCATGGACGTTGATGCGGTACCTGCCGCCGACGCCGGGGCTGAGCTTCACCAACTACACGACGATCGGGTGTGGCGTGGCCCGCGGCGGGCCCTATCGGTATGCGGGCGAGACGCTGAACCAGAAGCCGGAATGCGATTCGTGGCCGGCGCGGTGGTCCCAGCGGATCAACCACGACCGGCCGGACGTCGTGCTGCTGATCATCGGCCGCTGGGAGGTCGTGGATCGGGTCAACGAGGGCCACTGGACGCATATTGGCGACGACGCGTACGACGCGTATCTGGGGGGTGAGCTAGCGCGTGCGCTCGACATTCTGACGTCGACGGGCGCGCACGTGGTGGTGACGACCGAGCCGTACAACCGGCGCGGTGAGCGGGCCGACGGCAGCCTGTATCCCGAGGATCAGCCCCAGCGCGCCGACAGCTGGAACACCTTGTTGCGCAACGTGATCGGTACGCGACCCAACGTCACCCTGCTCGACCTCAACAAGAAGTTGGGTCCGGACGGCTACTACACCAACAAGGTCGACGGCATCAAGATGCGCATCGACGGCGTGCATCCGACGCCGGAGGCGGTCAAGTGGTTGACGCCGTGGCTGGCCGACGCGCTGAAGCGCTAGTGGCCGAGGCGGCCGCGGCCAAGGCGCAGTAGCAGCATCGCGAGGTCCTTGCCGTCGGGGCCGAGCTCGCTGTAGCGCTCGATCACCTTCATCTCGCGGCTGTGCACCAGCCGGGTGCCGCCCGAGGCCATCCGGGCCTTGCCGATCAGCTTGGATACCTCGGTGCGCCGCTTGACGGCTGCCAGGATCGCCGCGTCGAGCTCGTCGATTTCGCGGCGCAGGTCATCAATCTCAGCCACGGGTTCCGTTTCGATAGTCATTGTGGGCTCCTCGTTGTGTGGGTTGTCGGTCTCATCCGGTTTCGGGCCTCACACAAAGAGACGAGCCCCGGATCCGGAAGCGGACCGCGGGGCTCTTGGAAGCAGCTAGACCACGGGCACCGCTGGCCGGTACCCGTAAAAAAATCGGCGATGAGCCGCTTGCGCGAAGAGCATCGACGAAGGCTGCTTGATGAGCACGTCTAGAAGTGTGCCATTTGAGGCCGTGGCAGCGCAAAGGGTGTCGCCGCTCGGCGGTAAGTTGGGGCAGACATGAGTTTGCACGTGACCGACCTGAATTCCGACTCCGAAGCCCTGCTGGACGGCCTGAACCCGCAACAGCGCAATGCAGTGCTGCACGAGGGCACGCCCCTGCTGATCGTCGCCGGCGCTGGCTCCGGCAAGACCGCGGTGCTGACGCGGCGGATCGCCTACTTGCTGGCCGCCCGCGAGGTCGGCGTCGGCCAGGTGCTGGCCATCACGTTCACCAACAAAGCCGCGGCCGAGATGCGCGAGCGCGTGGTGCAGCTAGTCGGCCCGCGGGCCCGCGCGATGTGGGTGTCGACGTTCCACTCCACCTGCGTGCGGATCCTTCGCAATCAGGCGTCGCTGCTGCCCGGGCTGAACTCGAACTTCTCCATCTACGACGCCGACGACTCGCGGCGGCTGCTGCTGATGATCGGCAAGGACATGGGGCTGGACACCAAGCGGTACTCGCCGCGGTTGCTGGCCAACGGGATCTCCAACCTGAAGAACGAGCTGATTGGTCCCGAGCAGGCGGCCTACGACGCGTCGAACGCGATGGAGGATCTGCCGCGGATCATCGCCGAGGTGTTCGCGGAATATCAGCGTCGGTTGCGCGCGGCCAACGCGCTGGACTTCGATGACCTGATCGGCGAGACAGTCGCTGTGCTGCAAGCGTTTCCGCAAATTGCGCAGTACTACCGCAGGCGGTTCCGGCACATCCTGGTCGACGAGTATCAAGACACCAACCACGCGCAGTACGTGTTGGTGCGCGAGCTGGTGGGTCGCGAGACCGAGGACGGTGTCGCGCCGGCCGAGCTGTGCGTGGTTGGCGACGCCGACCAGTCGATCTACGCGTTCCGCGGCGCCACTATCCGCAACATCGAGGACTTCGAACGCGACTTCCCCAATGCCACAACGATTCTGCTCGAACAGAACTACCGCTCGACGCAGAACATCCTGAGCGCTGCGAACTCCGTGATCTCCCGCAACGCCGGGCGGCGCGAGAAGCGGTTGTGGACCGACGCCGGGGAGGGCGAGCTCATCGTCGGCTACGTCGCCGACAACGAGCACGACGAGGCGCGCTTCGTCGCCGAGGAGATCGACGCACTCGCCGACAGAGGCGAGATCACCTACAACGACGTCGCCGTCTTCTACCGCACCAACAACTCGTCGCGCGCGCTGGAAGAGGTGTTCATTCGCGCGGGCATTCCGTACAAAGTCGTTGGCGGCGTTCGCTTCTACGAACGCAGGGAGATCCGCGACATCGTCGCGTATCTGCGGGTCCTGGACAACCCCGGTGACTCGGTGAGCATGCGGCGAATCCTGAACACACCGCGCCGCGGCATCGGCGATCGCGCCGAGGCATGCGTCGCGGTGTACGCGGAGAACACCGGGCTGAGCTTCAACGACGCACTGCAGGCGGCCGCGGAGGGTAAGGTGCCGATGCTGAACACCCGCTCGGAGAAGTGCATCGCGAGTTTCGTTGAGCTGCTTGACGATCTGCGTGGCAAGCTGGATGACGAGCTCGGCAATGTCGTTGAAGCCGTCCTCGACCGCACCGGTTATCGGACCGAGCTGGAATCCTCCAGCGACCCACAGGACCTCGCGCGGCTGGACAACCTCAACGAATTGGTCAGCGTCGCACACGAATTCAGTACCGACCTGGCCAACGCACAGGCGATGGGTGAAGTCGACCCGACCGACGAGGATATTCCCGACACCGGCGTCCTCGCCCAGTTCCTGGAGCGGGTGTCGCTGGTCGCCGACGCCGACGAACTGCCCGAGCACGGCGCCGGTGTCGTGACGATGATGACGCTGCACACCGCAAAGGGGCTGGAGTTCCCGGTGGTGTTCGTGACCGGCTGGGAGGACGGCATGTTCCCGCACATGCGGGCACTTGGCGATCCGACCGAGCTGTCCGAAGAGCGGCGGCTGGCCTACGTCGGCATCACCAGGGCCAGGCAGCGGCTGTACGTCAGCCGGGCCAGGGTCCGGTCGTCGTGGGGCCAGCCGATGCTCAACCCGGAATCCCGGTTCCTCAAGGAGATCCCGCAGGAGCTCATCGACTGGCGGCGCGTCGAGCCGCCACCGTCGCTGTCAGCACCCGTCAGCGGTGCAGGCAGGTTCGGCATGCAGCGCCCGTCGCCGACGCGCTCAGCGGCAGGTAAGCGCCCGCTGCTGGTGCTGCAGCCGGGGGACCGGGTCAACCACGACAAGTACGGCCTCGGCCGGGTCGAGGAGGTGTCCGGCGTCGGTGAGTCAGCGATGTCGCTGATCGACTTCGGCAGTGCCGGGCGGGTCAAGCTGATGCACAACCACGCGCCGGTGTCCAAGCTGTAGGCCGACCCCCGCTGTGCCTCTCCCAGGGGGCGGGTGTCGAATTGCTGGGCACAAAGCGATGTAAACGGCAGCGCGCGCCGCGCCGAACGACGCCGCTTGGTTCGCGAGATCGCAGTTGTTGTGCAGTGCACTCGAACTTTCCCGCGATAACTGCAATTTCGCGGTCAAGCCCCGGCGTCGGGCTCGAAACCTACGTTTTGGCCCTGACGTTGAGATGCGACGGCCTAGCTTGACCCGCTGCGCGACCAGTGGCGCGTCGACGGCAGCAGCGCCAGCAGGATGCTCGCGGCGGGCAGTACGGGGATGCCGTAGACCACCGGCGAGAGTTTGGCTCCCGCGACGAACAAGCCAGCGAAGATCAGCAGCGCGACGACCGCGCCCACCCCGATCAGCAGCCTGGCCATTCGCCGCCGCAGCAGCAGCGCGATCAGCCCGCCGATGAGCGCCGCGGCGGACACCGCAGTGAGAAATCCGATCGCCACACAGAACAGCCGATCCGATCGCCACCAGCCGGTGATCAGGTCGACGGCGATGACGGCGGTGGCCCAGCCGGTCAGGATTGCGGCGACGGCCGCCGCGATAGCCGTGTTCGGCTTGGCTTGCTTCCGCCGCGGCGTACCCACTGCGGCTGGCCTGGCTCGCGGGATGTAACTGGTCTGCGGGTCGGCAACGGCGAGGAATTCGCCGGTCGGATGACGCCGGATGATGCTGGTCTGCGGCTCAGACTCGGCGGGCATCGGCGCCGACGGCGTGCCACCGTTTCGTCGGATGCGTGGAGGATCGGGAGGGGTTGGTTCGGACGGGCCGTCGCTCACATCTAGCCAACGTAGCTGCCGGGGCTAAGTCCCCGCTGCGCAAGCCACGGCACCGGGTCGATCCGGTTGGTGCCGTTGATCAGAACCTCGAAATGGCAATGCGGACCAGTCGAGTTACCCCGGTTGCCCATCGTCGCGATCTGATCGCCCGCCAGCACCCGGTCGCCCTTGCTCACCAACCACGTGTTGACGTGGCCGTAGAGCGTCACGGTGCCGTCGGCATGCCGGATCTTGACCCAGGCGCCGTAGCCGGCCGTCGGGCCCGCGTCGATCACCACACCGTCGGCGACCGCGTAGATCGGGGTGCCGATCGAGTTGGCGATGTCGATGCCGGCGTGCAGCACGCCCCAGCGATAGCCGAAGCCGGAGGTGAAGACGCCCTTGGTGTACATCACGAACAGCGGCCGGTTCAGCCGCGCTTCGCGCTCGGCCCGCTCCTGGGCGAACGCCGCGGCCTTGGTGACCTCCTCGGCGTGCACCGACGCGTTGGCGGCGGGGGCGACGGAGACGATCTGCATGCCGTCCGGTGACCCGGTGACGAGTCCACCGCTCATCGTCGAGGTGTCGGCGGCGAGAACAGCCTCGGTCGGCTTCTTGTGATCCGACGCGTTCGACATCGTGTACGCGCCGGCCGCGGTCGCGCCGACGGCCATCGCTGCGACCATCAGCCGGCCCTTGACGGGCACTTCCTGCTTGCGATGCAGACCCCGGCGGCCGGAGATGTCGATGATGTCGGTCTCGTCGACGCCGTCGCTGGTGTCGGTGTGGCTGTCGCGGTAGCCGCGCGACGAGCGATGCTCCTCGCGCGGATCCGGCCGGAACTTCGAAGGGACGGCGAGCCGAAGCGGGACCAGATCGTCGGTGTCGTGCAGGTCGTCGAGCTCAGGCGCGCGGATGACTTGCGACTCGCGGTCGAACGCACAGTTCTCGCGAAACTCCAGATCAGCGAGGTCGCCAAATTCGTTGAACGGAATGATGTCGGTGATCGCGGCGTCGTAATTGACTGCCGCGTAAGCATTTCCGTTGGAGGGGTCGTTCGTCGAGACTCCGTCGGGAGCTGGAGACAAACGATGCCGAGCCAACCTGGAATGTCCTTTGAGTCGTGACCGAAACGTGATCTAGACCAGAGGCACGTTAACCAAATCCCAATGTTGGTTGCAACCCGAGGGAGTATTCCGCCGGGCGATTGTGACTTGTATCACGTGCCGGGCGGCGGTGAGATCTACCACATGAGCGGTAGGCGGTTCGGAAGCCGCTACGTCGTGTGGATAAAGTTCCCCCTGGCCCATCGGGTGCAAACCTTCGAAGTCAACGCACAGAGACAGTGAGTTCATGGATCTCTTCGAATACCAAGCGAAAGAGCTGTTCGCGAAGCACAACGTGCCCACCACGCCGGGTCGGGTGACCGACACCGCCGAGGGCGCCAAGGCCATCGCCGAAGAAATCGGCCGGCCCGTCATGGTCAAGGCACAGGTGAAGGCCGGCGGCCGCGGCAAGGCCGGTGGCGTGAAATATGCGGCCACCCCCGACGACGCTTTCACCCACGCGCAGAACATCCTCGGCCTGGACATCAAGGGTCACATCGTGAAGAAGCTGCTGGTCGCCGAGGCCAGCGACATCGCCGAGGAGTACTACATCTCGTTCCTGCTCGACCGCGCCAACCGCACCTACCTGGCGATGTGCTCGGTCGAAGGTGGCATGGAGATCGAAGAGGTCGCGGCAACCAAGCCCGAGCGGCTGGCCAAGGTGCCGGTCAACGCCGTCGAGGGCGTCGACCTGGCGTTCGCGCGGTCGATCGCCGAGCAGGGTCACCTCCCCGCGGAGGTGCTGGACGCAGCGGCCGTGACGATCCAGAAGCTGTGGGAGGTCTTCGTCGCCGAGGACGCCACGCTGGTCGAGGTGAACCCATTGGTGCGTACGCCGGACGACCAGATCCTCGCGCTGGACGGCAAGGTCACGCTCGACGCCAATGCCGACTTCCGCCAGCCCGGCCACGTCGAGTTCGAGGACCGCGACGCCACCGATCCGCTGGAACTCAAGGCCAAGGCGAACGACCTCAACTACGTCAAGCTCGACGGTGAGGTCGGCATCATCGGCAACGGCGCGGGCCTGGTGATGTCCACGCTCGACGTCGTCGCGTACGCCGGCGAGAAGCACGGTGGCGTGAAGCCGGCGAACTTCCTCGACATCGGCGGCGGCGCCTCGGCCGAAGTGATGGCCGCAGGCCTCGACGTCATCCTGAACGACGTTCAGGTCAAGAGCGTTTTCGTGAACGTGTTCGGCGGCATCACCGCGTGCGACGCGGTCGCCAACGGCATCGTTCAGGCGCTGAAGATCCTTGGCGATGAAGCCAACAAGCCACTGGTGGTCCGGCTCGACGGCAACAACGTCGACGAGGGCCGTCGCATCCTGGCCGAGGCCAACCACCCATTGGTGACGGAGGTCGGCACGATGGACGAGGCCGCCGACGTAGCCGCTGCCAAGGCCGCGAGCGCCTGAAAGGACTGAAATGGCAATCTTTTTGACAGCAGACAGCAAGGTCATCGTTCAGGGCATCACGGGCGGCGAGGCCACCACGCACACCGCGCGGATGCTCAAGGCCGGCACCCAGATCCTCGGCGGCGTCAACGCGCGCAAGGCCGGAACGACGGTGTCGCACGTCGACAAGGAAGGCAACGACGTCGAGCTGCCGGTGTTCGGCACCGTCAAAGAGGCGATGGAGAAGACCGGCGCCGACGTGTCGATCATCTTCGTGCCGCCAAAGTTCGCCAAGGACGCGATCATCGAGGCCATCGACGCGGAGATCCCGCTGCTCGTCGTGATCACCGAGGGAATTCCGGTGCAGGACAGCGCATATGCGTGGGCGTACAACCTCTCTAAAGGTGGCAAGGAGGGCCCCAAGACCCGCATCATCGGGCCGAACTGCCCCGGCATCATCACGCCCGGCCAGTCGCTGGTCGGCATCACGCCCGCCAACATCAGCGGCCCCGGCCCGATCGGGCTGGTGTCCAAGTCCGGCACGCTCACCTACCAGATGATGTTCGAGCTGCGCGATTTCGGCTTCACCACGTCGATCGGCATCGGCGGTGACCCGGTCATCGGTACCACGCACATCGATGCCATCGAGGCCTTCGAGAAGGACCCCGACACCAAGGTCATCGTGATGATCGGCGAGATCGGCGGCGACGCCGAGGAGCGTGCCGCCGACTACATCAAGGCCAACGTGTCCAAGCCGGTCGTCGGCTACGTCGCGGGATTCACCGCGCCCGAGGGCAAGACGATGGGCCACGCGGGCGCAATCGTGTCGGGTTCATCAGGCACCGCGCAGGCCAAGAAGGAAGCCCTCGAGGCTGCGGGGGTGAAGGTGGGCAAGACCCCGTCGGAGACCGCGCGCCTGGCCAGGGAGATCCTGCAGAGCCTGTAGCCCTAACCGCCGCGAGCGTGCATGTCTGTACGCCGACACGCCGTTGGTTGCGTACATTTTGTGCACGCTCGCGAGGTTCCGTTGTGAACTAGCCCGCAGGATTAGGAACGCGTTCTAGTTATCGATTAGCCTGACGAATTAACACGTGTCAGGAGGTCTGTAATGGTCGATCCGCGCACTCCGGTGGTTGTCGGGGTCGGCCAGTTCACCGAGCGCATCGACGACGCCGACTATCGCGGCATGTCGGCGGTGGACCTGGCGGCGGCCGCAGTGTCGGCGGCGCTGGCGGACACCGGCGCTGCCGGAGTCGCCATGGCCGTCGACACAGTCTTCGGGCTGCGGCAGTTCGAGATCTCAGGACCGATGCCTGCCGCGTTGGGCAAATCGAACAACTATCCACGATCGGTCATGCGACGCGTCGGTGGCGATCCCGCGCGCGTGGTGCTGGAACCCGTCGGGGGACAAAGCCCGCAGAAGCTCGTGACTGAGGCTGGCAACGCGATTGCGGCGGGCGAGGCCGACGTCGTGATGATCATGGGCTCCGAGCCGGGGTCGACGGCGCGCTACTTCGCCAATCGGGATGACAAGCCGGATTTCACGGAGCACATCGAGGGTCAACTCGAGGACCGCGGCCATCAGATCTTCAGCTACATCGACGACTACACCATTCAGCACGGCCTGACCGGCGCGCCGGTTCAGTACGGGCTGCTCGAAAATGCCCGCCGGGCACGGCTCGGGCTCAGCGTCGCCGACTATCGCCGCGAGATGGCCGAACTCTTCGCCCCACTGTCGAAAGTGGCTGCGAAGAACCCGTTTTCGTCCTCGCCGGTTGAGCGTTCGGTGGAGGAGATCCTCACCGTCACTGACGACAACCGGATGATCTGCGACCCATATCCGCGTCTGCTTGTCGCACGCGATCAGGTCAACCAGGGCGCCGCCGCGGTCATGATGTCCGTCGAGGCGGCCCGACGACTAGGCGTGCCCAAGGAAAAGTGGATCTACGTGCACGGCCATTCGGACATGGTCGAGCAGGCGACGCTGGACCGCGCCGACCTCGGCGCCAGCCCCGCATCGGTGCTGGCTGTGCGAGAAGCCTTGCGGGTGGCTGAGATTGGCGTCGACGACATCGCCACCTTCGATCTCTACAGCTGCTTCCCGTTCCCGGTCTTCGTCATCAGCGAGGCCCTCGGCATCGACGGTGACGATCCGCGCGGGCTGACGCTGACAGGCGGCCTGCCGTACTTCGGCGGCCCCGGTAACAGCTACTCGCTGCACGCAATCGCCGAGACAGTGAACGAAATGCGCCAGACGCCAGGGCGATTCGGGTTCGTCGGCGCCAACGGCGGCATCATGAGCAGGTACTCCGTCGGCATCTACTCCACCGCGCCCGTCGAATGGCACACCGACCGCAGCGAGGCGCTGAAGCGAGAGATCGCCGCACTACCGAAGGTGCCCGTGACAAAAAATCCCGACGGCGCCGCGACCATCGAGACCTACTCGGTGCGCTACGACTGGCCGATCCGCACCGGCATCATCGTCGGCCGCCTCGACTCCGACAACAGCCGGTTCATGGCCACCACCGAAGACGACGACCTGGTCGCGCTGATGTCCGACGGCGATCCCCTGGGCGCCGCGATCAGCGTGTGGTCGACCGACAACGGCAACCGCGCTAGCCTCGCTTAGTCTGCGACGTGCGTCCTCGGGATTCGAGCCGGTTTCGCTTCGGCTGGTTTCCATTTCGGCGGCGATGTTCGGCGTGTGGATCGTCGAACACCCGGGCGATGAGTGGGCTGATGGATGGCATGTCATGTCCTTTCGATCAGTAGCGCATGCTCATGAAAGGACGCCCGTGGTCTCCACCCCATCGGAGCCACTCGTGAATGGTGTCCCCCGTACACCTCAACTGTTGTCGCGCGTTCGGTATACGCGGCGCGTAGACCCCTACGCGTTTTTTCGCGCTGGTACTACGTAGCGACGAGGAGTTAGACGAGCGCCGCCAGTTTGCCCGCCAGGCGCTCGACGTAGCCCGCGACCTCAGCCTCGGACTTGTCGGGCAGCCCGAACAGCACCTCGGTCACGCCGAGGTCGGCCCACCGGGCCAGCTTGTCGGGATCCGGCTTGAAGTCCAGCGCGACGATCTGCGGGGCGCCGTCGCGGCCGGCCGCCGCCCAGGTGTCCTGCAGCAGCTTGACCGGCTCGTCGATGTCGAAGTCGCGCGGCGTGGTGATCCAGCCGTCCGCAGACCGGGCGACCCATTTGAAGTTCTTCTCGGTACCCGCCGCGCCGACCAACACCGGAATGTGCGACTGCACCGGCTTGGGCCACGCCCACGACGGCCCGAAGTTGACGAACTCGCCCTCGTACGACGCCTCTTCCTCCGTCCACAACGCCCGCATCGCTTCCAGGTACTCGCGCAGCATCGTCCGGCGCCGCCCCGGCGGCACGTTGTGGTCAGCCAATTCGTCTGTGTTCCAACCGAATCCGACACCCAGGCTGACGCGGCCGCCCGACAGGTGGTCCAGTGTGGCGATCGACTTGGCCAGCGTGATCGGGTCGTGTTCGACCGGCAGTGCCACCGCTGTCGACAACCGCACCCGCGACGTCACCGCACACGCCGCGCCCAGCGAAACCCACGGATCCAGGGTGCGCATGTAGCGGTCGTCGGGCAGCGACTCGTCTCCGGTGGTGGGGTGGGCGGCCTGCCGCTTGATCGGGATATGCGTGTGTTCGGGCACGTAGAACGTGGTAAAGCCGTGCTCGTCGGCCAGCTTGGCCGCGGCTGCCGGGGCGATGCCGCGGTCGCTGGTGAAAAGTACAAGCCCATAGTCCATGCCAAGAATTAGAACGTGTTCCAGTCTGACGGGCAAGGGCGGGGTCCCTGCGGCTGCTCCACCGGTACGTACGTAGCCGGTAGGCACAGAACACGTAGTCGTCTACGCACAGGTTGAATCGCCCGGGGCGGCAGGGTTCCTAGTGTGAGCACCGGGGGGACGACACGCAACAAACTGCGCGAATGGGTACGCCGCTACCTGCCGTGCGAAATTGCCGGAACAGTGGGCGAGCTGGGCGGGGCCGCAGTCGCGTACCTGGCGACCGGCTCACTCGCGGCGGCGGCGATCACCGCAACTATCGGTGCGTCGGCCGGCTACTACGCGGCGGCATACGCCTGCGCGCTGCGCTGGAGCTATCGCGACCATCATCAGCTGCGATGGCCGGTCCGCGCGCTGGTGTCGAATCTGATCGGATTGCGCAGTGTGGCCGTCGAGTTCGGCCCTGCGGAGCTGATCGACAGTGTCGCCGTCCGGCCGTTCGCGTTCTACGCCGGCCCAATAATTTTCGATAACACCATCGGCGGCTGGATCTTCGGCAAGCTCGTCGCCGATCTCGCCTTCTACTTATGCGCCATCTTCGCTTACGAGCGGTTCACGGGTCTGCTTGTGCGACCAGATACAGAGGAGGTGAGCAATGAATCCGCTCCGCAGATTGCAGCTGCGTGAGGAAATGCGCACAGACGCAGGACGACTCGCCGCGCTCGCCGAACGTCACGGCACGCCGCTGCTGGTGCTGCAGCCTCATCTCGTTGCACGCCGATACCGCGAACTGACCGACAAGCTGCCAGGTATCCGCTTGCACTACGCGGTCAAGGCGTCTCCGCATCCGCTTGTGTTGTCGACGATCGCGATCTGTGGTGGCGGATTCGACGTTGCGACCAGTGCCGAGGTCGACCTTCTTCAATCGCTCGGACTACCGATGGACCGCGCCATCCACACCAACCCGATCAAGAAGCCCACCGACATTGACCACGCATATGCGGCGGGCATCCGCACGTTCGTCGTCGAAAATCCTTGCGAGGTACAGAAATTCGCGGGCCGGCCAAGCGACATCGAGTTGCTCGTGCGGCTTGCGTTCCGCAACCCCGCTGCAAAGTCTGACCTGTCGTCGAAATTCGGCGTTGAACCCGTCGATGCGGAGCTGCTCGTCAAACACGTCATCGCCGCGGGCGTCCAATTCGCCGGGTTCAGTTTCCACGTCGGCAGCCAAAGCGCGTCGGCTGCGCCCTACGGCGCGGCACTGCGCCAGACCCTCGGGCTCGTCGCGCACATTGCCGAGAGCCTCGACGTGCGCACTCGCGTCATCGACATCGGCGGCGGTTTCCCGGTCGCCTATCGCGATTCCGTGCCATCCATCGACGCCGTCGCCGACATCATCGACGACGTGCTCGGTTCGCGGCGGGACGACTTCACGTTCTTGGCAGAGCCGGGACGGTATCTGGCAGCGGACTGCATGACGTTGCTCACCAGCGTCGTCGGCACCGCGGAGCGCGGCGGCCAGGTCTGGCACTACCTCGACGACGGGGTCTATGGCAGCTACTCAAATGTAATGACAGAGGACGTCCACCCACCGATACTCGCGCTGCGCGAACTCACCGACGGCGCCGCCGCGGCCCGCCCGGTGACACTTGCAGGGCCGACGTGTGACAGCGCCGACGTGATCACCCGTGACTACCCGATGCCTGCGCTTGACGTCGGCGACATCCTGGTAAGCCCCATGATGGGCGCCTACACGAGCGTCACTGCGTCGCGGTTCAACGGGATCCCGGTTACGCCCATCGTGATGGGCTAGTCGGTTCTTAGGTTCACGGCGATCGTTACCGCTGACCGACGCCGTCTCTGTTGGTGGGATGGCACACCATGACGACTGAACGCATCGCAGACCACGTCAAGTTCGCCTACTGGGTGCCCAATGTCAGCGGTGGCCTGGTCACCAGCGACATCGAGCAGCGCACCGACTGGAACTACGAGTACAACGCCAAGCTCGCGCAGACCGCCGAGAACAACGGTTTCGAGTACGCGCTGTCGCAGGTTCGTTACGAGGCCAGCTACGGCGCTGAGTATCAGCACGAGTCGACCAGCTTCAGCCTGGCCCTGCTGCTGGCCACCCAGAAGCTGAAGGTCATCGCGGCGGTGCACCCGGGCCTGTGGCAGCCCGGCGTGCTGGCCAAGCTCGGCGCGACCGCCGATCACCTGTCCGGTGGCCGGTTCGCCGTCAATGTGGTGTCCGGTTGGTTCAAAGACGAGTTCACCCATCTGGGCGAGCCGTGGCTGGAACACGACGAGCGCTACCGCCGCAGCGCGGAGTTCCTGCAGGTGCTGCGCAAGATCTGGACCGAGGACGACGTGGACTTCCGCGGCGACTTCTACCGCATCCACGACTTCACGCTGAAGCCCAAGCCACTGAACACGCCCGAGCGGCCCAACCCGGAGATCTTCCAGGGCGGCAACTCCACCGCTGCACGCCGCAACGGCGGCCGCTACGCGGACTGGTACTTCTCCAACGGCAAGGATTTCGACGGCGTCACCGAGCAGGTCGTCGAGGTGCGCGACCATGCCCGGGATGCGGGACGCGAGGTCCGCTTCGGGCTCAATGGATTCATCATCGCGCGCGACACAGAGAAAGAAGCGAAGGAAGTCCTCAGAGAAATCGTCGACAAGGCCAACCGTCCCGCCGTCGAGGGATTTCGCTCCGCTGTGCAGCAGGCCGGCAACTCGACATCCGACAAGCGCGGCATGTGGGCCGATTCCACGTTCGAGGACTTGGTGCAGTACAACGACGGGTTCCGCACGCAACTGATCGGAACACCCGAGCAGATTGCGGAACGCGTTGCGGCGTACCGCAAACGCGGTGTCGACGTGATCCTCGGGGGCTTCCTGCACTTCCAGGAGGAGATCGAGTACTTCGGTTCGCGGGTGCTGCCGCTGGTGCGGGAAATCGAAGATTCCGAACAAGATTCGGTTGATTCGCCGGTGCTGGTGTCCGCCTGAGTGCAGACGGCCACCGCCTCCACATGCGGGTGCGCTAGCGTGGTTATCTGAATCGCTTCGGCCAGTACAGGAGAGGTCATGACCTACCCGCCCGGTAGCCCCGGATATCCACCCGCGCAGCAACCGACAACTCAGTTTGCAGCGCCCACTCAGCAGTTCGGCAAGTTGCCCGAACCCGCTTCTGCCGCTCCTACCGCCGAGGGCCCGAGCAAGTTGCCGGTGTATCTGACCGCCGCGGTGGCGGCGCTTGGTTTGGCGGTGTATCTGTCGAGCTACGCCCCGCAGTTCGCGGCGAGTGCCGACTTCTTCACACCCACGTTGCTCGACCTCGGCGTGGTCGCGTCACTTCTCGGCGGTCTGATCGCCGGTGTCGGCCTGATCCCCAAGCAGAGGACGGTGCCGGCCCTGGTGGCGGTGCTTTCCGTGCTGGGCTTCTTGCTTGCGATCGCGATCGTGCTCACCGCACCGCAAGGCGTCGAGATCAAGTACGGCCTTTACCTGATCATCGCGTTCAGCGTGGTGCAGGCCATCATCGCTGTCGCGGTGCTGTTGTTCGATGCCGGGGTGATCACCCCGCCCGTGCCGAAGCCGCGCTACGAGCCCCAGCAATACGGCCAGTACGGCGCTCCGGCACCGTATTACGGACAGCCTCATCAGCAAGGCCCGCCGCCCCAGCAGCAACACCGTCCCGGCTATCCGTCGCAATATGGCGGTGGCTACCCGGGCGGCCAGTCAACAGGCGGTTACTCCGGCGGCCAACAGGGCGGCCAGCAGGGCGGGCCGCCGACCCCGCCAACCGGATTCCCGACCTATGGGCAGCCGCCGTCATCAAGCAACGCCGGCAATTCGAGCAGCGCACCGACGACACAGGTGCCCGCGCAGCCGTCGTCTTCCACACAGTCCGCCCCGCCGCCGTCGTAGTCTGGGCCGCGCGTGCGTCAACTTCGCGCGCGTGACCTAGCGCGAGGAGCGGCCCCACCCGTGGATCAACGACCAGTCGGCACACGCCAGGCGCGTGAGCTGCTTCGGGTCGCATTCGGGCCGTCTGTCGTTGCGCTCGTCGTCATCGCTGCGGTGGTGTTGCTGCAGTTGCTCATCGCCAACAGCGATATGACTGGCGCCCTCGGCGCGATCGCCAGCATGTGGCTGGGTGTGCATCAGGTGCCGGTGTCCATCGGCGGTCGCGAGCTCGGCGTGATGCCGCTGCTGCCGGTGCTGGGCATGGTGTGGGGCACGGCGCGCACGACGGCGGCGGCTACATCGGCTGCCGGAGGCTCACGGCAGCCGACATCAGACACCGTGTCCTGGTTCGTCACGCGCTGGGTGGTCGGGGCGGCGCTGGGCGGGCCGCTGTTGATCGCCGCGATCGCGCTGGCCGTCATCCACGACGCGGCATCGGTGCTGACCGAACTGCAGACACCGAACGCGCTGCGGGCCTTCGGCGGTGTGCTGGCCGTGCATGCGATCGGCGCGGCGATCGGCGTCGGCTCGCGCGTCGGCCGTCGAACCCTGCTTGCCTCGCCGCTGCCGAAGTGGCTGCCTGACGCGTTGCGCGCGGCGGCTGCCGGGGTGCTGGCGCTGGCCGGGCTGTCTGGCGTCGTCATGGTGGGCTCGCTGGTCGTGCACTGGTCGACGATGCATGACCTGTACGCGATCACCGACTCGGTGTTCGGGCAGTTCAGCCTGACCGTGCTGTCGGTGCTGTACGCACCGAATGTGATGATCGGCACGGCCGCTGTCGCGGTCGGGTCCAGTGCGCACGTCGGGTTGGCCACATTCAGTTCGTTCACGGTGTTCGGCGGCGACATTCCGGCGTTGCCGGTGTTGGCGGCGGTGCCCTCGCCGCCGCTCGGCCCGGTATGGGTGGCGCTGTTGATCGCGGCGGCAGCATCCGCGGTGGCGGTCGGTCAGCAGTGCGCGCGGCGACCGCTGCCGCTGGTACCCGCGCTGGGCAAGCTGATCGTCGCGGCCGTCGCAGCGGCGGCGGCCATGGCGCTGCTCGGCTTCGCCGGCGGCGGTCGGCTTGGCAACTTCGGTGACGTCGGTGTCGACCAGGTCACGTTCGCACCCGCGGTGTTCGTCTGGTTTGTCGGCATCGGTGGGCTGACGGTCGCGCTGTCGGGCGGCATCGCGCGACGGCCCAAGCGGGTCAAGCCGGTGCCCGCGCCCGAACCGGAGCCCGAACCCGAACTCGACGAGGACGAGATCCTCGACGACGAGCCGGACATGCTCGACGACGACTATCCGCTGGACGATGTCGACACGACCGCCGACAGTGCGCCTGCGGTAGCCGAGGCGTATCCCGAGGACCCCGAGGATCACTTCGTTGCCGACGACGACGACGCCACCCGCGGCGGTAAGGGTGAAACCGCCGATTAGGCACCCACTATTGTCTCTTTCGTGCAGCAACCGCTTCGAGTGCCTCCCAGTGCACCGGCGCGGCTCATAGTTCTGGCGTCCGGAACCGGTTCGCTGCTCGAATCGTTGCTCGACGCCGCAATCGATGACTACCCGGGCCGCATTGTCGCGGTCGGCGCTGACCGCGACTGCCGGGCCCTTGAGATCGCCGCCGCGGCGTCGCTGCCGACCTACACAGTGCGGCTGGGCGACTATGCGGAGCGGGATGCCTGGGACGCGGCGATGACCGAGGCCACCGCCACCCACGAGCCGGATCTGATTGTGTCCGCGGGGTTTATGAAGATCCTTGGTCCGCGCTTTCTTGCCCGCTTCATGGGCCGCATCGTCAACACCCATCCTGCGCTACTGCCCGCATTCCCTGGTGCGCACGCGGTGCTCGAGGCGCTGGCCTACGGGGTCAAGGTGACCGGATGCAGTGTGCATCTCGTCGACGCCGGAACAGACACCGGCCCGATTCTCGCGCAACAGCCCGTTCCCGTCCTCGATGACGACGACGAGGCGACACTGCATGAGCGCATCAAGGTTGTCGAAAGACGGCTGCTGGTAGACGTTTTGGAAGCCCTGGCCACCCGCGGCGTGACCTGGACCGGACGAAAGGCGACGATAGGATGACAAGACGCGGACGAGAGGAGCACGAAATCGATGTGGCACGCAGGCCTATTCGCCGCGCACTGATCAGCGTCTACGACAAGACCGGGCTTGCCGACCTGGCTCGTGGCCTCCACGACGCTGGCGTGGACATCGTATCCACCGGCTCAACAGCTAAAACCATTGCAGGCGAAGGTGTTCCGGTGACCCCCGTCGAGGAGGTCACCGGCTTCCCCGAAGTGCTCGACGGCCGGGTGAAGACGCTGCACCCACATGTGCACGCCGGTCTGCTGGCCGATCAGCGCAAGCCCGAACATGTTTCGGCGCTGGCAGACCTCGGTATCGCCGCCTTCGAACTCGTGGTCGTCAACCTGTATCCGTTCACCGAGACCGTCGAGTCCGGCGCAAGCATCGACGAATGCGTCGAACAGATCGACATCGGCGGCCCCTCGATGGTGCGCGCCGCGGCGAAGAACCATCCCAGCGTCGCGGTGGTCGTCGATCCGCTCGGATACGACGGGGTGCTGGCGGCCGTTCGCGCCGGCGGGTTCACGCTTGACGAGCGGAAAAAGTTGGCGTCGTTGGCTTTTCGCCACACCGCCGAGTATGACGTCGCCGTGGCGTCGTGGATGGGATCGGTGCTCGCGCCGGACCAGCCGTCGGCGCCGTTGCCGTCCTGGCTCGGTGCGACGTGGCGGCGGACCGAGGTGCTGCGCTACGGCGAGAACCCGCACCAGCAGGCCGCGCTGTACCGCAATGACGCTGCGTGGCCCGGCCTGGCACAGGCCGAGCAGGTGCACGGTAAAGAGATGTCCTACAACAACTACACCGACGCCGATGCCGCCTGGCGCGCCGCGTTCGACCACGAAGAAATCTGTGTCGCGATCATCAAGCACGCCAACCCATGTGGCATCGCGGTCTCGTCGGTCTCGGTGGCCGACGCGCACCGCAAGGCTCACGAATGCGACCCGCTGTCGGCGTTCGGTGGGGTGATCGCCGCGAACACCACCGTCAGCGTGGAGATGGCTGAAACCGTCGCCGAGATCTTCACCGAGGTGATCATCGCGCCCGCGTATGAGCCGGGCGCGGTGGAAGTGCTTGCGCGCAAGAAGAATATCCGTGTGCTCGTCGCCTCGGAGCCGCAACCGGGAGGCGCTGAGTTCCGGCAGATCAGCGGCGGCCTGCTGCTGCAGCAGCGCGACGCGATCGACGCGGCGGGCGACGACCCGAACAACTGGACGCTTGCCACCGGTTCGCCCGCGGACCCGCAGACGTTGGCGGATCTGAAGTTCGCGTGGCGGGCGTGTCGTGCGGTCAAGTCCAACGCGATCGTCGTCGCCAAGGATGGCGCAACGGTCGGTGTTGGCATGGGGCAGGTGAACCGCGTCGATGCGGCTCGGCTGGCCGTCGAGCGTGGCGGCGATCGCGTCGTCGGTGCAGTGGCCGCGTCCGATGCGTTCTTCCCGTTCCCCGACGGGCTGGAGACGCTGACCAAGGCAGGCGTGAAAGCCGTCGTGCATCCCGGTGGGTCGATGCGCGACGACGTCGTCACCGAAGCGGCCGCCAAGGCGGGAATCGCGCTGTACCTGACGGGCGCCCGGCACTTCGCCCACTGAGGTCCTGCGCGACGGGCCCATACGCAAGTCAGGGACGATCGCGGGCCGTTATTTGCACAGCATGGTCACTACATCGAGGGCCGCTGCAGCCGGCGGCCTGAGGCGGCCCCGCGCGGCAACTCGACAGCAGTCGTAACGTGAAGTGGTGACCCAACCTCATGATCTGCCCCGGACCGTCGGCGAGCTGAAAGCCTCCGGTCATCGCGAGCGGGGCGTCAAAGGCGAGATCCGGGAGAACTTGCTGGCCGCGCTGGCCGAGGGCCGCGACGCGTGGCCCGGCATCCTCGGCTTCGAAGACACCGTGATTCCGCAGCTGGAGCGGGCCCTGATCGCCGGCCACGACGTGGTGCTGCTCGGCGAGCGCGGGCAAGGCAAGACGCGCCTGCTGCGCGCACTGACCGGGCTGCTCGACGACTGGACGCCGGTGATCGCGGGCGCCGAATTGAACGAGCATCCATACACGCCGATCACGCCGGAGTCGATCCGCCGGGCCGCCGAGTTAGGCGACGAGCTGCCCGTCGCGTGGCGGCACCGCAGTGAGCGGTACACCGAGAAGCTGGCCACCCCCGACACCAGCGTGGCCGACCTGGTCGGTGACATCGACCCGATCAAAGTGGCCGAGGGCCGCAGCCTTGGCGATCCGGAGACCATCGCGTACGGCCTGATTCCACGGGCGCACCGCGGCATCGTTGCCATCAACGAGCTGCCCGACCTTGCCGAGCGCATTCAGGTGTCGATGCTGAATGTGATGGAGGAGCGCGACATTCAGGTGCGCGGCTATACGCTTCGGCTGCCGCTCGACGTGCTCGTCGTCGCCAGCGCGAACCCCGAGGACTACACCAACCGCGGCCGCATCATCACCCCGCTCAAGGACCGGTTCGGCGCCGAGATCCGCACCCACTATCCGTTGCAACTCGAGGCGGAAGTCGGTGTGATCAAACAGGAGTCGCATCTGGCTGCGGAGGTGCCCGAGTACCTACTGCATGTGCTCGCCCGATTCGCCAGACATCTTCGCGAGTCGCATTCGATCGATCAGCGGTCCGGTGTTTCGGCGCGGTTCGCGATCGCGGCTGCGGAGACGGTCGCCGCCGCGGCCCGGCACCGTTCAGCCGTGCTCGGCGAGTCGGAGCCGGTGGCACGGGTGTGCGACCTCGGCACGGTCATCGACGTGCTGCGCGGCAAGTTGGAGTTCGAATCCGGCGAGGAGGGCCGCGAGCAGGCCGTGCTCGAACACCTGCTGCGGCGCGCCACCGCGGACACCGCGCAGCGGCTGCTTGGCGGCATCGACGTCGGACCGTTGGTGACCGCGATCGAGGCCGGTTCGGCGGTCACCACCGGTGAACGGGTTTCAGCCAGAGCCGTTTTGGATGCGGTGCCGGAAGTGCCCGCGATCGCCCAAGTTCAGCAGCGCCTCGGTGCGCACTCCGATGGTGAACGCGCCGCCGCCGTCGAATTGGCCTTGGAGGCACTGTATCTGGCCAAGCGAATCGACAAGGTCAGCGGCGAAGGCGAAACCGTCTATGGCTAGACACGGACACTCGTCGCGGTATTCGCGATACACCGGTGGGCCGGATCCGTTGGCGCCGCCTGTTGATCTGCGTGAGGCTCTGGAGCAGATCGGCCAGGACGTCATGGAGGGCGGCTCGCCGCGGCGGGCGCTCTCGGAGCTGATGCGACGCGGCACCAAGAACATGCGTGGCGCTGATCGGCTGGCGGCCGAGGCGAACCGTCGACGACGGGAGTTGTTGCAGCGCAACAACCTTGACGGCACGTTGCAGGAGATTAAGAAGCTGCTCGACGAAGCCGTGCTGGCTGAGCGAAAAGAGTTGGCTCGCGCGCTCGATGACGACGCTCGCTTCAACGAGTTGAGGATCGAGTCGCTTCCGCCATCCCCGGCGAAGGCCGTGCAGGAGCTGTCCGACTACGACTGGCGAAGCCAGGAGGCGCGCGAAAAGTACGAGCAGATCAAGGATCTGCTTGGCCGCGAGATGCTCGACCAGCGGTTCGCAGGCATGAAGCAGGTGCTGGAGAACGCCACCGACGAGGACCGCCAGCGCGTCAACGAGATGCTCGATGACCTGAACGATTTGCTGGACAAGCACTCTCGCGGCGAGGACACGCAGCAGGACTTCGACAACTTCATGTCCAAGCACGGCGAGTTCTTCCCGGAGAATCCGCAGAACGTTGACGAGCTGCTCGATTCGCTGGCCCAGCGGGCAGCGGCCGCACAGCGGTTCCGCAATAGCCTGTCGGCCGACCAGCGGGCTGAACTGGATGCGTTGGCGCAGCAGGCGTTTGGTTCGCCGTCGTTGATGAATGCGCTCAATCGGCTCGATGCGCACTTGCAGGCGGCGCGACCGGGGGAGGACTGGACCGGCTCGTCGCGGTTCTCAGGCGATAACCCGATGGGGATGGGCGAGGGCACCCAAGCTCTCGCCGATATCGCCGAATTAGAGCAGCTGGCCGAGGCTTTGTCGCAGAGCTATGCCGGCGCGACAATGGACGACGTCGACTTGGACATGTTGGCCCGCCAGTTGGGAGACGACGCGGCCGTCGATGCCAAGACACTCGCCGAACTCGAGCGGGCGCTGGTCAACCAGGGCTTTCTGGACCGCGGCTCCGACGGGCAGTGGCGGCTGTCTCCGAAGGCAATGCGGCAGCTGGGTCAGACGGCATTGCGCGATGTGGCGCAACAGCTTTCGGGCCGCCACGGAGAGCGCGACACTCGCCGCGCCGGAGCCGCAGGCGAATTGACCGGCGCGACGCGGCCATGGGCATTCGGTGATACCGAGCCATGGAACGTCACCCGGACGCTGACCAACGCTGTGTTACGACAGGCCGGTGCCGGCGTCGCCGAACTGCCGATGAGAATCACGGTCGACGATGTCGAGATTTCCGAGACCGAGACCCGGACGCAGGCCGCGGTGGCGTTGCTGGTCGACACGTCGTTCTCGATGGTGATGGAGAACCGCTGGCTGCCGATGAAACGCACGGCGCTGGCGCTCAATCATCTCGTCAGCACCCGGTTCCGCTCGGATGCGTTGCAGATCATCGCCTTTGGCCGCTATGCGCGCACGGTGACCGCCGCCGAACTGACCGGGCTGGAGGGTGTCTACGAGCAGGGCACCAACCTGCATCATGCGCTGGCACTGGCGGGACGGCATCTGCGCCGGCACCCGAATGCGCAGCCGGTTGTCCTTGTCGTCACTGATGGTGAGCCGACGGCGCATCTCGAGGATGTAGACGGCGAGGGATCTTCGGTCTTCTTCGATTACCCGCCGCATCCGCGCACGATCGCCCACACGGTCAAGGGATTTGACGATATCGCCCGGCTGGGCGCACAGGTGACGATCTTCCGGCTCGGCAGCGATCCGGGCCTGGCGCGGTTCATCGACCAGGTGGCGCGCCGCGTCGAGGGCAGGGTGGTAGTGCCCGATCTGGACGGGTTGGGTGCTGCGGTCGTCGGCGACTATCTGCGTTCGCGGAGGAGACGCTAGATTGCCTTGCGCTTCTTGCGCCTAACGGTGACGCTTCCCCACAGCGAAAACCCGCGAATTCGCACGCACGGCGCGCCGGGTGACCCTTCGCCGTTGACGGTTTGGTCGAATGTGCCCATCACGCCGATGCCGCGGAGGTCGACGTTCACCTCGGGCGGCACCAGGATGGTCTGCCCGCCCATGATCGAGTACGAGTGAATCTCCACCTCGGGTGACGTGAAGTCCGCGTACCGCAAATCCACTACGCCGCCGCCCCACAGCGCGAAGGTCGTCATGCGCTTCGGGACGTTCCAGCGGCCACGGCGCTCGAAGCCGCTCATGATCGCCAACAGCAGCGTCGACGGCGCCGGTCGGCAGGGACCGCCGGTGCGCGCCCTGGTGACGGCACCAGGAAGATCGGCGCTGATCCGGTCGAGTTCGTCGTAGGTCTGCGCGGCGTATGCCCTGGTCAATCGGTCCTCGTAGTCGCTCAGCTGAAGCCGACCCTGGGCAGCGGCATCGGTGAGCAACTGCGCCACCTCGATCCGATCGGTGTCTGCAGCACGCATCGAACCGTTCCGCGACGCTGGAGTGCTCATCAACGTCGAGCCTACGACGAACGCTGGCGCATGCAAGGCCGTTGGCCAAACTGTGCTCTGCGCTATCCCGGCGAAGCCGCTAGATGAGCAAACTTTATCCGGTTTGGGCGCGGTACTCGGCAACGCCGATCGTGCCGATGGGCCCGTCCGGCCCAGGGTTTGGCCCAGTCCGATGGCCCGGCACCGGCAAGTCAATCACCGAGCGGCGGCCCGGGCGGCCCGACAGGGATATATACGCGCTAACCCTGCGCGTGTATGAACCGCCGGGTCCCCGGGTATCCGCGGCCCCCCATCGGATCTCCGTCGGCCAACTCGACCCGGTGATCAGAATGCGGCTGGCCATGGACCCAGATTCTGCGGGCGGCTCGAACGGGACGCACAGATGGCCGAACGTCACTGATCGACCTCACGGAGACCATTCGCTATCGTGTCCACGACAGCACGCGACCGACAGGAAGTAAGCCCTTGTCACGCATCCGAGGCCGTTCAGGTGGCGTAGATGACGACCGACGGCACTGACCGCCGCACTGCTCCGGGAAGCCCTGAGGCCAGCAATGTTGAAATGGATGCACCCGGTCAATCCCGCGACACATCGAAGCATCCACAGCGGCTGATGCGGCGGACCACGCTGCAGGAGCGGCTCGAGGAGTCGCGCGTCGGCAAGCGGGTCATCAGCGCAGTAATCCTGGTGATACTTGGTGTCCAGGTCGTGTGGTCTATGCCTGAATCAGCTATCAGACGGGACCTCATGCCCCTTGTGGAACCAGCCAACGTCATCAATGTCAACGAACGCTGGTCGATGTTTGCACCGAATATCGGGCAGAGGGTGGAGAATTTCGAGGTACAAGTCACGATGGCCGACGGAACGACTCGCGTCTGGAGAGTCGAGCCGGCCGCACGGCTCGAGAAGATCTTCTGGCCGAGTCGCTTGCCACTCATGACCGAAACCGCGATGCGTCAACAAGACGGGCGGAAAGAGCTGGCCCGATGGATCGTGCGCCAACTCACCGGACCGTCTGAACGGCCCGTCAAAGTGGTGATGATGTTTCACTTCAGGGTCTTGCCGCCGCCGGGAGAGTCTTCAAAGAACCCAACCGGAACTAAGGTCATCTACGAAGAAGCGTTGACGGGGCAACGATGACTACGCCGAAGCGCTCGCGTGCCGCGTCGCAATTGGATGTGGTGAGGAACTGGTGGGCGAGCTTCTGGTTTTCACCCGAACCCGCATACGCTCTTGGTCTGGTTCGAATGGCGTTTGGTGCGCTGATGGTGTACGTGACGCTCGATTTGCGTCCGGTGCTGACCGTTCTTTTCAGTAAGGACGGACCTGTACCCGCCCAGCCCACTGCCCGAGACTTCCATTGGATCAATGCCTACCAGCTCGGACTATTTCAAATTTGGGACGGCAATACGGCACTTCTGATCGGCTGGATCGCGCTACTGCTATCCGCGATCTCGCTGACTGTAGGTTGGCATAGCCGGTTTGCCGCCCTAGCTGTCTGGATTCTTTTCCTGTCATTCATCAGGCGAAACCCGGGGATTTTCAATGCCGGGGATCATGTGATGGCTAATACGGCACTCATCTTGACGATTTCCGCCTGCGGCGCGGCGTTGTCCCTTGACCAGCGACGACGAACCGGCCGTTTTTGGTCTGCGCAGGAAAGGCTTCACTGGCCCATTCGACTGATTCAGGTCCAACTTGCACTGATCTACTTCTTCACGGCTCAGACGAAGTTGATCGGCCCAGCCTGGAATGACGGCACCGCCGTCTCATTCCCGTGGCGGATATATCAGGAGTGGGCCATTCTGCCCGCTCCGCTGTGGGTTGCTGAACAGCCATTTCTGGTAAATGTCGCGACGTGGAGCACGATAGCAATCGAACTTTCATTGGCGATCCTCGTGTGGAACAAGCGGTTGCGTTACCCGGTACTGGTCGCAGGAGTCGTTTTGCATATTGCGATTTGGCTCACTCTCAATATCGCGTTCTTTAGCATCGCAATGCTGATCCTTTATCTCGCCTGGGTGCCGTGGCAGACGGTGCGCGACATCCCCGATAAAGCCAAAAGGATTTGGAGCCGGCTCAAGCGGCGAACCCCGAGGCGGAACGGATCCGTCCAGAATTTGGGCGGAGTATCGCCCGGCGAGACGATTCAGCCCGAAACCGCAACCGAGAGGACATGACCGGTGCTCACGGCTGCCACTTCGGCGGCCGTTTCTGCAAGAAGGCGAGCATGCCTTCGCGCGCTTCGCCTGAGGTGAACAGGTCCACCGACTGTTTTGTCAGCCCGTCGGCGTCGCGATCAAAGGCTTCCAGGAGGCTCGCGGTGGTCAACGCCTTCGAGGCCGCCAGGCCCTGCGGCGATGCTTTACAGATCGTGGCAGCGAGGTAGGACACCGTGGCGTCGACGTCGTCAGTGGCGATTGTGATCAGGCCGATGTCTGCGGCTTCGGCGGCGCCGAACTTCTCTCCGGTCAGGAAGTATCGGCCCGCGGCGCGGGCCGTCATTTTTGGCAGCAAGGTCAGCGAGATGATCGACGGCGCGACGCCGATGCGTGCTTCGGTCAATGCGAAGGTGCTGGCCTGCCCGGCGACCACGATGTCGCAGGCGCCGACCAGCCCGAGGCCGCCGGCACGGACGTGGCCGTTGATCGCGCCGATCACCGGCATCGGCAACTCGAGGATCCGGCGGAGCAAGTGGGTGAGTTCACGGGCTTGATCGACGACGACCTCTCCGGGGTCCCGCACCGATGCTTCGGCGAGATCCGCTCCGGCGCAGAATGTTCCGCCGGTGTGATCGATCACCACGGCCCGCACGCCTGACTCTTCGGTGGCGTCAGTGAGGCCCTGGTGCAGCTGGTTGACCAGCGCGGTGGACAGCGCGTTGCGGTTGTCCGGCGAATCGAGCGTCAGCCGGGCGACGCTGCTCTCGACGGTGTAGTGAACGAGCGTTGGCATTCTGACGGGCCCCCTAATAAGACCGGGGCAGACCAAGTGAGGTCTGCGCCACAAAGTTGAGCACCATCTCACGGCTGACCGGTGCGATGCGGGCCAGCTTCGACGCGGTCACCGCGGCGGCGATGCCGTACTCCTTGGTCAGTCCGTTGCCGCCCAAGGACTGCACGGCCTGGTCGACGGCGCGCACCGACGCCTCCCCGGCCGCGTATTTGGCCATGTTCGCCGCTTCGGCGGCACCGGCGTCGTCGCCGAGGTCGTAGAGCGTGGCCGCCTTCTGCATCATCAACTTTGCCAGTTCGATCTCAATGTGGTTCTGCGCCAACGGATGCGACAGTCCCTGATGCGCGCCGATCGGCGTCTTCCACACCTGGCGGGTCTTGACATAGTCCACGGCCTTGTTGATCGCGAACCGGCCCATACCGACCGCGCTGGCCGCGCCCATGATCCGCTCCGGGTTCAGCCCGGCGAACAGCTGCGCGATCGCGGCGTCCTCGGAACCCACCAGCGCGTCAGACGGCAACCGGACCTCATCGAGGAACACCTGGAACTGGCTCTCCGGGGTGACCAATTCCATGTCGATCTTGGTCCAGCTCAACCCCTTCGTGTCGGTTGGCACGATGAACAGGGCGGGCTTGAGGTTGCCCGTCTTGTGATCCTCAGTGCGGCCCACGATCAGCACGGCCTGCGCCTGGTCGATCCCCGAGATGAACACCTTCTGGCCCGACAGGATCCAATCGCTTCCGTCGCGGCGGGCGGTGGTGGTGATGCGATGGCTGTTCGACCCGGCGTCAGGCTCGGTGATGGCGAATGCCATGGTGGTCGAACCGTCGGCGATGCCGGGCAGCCACCGCTTCTTCTGCTCGTCGGTGCCGAACTTGGCGATGATCGTGCCGTTGATCGCAGGGGAAACCACCATCATCAGCAGCGGACACCCGCCGCCGGACATTTCCTCCATCACCAGCGACAGTTCGTACATGCCGGCGCCGCCACCGCCGTACTCTTCGGGCAGGTTGACGCCGATGAAGCCGAGTTTGCCTGCTTCGCTCCACAATTCGTCGGTGTGCAGTCCGGCTCGGGACTTCTCCAGGTAGTAGTCCTGGCCGTAGTTGGCGGCCATTGCGGCCACAGCCTTGCGCAGCGCCTGCTGTTCCTCGGTTTCGATGAAGCTCGTCATTGTGTGTCTCCTTGCGGGTTGTCCACTCGGGCAAGTACGGCGCCGACGTCGACCTGCTGGCCGGTCTCGACGTTGAGTTCGGCGAGCACGCCGTCGCTCGGGGCGATCACGGTGTGCTCCATCTTCATCGCCTCCAGCCAGATCAACGGCTGGCCCGCGGCGACAGTGTCGCCCACCGCTGCGCCGATGCGCAGCACCGAACCCGGCATCGGCGCGAGCAGCGACCCCCGCGCCACCGAGGCGTCGGGATCCGGAAAGCGGGGCAGCGCAACGAGTTGCACCGGCCCCAGCGGGGAGTCGACGAACGCGTCGCCGTCATAGCGAGCGACGTCGAACGGCCGGTCCACACCGTCGACCGAGAGCACGACGCGGTCGGGCCGCGCGCTCACCAGTCCCACGTTGTCATAGCCGGGCAACTGCACGCCGGTGCGCGTGAATCGGTATCGCACCTCATGGGTGTTCCCGGCGGCGTCGCTGTAGGACTTTGTCTGGTAACCCGAGGCGAGGTTGCGCCAGCCGCTGGGCGCCGCGGTGAACACCGTTGCGGTATAGCGGTTTTGCGCCGCATCGGCAAGCGCGGCGGCCAACGCCGACAGTTCAACCGCCCGATCGTCAGCCAGCGACGCGGCCAACTCGGCCAAGCCGTGGGTGTCGAAGAACGCCGTATCGGTGGCGCCGTCGAGGAACGCCCGATGCCGCAGCACATTCACCAGCAGGTCGCGGTTGGTGCGCACGCCGTGGATGCGGGTACGGGCCAGCGCGTCGGCGAGCACGCCCGCCGCCTGCCGGCGGTTCGGAGCGTACGAGATGACCTTGGCGATCATCGGATCGTAGAACACCGAAACGACCGAACCGTCGACGATGCCGGTGTCCAGCCGGACATTCGCGGGCACCGCGAAGTGGTGCACGGCCCCGGCCTGAGGCTGCCAGCCCTTGGCCGGGTCCTCGGCGTACAGCCGGGCCTCGATCGAATACCCATGTGACGGTGGGGGTTCCGGGTCGAGCCGACCGCCGTCGGCAACTTGTAGCTGCAGCTCGACGAGGTCGAGCCCGGTGGTCTCCTCGGTGACCGGATGCTCGACCTGCAGCCGGGTATTCATCTCGAGGAAGAAGAAATCGCCGCGCTCGTCGGCCATGAACTCGACGGTCCCCGCGCCGGTGTAACCGATCGCGGACGCGGCCAGGCGAGCCGCGTCGAACAGCTTGGCGCGCATGCCCGGCGTGCTGTCGACCAACGGCGACGGTGCTTCTTCGATGATCTTCTGGTGGCGTCGCTGAATCGAGCATTCGCGTTCGCCAACCGCCCACACCGTACCGTGTTGATCGGCGAGCACCTGCACCTCGACGTGATGACCGGTGGCCAAGTAGCGCTCGCAGAACACCGTCGGATCGCCGAACGCGGACTGCGCCTCGCGGCGCGCGGCCTCCACTTGCGCTGGCAGCTCAGCCAATTCGCGGACCACCCGCATGCCACGGCCACCGCCGCCGGCCGACGCCTTGATCAGCACGGGTAACTGCTCGGCGGTGACGGTGTCGGGATCGAGCTCGTCGAGCACCGGCACGCCTGCCGCGGCCATCATCTTCTTGGCCTCGATCTTCGAACCCATCGCGGCGACGGCCGCCACCGGCGGCCCGATCCAGGTCAGACCCGCGTCAATCACGGCGGCAGCGAATTCCGGGTTCTCCGAGAGAAATCCGTACCCAGGGTGAATAGCGTCGGCACCCGCGGCACGCGCCGCGTCGACCAGCTGCCGCGCGTCCAAATACCCGTTGCGGCCCGCTAGGCGCACCCGCTCGTCCGCATCCGCCACGTGCGGGGCTGAGGCGTCCGGATCGGTGTACACCGCGACGGTACCGATGCCGAGGCGCCGGCAGGTGTCGAACACCCGGCGGGCGATCTCACCGCGGTTGGCCACCAGAACCTTAGTGATCATGTGGGCTCACATCCGGAAGACGCCGAAGTTCGACGTCCCCTTGATCGGGCCATTGGCGATGGCGGACAAGCACATTCCCAGCACGGTGCGGGTATCACGAGGGTCGATGATGCCGTCGTCGTACAGCATCCCGGACAGCACCATGGGCAGCGATTCGGCCTCGATCTGTCCCTCGACCGCAGCCCGCATCGCGGCGTCGGCGTTCTCGTCGACCTGCTGGCCGCGCGCCTCGGCGGCGGCGCGGCTCACAATCGACAACACGCCCGCGAGCTGTGCGCCGCCCATGACCGCGGACTTCGCGCTCGGCCAGGCGAACAGGAACCGCGGATCGTAGGCGCGGCCGCACATGCCGTAATGGCCCGCACCGTAGGAGGCACCGATGAGCAGCGAGATGTGCGGGACGGTCGAGTTCGACACGGCGTTGATCATCATCGAGCCGTGCTTGATCATTCCGCCTTCCTCATACTGCTTGCCGACCATGTAGCCGGTGGTGTTGTGCAGGAACAACAGTGGCGTGTCCGAACGGTTGGCCAGCTCGATGAACTGGGTGGCCTTTTGCGACTCTTCGGAGAACAGCACTCCCCGGTGGTTGGCGAGGATACCGATCGGATAGCCGTAAAGGTTCGCCCAGCCGGTCACCAGCGACGACCCGTACAGCGGCTTGAACTCATCGAATTCCGAACCGTCAACGACACGGGCGATGACGTCGCGAGGATCGAACGGGATGCGTAGATCGGACGGGACGATGCCCAACAGTTCCTCGGCGTCGAACAGCGGCTCGGTCACCGGGCCGGGAGTCGGGCCCTGTTTGCGCCAGTTGAGCCTGGCGACGATGCGCCGACCGATGCGGATGGCATCGAGTTCGTCGACGGCGAAGTAGTCGGCCAAACCCGAAGTCCTGGCGTGCATTTCGGCGCCGCCCAGCGATTCGTCATCGGATTCCTCGCCGGTCGCCATCTTCACCAGCGGCGGCCCGGCCAGGAATACCTTCGAGCGTTCCTTGATCATCACGACGTGGTCGGACATGCCGGGGATGTAGGCGCCGCCTGCCGTTGAGTTGCCGAACACCAGCGCGATGGTCGGGATACCAGCTGCGGACAGCCGGGTCAGGTCGCGGAACATCTGACCGCCGGGGATGAAGATTTCCTTCTGCGTTGGCAGATCGGCGCCACCGGATTCGACCAGCGACACCACCGGCAGCCGGTTCTGCATCGCAATCTGGTTGGCCCGCAGGATTTTCTTCAATGTCCACGGGTTGCTGGTGCCACCCTTGACGGTCGGATCGTTGGCGACGACCAGACACTCCACGCCCTCGATGGCGCCGATGCCCACCACGATGCTGGCGCCGACGTTGAAGGCGGTTCCCCACGCCGCCAGTGGACTCAATTCCAGGAACGGCGAATCGGGATCGAGCAGCATCTCGATGCGTTCGCGCGCGGTCATCTTGCCGCGATCGTGATGACGCCGGACGTACTTCTCACCGCCGCCGGCGAGCGCCTTGGCGTGCTCGGCATCGATCTCGGTGAGCTTGGTGGTCATCGCCGACGCAGCCTCGGCATAGGCCGGTGACGCCGCGTCAAGCGTCGAGCGCAACTGAGTCATGGGCGATTCGCTCCGCTTCTCGCTTGTGTCATGACTGGAATCCCAACGTCTTAGCCGCAAGCGCGGTCAGTATTTCGGTGGTGCCGCCGCCGATGCCAAGGATGCGCATATCGCGGTACTGGCGTTCGACCTCGGATTCGGTCATGTAGCCCATGCCGCCGAACAGTTGCACGGCCTGGTTGGCGACCCATTCGCCCGCCTCGACCGCTGTGTTCTTCGCGAAGCACACCTCGGTGATCAAATTGCTCTCTCCCGCCAGTTCCCGCTCCACGAGGTGGTGCGTGTAGACCCTCGCCACGTCGATGCGCCTGGCCATGTCCGCCAGCGTGTTCTGGACCTGCTGACGCGAAATCAGTGGCCGTCCGAAGGTTGCCCGGTTGCGGCACCATTCGACGGTGAGGTCCAGGCAGCGCTGCGCGCTCGAATACGCCTGTGCCGCAAGGCCAACACGCTCGGATACGAACGCCGCCGCGATCTGTGCGAAACCGGTGTTTTCGCCGCCGATCAAGTTGGCTGCAGGCACCCGCACATCGGTATAGGACAGCTCGGCCGTGTCCGACGAGCGCCAGCCCATCTTGTCGAGCTTGCGGCTGACCTCGAAACCTGGTGTGCCCTTATCGACCACGATCAGCGAAACCCCCGCCGCGCCAGGGCCGCCGGTGCGGGCGGCCGTCACGACGTAGTCCGCGCGCACCCCCGAGGTGATGTACGTCTTGGCGCCGTTGATGATGTAGTCCCCATTTCCTGAGCCGTCGCGAACCGCACGCGTGGTGAGGTGCCCGACGTCCGAGCCGCCGCCGGGCTCGGTGATGGCCAGGCTGCCGATTTTCTCGCCGTGCAACGTCGGCCGCACGTACGTGTCGATCAGCCGCTGATCCCCGGAGGCGATCATGTGTGGCACCGCGATCCCGCACGTGAAGAGCGACGCGAACACGCCGCCGGGCGAACCGGCGTAATGCATTTCCTCGCAGATGATCACGGCGTCGGCACCGTCGCCGCCACCGCCACCCACAGCTTCGGGCAGGCCGGCGCCGAGCAACCCGGCTTCGGCGGCCTTGCGGTGTAGGTCTCGGGGGAGTTCGCCGCTTTGCTCCCACTCGTCGACGTGCGGCAGGACCTCACGTTCGGCGAAGGCGCGCACGGTCTTTCGTAGCTGTTCGCGCTCGGGGGTGTGCCAGATACTCATAGCAGACTTTCTGGTATGTCGATGTGACGGCTGCGCAGCCACTCGCCGAGCCCCTTGGCCTGCGGGTCGAACCGCGCCTGATACGCGACGCCCTGGCCGAGGATGCCGTCGATCACGAAGTTGACGGCCCGCAAGTTCGGCAGTACATGCCGGGTCACATCCAAATCGGTTGTCTCGGGTAACAACTCACGCAGTTTCTCAACGGTCAGTGTGTGTACGAGCCAGCGCCACTGCTCTGAGGTGTGCACCCAGACTCCGACGTTGGCGGAGCCGCCCTTGTCGCCGCTGCGCGCGCCCGCGATCACGCCGAGCGGCACTCGCCGCGTCTCACCGAATGGCAGCGGCTCGGGAAGCGCGAACGGTGGGACCGGCGCAAGCTCCAGCGTCTGGGCCGCAGGCGCAATGTCTACCCGGGTGCCATCGGCATGCACAGCGACATGCGGCACCTTGGCGGCGTCCACATAGCCGGGCGTGAACACCCCGTACACCTGGCCGTCGCCCGGTGGTGACGTGCTGGTGAATCCTGGATAGCTGGCGAGTGCGAGTTCGACTGCCGCCGAAGAGAATTGGCGTCCCACGTTTGCAGGGTCGGGATCACGGACGACGCAGCGCAGCAGCGCGCTGGCGGCTTCCTCGGTGTCAGCGTCGGCGTGGTCGGTGCGGGCCAGCGTCCATTCCATCTCCGCAGGCTTGACCGTCAGGCTGGTTTCCAGTTGCCTGCGCACGAGTTCGGCCTTCGCCTCGATGTCCAGACCCGTGAGCACAAGCGCCATCTCGTTGCGGAAGCCGCCGATGCTGTTGAGCGACACCTTGAGCGTGGGCGGTGGCGGCTCACCCTTGACGCCGCTGATCCGCACCCGGTCGGGTCCGTCGTCGGACAGCTCCATGGTGTCGACACGCAGTGTCACATCGGGATTCGCATAGCGTGCACCGCCGATCTCGTAGAGCAGCTGGGCGGTGACCGTGCCGACGGTGACCGCGCCGCCCGTGCCGGGATGCTTGGTGATCACCGACGAGCCGTCGGCATGAATCTCGGCGAGCGGGAAGCCGGGATGTGTCAGGTCGGCGAGTTCGGTGAAGAAGGCGTAGTTCCCGCCGGTGGCCTGCGCGCCGCACTCGATGACGTGGCCCGCGGCCACCGCACCCGCTAGCGCGTCATAGTCCGTCGGTGCCCAGCCGAAATGCGCGGCCGCCGGGCCAACGATCACCGACGCATCCGTCACGCGTCCCGTCACCACCACGTCGGCGCCGCCGCGCAGGCAGTCGGCGATGCCCCATGCCCCGAGGTACGCGTTGGCCGCCAACGGAGTGCCGAAGCCCAACTCCTCGGCGCTCGCCACCAGGTCGTCGCCCTCGACGTGTGCGACGCTCACGGTCAGGCCGAGTCGGTCGGCCAGCGCCCGCACCGCGCTCGCCAGGCCCGCGGGGTTCAGGCCGCCGGCATTCGCGACGATCCGCACGCGCTTGTCCAGCGCGAGCCCTAGGCAGTTCTCGAGCTGCTTCAAAAAGGTCTTGGCATAGCCGCGGTCAGGCGCCTTGGCGCGGTCGCGGGCCAGGATCAGCATGGTCAGCTCGGCCAGGTAGTCGCCGGTCAGATAATCGAGGCCACCGCCGGTGAGCATTTCGCGCATGGCAGCCAGCCGGTCACCGTAGAAGCCGGAGCAGTTCCCGATGCGCACTGCACCAGAGGAAGCGGCCACCCAGTCTCCTGTCGTCGTCATCGACCAACCAACCGGTAGGTTAGCGGTTACCGGCGGTATCGCGTAAAGGCCATCCCTTGTTTTGGAGCCTATGCAGCTCACCGGCTATCCTGAAGGACAATTGCCGACGCCCGTCCAAGCGTGGCGCGCATTCAGTACTTGTAAAAGGAGAGCTCGATCATGGCTGTGCCCAAGCGCAGGATGTCGCGCGCGAACACCCGTAGCCGGCGCGCGCAGTGGAAAGCCACCCGTACCGAGTTGGTGAATGTCACCGTCGCGGGTCAGCAGCACAAGGTGCCCCGGCGCCTGCTCAAGGCCGCCCGCCTCGGCCTCATCGACCTCGACCGCCGCTAACCGGCCGCGCACGCTGCGGTGGCGAAATCTCGCCGGTAGCGGCGGCTCCGGCGAGCCTCTCAGGCCAGTCTCAGGTGATCGATAGACACTGTGGCTGTGCGCATACTTGTCGTTGACGACGATCGCGCTGTGCGCGAATCCCTGCGCCGGTCGCTTTCGTTCAACGGATATTCCGTCGATTTGGCGCAGGACGGCCGCGAAGCTCTCGACTCGATCGCCAACGACCGGCCCGACGCCCTCGTACTCGACGTGATGATGCCGAGGCTCGATGGCCTCGAGGTATGCCGTCAGCTTCGCAGCACCGGAGACGATCTGCCGATCCTCGTGCTGACCGCCCGCGACTCGGTGTCAGAGCGGGTGGCCGGGCTGGACGCCGGCGCTGACGACTACCTGCCCAAGCCGTTCGCTCTCGAGGAACTGTTGGCGAGGATGCGCGCGCTGCTGCGCCGGAGGACCCCCGACGACAGCGCCGAATCGCCCGCGCTGACGTTCTCCGATCTGTCCTTGGACCCGGTGACCCGCGAGGTCACCCGAGGGACGCGGCAGATCAGCCTGACCCGCACCGAGTTCGCGTTGTTGGAGATGCTGATCGCCAACCCGCGGCGAGTGCTCACCCGCAGCCGCATCCTCGAAGAGGTGTGGGGATTCGACTTCCCGACGTCCGGCAATGCTCTCGAGGTGTACGTCGGATATCTACGCCGCAAGACTGAAGCCGAAGGAGAGCCGCGACTGATCCACACCGTGCGCGGGGTGGGTTACGTGTTGCGTGAAACACCGCCCTGATGTCTGCCCAGAAGTTCGGGTTCGGGCCGCGGAGAAAGTCGCGGCCGCAACTTGCCACTGCCAGCTCGCTGTCGTTGCGTTGGCGCGTGATGCTGCTCGCCATGTCGATGGTGGCCATGGTCGTGGTGCTGATGGCCGTCGCGGTCTATGCGGTGGTATCGCGCGCGCTCTATGACGACATCGACAATCAACTGCATAGCCGGGCCCGCCTGCTGATCGAAAGTGGTTCATTGGCAGCCGATCCGGGCAAGGCGATCGAGGGCACCGCCTATTCGGATGTCAACGCCATGCTGGTCAACCCAGGCCGGTCGATCTATACGGCCAACCAGGAAGGCCAGACGCTGCCGCTCGGGCAGCCGGAAAAGGATGTGGTGCAAGGCGAATTGCTGATGTCGTTGCGCACCGTCAATCACCAGCGCGTGCTCGCGCTGCACCTGACCAACGGCAGTTCGTTGCTGATCTCGAAGAGCCTGGCCCCGACGAGCGAGGTGCTCAAACGGTTGGGCACGGTGCTACTGATCGTCGGTGGGCTCGGCGTCGCGGTGGCCGCAATGGCCGGTGGAGCGGTGGCCCGCGCAGGGCTGCGGCCGGTGGCCCGGCTGACCGAAGCCGCCGAACGGGTGGCCCGCACCGACGACCTGAGACCCATTCCGGTGTTCGGCAGCGACGAACTCGCCCGTCTCACCGAGGCTTTCAACATGATGCTGCGGGCGCTGGCAGAATCGCGCGAACGGCAGGCCCGGTTGGTCACCGACGCCGGCCACGAACTGCGCACCCCGTTGACGTCGCTGCGCACCAACGTCGAGCTACTGATGGCGGCGATGGCACCCGGTGCACCACCGCTGCCCGAAGAGGAGATGGCCGATCTGCGCGCCGACGTGATCGCCCAGATCGAGGAATTGTCCACACTGGTGGGTGATCTGGTGGATCTGACCCGCGACGAGGCGGGCGGCGTCATCCACGAACCCCTTGACATGGCCGATGTGGTCGAGCGGTCGCTCGAACGAGTTCGCCGTCGCCGCAACGATATTGAGTTCGACGTCTCGGTGATCGGATGGCAGGTGTACGGCGACGGCGGCGTGTTGGAGCGCGCGGTGCTCAACCTGCTGGACAACGCCGCGAAATGGAGCCCGCCGGGCGGCCGGGTCGGCGTCAGGCTGACGCAGATCGACCCCGTCCATGCCGAGCTGGTGGTGTTCGACTTCGGTCCCGGCATTCCGCCGCAGGAAAGGGCACTGGTGTTCGAGCGGTTCTACCGCTCTACGTCTGCGCGCGCCATGCCCGGCTCGGGTCTTGGTCTGGCCATCGTGAAACAGGTGGTGGTCAAACACGGCGGCACGCTGCGGGTCGAGGACACTGTCCCCGGCGGGCAACCACCCGGAACCTCGATCCATGTGGTGCTGCCAGGGCGGCCGCTTGCGGCGACACACCCAACCGATGTGGACCAGCCAGTGGTCAGCGCCGACAATGGTTGATCGGGGCAGCGCGCCGCGGGGGGAAAGTCTGGGGATGTGCCGAACGTTCTCTAAGTGGATTCTCAGCCCGGGTGGGCACCCTGAGCTTGCATCCGTCGTTGTCCAAGATGTCGGAACCTACTCCAGGAAGAGCACCGCAGCGACATGACGAACCACCCGAGGTATTCGCCGCCGCCACCGCCGGGTCACCGGCCCGGCGGCCATGAGCAGCATGCGGCGCCCGGCTATCCCGGCGCGCCTCGGCAGTACCAGCAGCCGACGCAGCAGCAGCCGTACGACTGGCGCTACGCGACGCAGCAGCAGTTCCGTCCGCCCTACGACCCGTACCGCGGCGCGCCACAGCAGCCGCCCGGTATGCCGTTGCCGCCTGTGCGCCAAAAGCGTTCCCGTGCAGGAGCTTTGACAGCGGGCGCGCTCGCCGTCGCGATCGTTTCGGCGGGTATTGGCGGCGGCGTGGCACTGCTGACGCAGCCGGATCGGCCGTCGGCAACTTCAAGTGCAACCGGATTGGCGCCAAGCGTGCCCGCGGCCAGCCTGCCCGCAGGCTCGGTGGAGCAAGTTGCCGCCAAGGTGGTGCCCAGCGTGGTCAAGCTGGAGGTCGACCTCGGCAAGCAGTCCGAGGAGGGCTCGGGAATCATCCTGTCCTCGGACGGTCTGATCCTGACGAACAACCATGTGGTGGCCGCCGCCAAAGACAATCCAGGCGGGCCGCCCGCGCCGGTCCCGGCCGGCGGCGCCCAGACAAAAGTGACCTTCGCCGATGGCCGCACGATGGGATTCACGGTCGTCGGGACCGACCCCAGCAGCGATATCGCCGTCGTTCGCGCGCAGGGCGCATCGGGGCTCACGCCGATCACACTCGGCTCGTCGAGCAACCTGCGGGTGGGCCAGGACGTGGTGGCCGTCGGCTCGCCGCTTGGCCTGGAAGGCACCGTCACCACTGGCATCATCAGCGCACTGAACCGGCCGGTGGCCGCGGGCGGCGACGCACAGAACCAGAACACCGTGCTCGACGCCATTCAGACCGACGCGGCGATCAACCCCGGCAACTCGGGCGGCGCGCTGGTCAACATGAACGGCGAACTGGTTGGCGTGAATTCGGCCATCGCGACCTTGGGTGGCGACGCGGGTCCGCAGGCTCAGAGCGGTTCGATCGGACTGGGCTTCGCGATCCCCGTGGACCAGGCCAAGCGGATCGCCGATGAGCTCATCCAGAGCGGCACCGCGTCGCATGCCTCGCTCGGCGTTCAGGTGGGCAACGACGCGGGCGTCGACGGCGCGAAGATCGTCGAGGTCACCAGCGGTGGCGCGGCGGCGGCCGCGGGCCTGCCCAGTGGCGTCGTCGTCACCAAGGTGGACGACCGGGTGATCGGCAGCGCCGACGCTCTGGTGGCCGCGGTGCGATCCAAGGCGCCAGGCGACAAGGTGACGCTGACATACCTGGATCCATCGGGTAAGCCGCAGACCGTGCAGGTCACGCTCGGCAAGGCACAGCAGTGACCATCACTGTGGGTCCCGGCGGCCCGCCGACACTGAGAGTGGCCGCGCCACTGTCCCTTCCCAGATATACGGTTGCACTCATGGAACAGCCAGGGGAGTTGGTGGGCCGGGCGCTCGTCGTCGTCGTCGATGACCGCACCGCTCATGGCGAGGAAGACCACGAGGGTCCGTTGGTGACCGAACTGCTCGGTGAAGCGGGCTTCGTAGTGGACGGCGTGGTCGTGGTTTCCGCCGACGAGGTGGAGATCCGCAACGCCCTCAACACAGCGGTGATCGGGGGAGTGGACCTCGTCGTGTCGGTGGGCGGCACAGGCGTCACCCCGCGCGACGTCACCCCCGAAGCCACCCGCGACCTCCTCGACCGTGAACTGCTCGGTATCTCCGAGGCGCTTCGTGCCTCCGGTCTTTCGGCCGGAATCGTCGACGCCGGGGTCTCCCGGGGTCTCGCCGGGATATCCGGCAGCACCCTCGTAGTTAATCTCGCGGGCTCGCGTGCCGCGGTCCGAGACGGCATGGCCACGCTGAGTCCGCTGGCCGTCCAGATCATCGGTCAGCTATCCAGCTTGGAGATCTAACGAGATTGGTCTCGCTCCGCAACCGCCGCCGCAAGGCAGACGCCGCGTCGTGGTCAGTGGCGCGTTGCGCTGCGCGAATTTTGAGGTCGTACCGCCGGTTACGGCTACGTGAACGGCTATCTTTGACCAAATGTGATCTTCGTCACACAAGGAGTGCGCTGTGACGGACTGTTCAAAGCGCACCAGGGATGCAGTTAACAAGGTCTTCGGGGATCCCTTGCGCGAGTTACCCGTTGACGAGCGGGACAGTTTTTCGCCGGATGACGCTGCTGATCACGACCAGTGGTTGCGGGACAATATCCCGCCTCACCACGATTGACCTGTGATTTCGCGTTAAGCGCGGAAAACGCCAGACACCCATTCGGCGTCAGCCGCCGTCACGGATGTGCGACGCGAAAGCGGCCGTGCTGCCTCGTCGTTGCAACACAATCGGCCCAGCGGATCCTGTGTCACCCTCTAGTCAGGCTGCCAGCAAACTCCCATTGCGGGGTGGCGGAATCGACGCAGAGGTCCCCCACGCGTTGCCGGGGCGATGCCTCCCCGTTATGTTCCTCGTGTCAACGATGAGCGAAACGTAAGAGCAGCATGTGAGCTCTCTCATTTGCGTCACATGCCACTCACGCGTCGTGTGTGGTTTAGCGGTAGGAGCCGCGCACGGACAACCCACGGTGGACTAGCCGGTCTGCCGTCTACATAGCTAGGGAGAACATGAAGGCATTCAGTCGGGTGCTGGTCGCGATGGTGGCGGCGTTGGCCGCTTTGTTCGTGAGCACGGGCACCTCTCACGCAGGTCTGGACAACGAGCTGAGCCTGGTTGATGGCCAGGATCGGACGCTGACGATCCAGCAGTGGGACACCTTCCTCAATGGTGTGTTCCCCCTGGACCGCAACCGGTTGACCCGTGAGTGGTTCCACTCCGGTAGCGCGGTGTACAACGTGGCCGGCCCGGGCGCCGATGCGTTTGCAGGCACGCTGGAGTTGGGTTACCAGATCGGTTTCCCGTGGTCGTTGGGTGTGGGTATCAACTTCTCCTACACCACGCCGAACATCCTGCTCGATGACACGAATATCGGTCCGACAGCGTTCACCGGCGGCGGCGGCGGGGTTCCGCAGACATTTCAGGTGATCACCCCGAACCTGTTCCCGGGGGTGTCGATCAGCGCTGACCTGGGTAACGGTCCGGGTATTCAGGAGGTGGCGACGTTCTCGGTGGATGTGTCGGGTCCGCACGGCAAGGTGGCGGTGTCCAACGCGCACGGCACGGTGACCGGTGCGGCCGGTGGTGTGCTGCTGCGTCCGTTCGCCCGGCTGATCTCCAAGGCCGGCGACAGCGTCACCACCTACGGCGAACCCTGGAACATGAACTAACTCCCCAGCTCAGGGAATAGCGGAGCAGCCCCCGGCGAGATGCCGGGGGCTGTTTTGCCGTTAACCACCCCAGTAACGGAAGAAATCAGCTACAACACCTGTAACGGTTGCATCACGCTCTGCGATCATCCGTTTGTACGCCAGGCCTTACGAGATGGGGAATACATGAAGGCATTCAGTCGGGTGCTGGTCGCGATGGTGGCGGCGTTGGCCGCTTTGTTCGTGAGCACGGGCACCTCTCACGCAGGTCTGGACAACGAGCTGAGCCTGGTTGATGGCCAGGATCGGACGCTGACGATCCAGCAGTGGGACACCTTCCTCAATGGTGTGTTCCCCCTGGACCGCAACCGGCTGACCCGTGAGTGGTTCCACTCCGGTAGCGCGGTGTACAACGTGGCCGGCCCGGGTGCCGATGCGTTTGCAGGCACGCTGGAGTTGGGTTACCAGATCGGTTTCCCGTGGTCGTTGGGTGTGGGTATCAACTTCTCCTACACCACGCCGAACATCCTGCTTGACGACACGAATATCGGTCCGACAGCGTTCACCGGCGGCGGCGGCGGGGTTCCGCAGACATTTCAGGTGATCACCCCGAACCTGTTCCCGGGGGTGTCGATCAGCGCTGACCTGGGTAACGGCCCGGGTATTCAGGAGGTGGCGACGTTCTCGGTGGATGTGTCGGGTCCGCACGGCAAGGTGGCGGTGTCCAACGCGCACGGCACGGTGACCGGTGCGGCCGGTGGTGTGCTGCTGCGTCCGTTCGCCCGGCTGATCTCCAAGGCCGGCGACAGCGTCACCACCTACGGCGAACCCTGGAACATGAACTAACACCCCAGCTCAAGCCCAACAAAACACCCCCGGCCCCGCGGCTGCTTCTGGCGTGCGGCCCAGGCATCTGCCGGTTAATGTATGTGGGTGCCGAGACTGACTTTGATAAGCGTCGCGTGTGCTATCGGAATGTACGCGTTTTCGGCGCCGATACATGCGCTGGCCGATGACGCGGTCCTGCCAAACGTCAATGCGTTTCAGCCTGTGAAGCCGAGTGATTATTCGGTGATGGAGGGCGCTTGGTATGCGTTTGCCACTCCGGAAGGTCTGACGTGTGTCCTGGATCGCCGGAATGGTGGCTACGGATGCAGTGGAGCGATCCCAGCTGCTCCCAGGGGAGCGAATATTGTGAGTGCGGGGCCAACAGGTCCTCCTGATTTCGCTAGCGGCGACCGTCCGCTGTACGGCGACATTGGCCAGCCAGTCAAAGCGTTGCCGACGAACAGCCGGCTGAGCGTCGGCACCATCAGCTGCGGCACCGATGGCGTGGCCACGTCATGCGTCAACACACGAGACCAGACAGGGTTTGTCATCAGTCCTGCTGGTAGCTTCGTTATCCGCCGCTGATCAACTGGTTGCCTGTCCGAGCTCGGATTTGTCGGCGCTCGTAGTCTTGGCGGTGTCCGGGCTGGGGCCGGCCACGGTCTTGCCGCTTGCGCCGTTCGTCTCGGCGAGGATGTTGCGGATCTCGGTCAGCAGGCTCAGCTCGGTGTCCTGAGCCTGCTCGACCTCCCCCTTCTTCCGAAGCCGGTTGTACGGAAGGACCACGAGGAAATAGACCACCGCAGCGACAAGAATGAAGTTGATGGCCGCCGACAGCAGGATGTTCAGGTCAATGGCCTGGCCCCCGCCGATGCCGATCCGCAGGATGCCGTAGTCGGAATCGGGGCCCGCGCCGATGCGGCTGATCAACGGCTGGATGATGCTTTCGGTGAACTTCGTGACCAAGCCCGTGAACGCGGTGCCGATCACCACCGCGACGGACAGGTCGACGATGTTGCCCCGCGAGAGAAACTCCTTGAAGCCCTTCAACATGCGCTCAGATCCCTCCTGCAGTCGTGTGCTGTCTACGGCAAATACGAACTTAGTCGGGTTGGGCATGGGTTGGTCGATGCTCGGTGCTGACTTCGCGGGATCAACTTGCGCGGCAATCGATACGAACGGAGCGGTGATGCTGGGGGCTCCGGTGCCCGTCCCGCCGCACTGGCGGCGCTCAGTGGAAGGTGAGCGTCACGGTCTGAAGCAGCGCCGCCGCTGCCACCTCATTCGCGGCGTGCGCGCCGACGGCCACGAGCACGACGCGGTCGCTTCCATTGCCTGCGCCCTTCGGCTTCTCGGACACGAGGACGACAACGGCATTCGTCGCAACCAACTTCGGTCTGGCGTCGGTACCGGACTCGGTGCCCGCGGCGAGCACGTCGACGACATCGCCGGGGCGGACCAGATCCAACACGGCGCTGTCGGCCAGAGGGAGCGGCACGATGCGGGCGTCGGGGCCCGCCACCGATTCGGCCAGTCGAGGTCCCAGCACCCGCACGTCGGTCAGCATCTCGCCGCGGCGGGCAGGACCGGCGAGCGTCGCACCCACAACGGCATCGATATTCGACTGTGCGCCGTCGGGAACCGTTGCCGCCGTGCGGTTTTCGAGCCGGACATCGTCTGCGGTCAGTTCGACGCCTGAGGCAAGGTCACGCGTCGCGACGACGATCTCGGTGCGATCACCGTGTGGGTCGGCGCGCAGCGCGACGACAGCGGCCAGGATAACCAGCGCACCCGCGGCGGTGCGGCGGGCGGCAAGCGTGCGCGACCAGTCCGGCCGCGCGGCCAGCAGCCGGCTCAGAACAGACGGATTGAGCGAATCCCCCATGCGGCCACGCTAAGGCGCGGCGGCACAGTCATGGTGCGGAAGCCGTCCGCGGCTGTGGATAACTCCGCGGCGTCAGCTCGATGCGGCGGCCGCGGGAGCAGAGCTTGTCGAGCTGGAGCTCGAGCCATTGGAAGACGACTTGTCCGACGACGAGGACGACGAACTGGCGGTGGACTCCGAGCTCGAGCCGTTGGACGAACTCGACGAGCTCTTCGCGGCGCTCTTGGCCGAATCGCGGCTGTCAGTGCGGTAGAAACCGCTGCCCTTGAAAACCACTCCCACATTGCCGAACAGCTTGCGCAGCCGACCGTTGCACTTGGCGCAGGTGGTCAGCGCGCTATCGCTGAAGGCCTGCACTGCGTCGAACCGGTCGCCGCACTCCGTGCACGCATAGGAATAGGTAGGCACAAAAACCTCCGAGATGGTCAAACTTCTTAGCACTCTACCGGCTCAAGTGCTAGAACCGCTATGTGGGCTCGATCATTCCCATGTCTGATCGCTACTCCAACGCGGTCAAGCCGCTGTTCGGCGTCAGCGCATGCGTCATCCGGACGTCGTGCGGTTCGGCGGGCAACCGTTCGACCAACTCGTCGTCGCGTACGACGGCCACCAGTCGCGCGGCGGGCGCGGCCAACGGCAGCGAGCGGTCGTAGAAGCCTGCGCCACGGCCCAACCGCACCCCGGTCCGATCGACCGCGAGCGCCGGCACCAACACCGCCGAGGCGACGGCGATGGCATCGGCGGGCAGCCACGGCTGCGTGGGCTCCAGCAAACCGAACCGTGCCTGCACCAGGCCGCCGGGGCGGTACTCGCCCCACAGCAGTGGCACCGGCAACCCCGCCGCGTCGTGGTGGGCGACCGGCAGCAGCACCCGAACTTCGCGACGCAGCAGGGAGTCGATCAGCTCCACCGAGCCGGGCTCTGAACCGACAGGCACGTAGGCGCATACGGTTTCACCGGCTTCGATGAAGGTTGGAAGATGTTCGCACAGCGCATGAGCCTCGGCGTCGTGTAGCTGAGGCGCGAGAGCACGGCGAGCCGTCAGGATCTCGGCTCGTAGCTCCGTCTTCGTCGAGTGCGCCACGGCGTCCACGATGACAGCCTCTTCGCAGGAGTCGCAAAACGCACGCAATACAATCCTTCGCGGCCTAACCGAGCTAAGACCGTTAGGGTGTGAACGATGACACGGCCTGAGGTACCGATTCCGCACACTGCGGTCGTCCCCGCAGCGGGTTTGGGAACCCGGTTTCTGCCCGCGACCAAGACAGTGCCGAAGGAATTGCTGCCCGTCGTCGACACGCCCGGCATCGAATTGGTGGCCGCGGAGGCGGCCGAAGCGGGTGCCGAACGGCTGATCATCGTCACCTCTGAAGGCAAGGACAGCGTTGTCGCCCACTTCGTCGAGGACCTGGTGCTCGAGGGGACGCTGGAGGCCCGCGGCAAGACGTCCATGCTGGAGAAGGTGCGGCGCGCACCGGCCCTGATCAAGGTCGAGTCGGTGGTGCAGGCCGAACCCCTTGGCCTCGGGCATGCCGTCGGATGCGTGGAAGGCAGTCTGGCGCCCGACGAAGACGCGATCGCGGTGCTGCTGCCCGACGATCTGGTGTTGCCGACCGGCGTGCTGGAAACCATGTCGAAGGTGCGCGCCAAACGCGGCGGCTCGGTGCTGTGCGCAATCGAGGTGGATCCCACCGAGATAAGCGCCTACGGCGTGTTCGACGTCGAGAAGGTGCCAGATACCAACAACCCCAACGTGTTACGCGTCAAGGGCATGGTGGAGAAGCCGAAGGCTGAAGACGCACCGTCGCCGTATGCGGCAGCGGGACGCTATGTGCTGGACCGTGCCATCTTCGACGCGCTCAAGCGGGTTCCGCATGGCGCCGGCGGCGAGATTCAGTTGACCGACGCCATCGCGCTGTTGATCAAGGAGGGACATCCAGTACACGTCGTCGTGCATCGCGGGTCTCGACACGACCTCGGAAATCCTGGCGGCTATCTCAAGGCTGCGGTTGACTTTGCATTGAAGCGCGACGACTACGGCCCCGAGTTGCGGCGGTGGTTGGTGGAGCGATTAGGGCTGATCGACTGCTGATACGCCACGACGGCTCCTGAACGGCAGAAAGGCGTGCAGTGCGTTCGGTGGAGGAGCAGCAGGCCCGGGTAGCGGCCGCCGCGGTGGCGCCACGACCCGTCCGGGTGGCGATCGCCGAAGCCCAAGGATTGATGTGCGCAGAGGAGGTCGTCACCGAACGCCCGCTGCCGGGGTTCGATCAGGCGGCCATCGACGGTTACGCCGTGCGGAGTGTGGACGTGCTGGGCGTCGGTGGCGACGATGACGGTGACGGCTCGGACTCTGACGACGACGCAGGCCGCGAAGTCAGCCTTCCGGTGATGGGCTCGATCGAGGCTGGGGCCCGGACGCCGAGCCGGCTGCAGCCGCGGCAGGCCGCACGTGTGCAGACCGGCGCGCCGATGCCGACGCTCGCGGATGCGGTGCTGCCGTTGCGGTGGACCGACGGCGGCGAGTCAAGGGTGACGGTGCTGCGTGGCGTGCGGTCCGGGGCCTACGTCCGTCGCACCGGCGACGACGTCCAGCCTGGCGACGTCGCCGTGCGGGCAGGCACGATCGTCGGCGCGGCCCAGGTCGGTCTGCTGGCGGCCGTCGGTCGTGAGCGCGTGCTGGTGCACCCGCGGCCCCGGCTCTCGGTGATGTGCGTCGGCGGTGAACTCGTCGACATTTCCCGGACGCCGGGCAACGGGCAGGTCTATGACGTCAATTCCTATGCCCTGGCCGCGGCGGGCCGCGACGCCGGCGCCGAGGTGACCCGCGTCGGCATCGTCGACACCGACCCCAAGGAACTGCGGGAAGTTGTTGAGGGCCAAGTCAATCGCGCAGAGGTGGTGGTGATCGCAGGCGCGGTCGGAGGCGCCGCCGCCGAAAGCGTCCGCTCGGTGCTCGCCCAACTCGGCGACATGGAAGTCACGCGCATCGCGATGCATCCCGGGTCGGTGCAAGGCTTCGGCCAACTGGGCCCTGAGGGGGTGCCGGTGTTCCTGCTGCCTGCCAATCCGGTGAGCGCGCTGGTGGTCTTCGAGGTGATGGTGCGACCGCTGATCCGGCTGACGCTCGGCAAGCGCCAGCCGATGCGCAGGGTCGTGCAGGCCCGCACGCTGTCTCCGATCTCGTCAGTGGCGGGCCGTAAGGGCTATCTGCGTGGCCAGTTGATGCGCGACCAGGACACCGGCGAGTACTTGGTGCAGGCCCTCGGCGGTGCTCCGGGAGCGTCGTCGCATCTGCTCGCAACACTCGCCGAAGCAAACTGCTTGGTGGTGGTTCCGACCGAGGCCGAACAAGTCCGCACCGGCGAGATCGTCGACGTCGCGTTTTTGGCGCAGCGCGGCTGAACGACAGCGGCGTGTCGTCATGAACCTGTGGCGTTCGACTTCATTGCATCCCGGATGGCCGATGCCGGTCGGCCCGCTGCGGGTCGCAGGGGGATTGGTGCGACTGCGTCCCGTGCGTCTGCGCGATGCATCGTCCTGGAGCCGGATCAGGCTGGCCGACCGTGCACACCTGGAACCCTGGGAGCCGGTAACCGAGGTGAATTGGGAAGTGCGACATGCAGTTTCGTCGTGGCCTTCGGTCTGTTCAGGGCTGCGGTCCGAGGCCCGCAAGGGCCGGATGTTGCCATACGTGATCGAGGTGGACGGGGAGTTCACCGGTCAACTGACGATCGGCAACGTGACGCACGGCGCGCTGCGGTCGGCGTGGATCGGCTATTGGGTGGCCAGCTCGGCCACCGGTGGCGGGATCGCGACGGCCGCGCTGGCGCTGGGGCTCGACCACTGTTTCGGGCCGGTCATGCTGCACCGGGTCGAGGCGACGGTGCGGCCGGAGAACGCCGCGAGCCGCGCAGTGCTGGCAAAGGTCGGCTTTCGCGAGGAAGGACTGCTGCGGCGCTACCTCGACGTCGACGGCGCTTGGCGCGATCACCTGCTGGTGGCCATCACCACCGAAGAGCTCAACGGTTCTGCCGCGGGCGCATTGGTGCGGGAAGGCCACGCACAGTGGGCCTGATTCGTCGCTAGCAGGCCTCCGTCGCCGATTTCTGCCTCAGGACTGTGTCGCCTGCCGAAATCACGACCGTGGTGCAGAAGTCGGCGCCAGCGAAGAAGCCGCCGTTGTTACCAATGTGACATTTGTGACTGATGGTGCTTGTCACCGCTGAATTACAGGTGTGTAATTGACCTCGGCGCGCCGCCCATGGATGCGCTGGTCACGGACCTAGCCTGAAGGGGAAAGGAGCAGGCGCCATGCCAAGCATCCCCCAATCCCTCTTGTGGATCTCCCTCGTCGTGCTCTGGCTCTTCGTGCTGGTTCCGATGTTGATCAGCAAGCGCGATGCCGTTCGCCGCACCAGCGACGTGGCATTGGCGACGCGCGTCCTGAACACCGGCCGCGGTGCGCGGTTGCTACGGCGTGGCAGGCCTGCGGCCGGACACAACAGCGATCCGCACTGGCAACCGTCGGACGACGATCTCGACGATGACCTCGACGAAGAACCCCACGACGAGTCGACAGAGCGCGCGGTGGTGCGCGTCGCGGCAGTGCAGTCCGAGTTCGACAGCGAGCCGGACTACCTCGACGTCGACGTCATCGACGAGGACTCAGGCGCGTTACCGGTGGGCGCTTCGGCGAACGAGGCAGTCGCAGAGGACGAGCCCGGGGGCCAAACCGGCGAGCTGCCATTGGATTTCGGCGAGGAACCCGGGGCCGACGAACTCCTCGCCGACGAGGCGGAAGCCGAGTACGGACCCGAGGCCGAGTACGAGCCCGATGCAGAGTACGAGCCCGATGGCACCGAGGACGAATACGAGTACGTCGACGATTCCTCGGGCCTGGAGGCGCCGTCGGACACCGATCTGCAGATCGCCGAGTCGATCAGCGCCGCGCGCCGGCGGCGGGCCGAGGCCAGGGCCGTCACGATCGACGCGCGCAAATACAAGTTCCGCAAGCGGATGCTGATGGTGCTGACGGTGGCGACGATCGTCGCCGGTATCGCGGGGGTCACCCTGAACCCGATTGCGTGGTGGGCGTGCGGATCTATTGGCGCGCTCACACTGCTGTATCTGGCGTACCTGCGTCGTCAGACCCGAATCGAGGAGCGGCTGCGGCGGCGCCGCGCCCAGCGGATCGCGCGGTCGAGGCTGGGCGTAGAGAACACCGACGATCACGAGTTCGACGTCGTTCCGTCGCGGCTTCGGCGACCTGGCTCGGTGGTGCTGGAGATCGACGACGAGGACCCGATATTCGAGCACCTCGACTACGCCCCTTTCGCGCGCGACTTCGACCTTCCGCACGCTGCCGGCCAATAGCCAATCGATTTTCGGCGGCGGCGCCGAGGCTGGTAGCCTGTGCTACCGGTACCAGGGGCTATGGCGCAGTTGGTAGCGCGACTCGTTCGCATCGAGTAGGTCAGGGGTTCGAATCCCCTTAGCTCCACAAAGTTTACGCAGCTCAGAGGTGCTTTCCAAAGTTGCGTCGGGAACGACGTAACACTTCACGTAACATCAAGGGTTGCGGCAAGCATCCACGCCCAAAGGAATCGCGCCGGAAACACCTACCGCGTGCTGTGGCGCCAGGACGGCCGCCAGCGCTCGCTGACGTTCGAAAACCTGCCTGCCGCAGAGCGTTTCAAAACTCTGCTGGAAGACCACGGTCCCGACGAGGCGCTGCGCATCATTGAGTTAGACGAGATCGGCCGCCATGTCCCGACGGTCAGCGAGTGGCTGCGCACCCACATCGACAACCTGACCCGGGTCCAGCCGGCCACCCTCGCGCGATACCGCACCTACGTGGCCCGCGATATCGGCCCAGTGTTCGGCTCGATGCCTATTACCGCCGTTACCGAGACGACGATCGCCAAGTGGGTGAAACAGCTTGGTGGCAGCGGCAAGACCATCGCTAACAAACACGGATTCCTGTCCGGGGCGTTCAACGCCGCGGTGTGAGCTGCGGTTGTTCCGTCCAATCCGTGCCAGGGGCGACGGTTGCCGCACACGCGCGTCGAGGAGACGGTCTTCCTCACACCGGACGAGTTCCGACTGCTGCGTGACCACATCGAACGCGACCGCTGGAAGAACCTGGCCACGTGGCTGGTCACCACCGGCATGCGATTCTCAGAGGCGACTGCGCTTAGTGCCGCCGACATCGATAGGAAGGCCAAGACGTGCCGAATCAATAAGGCCTGGAAGTACTCCGGTGACTACCGGCCCGAGATCGGGCCGCCCAAGACGAAGAAATCGATCCGCACGATCAGCCTGCCGCCGGCGGCGCTGGAGGTCATCGACCTCACAGCGCCGGGCTTCCTGTTCACTAACGGCGCCGGCAATCCGGTTCGTGCGCAGGAGTTCTTCAACGGCGGCTGGAAGCCGGGACGTGAGAGTGCGATGAAGGCTGGGCTGACGAAGTCACCGCGTGTGCACGACCTCAGACACACGTGTGCCTCTTGGATGATTCAGGCCGGGGTGCCGTTGCCGGTCATACAACAACACCTTGGTCATGAGTCCATTCAGACGACAATTGGCGTATACGGCCATCTCGACCGACGAAGCGCACAGGCGGCGGCAGACGCTATCGGGTCGGCGCTCGGCTAACCGACTCGTTCGAATTGCTCTACAAGCGACTGTCGTCGACGTGTAACAGACGTTGCCCGATACCCAGCATGACTGCTAATGCCCCGACGCGGCCTATAAACCTGGCGTTCCCCATTGCAGTTTCCTTCGTGTCTTACTGCGATCATGAAAACGGTGCCGGCGTTCGTGATGGCACCTAACGAGACGGTAATCGCGACCTCGTCGCCAGGCACAAGTAGAGCACTACATGTTATTGCGTGGACCAGACTTCAATGACTACTCGTTTAGCCAGTTGTTGGTCCTTTAGTGGGACGTCTAGGCGGCTTCATCAAGCCATTCCTGCCGAAGAATGCGTGATCAATACACCCTTGCGGGTAGCGGACCGTTTGTGGTGTTTTTTACCTGGACTTAGTTGGTCAAGTGGGTTACCTGGAAAAGCTGTACTTGGCCCCGTACACCTTTGAGGCGACGTGTACCCGCGGGGCTCCATCTGAAAGAAGATGAACCGGCAGAATGGCGCACAGACTCCGCGGCCAGCACCGTACCCGCACGTGCGATTGCGGTAATACGGCTGGCCACATTGACCGGTTTGCCGAACCAGTCACCGGCGCGGCTGACTGCCATCCCGGCCGCAACGCCGACCCGCAGCCTAGGCAACCCCTCCTGTGCCGCGAGGTTCACCAATTCGAGGGCTGCGCTCAGCAGCGGATCGGGTTCAGGGCACACGAACATGACGGCGTCGCCGATCGTCTTGATGAACCGAACCGGACCACCCTCCACTTCGTGGGCAAGTGAGGTGAGACGACTAGCCACATGCTCGAGTTCCTCGGGAGATAGCACCTCACCTAAGCGAGTGAAACCCGTGAGGTCAGCGAATGCCACTGCAACTGTTCGAGCGCCGGGCAGTTTCCCGGCTGACAGCTCGGCGGCGCTCACCCACTCTGTTTCGAACGTATGGCGTAGTTGCAACATGAGAATGGCTACAACAAGTGGGCCAAGCTGCGGTGCGGCGAGCTCTGCCATCCGCTCCGCGGCCTGAGCTAACTCAGTTTCGCTAGCGCCCGGTTTCACCCAAATCTTGAAACCAGCATCACGCATCGTCGCCGCAGTACGGCGCAGTCCGTCAGACAGCACGCGCATGACGGCCACCGCATCATCGGGCTCAGCGCCGAAGTCGATGAAGGTTTTCGCTTGGGCGGCGGCCTCCACGTCAGCTCTCGGCAGAACGGCTGCATCGGGATCCTCTATTCGGGGCAGGCCAGCCGCTCGTTGCAGACGCTGCAAGAGATCCAAATCGATGCCGCTCGATTCGCAGATCTGACGGGCCGACACAAAACTGCCATCGTCGCCCAGCACTCGGTAAGAGGGCAGCAGCATGGGGGCCGCGCGCGACGCGCGGATCTGTTGCATGCTGAAGCCGCGATCAAGCAACCAACCAATGAGCTCTTCGCGGTCCCGGCGCCCTTTTCCTTCAAGGCCGTGAAGCAGACCCGACGCCTCAATGTCAACCTCGATCCCCACAGAGCCAGCCATTCCTCAGTCGGTGGTGTGGACGATCAGGACGTCGGTCTTGGACCTGCGCAAGACGTTGCCCGGCACCGAGCCAATCCACTTGTCGCTGCGCGTTCCCAGGCCCACGTTGCCGACTACCAACAGATCCGCCTTAACCTCCTTGGCGAGGCGGGAGAGCGCGTGTACCGGATCACCCGCAATCGGTCGCGCCTCGATATTTCTCGCCCCAGCCGCCCTGGCCCGCTCGCTGGCCTCCCGCAGAACCGCATATACGGGTGCCATGCCGTGCATCTTGTAGTCGCCCTCGGCCCCGAGGACGACCTCGGCGCGGCCATCAAGCACACCGTCCGGACGGGCTGGTCTTCCCCACCCACCCTTGTCCACATTGCGCAGGTGCGCCGTCGCGATGATCAACTTCGCGTTATTTGCCGCGGCGAACGCGGCTGCGTGGTCGACCGCACGCAATGACGTGTCCGAGCCATCAGTGCCGACCACCAGGGTCTGATAGGCGCCCATTTCCCTCCCCGTAGAAACCCGACGGCGGCTCAACCTCCCCACACGAAGACCGTCACTGAACACGAAACGGACCGCCGACCAACCGGAGTGCTGTCCGCCTTGCCGTTGGCGGTGCTCGAATCAGACAACCACCACCACCTCGTATTGACCAAGGGGTAAACGATCAAACACTTCCCCCGAGAATCGCAATTGCTCAAGCGCCGTGCTGCCGGAGTCGACGGCCGTAGCGACTGTGCCTGGAGAGTCCGGATGGCGACGGTGGATCGGTCGGCCGTGCGTCGATGCACATCGACTCAATTGCTGCTTCGATCTGAGCCTCCGTCATCGCCCACCGCCCCGCGCGTTTCATCCCGGCGAAAGTTCGGTCGCGAAGCTTCGAACGAAGATACGACTCGGAGAATCCGAGAATGCGCGCCGCCTCTGCGAGGTCGTAGATGATTGGAATCATCGCTGGTTCCTCACAGTGTCGGCGTCGGTGGCCCGCGGTGCCGCGCTGGCGATCGGTTCGGCGGCCTCACGCGTTGGTGCGCCGCGCTCAGTCCCGTCCTGGCGGTCCTGGATCCGCTCGGCCTCCCAGTCGGCGATGTCGCTGAGACGGTATCGAACGTGTCGACCCATACGCGCATAGCGCGGACCGGTTCCCATCGAGGCCCACTGTGCGAGAGTCTTGACCGGTAGCTTGTATCGATCGGCGAGTTCCTGGCGGCTGAGCCACTGCTCATTGATGTTGTTGCTCAAGGTGTTTCGACCCTTCCCACCTGCGATCAACGCGGTATTACATGAGCGTAAGCCCGCGCAAGCACTGCTTCAGGCGGAAGTTTCGGGACCGACGACGACGTCGACCCAGCCCATGCATGGGCCGGGCGGCGCAATCCACCCAACCCAGAACCCAATTTCCACCACAATGCTCAACCATTCTCAATCTTCTACCATCCGCGCCCAGCACCACTGATCTATGCTCAGCGCACACCAAACAACTTGGAATACAAACGATTCCGCCAAATTCCTTTCAAAATCTCTGCGTGGCACATTGGCACAGGGGTGCAATACTTGTTTCAGGCGCGCTTACGCACCCCCGAAACAAGCTCCTCCTCAACGGAGTTCGCGATCTAAGGCTGGCGGCGATGTTGACGATTTCGCGTCTGAATCGGTTCGGTATCGCCTACTACAACGACACCGCCGACCAAGCCACGCAAGCGTCGATGGACCGCCAACGCGCCAATGGTGGTCTGGGGGAGTATTACTCCGAAGGTGACAGCCGCACACCCACCTGGCTGATCGTCGGCGACACCGAGAGCATCGCTGACACAACGGGACTCAGCGGCGCCGCGCTGGATGGTGGTGAGGTCGACACCGAGACGGCCCGGATGTGGCTGGATGAGGGCCGCGCCCCGTCGGGTGCCCGGGGACGGATGTTCACCGAGAACAGTGTGCACGGTTTCGATCTGACCTTCGCCGCCCCGAAAGTGTGTCGCTGCTGCGCGCGCTGACCGATGACCTCGGCGAGAAAGTGATGGTGGCCGCTCATCTTCGCGCTGTGCAGGCGGCGATGAAGTATCTGCACCGGCACGCCGCTTATACCCGGGTTCACAACCCGATCACCGGGATGAAGGATCTGCAGCGCCTGCCGGGTTTGGTGGCGATCGCCTACCAGCACGAGACCTCACGCTGCGGGGACCCACACTTACACACTCATGTGATCGTGCCCAACCGCCAACCCCGCGCCGACGGTCAGCTGGTCAGTATTGATTCCAAGTCGCTGTATCACGAGGCCAAGGCCGCCGGAATGATTTATCAGGCCACACTGCGTCACGAGTTGCACGTCGAACGCGGCTTCGAATTCGCGCCCATCGATGCGCACACCGGGATGGCCGACATCGCCGGCGTCACCTGCGAGTCGATTCGGGCGTGGTCGCAGCGCTCCACCCGGCTGCGCGAATGGGCCCGCGACAACCTGGTGCTGGTCGACGGCCACCCCAGCGCGGCGCAGTTGGCCGCCGCGCAGAAGGCCACCCGCCCCGCCAAACCCGAATCCCTGGCATGGGCGCAGCTCAAGGAGCAGTGGCGCGCCGATGCGCGCGGCCTGGTGGTGGATCGCGACGCGCACTACCGCGCGCGCGCCGAGCGCCGCGCCCGCGCCGCGCACCACGCCAGCGCCGCGCAGCTGGGCGCGCACCGCGCCAGCGCCGCGCAATTCAGCGCGCACACTGCGGCGGCGGCCGCGCACATCGATAAGGCCGCGTTCACCCGCGCCGACCTGGTGAAGCTACTAACCGCCCAGCTGCCGATCGACGCACCCGGTGAGCCGGGTGAACTGGTGGAGCGCGCCGTCGATGCGGTCGCGGTACCCATCAATGCGCCGCGCGCCGCGCACGAACGTGAAGGCCACCAGCGCTACACCCTGGCCGCGATCATCGCCGAAGAAGAACAAATCCTGGACATGGTGGATGCGCGCGACAACCGCGCGCGCCTCGATGTACGTGCTGAGGACTGCGCGGCCTTGTCGACGGGGCAGGCGCGCGCGGTGAGCGCGATCGCGGCCTCCCCGTTCCTGGTGCAGCCGTTGGCCGCGCCCGCGGGCGCGGGCAAAACCCACTCCCTGACCGCGTTGCGCGCCGCGGCGCATCGGGCGCGCAAACAGGTGCTGGTGCTCGCGCCGACCGGCAAGGCCGTCGATGAAGCCCTCAACGGCGGCGCCGGCGATGAGGGCCTGACCGTCGCCAAAGCCCTGAGCCTCCTCGCTGACAGTCAACTGCGGCTCGATCACTCCACGGTGGTGATCGTGGATGAAGCCTCCATGCTGGGCACCCCCGATCTCGGCACCCTGCTATCGGCCGCGACACGGGCGCGGGCGAAGGTGGTGCTGGTCGGCAATGCCCACCAACTGGCGCCGGTCAAAGCCCGCGGCGGCATGTTCGAACAACTCTGCGCTGATCTGCCCTGGAGCCAACACCTCACCGAAGTCTGGCGCGTGCAAGACCCCCAGGAGCGCGACGCCTCCCTCGCACTGCGCTGCGCACACGGCCACCGGTTGCGCAGCGCGGTCAAGTGGTACCGCACCCAGCGTCGGCTGCACACCGGGGACCCGATCGCGATGGCCGCCGACGCCCTGCACGCCTACCTCGCCGACCGCGCGAACGGCAAAGACGTGCTGTTGGTGTGTGACACCTGGGAGATGGCCGACGCGCTGAACCGCCGCCTACACGACACCCTCACCGAGGGTCCCAGTGTGAGAGCCGCCCGCGACCCACACATCCGCATCGGCGATGTGATCATCAGCCGCGCCAACGACCCCACCATCGCGCTGCACCCCGGCCCTAATAACACGGCGGGCTCGTTGGATCAGGTTCGTAACGGCAACCGCTGGCGCGTCGCGGGCATCGATGTCGCCACCAATCGGCTTGCCGCCGAACGGCTGTCCGACGGTGCCCGCACCGTCTTCGACGGCGACTACCTCACCGAGCACATCACTTTGGGCTACGCCACCACCGTGCACGCCGCCCAAGGCGTCACCACCGACACCTGCCACGCCATCCTCGGCGAGACCGCCTCCCGGGCCATGGCTTATGTCGCCATGACCCGCGGCCGCCACACCAACCACGCCTACCTCTACCACAAACTCAACCACGAAGCCGACCACCAACACGCCACACCCATCACCGCACCAGAAATCCACCAACTGCACCGCGGCGACAAATACTGTGCCGCAGCCGCTTTCCGCACCATCCTGGCCAACGACGACCGACCCACCACCATGCACACCGCAGCCGAACACACGCCGACCGAACTACTCCCCAACATCGTCGCAGAGACGCTTCAACGTAACCAGCAGCGCCGCAGCACACGCCGAACGATCTGGAACCAACACCTCAAAACCGTCGACGCCTGGCACACCGCATACGAACGCCTGGCTGCCGCGGCCACCCGCTCAGCCGAACCTGGGCGATCCCAAGAACTTCTCGGCTGGTGGCCAAGACCCGTACAGTCGCGGACTGTTCGAGGATTGCTTCGATCAAATCGGCGGCGGCGTCAAGGACGTGCTCGCAGTTATCTATGACCAACAGCCTCACACGACCCTCTAATGCCGCGGCCACCGATTCGCGGACCGTTCTGCCTGGTTGTTGGGTTATGCCAAACTGCGGCTACGGCGTCGGGCACTGCTGCCGGATCAGTGACCGCTGCCAATTCGAAAACCCAAACACCGTCAGGAAACTCATCGGTCAATTGGGCCGCGACTTCCAACGCGAGACGGGTCTTGCCGACGCCGCCCACCCCGGTCAGAGTGATCAACCGGTGTGCTCGCACGGCTGCTGCAATCTCGCTGATGTCGGACTCGCGCCCGATGAAGCTGGTGGTCGCAGGTCGCAGATTCCCCGGCGTGGTGTCGAGTGCCCGCAGCGGCGGGAAGTTCATGCAGAGACCCTCGGCCCTTAACTGAAACACCCCGACGGGCATCGGGATATCGCGCAGCCGTCGCGGTCCGAGATCGACCAGATCGACTCCGCTGACCAGACTCGCTGTCGAGTCGGCCACCAAGATCTGGCCGCCGTGCCCTCCTGCCATCACTCGTGCGGCCCGGTTGAGGACCGTGCCGAAGTAGTCGCCGTCGCGCAGTTCGGCCTCGCCGGTAGCGATGCCCGTCCGCACCGGCAACTCAAGAGCTAGCTGTGCCGCAACAGCCGCGTCGACAGCCGCCTTTGGCGATGCGAATGCCGCAACCACACCGTCTCCGGTGTGGCTGAAGAGGAAGCCGCCATGCTTCTCTATCGCGGTGCGCAGCGCCGCGTCATGGGCGAGCAGGGCCGCCCGCATCAACTCCGCGTCTGACTCCCACCGGCGGGTCGAACCCCTCAATATCGGTGAACAATAATGTCACAACCCCGGAAGGCGGCACCGCCGCGGACACTCGCACAGAATGTCACATAAATCCCTGTTCAACGCCGCAAGGTGACGAACTTTTGAGACTCTCGTATGTGGTCTATATCGAGACGCGGCCTTTCGGGTCGAGACCGAACACCTGTACGGCGGTTGACTTACCTTTCAAGGCATGCGATCCGCGATCGGCGAGTCCTGACGGTCTGGACGCCAACGCGTCGACGGTCTGCTCGGTCAGCAGGATCACGTCGCCCGTTGTCTTGGTCAACTGTTCGACGCGGGCGGCTACGTTGGTGGTGTCGCCGATCAGGGTGAACTCCAGATGACTTCCGCCGCCGATGGTGCCCGCGATCACCACACCGGTATTGATTCCAATGCCGACCCGAAGGTCCCCGCCGAATTGCTCGGCGACCAGACGCTGAATCAGCACACCAGCGTTCACCGCCGCATCAGCATGATTCGCAAGATCATGAGGAGCGCCGAAGACCGCCAGCGCACCGTCACCGAGGAACTTGTTAACGTGCCCACCGGCGTCAACAACGGCAGGCACCACAATCTCGAACAATGCGTTGAGTCGGGCGACCGTGTCCTCGGCGGTGTTCGCTTCGGCGAACGGCGTGAAGTCGCGGACGTCAACGAACATCACCGTCACCTCACGGCGCTCCCCAGTGAACACGTCATCACCCTGCTCAAGCAGGCGTGCAGCGAGGGCGGGATCGACGTAGGTGCCGAACGCGGCCCGAAGGCGCTGCCGCTCAGCCAAACCGGCCTGCATCCGGTTAAACGACGCGGACAGTGCCCCGAGGTCATCGTCTTGCACAACCGGAAGGCGTTGGGTGTAATCGCCCGCCGCGACACGTTCAGTTCCGGCTGCGAGGTCGCGTATAGGACGCAGAGACGGCGCCACAACTGTGCCGACTGTGATCGGTACACCCAAGATAAGTGCCAACGTCGTCGCGATCGCCACGGCAAGCACCGCCGGAGGAACATCACCGCTCCTATCGAGCACGATCCCCAACCCCACGCCCATGGCGGCGAACCAAAACAATGAGCCCAAGGTCGAGAGGTTCAGCCACGTCGCAAATGTCGGACGAGCGCGGGGGAGGCCGTCGCCGATCGGTTGATCCCCGGCAAGGGCTGCCCTAATCGGTCGCACTGCTGCCTCGAAAAAGGCGTGCGTAGTCACCAGCGTCGCAGCGAATCCAGTTGCTGCGCCAAGGATCCCGTACTGGACAAGCGTCACACCGCTCGCACCGGCGATCGCACCGACAACTATCAAGAGGAGGGCGGCCGAGGCCGGCATGAAGCCCAACGAACGCGCCAACGCCGCCCGAGCCCACGTGTAAGTCGCGTCCAAAGCGCCCGCACGATCGACCTCAAGCCCAGCCGCCCACCGTTGGGCAATGCGAAAAACCTGGTTACCGGGAAGCATCACCACCAGTGCCATCACCGCCACCGCAACAGCGGTTGCAGCCGTAGCCTCGACGTAACGAGATGACTTCTCCAAAGCAACTATGACCGACGACCAAACCAGGTACGCCGACAACATCTCTGCGAACGTGATCAGCCAGACCGCCCACGGGTACCTCGCCCCGTACCGATCCCACGCCCACTGCCAAATGCGGTCCATGCCGGGAGACTAAACGCCAGCTATCCCAGATCCATCTGGATGAACAATTAGGAATCTGATGTCCTCGGATGTCAACCACTGTGGCTGAGAGCGAAAACTTGACCCGCCCTCGGCATACACTTCCGCCGTGTTCTCCGAGACGCGCTATGCGATGAACGGAGACTTGCGCGTCGCCTACCGCGCGTCGGCCGAAGGTGTGCGCGACATCGTGGTCGTCTCTAACTGGTTTGCGAACTGCGAACTCCTTCCGGAACTCGCGCCCGTTCGTGGGTGGGTCGAGGCGATGACATCGCTCGGTCGCCTAATCCTCTTCGACCAGCCGGGCACGGGAGTGTCCGATGCTGTCACGCCGGGCGCGCTGCCGACGTTGGAGCAATGGGCCGACAGCATCACCGCGGTGCTCGACGATCTACAAAGTCGTGAAGCGGTCCTCGTCGCGGTCGTCGGCGCATTTCCGGCTGCGGCATTCTTCGCGGCAACATACCCATCTCGCACGACAGCGCTGGTGTCGCTTGAGGGCTACTCAGACCCACTCGATGACCACGGAGGTGGTGAGGGGCCGATTTCTGAAGAGGGCGTCGCCGCAATGGTCGCCGCGTGGGGCACTGGAGAATTCCAGCATCTACTCAATCCGGACATGCCGTGGAACGAGGACATCCGGGCGACGTGGGCCCGATACGAACGCCTTACGGCGAGCCCGGCGACTGTCGCACTGATGGCCCCACTCGCGCGATTGAATGTACGGGCGTTACTTCCGACGATCCGCGTCCCCACTGTCGTCGTGCACCACAACCACGACGAGACGATCACGCCCGAGTGGGGCAAGAACGTCGCGGATCGCATATCGGGGGCGAAGTACGTCCAGCTTCCGGGGCGCAACGTCTACCACTTCGTCGAACCATGGCGGGCATCGTTCCAGGAGATCGCCGAGTTCCTCACTGGCCACCAGGCTGAGGTGGCCGATGATCGAGTGCTGGCCACGGTGCTGTTCACCGACATCGTGGAGTCGACACGGCTCGCCGCGGACATGGGCGACCGTGACTGGCATGCGCTGCTCGATGCGCACGATGCAGTGGTCCGGTCGCAACTCGCACGCTTCCGGGGCCGTGAGGTGAATACGTCAGGCGACGGCTTCCTCGCGACATTCGACGGTCCGCAACGAGCGATCCGCTCCGCTATGGCAATTCGCGACGCCGTGCAAGCGCTCGGCATCGAGGTACGTGCCGGGTTGCACACCGGCGAGTGCGAGGTCCGCGGTGACGACATCGGCGGGATCGCCGTGCACATCGGGGCGCGGGTGAGCGCACTTGCGCGGCCGAACGACGTGCTCGTGTCCAGCACGCTGCGCGACCTGGTGATCGGGTCGGGTATCGAGTTCGAGGACCGCGGTGCCCACCAGCTCAAGGGCGTGCCCGGCGAGTGGCACCTGTTTGCGGTCGTCTCGGCATAGGAGACGTCTGTTTCTGAACAGCCGCTGAGTTCGCCGACCTGGACATCCCAGGTTCGTAAGTTGTCAAGCGGCTTGGTTGCTGGGTGTGGTTTGGCGATGTGCCCAAGCTTTGTGTTCGTCGTAGGCGGTGTGGTGGCGTAGGCAGCCGTGCAGGATGCCGACGAGCCGGTTTCCCAGGGCCCGTAGTGCTTGGTGGTGGGTGTCGCCGGCGGCGCGGTGCTGGCCGTAGAAGACGCGGGCGCCGGGGCTTGTGGACAGGGCACAGAAGGCCCATTGGTCGATGGCGTCGTAGAGGCGTCGGTTGCGGACGTGGCGGGCCAGCACGGCGTGTTTCTTACCCGACGCGACGGTCAATGGTGATGTTCCGGCGTAGTTCTTGCGAGACTTGGCGTCGGTGTAACGATTCGGGTCGTCCCCGAATTCACCGAGCACCCGGGCGCCGAGCACAACACCGAGTCCTGGCAGGGAGAGGTAGATGTCGGCGTCCGGGTGTGTCTCAAAATGTGTCGCCAGCTCGGTTTCGAGGTCGGCGATCTGGCGGTTCAACTCGACGATGATGCCCACCGCGGCTCGGGTGGTCGCCCCGAACGCGGCGGTCACCGCGGCGGGGGCGGCGAGTTGATCGGTCCGTAGCATTTCCTGAATCTGCAGTGCCCGGCTGTCGAGATTACGTTGGCGCCCAGCCTGTTTGAGTGCTGACCGGATTTTCGACAGACTCCGGCCCGCGGCCTGGGCTGGGGTGGGTGCACGCCCCAGGATAGCCAGCGCATCGTGGCCTGCCAGGTCGTCAAACGCCTCCAGTGCCGCCGGGTAATACTCCCGCAACGCACTACGCAGGGCGTTGGTGTGCCGGATCCGGGCCCAGATCAGGTTCTGGTGTCCGCGGGCGAGAACCTTGATCGCCTCGACGGCTGCGGTGTCACCGGCGATCGGGCGGTGGTTGTGCCGGTCGGTGCGCACCAGATCAGCCAACACCTTGGCGTCCCCGGCATCGGACTTCGCCCCGGAGACCTGATGGCGCTCGCGGTAGCGAGCGACCGCGAGCGGGTTAACCGCGAACACCTGATAGCCAGCCGCGCTCAGTGCCTCGACCCACAAGCCGCGGTCGGTTTCGATGCCGATCACCACATGGCCGGCCTCTTCAGCGTGCGCGGCCACCAGCTCGTGGAACCCGCGGATACCCGGGAGTCCTTCAGGTAGCCGTCGCGACGCCAGCCGGGCACCGTCAACGTCCATCAGGTAGACGTCGTGGTGGTCTTCGGCCCAATCGTCTCCAACGAAGATCAGCGGGATCACCCCTCCTCAATCGATGTGGTCGAACATGTCCGAGCCCAAGGACACCCGGCGGCAACCTAATGGATCAGTGCTCTCGCGGCACGACACCCCATCAGCGCTCAAGGTGACCTCACCAAACCGACCGGGGCACGATCTAGGACTAGGAATCGATCATTCACTCCAGGCTGAAGAAGTGCTCACCGGCCGGCGGCTCGGGATCAGCGTCCCCCGATCAACCAATTACTGGTCGAAGGCGCGCTGGTCGATCCCCATTAGGCTGAATTGGGCAGCCAGCGAGAATCGCGACTGACATTCGAGGCTCTCGTATGTCGTGTAAATCGAGACATGCGTGCCCGGGCTGCGTCGGCAGTGAGCTAAGGGGATGGCAGCGTCATCGCAACGGCCTTGCTCATGGCCAGCTTGTTCGGTTTCTCATTCCAAGCCGTGGGGCCAAAATAGGGCCAAACTGCCAAAGCAGGTGCTCCAACCCGTCCAATCAGAGGATTTTCGCCTGGCATGACCAGCAGAGAGACAACGGCGTAAGCTCCAACTCCGCCTGAAAAGCGGAAGCTCGGGTGTCGACTCGGGCTGGAGGTATCCCGCGTCGAGACAGCGGTCCGCGTGGCGGTGGACATTCCCTTCGCGACAGGTTCTCCGGACACCCCGCCGGACCCGCAAATTAGCGATTGCTTGGGAACACTTTTGAGTACCAATCCCGTGAACCGCCCGAAATCCGTGCGACGGGGTGCAAACGGTCGGACACCTGACCACATCTGGCCAGCCTTTTCACGACACTGCGAATCAGCCAAATCGCTTCGGACACAGCTCACAGACAGAGCCCGCACGGTGATCGCTAGTAAGCGTTACTGCTCTAATGAGTGGTTGATCGGCCCGTCAGCCAGCGCTGCCCGTAGGTGATCACATTGGCTGGCGAAGAATGTCAAAGACACCGGCGCGTCGGGCACGATCGAATCAAACGCGTGGAACGCGCCGACCGCAGTCTCAACGTGGCAGGGCGTGCCCGCCTCATTCAAGCGCCTGCCGTACTCGATGGCCTCGTCATGCAGCAAGTCCAACGAGCCGGTGCCGATCCAGGCCGGTGCCAGCCCGGCGAGATCGGTGCGCCGCGCCGGGCTGGCGACCGCCGGGTCCGCGTCCCCCAGATACCACCGCCAGGCTTGGCGGTTGTCACCCTCCGACCAGATCAAGCGTCGGCGACCGGTGGCTTGACTGCCGGTGCGGTCGTCGAGGTTGGGTTGGGACAGCAATTGAAAGGCCGGCTGGATCTCGCCGCGATCGCGAGCCAGAAGCGCCAAGGCTGCTGCCAGCCCACCACCGGAGCTGAGACCGCCAATCGCGACTCGTGACGAATCCACCCACGGCTGCTGCGCCAACCACAGCAGCGCAGCGTAGCTGTCTTCCAGCGGAGCGGGATATGGATGTTCGGGCGGCAACCTGAAATCGACGGCTGCAACCGCCACGTTTGCCAGATGAGACAGCCTGCGGCAGAAGCCATCTTCCAGTCGCGCGCTGCCCATCACGAACCCACCGCCGTGGATCCACAGCAACGCAGGCGCCGGATCAGCGAGGCGCGCGGGACGATGCAGGCGCACACTCACATCAGAATCGACCGCCACCACCGGCACATACCGAACGGCATTGATGCGTCCCAACAGCGTCATCGCTGCACGCGGCACCGCCAGCCCACGGCTGAGGCCATAGCCTCTCGGCAGAATTCTGGCCACGGTCCGCAAGGCAGGGTCCACATCAGGTCCCGACGTGAACGAGGTCACTTGTGGCTGGTTCCGGCGAGATCGTGCAGACCGCCTTCGATGTCGCGGATAGTTCCTACCACTACGGACATGCCTGCGATAATCCCAGCTATCACTACCTGACACGGATCTTCCGTGTGATTGGAGTGTTTGGCGCCGGCACACCTCGCGGCCTCGAAATGGTCGAGCATCAGCGGCAGGCGGAAGCTCCTAGCACTGTTACGTCGCGTAACACGCTGCGCCATATTCGCAGGAAAGCAAGCGCTCGCGTAACAACGCGTACAAACAATAATCGAAGTTCAGGGGCCATTTTCGCAGGAAAGCAGAGGGGTTCGATTCCCTTAGCTCCACCAGAGAAACACCAGCCAGACCGGGTCTACGCCTTAACTGGCGAATTAGAGACAGCCGCCCCGGCCCGCAGTCGGCCCGCAGCAGCGTTCAATTTCGGCCCTGGAACAGGTTGCGGCGCAGCGGCTTTGATTGCATTCGTCGGTGGACCCATAGCCACGGGGCCGGTCCATGTGACCAAGTTCGATCCGCTCCTCGGCTTACACTTCCGCCATGTTCTCCGAGACGCGCTATGCGATGAACGGGGACTTGCGCGTCGCCTACCGCACGTCACGTGAAGGTCCCCGCGACATTGTGTTCGTCCCGAACTGGTTCACAAACTGTGAGGTCTTTCCAGAGCTGCAGTCCATTCAAGGCTGGGTCGAGGCAATGACGTCGCTCGGTCGACTGATCTGTTTTGACCAGCTGGGCACGGGAGCGTCCGATCCCATCACGGGTGGTGCGTTGCCGACCTTGGAGCAGTGGGCTGACAGCATCACCGCGGTGCTTGACGATCTCGGCAGCAGTGAGGCGGTTCTCCTCGCAATCGCCGGTGCGTTGGCACCAGCGGCGCTGTTCGCAGCAACATATCCGTCTCGCACCACCGCACTCGTTGTACTCGAGGGCTACGCGCATCCGGAACGCCATGATGGGTTCGATCCCGAGGAATACGACGCTGCCGCCGTCGCCGTGTGGGGAACCGGGGAGTCCATCCATGTCGTGAATCCGGACATGCCGTGGAATGAGGAGATCCGGGCAACGTGGGCTCGGGCGGAACGCCTGGCCGCCAGCCCACGCACCATCGCTGTCGTAATGCCCCTGGTGACCAAAATGGACGTGCGTGCGGTTCTTCCGACAGTTCGCGTGCCGACGCTCGTGGTCCAGCACGCCGACGACCCATTGATCCTGCCCGCGATGGGCAAATACATCGCTGATCACATACCCGGCGCGAAGTACGTCGAACTCCCGGGCCGCAACCTGTACCACTGCGTGGAACCATGGCGCGCGTCGTTCCAGGAGATCGCCGAGTTCCTCACTGGCGAGCAGCCAGCAGTGGCTGACGACCGGGTCCTAGCCACGGTGCTGTTTACCGACATTGTGGAGTCGACGCGCCGGGCAGCAAAATTGGGTGACCGCGAGTGGCATGCGCTGCTCGATGCGCACGACGCCGTCGTCCGGTCGCAGCTTGCTCGCTTTCGTGGTCGAGAAGTCAGCACAGCGGGCGACGGCTTTCTGGCGACCTTCGACGGCCCGCAGCGAGCGATCCGCTGCGCGATGGCTATTCGTGACGCGGTGCAGACGCTCGGCATCGAGGTGCGGTCAGGGTTGCACACCGGCGAGTGCGAGGTGCGAGGTGCGGACATCGGTGGGATCGCGGTGCACATCGGCGCAAGGGTGAGCGCCGTGGCCGGCCCGAACGACGTGCTGGTGTCAAGCACCTTGCGGGACCTGGTGATCGGGTCGGGACTGGAGTTCGAGGATCGCGGCACTCACTCACTTAAGGGCGTGCCAGGCGAATGGCGTCTCTTCGCCGTCGCCTCGACGTAGCGTGGGTTTCGGCGAAACGGCACCATTACCCGCGCGACTTCCGACGAGCGTCGGCAGCGGTGCGGATCGCCGCGTCCAGGTTCACGGCCACCGCGTCAAGGTCGGTGTCGAACAGGTCCGCGTAGGTGTCCAACGTCATCGACGCCTTGGCGTGCCCGAGCATCCGTTGCACCGCCTTCACGTTGGCACCCGCGCTGATGGCCAGCGACGCCGCCGTGTGCCGCAGATCGTGCGGAGTGATCGTCGGGAACGACCTGCCCGGCAGTGTTACGGCCTCATGGTCGCGCTATCGGATCCGTCCACCATCCCGGCGGCAGACGACGGCGATATTCGAGTAGTCAAATACTCACGTCGACCCTTGCGCCGGGGGCGAGGCTGAGCCTATGTCGAAGATCTGTGGGCGTGACTCGTCATACGCGCGAGCTCGCATCGCGAATTGGGCTCGGCACCGCATCGACGCCGGTCTCAATGCGCCGAGTACGAGGGGTATTTGAATGACGGATGACGGAGCGGCCGCAGCTGCCGCGGCAGAGCCAACCACTGAGCTGCGGCTGGCTCTGGTGTGCTATGGCGGGGTATCGCTCGCGGTCTACATGCATGGGGTCACCAAAGAACTGCACAAATTGATCTGTGCGGCAAGGGCATTCGACAGGGACTCCGAGAACAACCCGTTCGACGAAGGACAGACCGAAGCCGTCTATTTCGAGGCGCTGCAAAGCATCAGCATGGCCGGACGCAAGCTGTCGGTCAGCATCGACATCATCGGTGGCACGTCGGCCGGCGGCATCAACGGCATCGCCTTGAGTAGGGCACTGGCTTACAACGTCGACATGGAGCCACTGAAGAACGTCTGGCTCAACCAAGGCGACATCCGCCAGCTGCTGCGCGGACCTTCCAAGGTGCCGCTGACCCTGCAGGTCGCACTGACGGTCGGCCGCCAGCTGCTCCACGCCCTCGGCAACTCCTCGCCTCTGAAGGGCGAGTACATGTCGAAGCTGTTGTTCACGGCTCTCAGCAAGATGCAGGACAGCCCGCCGCTGTCCGACGCCCCCTCGTTGTTGCCGGACATCGCCGCCGGCCTCGAACTGTATGTACCGACAACCGATCTCCTGGGTTACGACGCCCTAGTGGCCTCGGGTGCAGGTGGCGCGAGCAATCGCGACCACGACTTCCGCCAGGTCATGGTGTTCAGCCGCAACGAGGAAGCCGACGATGAGCATAAGCTCGAACAATTCGGCCCTTCCTACACCGCCGACCTCGCCTTCGCCGGACGCGCCACCTCGAGCTTTCCGGGTGCCTTCGCACCCGTGAGCCCCCAGTCGTTCGTCGAGGAAGTCACCAAGATGCTTCCCGGCACCGCGGATGTCGATGTCAGGATCCACCCGAAGACACTTTTCCTGCGCCCGTACGGATCACGCAGTAGCGCAACGCAACTCGATGAGCAGGCCGCCGCGCAGCAGGCGTGGGCGGCGGCCAAGGACGTCTATTTCGTCGACGGCGGTGTGCTCGACAATGCGCCGTTCGACCTCGTCATCGATGCGATCGCCCGACGCCAGGCGCAAAGGCAGGTGACGCGTCAGCTCGTGTATGTCGAGCCCGACCCGGGGCAGGCGCTGTATGCGCACGTCGGCGGCACAGCTGATACAGCCAGACCCAAGCGGCGGTGGCTGAAGGACCTGCTGGCCGTCAGCGGTGTCCGCGGTAGTCACCCGATCCTGACGGACCTGGCTCGCCTGCGCGACCTGAACTGGCGCATCGCCGAGGTTCGCGCGATCTCCGAACAACAAGAGCAATACGTCGCCGAACAGACGCGGGTCGCACTGGCTGAGGTGTGGAACGAGACGGGTGGCGGCGGATCCGCCGGGGTGACGCTGCTGTCGGCCCAGACCACCGCCGAGCTGGTCCAGGAGCTGGCCCCTGCTGATATCCAGTCCGCCTCGAACAGGGTCTACACACGGGCCGAAACGTCACTCGAACCTATCTGGCCTACCTATCTTCTGCTGCGGTTGGAGGCTGTGCTCAAACAGCTTTCGGCCGACATCTGCTGGACACTTCAGTGCCCGAGCCCGTCCAACGCGGCGGGTTTCATCGCCGCGGCGTGGATCGAGTGGGCGCGCGCGCAGGACTGGACGGATCGGGCAAAGCTTCGCGATCTGCTGGACGCCACCGACATGCTCTACCGGCAGCGGCGCCTGCTGTTCATCATCAACGGAATCAACGCCATGTATGACACCGCAGTCGCCCCGCCGAGAGCCGACCTGGACACGTTGAAGATGATCGTGTGGGATTTGGTCGGCCACATTCGAAGCGGCACAGCTGATGCGGTCGGCGCGCTGAAGGCCGAGGGCGCGCTCAGCTTCCTCGACATCGCCGACGAGATTGCCGTCAGGGCCGATCCCAAGGACTTCGCGGCACACCGCGCAAACGACTTTGAGGTGCTGTTGGAAAAGTACAAAGAGAAGGTGAGCGGACTGACCACCGACAGCGACCAGCTGCGCAGCGCCTTCGCCGATCACACCGCCAGCCCAGACTGGACGGAGGAAGCCAAGACAACGCTGGTGAGTAGCTATCTGGGGTTTCCGCTGTGGGACGGGATGCTGTTTCCGACGATCTCGTTGTCCAATGTTCCGCAGTTCAGCCCGATCCCGGTGGCGCAGTTCAGCCCGATCAACGCCACCGCGCTGAAACCGCCCATCGAGGAGAAGCACGGCACGCTGCGGTCATCACGGGGGGACGAGAAGCCGCCCGCGAAGCTAAAAGGCTTACCCGTCAAGCACTTTGCGGCATTCTTCGCGACCCGATACCGCCAGAACGACTACCTGTGGGGGCGCCTGGATGGCGCCGAATTAATCTTGCGCCTGCTGACCGATGTCGGCCTGAACGAGCAGGAAACCACGACGCTGGCGACCATCGGTGGTGCGCAATCGCCTGCGCCGCCCTACGCCGCCGAAGCGTTCGACGCGGTGCTGGCCAGTGAGACCGACCTGAACCTCGTGAAGGACCTGCGCGACTACCTCAGAGGCGAAATCGAAAAGATGCCCCGGACACCCTCGGGCGCAACGGTTTCGGATTCGGTGTAGTGGCTGACCCAACCGTTCCGCGATCACAGCAGGAGAAGACGCCGATGACCGAGCGATCGGAGTTGCTGAAGGCTTTCGCAGTGCTCTACGAGGACCAGCAGGTCAGTGAACCCCTCACGGGCAGCGTGCAAGAGAACCGCGTCGAGACCGCAAACTACAGGCGTTATCGGTCAAACTTGATGGACTGGCAGGAGGCCAATGTTGCCTACGCGGTCGAACTAGCACATCTGGCCCAGGCCGATCAGGCAACGAGGGCAGCCGCGCTGGAGCCGCTGCAGCGGGCAGCAGACCAGGCGTTCGACGAATTCAGAATGTCGGAGGGCATCGCTGATATTGAAATGGCCTTGACGGTCTGTCAACTGTTGTCCGAAGCGAGGCGCGAGGCTGGCGGGCAGTGAGCCGATCTCCCGCTCGCGACAAAGGATTCGCCGATCAGCTCGGTGGGAGGATCGGCGGAACCTGACAGATCCAGGCGAGAGTTTGCATGCCGGCCCGCGTGAGGGTCTGGTTGTTCACATCCGCGCCGGTGAGACTGAAAGGTCCGAGATTCAGTGCACCGCTGGTGAGTTGATCGCGTTCCTCATCGGTCCAGCGGGCTGTGATCTTGAGGTTGCGCAACACCACCATGCCCACAGTGATCAGCGTGATGGCTGTTGAAGCGGTGTTCGCGGCACTTCCGCTGGCGATCTGGCCGCGCTGAAAACCGGGCATCGACCAATCAGGCGACGTGAGGAACACCTCGTCCCACCATGGCCGATCGAAATTGACTATGCAGTAGTCAAATCCAACGCTGTAGCCGGTGAGGGTGGATGTTTCGCCGGTGAGCGTGTCCGCGACGATGGCGAGTTGCGTTCCGGGTTCGACCGCTTCTCCGACGACTTTGTCGATCTCGATCAGCACGCCGGGCACCGGAGAACGGATTTCGGAGATCAACACTTCGTCGGTGGTGGTGTTGAAGAACCTGATGCCGACCAGTGGTTCGTCTACGGCGACGGTGTCCCCCACTGCTTTGTGCCATTCGTTCACGCTGCTGGTGAATGACGGTTTGACGATGTTGGGCATGTTCACAACGTTTTGTGCAGATCTCTCGGCGGCCCTTCGGCGTACGCCGATGACGGCGAGCTGATCGCCGGCCTGCACGGTGTCGCCGTCTGCGGTGGAGGCTTCCAGCAAGGTGCCCGAAGCCGGTGCGAGAAGCGTGTTTCCGACCATCTGATCAGGCTGCTCGTCGGAGAAGTAGTGGACGCTGGCCAACGGATCACCCTCGGAGACCGTCTCACCAGCCTGCCGGAAGAAGCTCACCGGGCCCGGGTGTAGTCCCGGCTCGTCTGGCATCGTCACCAACACTTGAGCGTCGAACACCGGAACGGGAACCGGTGTCGGGGCCGGCGGCGCCGGCTGGCTGCCGTCGAAGCTGCACTGTTGCCAAGAGTCGGAATCCGGCAGAAACCAATCCGGTGGGGCCATGCTTGTGGCAAAGATATCGTCAACGACGCCAGTCGGATTGACGCCCGCGCCGCCCGGAGTAGGGCCGCCGACCAAAACGAGTTGGTTGAGGTCCAGCATTTCCAATGCGCCGGCCTTGAGGCGCTCGAACGCCTGCTTGGCGTCATCGGTGTCGAATCTGGCGACGCTCGCGGTCAGCGCCGCTTTGTACCACTGCGACAGCCGGGCACCGGTACGAGGCAGATACCAGCCCTTGCTGAGACTGGTGGCGCCCGGCAACTGGTCTGCCAATTGCGCGGCGCGCTGGTGGGCCAGAAGTTGCTGCTGGCCGGTGCTTCCGCCGACACCGAACTCCTTGGCGCTGAGCGTGGTTCCGAGCCCGTCGAAGACTACGACGATGCTTCCGGGCGTATCGCCGCCGGCGCCGCCGATCTTCTGCGCGAAGAAGCCATGGATGGCAGCGCTGAGCTCGTCAATCGTTATCGGCATCGCGACCTCGATCCCTTGGGGTCCTCGACATTTCACCGCTGCGCGCAACGGCAGTACCGACTGTGCCCCGTGACGTGCCGGCACACGTGAGTAGACGGCTACTCGAATGTCTGTGGGGGTGCGCCGAGCTTCGAGCAAGTAGGAAGTCTTTGAATAATCGAGTACTCGGCTACGTGTATCACCGCAGCCTCGCGCCGTTAGCGTTCATCCCGTGACTAAGTCACAGCGCGCAGCAGAAGGCGAGAGTTCCTCTAGCGCTGGCTTCGACACCTAATTACGCACGCGCACAGTGTTTCACAGCGAACGGCGACGGGGGAGCAGGTCCGCGATGAGTCCCGAAGATCCGCAACTGCGGTACAGCGATCAGAAATCGCATTACACCAACATCGCGCTGGCGAAGGCTCACGACGGCGATCATTCCGACTGGGATCCCGCGGCGGGCTGGGCGGCCAACCGCGCCCGGGTCATCGACGTCTACGCCTACTACCGAGACGTGGCCCTTGCTGAGCCCAGCATCTTCTTGTGGGCGGGGCTGGGGCATATGGCCGGCGGCGCGGTAGTGGGCGGTTTGGACCTCGGCATCGGTGACGTGCCGACCTCGGTGATGATCGCCGCCGGCCGCGATATCTTCTTCGACCTGGCCTGGCAGCACGAGGCATTCCTCGACGGCGCGGACATCGTCGAGCTCGCCGGGCTGCACGACCAGTTCCAGACCTATCCGTCGTATAACGCTGACGGCACCGAGGGCTTTGTTGCTGTCGCGCCGGCACTGTCATACGCCGACGCATGGCGTGACATCACCTCCGGTGACCCTGCGCGCATCGCGCAAGGTAATCAGGCGCTGCTTCGCAACGAGCAGCAGTCCATCGTTCAGCCTCACTACGACCACCTGATGTCCTTGGGTGAGGCGGGACTGGCCAGCGCGTTCACCAACAACATCCACCCATACCACCGCGGATTCCTCATCGACTTCCCCCAGGGCAACGTCTTGCAGTTCGATTCACGCTGGGGCTGGATCACGTTGACCGGCGGCATGTTTGAGAACTGGGGCAACGCCGGCGACGACGAACGCAGCCGGTTGATCGAGCTGCCCTTCGACCAGATCCTGCGCGGCGACTTCGGAGATCCTGGTCGCCCCGACCTCATGCCGCCCGGGGGGCCCTGATCATCGGCCGACATTCGACACCGGCCGAGCTGTCCACCATCCGACGCAAAACACAAGGGGAGTTCCAATGCCACTCGACAATGAACCGCGCGCACTTGCGGCCAATGTTTTGACTCAGGTTCTCAGCTATATCAAACAGAGCACGCCGACCCGCACCGATGGCAAGGCCACCCAGGGGTTTGTGTACTCGACATTGACCGTGGGCCAGATGATCTCACCGAAAGACTTCGCGTTCCCATGGAGTCCGATCGGTGGATCACCGGCCCAGACCATCCCGGGGCCGCAGCCCCCGCCCGGCGATCCGGCGGCGGCAGCTGCCGAGGCACAGGCCAAGGCCGCCGCCCAGGCGAACACCAGGCGCGCGATCAACGCGGCGTTCAAGACCGAGCAGCTGGTCAACACCATGCTGGTCGTCACCAACGACGGCACGCTGGAAACCTACAGCGGCGGCGGCCGCCATCTCGACTTCGCCTACCACGAGATCCTGCAGGCGATGGAGGCCGAAGCCGCGCCGCCGCGCTCTGATGCCGACAAAGCGCGTCTGGATGCCGCCACGAAGGTGCTCTACGACGAGAACAACAACGAAACACCGGCGTACAAGACGTATCAGAAGAATCAGGCCGACTTCGCTGCTGCGCAGGCGGCTTTCACCGTCAAGAGCAACCAGCTGCTCGCCAACCCCTTGACGGCTGATTCGGCGGGACTGCTGCTGCGCCCGGACGAAGTGTTGGTCAAGCAGGCGCGGGATCGCTGGCGCAGCCAGGGCGCCGAGGAGATCGAGGCGGCGCTGGCGACCCGGGAAAGCATGGGTGTGCCGCTGGAGCAGGGAGCGATCATGGATGCCCGGGCGCTCTACGATGCCTGGAATATCCCGGTGATCGGTGTTGGCGGTGCCGCGCAGCCGTTCTCCTACGTGTTACCCAGCGACTGGGCGGCACTGGAGAGCGACGAATCGGGCTGGACCACAATGACTCTCAACCAGGACGACTACAGCAGCCATTTCGACAGCCACGGCTACAACCTCAATACCGGTAACTGGGCAGGGCAGTCGGAGGCGACCTCCGGTGACGCCGGTATCAGCGTATTCGGCTTCGGCTTCAACGGTTCCTACTCCGAGGCCGACAGCAACAGCCACTCGGCGTCCACAACGACCGGCAGCGACGGCTCGAGCTTTCGCAACGACGCGAAGAACCTTAGCGTCAGCCTGCAGTACGGGCTGTGCGAGATCGCGCGCCCGTGGCTGATGAGCGACCTGTTCCGGTTGCAGAACTGGCATCTGGTCGGCGAGAAGGCCGGCGTGATCAGCACCGGCACCATCGACGATCAGGTGGGCTCCGAAAAGCAGCTCCTGCCGATGTTTCCGACGCACTTCCTGGTCATCCGCAACGTCAGCATCAGCGCCGAGGACTGGGGCAGCGACGGGGAGACACTGAGCACCTACTACTCCAAGCACGACTTCAGCCAGGAGGAGCATTCGAGCACCGTCAGTGGCGGTGTCGAAGTGCCCGTCTTCGGTCCCATCTGCCTGGATGCCGGTGCCTCGCACAGTGAAAGCGGTTTTTCCGGTGGGTATCAGGACGAGGCGGGGAACAGCTTCTCCAACGACTACAAGGCCCACTTCGACGGGTCCACGCTCACCGTGAAGGGCGCCCAGATCGTCGCCTGGCTGTCTGAGGTACTGCCGGCCAGCCCGCCCAAGGACGACCCGGCGCTTGCGGCGCCGCCTGCGTGAGGGATGGGACATCCGATGTCAGCTGACAACGAACTGGTCAGCGGCGAGGGTCGACGGTTGAGGGCCGCTGCTGCGGCCCTCAACCCACACACACCAGGAGGTGGCTGATGGCCGTCACCGTCGATCAACTCGCCGCCGCGGTACACCAGTTCTTCGTGGCTAAACTTCCTGGGCCGCTGGGGGATACACCGGGAAGCGCCCTGCTGGTGTTCGACACGTTCGGGGCTCCGCTGAGCCCGGCGGATTTCGGTGTTGGCGCGGCGCCCGCACAACAACAGCTGATCGCCCATCAGCGTGCGGCCCAATTGGCTGATCAGCTTCCCGCGGCCAACGGGTTGGCCAACGGCTGGTATCAGTCCCAGACGGGCGCCCGGCTGTCGCGGTGGTATCACACGGTGGTCGGTGAAAGCGTGTGCACCTCAACGTCGGTGCAAGACATCGCCACGTTCGAGAAGCGCAAGGCGGCGGCGCTGGAACAACTGGACCTCAACCAACTCGTGGAGGTCGGTGGGGTCACGCCAGCCGGCGGCTCGGTTGATCCGACCGGTGTGCAGGCCACCTTTTACGCGACGAGTATGGCGCCGTCGGACTGGTTCGAGCCGCAAGCGGCGGGCTGGGAGACACACCACATCACTGCCCAGGATTCGGCGACAACCCCGACCGGACCGTTGCCTGTACCCGAGATCCATCTGCGCACAGCCACGCCGAGTGCCAACGCCCCTGCGCCGGGTGAGGGGCCCCCGCCCACCGCATTCACCATGCCACCTATTGCCGACTCGAACACTCCGGCCACCGTGACCGCCTGGCTGAAGAAGCTGGGGGACCAAGTGCAAGCAGGTGATCCGATCGTCGAGGTGGCGACCGACAAGGTGGACACCGAATTGCAGTCACCAGCCACCGGAACCGTCTTGGACATCGCGGCCAAAGAAGGCGACGTGGTGCCCACCGGCGCACTGCTGGCACTGATCGGATCGGGCCGCCCCGTATCGCCGCCCACCACAACCGGTTTCGACGTCACCTTCGAATACTGCGTGGTGAGTTTTGACAGACCGTGGTGGGACGCCGTGTTTCTGACCACCCCAACGTGGTCGGTGTCCGGATTCGCCAAAGCCCAGATCGCCAGCGGCAGCGCGGCCAGCCCGGCGTTGGCTGTTCCGGCGATCACGACCGGGATGGTCGTGGTGCGCAACCTGAGCATCGCCGCCAACTGGACCGATCGCGATCAGCTGGCGCTCGCGGATGGCGCCGTCAGCCTTGGCCCGTTCTCCACGCTGGGCGCAGCCTTCGACGGTCAAACGCTCAGCCGCCCCGGTATGCAGGCCCTGGCCTGGATTTGCCAAGTACCTCCGGTCATGCCGCCGGCATGAGCGGTTACGGCCTTATCCCAGAAGGAGTTTCACCATGGCCACCTTCAACCCGTTCACCGATGATCCCGATAAGGCGCAAGCGTTCGACGCCGGTTATGTCGACGGCTTCACCGACCCGGATGCGCCCAACCCCGGCCCGCTCAACGCCGACCTGCTCGACGTCTACCAACAGGGCTTCGCCGAAGGGGCCCAAGACCGGGATGCGGCACCGACGGTGCCCGACCAGCCGGATCGGTTCGAATCCGCTCCCGACGGGACGCTGATCCCGATTCCGTCGGAAGCGCCGGCCGGGCATAAGATCCTCGACTCGGCGACGGTGACCGTGAGCCCCAAACGCGACTCGGGGTATTACGTGGCGATCGACAATGTGCCCGACGACAGTCATGTCGGTGAGCTAGTCGGTGAGCTGCTCACCGAAGTGTCGCTGACCAAGCTCGAGCACTTGCTGATCGAGGGCGGCGCCGAGATCGCCCCCAAGGTCCTCAAGTTCGGGGGGCTTCTGATCGGGTGCTGATCTCTGTGTTCACTCCGTCACCGATCGCCCGTGAGACGTTCCTGCGTAGCCAGCTCGACGACGGAACAAACGTCACGTACATGGTTCTCGACAAAGAGCAGTGAGAACCATTCGCCGTCGCAGCGGCAACCGTAAGTGGTTAAACGAAAGAGGGTGTTTTCCATGGCGATGACGCTTGATCAGCTTTCCACCGTCTTGCATCAATTCTTCCAGGACAAGTTGCCCGGTGCGGGTGGCGCGACACCCGGCAGCGTGCTTCTTGTCCTCGACGGGCTGGGAATCCCGTTGACTGCCGGTGAGTTCGGCGTCGGCGGCTCTGATGCACAACAGCAGCTGCTTAGCCATCAGCGGGCTTCTCAGCTGGCCGATCAACTGCCCGCGATGAATGCCCTGAAAGCGGGCTGGTATGTCAAACAACAGGGCAGCCGGCTGTCGCGCTGGTATCGCAGCGTCGTCACCCAAAGCGTATGCACCTCGCCGACCGATCAGGACAAGGCGGCGTTCGAGGCGCGAAAGGCCGCCGCCGGTGAGGCGCTTGACCTCAACGCTCTGCCCGAGGTCGCCGGAGCCACCCCGGCGGGTCCCACGGTCGACCCGACCGGGGTGGCAGATACCTTGTACGCCACGGGAATGGCGCCGCCGAACTGGTATCAGGCTGGCGCCGACGTGTGGGAAACCCACCGCATCACCGGCAAGGACACCGCGCCCGCCGCGGCGGGAACTCCGCTGCCGGTGCCGGAACTCGACGTACACCTCGCGCTCGAACCACGGGCGGCGAACCCCACGCTCGCGGGCCCCGATGCAGCGCCGGGCTTCGCCACGATGCCGCTGGGGGCGGTGACCGGCTCTGAGAGCATGGTCGCGCTGCTGCCGACACCGCCGGGACTTGGCGCGCTCATCGGGCCGGTGGGGCCGCCGCCCAAACCACCGGGGTTCAGCGTGGCGTTCGACTACTGCATCGTCAGCTTTGATCGACCGTGGTGGGACGAAGTGTTCGTCAGCACCGGCAACTGGTCGGTGCCCGGGTTCGGCAGGGCCCAGATCGCCAGCGGCGACGGCGGCAACCCAGCGGCGGCGGTGCCGCTGATCACCACCGGGATGGTGGTCATCCGCAACCTGGCGATCACCGCGGCGTGGACCGACAGCGACCGGCAGATGCTGTCGACCGATGCTGCCAGCCTCGGCCCGTTCAGCACGTTGGATGCCAGCTTCAACGACCAAACCTTGACTCGTCAGGGGATGCAGGCCATCGCCTGGATATGCCAAGTGCCCCCGGCACTTCCACCGGCGCAGTAGGGGTGCGCGGGTGCGCGTTTAGGGACCGGCCGCAGCCGCGACGGCGGCATCGACGTCGAAACTTTTCGCCTGAACCACCAAGTCCTCCAACTGCTGGGCGGACAAACCACCCGCGCGGTTGAAGATCAACCGGCGTTTCTTGAACGCCATCACCGTCGGAACGGTGCGGATCTGCGCGGCCGAGGCCAGCTGATCCTGCGCATCGATGTCGACTTTGCCGTGTAACACGTCTGGGTGGCTCTGCGACGACGCGACGAAAATGGGCGCGAACGCGCGGCTGGGGCCGGCCCACGTGGCCGAAAAATGCACCAGCACAATGTCGTTGCCGCGCACGGCGTCGCCGAAGGTGGCCATGGTGAGATCGCGGGTGGCTCCGGTAGGCTCTGGTTGGCCCTGTTGCCCGCCTTGCCCAGCGCCCAGCAATTGCTCGAAGTCGCTGTTCTGCTCGCCGTAGCGGTTGTTGAAGCCGTCGAGCACAGCCTGCTGCAGCACTGCCGTGTCGACCTCCTCGACGCGGCGCGGTGATGGGTTGCCGGGGGAGTTTTCGTAGTTGAAGTCGATCACGTCGATGAACACCGGTTGTCGCAGACCCCGAGGGGTCAGCAGCGCCAGCAAGGCAGCCGCGATGGACGGATAGGAGGTGAACTCGTTGCCCAGGAAGTCGACGATGTCGGCCCTGTCGATACTGAAATCCACTCCTACCGCGCTCAGTGCCGCGATCACGCTGTCGGGGTCTGAAGACATGGGACCTACTCTCGGTGGCGGATCGTTGCGGCCGTTGAGCAGACCGCAACGATCCGCGTGGGTGGGTGCTGCTAACCGTTGACGAGATCCCGAATCACCTGCGGGACAGCGTCATCGTCGATGCTGAGCTCATCGCCGGGCACCGATCCCTCGATCTGCTCGATCTTGTTCTGCATTTCGGCCATCTGGTCGTCGGTGAGATCGCCGACGAGCGTGTCGGTGCTGACTCCCGCCGCGGCGGCGACGTCGGCGGCGTACTGCTCGGGGCTGTTGGGGCCGTCACCGCCGGGCGCGTACTTGCGAAACGCATCCAGGATCGACAACGACGGGTACGGTCCCTGATGCAGGAACGCGGCGATCGCGGCGAATCCGGTGTCGTGGTCGGGGAAGATCAAGAAGTTGTGCCAGTTGAACTTATCCGTGAATTGGCCGAAATCGGCGCCGCCGGGTACGCCGGTCAGGTTGCCGGGGTTGTTGTTCAGCCACGCGTAGGACCCTGCGCCGTGCCGCAGGTGGGGCTGGCCCCTGCGCAACACACCGTCGTAGACCACGAAGTTGAAGATGTGTGTTCCGTTGTCCCCGTAGTCGTTTGGATCGTTGGGATTGGCGTTCGGGAACCACTGCGTGCGCGGGACGTTCTTGTCTGTTGAGGTTTGTTCGCCCGGTATCGCGTTGTCGTTCCCCTGACCGTCGTAATACCAGATGTGGTCGCCCGGTTCGAGAGCCATGATTCATCCTCCCCGAAATTATGCTGTTCGCTGGTGGTTGGGCGACCGCGTATCGCCGTCCGCACACTGCGCGTCTGCGCGCGGTGTGCGGACCGCGGATGTGCAGTCATCCCGAGACGAACCGTAAGGCGCAATTGGGCCAACCATGTGAGTATGCAACTACTCGAATTTTCTCAGCGTGGGGCTCCTGGTCTCTGACGCGGCTCGATGTCGTCATCGTGGTGTGCGGCGACGGCAGGACGAAAACGTCTGTGCGCGTGCGGAGTCGCTTCAGCGGTGTATCACATCGCTGCGATATCCCATGTGCTCGTTTTCGTCGAAAACAGGTAGAGGTCTACGCATGTCGCCGGCCCCTGTGACGGCCATGATTTGCCTACCACGGGTGGGGGAGGCCAACGATGGTGTCGTGTCGAAGGGCGCGGCGGGCACGGGCATCCTCGGAAGGGAGCATCGAAGTGCTGTATCCCATTGAAATCAAAGCCAATATCGGGGGCAATGTAGGCGACGCACTCGCCGCCCTCGGCGACCCGAGCCCGGCGACCAAACGGGTGGTCTGGTTCGCCGAAGACCGCAGCGGCATCGTGGCCGGGAAGCTGAACCTGCTGTCCCGCGGAATCATTCTGCGGGTCAGAAGCGGGGAAGACGACGATTCGACGGCCAAGCTGCGGCCCGTCGACTCCGCACACCTGACGCCGCCGTGGGCCGATCCGTTTACCGAACCGCCTTTGAAGTACCGCATCGAAGGTGACTGGTCAGGCGACCGCCACGTGGTGGCTGCTTCCGCGGAAGCCAGCCATGAGCAGGCTTCGCTGTCAGAAGCGGTGCACGACAGCCGTTTCGATCAGATCTTTGGCCCCCAGCAGCGCCGCCTCGTTCGGGACGGCGCCCACATCGCTGTCGAAGTCGGCCAACTGGTGGCCCTTGGACCCATCGACTCCACCAAGTGGCAGGACCTCACGATGGGCGGTGTGAACAACGTGGACGCCGAACGGTGGGCCGTCGCCGACCTCGACTTCCTCGAAAGGTCCGTCCGGGTCAAACCCGAAGACGATGAGACAGCGGCGCACTACGGGGCGCGCACCGAACAGGCCCAACAGAACCTGCTGAGCGCTATCGCCGAGCTCAAGCTTGAGCTCGACACCAACGCCGAAAGCAAGACGCAACGGGTGCTCGCGGCGCTGGCCGCGTCGATTCAGCGAACCGGCACCGACAGTAGGGAAGCCAGCTAACGTTAATCCTCGGGGATCGGAGGGGGCCATGGCGTCATCGGCCGGATACGAAAAGCAAGCTTACCGTGCGGGGGATGGCTACCGCCTCAAGGCCTCGGTGGTCGTGCGCAGGGGCAGAAGCCGCGAGTTGACGCGCACGGTGGCATTGATGAGTGCGCTGTTCCTGCTGCAGGTTCCGTTGTGTTTGAACGCACTCGGACGACTACATTCCGAGGCGGATCTGGCGCCGGTGGTGCCAGGGCGGCTTTCGCTGGCGGTCGACCTCGCTTTCATCGTGACACGGGTGTTCGTGGCCTATCGCGCGGCCGGACTGCTGCGATCACGCCGGGCGGCCCCGATATGGATTCGGATCAGCCGCGTCGGCGTCGCGCTGGTGTTGCTCGGCGCGCTCGGCGACGTCTGGGAAAACGTGCGGCTGTGGTGGTTGCTGAATGTGAAATCCCCAGACAGTGCCTGGTTTTGGTTGACATGGCATCAGGCGTTCGCTGGCGGCGGTCCCGGCCGGGCGGGGTTCCCGTGGTACAGCTTCGTCGTGATCACTGCCAGTGCGGCCGGGTTGGCCGCCGTGCTGCTGCCGTTGCTACTTCGCGACGACCATCAGGATGACGACCGAAAGGCAGACACCGAGAAGAAGAGCAGACCGCCGCTGGCTACCCCGGATCCCGACAGAGCTGACGACGTGGTGATCTGCTGTTCCGGTGGCGGCATCCGCGCCTCTGCCTTCAGCCTGGGCGGTCTGCAGCAGCTGCAGTCGGCCGGGATCTACCCGAAAGCCTCTGCGGTAGTGGGTGTTAGCGGCGGCGGCTATATCGCGGCCGCCTATCACGTTCTGCGCTGGAACACCTCGGACGGATCACCCACCGATCAGGATTGGAAACTCAAACCGGAATCGATGCCTCCCTACGCGCCCGACAGTCCAGAAGTTCAATGGTTGCGCCGAAACACCAAGTACGTGCTGGACTCTACGGGTGCGCTGATAAACGCCATGTTGTCGTTGACGTTCGGTATCGCGGTGAATCTGCTTCTGGTGGCGGTGGTTATCGGCAGCGTGTCTTGGCTGCTGGCGTGGCTGTATCTCGCGTCGGGTCGATTGCACCCGTGGGACGCCAGCAACGTCAGCGCCGGAATGGGGGCGCCGTGGGCGTCAGAGTGGACATGGGCCCTTCACGTTTGGGTCATACCGGCTGTCGGGGTGGCGCTTTTCGTGGTCGAGAAGGCCATTGACCGCTTCTTCAACGTGCCGCCCAGATGGCGGCCCCTGCTGCGGGTCCCCACCCCGTGGCTGATCGGCCTGGGAGCCATCCTGACCGCCTTGGTGTTGGGGGTGCCGTGGGTCGTGGAATCACTGAGCGAGTACACGGCCAAAAGCGGGTCCGTGTACGCCGGGCTGCTGCACCAAGTCGGGTTCCTACCGACGGCGGTGTGCAACGCGGTGCTGGCGACCCACACGTCTGCATGCGGCGTCAGTGCGACCCGCGACGTCAGCACTCAGTCGGCACTGACCGTGGGTTCTGTCTCGGTGGCCGCGGTCGTGAGCTCCATCCTTGCGGTCCTGGCTTCGGCGAAGGGATCGTCGACGGTCAAAGCCGTCGAGCGCGGACCGATGGGCACCTTTCTGGGCAAGGTGTGGGGGAAAGTGAAAGACCCCGTGGTGCCGTATACCGCGGTCACTGTGATCGCGGTGGTCGGTGTGATCTTTTTCCTTCACACGGTTACCCGGCTCATCGACGACATCGGTAGCCCGGCACGCAATGACGACGGGATGATCGCCGACTGGGTGACCGGCGCGAAGCTCACCGTCCTGCTGATCCTCGCGCGCCTGCTCACCGACGCCAACCGAACCTCGATGCACCACTTCTTCCGGGAAAGGATCTCCGAGGCTTTCTTCGTGCACCGAACCGAAATATTTATCGACAAGCTCGACTACAAGAAACCGCTGCGGTTTTCTCAGGCAACTCCGCGCGACGGCGGCCCGCGACTGGTGGCCTGCGCGGTGGCCAATGTGTCGGACCGCGAGATCGTGCCGTCGAAACGCGGTTGCACCCCGTTTATCTTCGGGCATCACCGAATGGGCCTGACCGACAGGCTGCTCCCGGAGGGCGCTGCGCGGCGCGCCAGTTCGGTCTACGAATTCGCTGCCGACGAGTTTTACCGCGACGCAACGATTCCCGCGGCCGTCGCGATCAGTGCGGCGGCTTTCTCGCCACTGGCCGGCCGCGAAAACGTGCGGGTCGGTCCATACCGCGCGGTGCTGGCGCTGGGCAACGCCCGCCTTGGGGTGTGGCTGCCGAACCCGATCTGGATCGATGAGTCCGACGTGCTCAAGCGCCTCCTCGCACTCGGCCGATTCGAGGAGGCCGCTGTCATCTGGAACGGGCTTCCTGAAGTCGAGCGCGACGGCTGGATCAAGATCCCCAAGCGCACAAGGGAATTGCTTGACCAGTTCGCCGATCCCGACCGCGACGATCCGTCACCACGTGACTATCCCGCGGTCAAATTTCTGTTCTGGCGACAGGCGTGGATGCGGGGCCGGGCCGTCTTCAAGAAACCCGGCATGTTCAGTCTGATCAGAGAGGCCATGGGCAAAGCCTCGCTGTACGACCGGTTCCTGTACATCACTGACGGCGGGCACTACGACAACCTGGGCCTCATCGAGGCGCTGCGTCGGCGACCCCGCGAGATTTACGTCCTTGACGCCTCCAACGATCCTGAGGACACGTTCCGCGCTCTCGGCCGGGCCATCGCCACGGCCCGCATCGACCTCAACTGCGAACTGGTCATGGACCCCCGCGGCATGCGGCGCCTGGCACAGACCCGATCCGGTGCGGCCTGGTGCGTAGGCGACTACACCTTTTTCGGCAACGGCGCCGACAGCGACGACCGCAATACCACCGGCAAGGTCTACCTGGCGAAGGCGATCATGCTCGAGGACCTACCCTGGGATATCGAAGCCTATGCGTTCGACAACCACGACTTCCCACACACCAGCAC